>CAYLOI010000004.1:32066-149587 GCA_964385265.1 uncultured Thiopseudomonas sp.
ATCTTGCCGTGGTTGCAGAAAACGAGCAAGCACACACAACACAACTTATCACTGAAATTGAGACACTCACTGAATCTGAGCACAGTGACAGCACAGAACAACCTAGGCCTACCGAGCACGCTGATAACAGTTATGCCTTACCGCTGCTCATGGAGGCCAGCTACAGTTCGGTTGCCAAACATATTCATCAAACACTAACATCACTGCTCAACAATTTACCGATCAGTGCTGCCCATGAGCAGCAAACCATTGAGTTGCGCTCACGCATTAATAAAGGCCTCAACTGGTACGAGTTAGCTCCCGTTTTGGATGAGTTATCCTGCATTATTCTGGCTATCGCCAATGGCTCAGACAATGGTTTGGAGCAATATCTACTCGAACTAAACCAGCGCTTAGCGTCATTCCATAACATCTTACAAGCGACTTCAAGTGGCTACACCGAATCGGTTAAAGACACACACACGTTAGATAATGACCTGCGCCAACATGTGACCAGTTTCCAGGATGATGTGCATACCTCAACAGATCTAGATGACTTAAAGAAACGAGTTGATACACGCCTCAACAGCTTTATTAATACACTGCAGGTCTATCAAGAAAAACGTATACAGACTGACTCAGTCATTCTTGAGCGTTTTCAGGCTCTAACCGAGCACTCCAAGCAGATGGAGCAAGAAGCCCAGCAGTTAACCACAAAGCTAGAAGAGCAGAGGCAGAAGGCACTCCTTGATCCCCTAACAGGCTTAGCCAACCGGGCAGCATGGAACGAGCGCTCAGAGCTTGAGCATGCGCGTATACAGCGCCACAGCAGCTCACTCTTATTGAGCATTATTGATATTGACCACTTTAAACGTATCAATGATAGCTACGGTCATTTGGCTGGCGATAAAGTATTGCAACTGATTGCCCAAGAGCTAAAAAAACGCCTGAGAAAAACTGATTTTATCGCCCGTTTTGGTGGAGAAGAGTACGCCATATTATTGCCCGACACGCCGCTAAACGAAGGCATTCAATTGCTTAACCAGTTACGTTTAGCCATTGAGGCCTGTCCGTTTCACTTTAGAGGCGAACCGGTAACCATCACGTTCTCAGCAGGTATTGGCCAAGTGTCAGCTGAGGAAACACTGGATCAAGCCTTTGAACGTATTGATCAAGCACTGTATGCAGGCAAAAGTGCAGGTCGCAATCAAGTAGTTACAGCCGGCTCAAACACTGACTAAAGTGCTGGCTGGCTTGCCTGCAGTGCTCAAAAATTCAGATAAGGTCTAAGTCTGCCAGCTTTTGCTCAAGTGCAGCCAAATCAGGAATTTTCGCAATTTCGCCATCAATAATCACCGCATCCAACTCCAGAGGCAGCAACATTTCGCTTTGTTCGCTGAGCAAGTCTGTCTCAATACGTACAGAGCGCGGAATACCCTGAATTAGCAGAGCAAAAAAACGAAATTTAGGGCGACCACCAATCGCATTGACGATCACTACGCGCGCACGCTCAGTAACAACCGCAGCATCATTGGACGCCGCCTCAAAAGACAGCAGCGGCAAATTAAGATCGCGCCAACGAATTTGTCCTAACAACCAATTCGGCGAGTTCTCCGCAGCCTGTACTTGGCGGTATGCAACAAGTTCAGCAATTGCAGTATTGGGCAACACCAGTAAGCGGTCGCTGAGCGTCAATAGTAAACCGGTTAACGGGCTGGCAGTCTGATCGACAACGGCTTGAGTCATGATTTTGTCCTCTTAATATCATCATTATTGTGCACGCTGGTCTTTAACATGTACTGCACCAGCTCATTGGCTAAGCCCTGCGGGCTCGCACTGATGAGGCTATAGCCTGCTTGCGCAACACTGTCTGGCATACTTGAGCAGACGCAGCTCTCTGCGCTCTGCGTCCACACTTGTGCCCCCTGCTGCAGCACATATTCAGCAGCAACACAGCCATCTTCACCCATGCCACTAAATACAATCACGCCGCAATGAGGCCCATAATGCCGAGCTAAATTGCGCATCATGTGCTCAATCGAAGGACTGTAAAGGCCCTCCCAAAGTGCATCCAGCTTAAGCAAGCGGCTATTGTCAGCAAAATCCAATACCTGACGGACCGGCACGATAACAACTTCACCCTCACGGACACAGTGGTGCTCATGCAGTAACCGTACAGGCCACTGGCTGTGACGCCCAACGGCTTGCGGTAAGTTGCTCTCAAAGCTTGGGTCAATATGCTGTGCATAGATAAAGCCGACCGCTAACCCTGCAGGCAAAACATCTAAAAACTCTTTAACTGCTTGCGGCCCACCCAGCGAAGCCGCTAGCAACCAGACCCGTTTAGCAGGTTGATCAGATTGGAGCTGATATTTCACACTAGGCTGTGGCAAGGGTACAGGCTTCTGCATTGGACGGGCGACAATAAGGTTTAAGGTATTTTGCTGAGCTAGATACTGAGTAAGCTGTACAATTTTCTTAAGTAAACTGCGCTCCCAACGCTGATAATCTACTGAATTACGCTCTGGTGCAAAGCCTTCGCCAAACAGTACCGGGGCGCTAGGTGCCGTTAAAAAATATTCTAAAGCATGACCAGCAACGTCATTAGAACATTCTGTATCGTACAACCAAAGGTCAGTTTTGCAGGCTTGTAAATGCTCAGTTGTTAGCTGTTGCGGGGCGTTATTGAGCACAACCCGGTAGCCGTGCTTATTTAGCAACTGTTGTAAAACATACCGTTGTAGCGATGTGTCCGCTACAACGGCAACGCGCACAGGCGCTGGCTCAGTCATGCCTGCCAAGCAACTTACTGATGGCGTCCAGCAACACGGTTTCTTGGTACGGCTTGCCTAAGTAGTCATTAACCCCAATCGCCATGGCTCGCTCACGGTGTTTTTCACCGGTACGCGAGGTGATCATGATAATAGGTAAGTCCTTGAGCTTGGAGTCATGGCGCACCAGATTTGCTACTTCGAAACCATCCATACGCGGCATTTCAATGTCCAACAGCATGATATCGGGCCTGCGCTCTTGCAGTTGTGTAATTGCATCAACACCATCTTTTGCGGTCATGACCTGCATGCCGTTGCGCTCCAACAAACGCGAGGTCACTTTGCGTACTGTGACAGAGTCATCCACGATCATCACCAGCTTCGCTGCTTGTCTGTCAGCCATGGCTGGCACTCGAGATTGCTCAGCAGCACCGGCCAAGCTGGCACTGACCTGTTGCATACGAATCATCGCCATCAAGTCAAGAATCACCACCACACGCCCATCACCAAGAATAGTGGCACCAGAAATACCATGCACACTGGCAAACTGTGGCCCTAAACCCTTCACCACGATTTCCCGTGAGCCGGCAAGAACATCAACCTGTACCGCAACCGCGTACTCATTCGAGCGCACTAAAATCACTGGTAAAGGCAGGGATTGTCCGACCAGTTTTGGATTCTGTCCATTATTGAGTAAGTCGCCAATATACTTAAGTTGATACACCTGACCGGCATACTCATAACGCGCAGGTTTACCCTCTTGCTGCTCCTGCTGATAAAGCGCCTCAAGCTCATACGGCGAAATCCGTACAATACCTTCGATGGTATTGAGTGGAATAGCATAGGAATCCTCACCGGCCATCACCATTAACGCTCGGTTGACCGATACGGTAAAGGGTAAGCGAATATTAAAGCGCGTGCCTGTGCCTTGCTGCGAATCAATAGTGATGGAGCCACCGATCTCTTTAATTTCGGCGCTGACCACATCCATACCCACACCACGGCCGGAAATTTGCGTCACAGTGCCGGCAGTAGAAAAGCCTGCATGCAAAATAAATTGCATCATTTCTTGATCACTCAGGACCGCATCGGCACTGATTAAGCCGCGCTCAATGGCTTTATTGCGCACTGCAGCTAAGTTGACACCAGCGCCGTCATCGGACAGCACCAGCAAAATATCAGCCCCTTCGCGACTGAGTTCTAAACGAATAGTGCCATCCTCTGCTTTGCCAGCAGCGCGACGCACCTCTGCCGCTTCAATCCCATGGTCAATGGCATTGCGTAGCATATGCTCTAAAGGCGCCAGCATACGTTCGAGAACACTACGATCCACTTCTCCTTCGGCATTGGCGACAACGAATTCAACATTTTTACCCAACTCATTGGACACCTGGCGCACCACGCGGCGCAAGCGCGGTAATAGGCGCTCAAATGGCACCATGCGCGTACGCATCAAGCCTTCTTGCAGCTCTGTATTAACCCGCGCCTGTTGTAATAGCAGCGTTTCTGCATCACGACTGCGTGCCGCTAAGGTTTCTTTTAAGTCGAGCAAGTCAGAAGAGGACTCAAACAGCGCCCGCGACAATTGTTGTAACTGCGAATAACGATCCATTTCTAGTGGATCGAAATCTTCATAGCCCGCTTTTTCAGTTTCAGCCTGATGACGGCTGAGAATTTGTGCCTGAGTCTCTGTATCTAAGCGGCGCAGCTGATCACGCACACGATCAATAGTGGCCTCCATCTCACTAAGGGTAAAGCCAAAGTCACTGACCTGTTGCTCCACCCGACCACGGAAAATCGAAGTTTCACCGGCTAAGTTAACCAGATTTTCTAATAGCTCAGCAGGTACCCGCACTTGTTCTTGCGGCGCACGCTGCGCATTCGCTCTCAGGGCTTCTTGTTTGGCTTTCTCTACAAAAGGTAGTGTCTTATAGGTAATTGGCTTATCAGCCAAGCTACTCGCTGCAGCAATAGGCATTGCCCACTGGGTTTGCTGGGGCGCCAATGATTCTGCTGGACTGGATTGCTGGGTTTGTGACAGCCCTTGTTGCTTCGGCAAGCTTTGTCCTAAGGCTGCCACCTCAGCCACTAACTGCTCAAACGAGCTGCGCAACTGACCCTGCAAATGATTGGGCCAAGGCCGCCCTTGCTGTGCGGCTTCAAGTAACTGCTGCTCAAGCTGTTGACTCATATCACCAATCTGCTGGGCATCAGCCAGTTGCGCACCGCCTTTTAGCGTATGCAAAGCACGCAAAGCATCATCCACTGGCTCCTCTGTGGCATCCGCAGCAGCACATAAAGCCAAAGTAGCATCGAGCTCGGCTAATAACTCACCGGCTTCAGTAATAAAGATACTTAATATATCGTCATTATCGTCATTATCGTCATTATCGTCTGCCTCTATGCCGCTACTGACAGGCTGCAACTCAATGCTATCTGCAACGCTTTGCTCAGCAGCCGGTATGCCACGTAACTGCTGAATGCGCCCAATACAGGCCTGCCCATCCGGCAAGACTGCATGATCGCGCACAGCCTCCAGCATCACTGCTAAATTGTCATGACAATCGTGCAGCAAGTTAAAGACAGCTGTACTCACCTTCAACCGACCTGCGCTTAAGTCTTCATATAAGAACTCAAGCTCATGAGCTAAATCACCCACTTCTGCTATTTCAGCCATGCGCGCACCACCTTTTAAGGTATGCAAATCGCGCAGCAGGGTTTCAAGCTCCAGTAGGTTATCGCTCTTAGCCATCCAGCGTGCTAAGGCTGCAGTTGCACTATCAATAATCTCAAAACCTTCCTCGAGGAAAATTTCGACCAATTCAGGATCACGTAAATGCGCAGCAGTGTCGGTCTCTGTCACCTCAAAAGCCGCACTTGCAGCTTGAGGATGCTCTGTTCGTGGCTCAGTTTCAGCCGCAATTGTGTCAACGTCAGCAGTGTCTGCAACAGTTTCATCAGCAGCACGGGTTTGGGCTGACTGCGGAGCATCATGCTCTGGCTCACCGGCCGCTGCTAGGACATCCTGCTCTGCAACACTAGGCTGCGCAGCGCTTGCCTCACTGTCATCAAGATCAAACTGCGCATCCGTATCCTCTTCAGCAACAGCCTCGATTAGCGGCGTAAAGTCTCCTCGGCGCAGCGCTTGCATGCGTTCAATTAACGCTGTTGCATGTTGCATCGCTTGTCCGGCCTGCAACTGATCTAGCAGTAGCGCAAGGCGCGCGTGGCTGCGTAACAGCAGATCAGCCAAATCATCACTATGACTGTAACGCCCATCCAATAAACCTTCATAGAGTGACTCAAGCTCATGGGCTAAATCACCGATAGGTTTAATTTCAGACATGCGCGCACCCCCTTTGAGGGTATGCAGATCCCGCAGTAACGCCGACATCACCGCATTATTTTGCGGAGCGGACAGCCATGCAGCCAATGACTCATTGGCGCTTTCTAATAAGTCCATGGCTTCTTCAAGGAAGATTTCCACCATTTCTTCATCAAGATCAGTCAGAGCTGGCTGATCCCCACGCTCACTGTCCAATGCCTGCACAGCGGCAAACTCAGGTTCAAGCAAGGCTTCAGTTAGCCCTGGCACAGCTTCAGTAACAGGCAGCGCATCTACCATAGACTCAGGCTCAATACTGAACTCAGATAACTCAAGCTCAGCACAAGGTTCGAGTGCGGACTCAGTTGCCAATGGTTGTAACTCATCACTCATCAATGCATATAACGCATCAACGCTGTCTTGACGTGGTTCAACCTGCAAGCCTGCCGCCACCTGATCCATCATATTGAGCAGCGCATCATGTGCTTGTTTAGCATGCGCAAAGAAACGTTCTTGGGTTGGCAAACGCTCATTTTTAACTGCGCTATAGAGCTCTAATAAAGCATTGCAAAGGTCTTCGACTTGCGGCAGCTCAGCCATTTGAGCGCTACGACCCAAGGCCGTCAGTTCATCCAATAGTGCGACCAATTCTTTGCGCTCTGCTGGATGCGTATGCCAGCACTCAAGCTGCTCATCCATATCCAGCAAGATATCCATACCTTCAGACAAGAAGGTGGAAATCACTTTAGGATCGTCTACACTTTTCTCATCAGCCTGCGCTAAGCGCTGATTCATCAGCTGATTCAGCGTATCGATAAACGCTGGCGCACCCTCAATCGCTTGCAGTGGTGTGCTATCCAGTTGCTCAATACCAACACGCAACAACTGTTCAGCTTCGCTGAGTAACAGCGCCTCATTAAATTCAATAGCTAATAAATTCGCTTTATAATCTTTTGCTAGTTTTTCTAACGCCGTGGCAATGCTCGCAATCGGCAGGATGCCTGCCATAAAGGCACTGCCTTTGAGCGTATGCATCGCGCGTTGCAAGTCATCATTAATGGATTTAGGCAGCTGCTCGGCGCAGTCGGCTAAAAACTCAACCAGCGTTTGCAAATGCGCTTGTGCTTCATGCTTAAAGATCTCCAGCAACACCGGATCAATCGCCTCAGCCTCTGCATCCAGCGAAGACTCAGGCAGCACTGGCAAAACAATTTCTGCGCTAGCAGCCAAAGCATCAGCAGACTCAGACTCGCCTGCTCCACGCAATGGCTGTGCATCTGCAGCATGGGCGCCAGCCGGTGCCGGCTCATGCCGCGCTAGTGCGTGTGCGGTCGCCGCCAACTGATCAACATCAGCACGTTGGCGTTGTTGGTTTGCTGCGTACTCAGCAACCAGCTCTGGAAATAACTCAATCACCTCGCTAATAACCGCCAACACAGCTGCGTTAACTGGCAGGCTGCCTTCAATAACGCGGTTGAGCATATTCTCAATTGACCACGCCAGCTCAGCCGCTACTAAGGCGCGCACCATGCGACCACTGCCTTTTAGGGTATGGAAGGCTCGGCGCACTTCGCTCAGCGCATGACTATTGTCTTGATCCGCACGCCACTGTGGGAAGCATTGATTAAGGGTGTCTAATACTTCTTCAGCTTCCTCGACAAATACCTCTTGTAACTCGGTATCGGTCGGTTCTTCATCCGCTGGCGGCGGTAAAATACTGGGCGGCACATCAGTCGCAGGCGGATTAACCGACGTCACTGTCGTGTTCATTACATCGTCTAGAGACATTGCCGAGACGGCGCTGGGCGCAAGCTCAGTCTCAGGTACAAGCTCTTGTGCAGGCTCAACTTCGAGGATATCAGCCAGCTCTGCTGTTTCATTTGCAGACTCGAGTTCGGCTAGATCAAACTCAAATTCATCCGCGTTGCTGTGCAGCGGCTCGATCAACTCCAGTGCAGTGTCGCCAGCATCTGCAGCGCCACTGTCGGCAAGCTCTGAGGGGGCTGTTGCAGTGCCTGTGGAATCATCCCATTGCACATCGAGTGTTGGAATAGTTTGCCCCTGTAGCGCCCACTCCTCAGCATCAAGGATTGCTTGATCAGCCCCGGTCAAGCCATCTGTACTTAATTCATGTTCAAAGTCGAGTTCAGAAAATAGTGCCACATCATCGATGAGCAACTCATCTGCTGCGTCTAGGTCAGTGCCGTTTTCAACCACATCTGCAACCCTGGCTGGCGCATAACCTAGACTGGTTAAACTTTCTTCTGCCACATCCAGAATGGATTCGCTTTGGCTGGCATGATCTTCAGCCAAACGCTCTAAATAATACTCAACACTGGTTATCGCATCGGCTAAGGTGTCGAGATTTTGCCAATTGGGAATTACTTTATTTTCAAAGAGTTGCTCTTCGATATAACGACGACAGGTTTCCACCAGCGCTGCAGCACGCGCTAAAGGAATCATGGCTAAGCCGCCACGTACTTGATTTAAAAGATAGGGCACATCGGCTAAGTTATCGTGATTCCATTGCGATGCAATAAATTCAATAATGCCATCTTTGGCTTGCTCTAAACCTGTACGCGCTTCTTTAATCACTAAGCGGTGAATTTGCCCAACATCCGTTGTGGGCATCAGACTTTGTTCGTTTTTAAAGTCGCCGGAATCACCCACCATACCGGCCAGGGTGGCCTCGATATAAAGCAAGGCACCGGCAATATCCATCAGTGCTGCATCACTCAGCGTTTCTTCGCCCGAACTTAGCGCAGCCACAACATCAATCTGGTCAAGCACCACTTTACGTGGCTGGGCAAAGCCAAGCACAGCTAGGGTGTCGGCAATTTGCTTGAGCGGCGCTTGTAAAGCCCCCAACTCATCCAGATTATTGCGATCACTGCGAACAAACAGATCTAAGCTGTCTTTGATACGCACCAGTTCTTCACAAAGTGCTGCCACCACTGAGCGTATTGCTCCGCGGTCAGGCCCGGACATATGAGCACGTTCTTCATCCAGCAACAACTCATCCGGCAAGGCTTCAGCTAGACGGTACTGTGTATGTAATTTTTCTAAACGCGGTGAACTCGGTTGTGCTTTAGCAACGTAGAACAGTAGGTTTTTGATTAAGACAACAGGCCCTGGCTGATTGAGCCCTTCAGCCTGCTCATCAACCAAGCGCCGTAGTTCAGCATCAACTTGACGTAACAAGGTACGCACTGAAGCACCCGCTTCAACACTGCCATTGCTCAAGCCATCAACCAAACCGGCCGCTACCTGCCACAAAGGTTCCTGTGGCGCATTTTTACTCAATGCTTCTAAGCGAGTAAAAACCCTTGTCATATGGCCTAAGTTAGTGGGTATATTTTGGCCTCTAAACACACCAACTAAAGCCAGTTGGAGCATTTGCCGCAACTTCTTTAGCAGTTCAGGCATTTCCGGCACATTGAGTTGTTGCATGCGCTGGGCGTTAAGCGGTGGATTTGCAGTAGGGAATGTCGGTGTAAACAAGCTGGTCTCTGACAACAGCTTCTCGCCACGTGCCGCTCGCAAATCATTGAGCAGTGGCAGCACCACCATCGGCAAATCACGGCGCGCAGTCTGAATCCGATCCAGATACAGCGGTAGCTGCAAAATGGCCTGCATCAGCACTTCCAGCGCTTCAGTTAAGCTATTAACGCGGTTCTCTAATAATGCCTGCGCTAATTGCTCCATTTCCTCAGCCAGCAAAGCTGCGCCGAAGAACTCAACCATCTGCAAGGTGCCATGCACTTGATGTACATAGGTTAAGCAGAAGCTCAGTCGTGTCGAATCCTCAGGATTCTCGACAAACTCTTCCAGTGCGTGACGTGCCTGTTTTAGGGTTTCTGCAATTTCGCCTTTAACCCATTCCAGGGCGACATAGTCGTGCCGATCACCCATAACTACTCCGCTCATATCCGTGTGTTACCCCTTACGGGTAAAAGCCAAAACGCCTTCATCAGCAACAGGCTCTAAGTCAGGATGTTGCCAGCCAGCAACCTCTCCAACGCCTACGACTAACATGCCACCCGGTGTTAAGCGGGCCACTAAATGGTTAAGAATTTCTCGTCGCTGCCAGCGGCGAAAATAGATCAATACGTTTTGACAAAAAATGACATCCATACCAAGAATGGGCGCTTGCGCCAAATCCAGCATATTTAATCTAGCAAAGCACAAACGCTTAGCCAGTGAGCTCACCACCTGATACTTACCATCCGCTTGTTGAGTAAAATAATGCTCAAGTAACGCCTCTGGCACTTTGTGCATACGACGCGGATCATAGGTCGCCTGACGCGCTTTGCGTAAAGCGTTATGACTGATATCGGTCGCAGTAACTGCAAACTCTGTTTTTTCTGGGGCGCGCCTCACTACTTCGGCAGCACAAATCGCCAGCGACCACGCCTCTTCACCACTGGCACAGCCCACACTCCAGAGCGACAGCGATGCTGGACTTGGATCTGCGTGTACTTTTTCAGTGAGCAACCTGCTTACCACTGCAAATGATTCTGGGTGCCGAAAAAACCGGGTTTCTTGAATCGTCAAACGCTCCAGTAGCAGCATCCATTCAATGGCACCTTTGGGCCCATCAATCACTTGCTGATAATAGCCGGCATAATCAGCAATACCGAGCTCACGCATGCGTGCACTGAGATGAACCTGTAAAAACGAGCGTCGTTGTTCGCTGACAACCATGCCTGAGCGTGCTTCAAGCAGTTTTTGCCAGTCATTAAACTCATCTGTTGTCATGTCAGCTAGAGGCTGTAAAGCCCAAGCATTGCCAGACTGCATGATGCGCCCTTCTTTCCTAGTCCAATGGCAGCGGCACCGTTAGGCGATGCCGCCCTGCATATTTAGGCTTGTTCGTTACCACTATCTGGCAAGGTAAAGCCAGACACAGACTGACGCATCTCGTTGGCCATCTTCGCTAAGTTACCAATGCTTTGCGCTGTCGCTGTGGTACCGGCAGAGGTTTGCGAGGTAATTTCTTGAATCACATTCATCGTGCTGGAAATATGACCGGCTGATGACGCTTGCTGACGGGCGGCGTTGGAAATATTTTGGATCAAGGCAGCCAAGGCTTTCGATACCTTTTCAATTTCTTCCAGCGAAACACCCGCATCTTGTGCAAGGTGAGCACCACGTACAACTTCAGAAGTGGTTTGTTCCATTGAGATAACTGCTTCGTTAGTATCCGCCTGAATGGTTTTAACCAGCGCTTCAATCTGTTTAGTAGCCGATGATGAACGCTCAGCCAGACGCTGAACCTCGTCGGCAACTACGGCGAAGCCTCGTCCGGCATCACCGGCCATCGACGCCTGAATCGCAGCGTTCAAAGCAAGAATGTTGGTTTGGTCAGCAATGTCGTTAATCAAGCTAACAATGTCACCAATCTCTTGTGAGGATTCACCGAGGCGCTTAATACGCTTAGAAGTGTCTTGAATTTGCTCACGAATATTATCCATACCGGTAATGGTGTTATGCACCACTTCACTACCTTTGTTAGCAATGGATACGGATCGCTCAGCAACCGCAGCAGACTCAGCGGCGTTAGCCGATACTTGGTCAATGGACACCGCCATTTCGTTAATGGCGGCAGAGGCACCGGCAATTTCTTGGGCTTGGTGCTCAGAGGCTTCAGCTAAGTGCATCGCCGTCGATTGCGTCTCTTGGGCAGCAGCGGCAACCTGAACAGCGGTACCGTTAATGGTTCCCACCAGTTCACGCAGTTGGTCAATGGTGAAGTTAATCGAGTCAGCAATGGCACCAGTAAAGTCTTCGGTTACCGTGGCTTCGGCAGTCAAGTCACCGTCTGCCAAGTCACCAATCTCATCCAGCAAACGTAAAATAGCAGTTTGGTTACGCTCGTTCTTCTCAGCTGTTTCAGCCAAACGGATACGTGTTTCACGCATGCTCACCAAGCCAATTAAAATAATAGAGGCCAATGCTGCAGCGCCTAAAATATAGCCTAGCAGGGTATTGAAAACACGCCCATCAGCACGCGCCTCAAAGCCTTCAGCCAGTATAGAAGCTTGGTCCAGTAGGGTTTGTGAAACGTTAAAAATACCATTAGCCGCTTCACGCACCTGGAACAACTCAGGCGAGGTTTCTAAAATCTCATCAACTGAGCCTGAGACAAACTCAAACAACTCGGCAATCTCAGTTAAACGCTCCAAAGCTTCTTCATCGGTGACAGCAGTGATTTCCATCGCCGCGTTACCGTCACGCATCGCGTTCAAAACCCGCCCGAATAAACTGGCATCACGCCCGAACATATCGGCGGCCAAAACTGAGTCTTCATCGCCGACCAGTACTTTGTTCGCCGAACCAATAATTCGCTCGGCCAGCAATGATTGACGCTGAGCAACAGAAACCTGACTGGCTGGCGCGCCACTTTGCAGAAGAATATCGACAACTTCTTCGTACTCAACCTGCAACTGCGGAATGGTATCTGCCAGTGTCTCTGCCACGTCATGCAGTGATATAACAGTTTGCTCACTGTCAACAATCACCGCTGAGTTGGCACTTAAGCTCTGCCAGTTTTGCCCTACCGCATCCATTTCTGCAGATAAGGAGTCAGGTGCAGGTGGTAAGTTATTCTCTGGATCACCATTAACTAAGAACCCCCAGCGTGCTTCAAAGTCATTTCGAGCGTCTTTAAGCAGCGCAAACGCAGGTGCTTTACCAGCAGCAGCTTCAGTGGCGTTTTTTGCAATACGCTGGGATAACACGCGTAACTCACCCGCATGAGTGATGTACTCTTTATCGTAGTTCGACTGTGTATTGACATAAATAAAGTTAATAAACAGCAGTACAACCGATACCACCAAGACAGCAAAGAGCACACCAATGAGTAGATTGCTGCGTAACCCTGCTAGAAAAGTATTTCCACTTGTTTTTTTCATTTTTTGGCCCCCGCCTGGACCTGCATAACTTAATGTGTCCAATATCACTCAAGAGCCAGTACAAGCTGACCCATCCGAATATAACTCGTACAATGCCGCCAACCCCTAGGTATTTAAGCTACGCACCCACATCTAAAAAGGTCTCATCACGCGCCAAAGCATGCGGACTAAAGACTAACCAAGATTGCTCGTCTCGCACAAAAGCACCATGCACAAAAGGTGCAAATGCTGAATGAATATTGGGTAGCGTCTCAGAATAAGAGTCCACTGCAAAATACTGCATGCCAAACACAGCATCGACTGTCAGTCCAGCAAACACATCGCGGTGCTCAACCACTAATAAACGGCGCAGCTTCTTCACACTGCTTAACTCAGTGCCAAAAAAGCCACACAGGTCCATCACTGGTAACAAGCGTCCGCGCACGTTGGCTACACCACTGACCCACTTTTTCACACCCGGCAATAGCGTATAGCGAGGCTCATGCAGAATTTCTGCAACTTCGCCCATGGGTGCAACAAAGTGTTGATCTGCTATGCGAAAGCCAATCCCACTCCAGGTTTGCGTCATTTCTTGTTGAGCAGGGAGGCCAACGGACTGGCCACGACACAGTGCATCAATGTGCAGCAGTCGCTCATAGGGAGTTTTTTTATTGTTCATCAAGCAACCCTATTATTGTTGGTTTTATTTAATGCAGTGGTTAGCTTTCTAGCACTGCATTAAGGGTTTTGATCAGAGTGGACTCATCGATAGGCTTGGTTAAATAGTCTTTAGCCCCTTGACGCTTACCCCAAACCCGATCGGTTTCCTGATCTTTAGTGGTGACAATAATGACTGGAATATGTTGAGTTTCTGCGCTTTTAGTCAGTTGCCGTGTTGCCTGAAAACCATTTAAGCCCGGCATAACAATGTCCATTAACACTGCATCAGGCTGCTCTTGCTTAGCCAGCGCCACACCATCAGCACCGTTCTCAGCTTTATAAACCTCATGCCCGTTTTTTTCTAACATTGCCGCCAACTTATACATCTCAGTTGGCGAGTCATCCACAATTAAAATGCGAGCCATGATTTCCCCCGTAGAAACACAGTGCAACCAGCATGGCGTGCCTGCTTACACATTAAATTCAAGATGCAGAGTCCACTGGAACAAAGGCCGGGACATGCGTTTTAATTGCGCCAATCAGCTCTTCTTTGCTGAAGGGCTTAGTTAAGTACTGATCCGAACCGACAATACGACCCTTGGCTTTATCAAACAAACCATCCTTTGAGGACAGCATAATGACTGGCGTTGAGCTGAAAGCACTATTGTTTTTAATCAACGCACAGGTTTGATAGCCATCTAAGCGCGGCATCATGATATCCACGAAAATAATATCGGGATGCGTGTCTGCAATTTTTGCCAGCGCATCAAAACCATCTACCGCTGTGATCACTTCACAGCCTACTTTTTTAAGCAAAGTTTCAGCAGTGCGACGAATCGTTTTTGAGTCGTCAATCACCATCACTTTTAAGCCTTCTGATTTGTGTTCCATCTTCGCCCTACCATGGTCGGTGAGTCATTATTATTGCAGCGGCAATGCTGTATTAGCGGTTAATACACTATTCGGCGACTCAATCGTGCAGCCTTTTTAGCATACTATTTTACAGCAATCTATAAACCCAATAGATACTGAGTTGTTTATTAACCGTGCTTATAGCTTCAAGTCAATCTAACACTGTTATTCAGCCATGCTAGAGTGCATTATTGGCTACTTAAATTTTACTGGAGACTCTATCATGCATGTTCGTCTTGGAATTGTAATGGATCCTATCGACCAGATTTCATTCAAAAAAGACAGCTCTCTAGCTATGTTACTGTCTGCCCAAGCGCGCGGCTGGTCTTTGTTTTACATGGAGCAACAGGATCTTTATCAGCACATGGGAGAAGCACGTGCGCGCATGCGCCCATTAAAGGTTTTTAATGATTCTGAGTGCTGGTTTGAGCTGGGTGATGAGCTGGACGAGCCCATGGGTGACCTAAACGTCATTTTGATGCGCATCGATCCGCCGTTTGATAATGAGTTTCTATACAGCACTTATTTACTCGAGCAAGCAGAAAACGCAGGCAGCTTAGTTGTTAACCGTGCGCAAAGTTTACGCGACTGCAATGAAAAACTGTTTGCCACTTTATTCCCGCAATGCACACCCGCAACGATCGTCAGTCGTCGCGCCGATATTCTACGCAAGTTCGCAGCCGAGCACGGTGACGTGATTCTCAAACCACTGGACGGCATGGGTGGCTCCTCGATTTTCCGCCACCTTAAAGGTGACCCCAACTTGTCAGTGATTTTAGAAACCTTAACCGCCAACGGCACTCAGCAAATTATGGCGCAGCAGTACCTGCCAGCGATTAAAGACGGCGACAAGCGCATTTTAATGATTGATGGTGAGCCTGTGCCTTACAGCTTAGCGCGTATTCCTGCAGCCGGAGAAACCCGCGGCAACCTCGCTGCTGGCGGCCGCGGTGTAGCGCAACCCTTAACCGACAAAGACCGCTGGATTGCTGAACAAATAGGCCCTGAGCTGCGCAAGCGTGGTTTGCTGTTTGTCGGTCTGGATGTGATTGGCGAGCATTTAACCGAAATCAATGTCACCAGCCCTACTTGCATTCGTGAAATCGACGCCGCCTTTGATACCAAAATCGGTGACCAACTGATGGATGCCATTACCATCAAACTGGCTCAGCGCAGCTAAATAATGCGGTCTGCACACATGCCTGCAGCTCAATGTGCAGACCCGTTCGTAGACTTTCTCACCAATTCTCGGCAGACTTTTGCGTCTGTCGAGACCCCAAGACGCTTATGAAAAAACCTGCCGCCAACCCTTTTGCTGAACCTAAACCTGCTGTTAGTGCTGCTGACCGCTTAGGCTTTACCTTATTAATTGCTGCGTTATTACACCTCGCAATTATTCTTGGTGTAGGTTTTACCGTCAGCGACATACCTGAGCTGAGTAAAAGTTTAGATATTACTTTGGCAACGTTTAAGAGTGAAAATGAGCCTGAAAAAGCCGATTTTATTGCTCAAGATAGCCAGCAAGGTAGCGGTACCTTGGAAGAAGCCGCTGTGCCAAAAACCACAGAAAAAGCACCTTTCCAAGACACTAAAGTAAAAAAAGTACAGGTGCAAAGCAGCGTGGAGCCGACTGCGGTAGTACCTGAGGTTAAAAAGGTCATCAGCACCCCACAACCACAAAAACACAAAGTAGTCAGCACACCGCAAGAACAACCCAAACCCAAGCCGACCCGCAAAGCTCCAACAATTAATCGCGAGCAGTTGTCAGCAGAGATTGCTAGCCTTGAGGCCGAGCTAGCCTTTGACCAGCAGCACCATGCTAAACGACCGCGCGTCAGCCGCCAGAACACCGCAGCAACCAAGCGTGATATCAGTGCATGGTACCGCGATGCTTGGCGTAAAAAAGTGGAGCGTGTAGGTAACCTGAACTACCCAGAAGAGGCGCGGCGCAAGGGCATTTACGGCAGTTTACGGGTACTCGTCATTATCAAGAGCGATGGCACTCTAGAAAAAATGAGAATCCTTGAGTCATCTGGACACCCTGTGTTAGATAAAGCGGCCTTAGATATTGTGCGCGTCTCGGCACCCTTTGCTCACTTTACTGGCGAACTGGCGGCGAGCTATGACCAAGTTGAAATTATTCGCACCTGGCGCTTTGAGCGCGGTGATCGCCTTTCCAGCCAATAACCTGCAATAATTGTCATGTTCAGCTTGAGCACCCTCTTTTATCGCTTACTCGTGAGGACGCAAGACACTCTATGACTTCCACATTTCCTTCCTTGGCTGGGCATTTTTTAATTGCCATGCCCAACATGACCGACCCCGCCTTTGCACAGTCCGTGGTTTATTTACTGGCTCACGATAGCGAAGGCGCACTGGGTTTAATTATTAACCGGCCCAGTGGCTTGACCTTGGCCGATGTTTTAGAGCAACTGCAACCCGAACATTCAGCCCTTGGCGATACGCTCGAGCAAGATATCTTCAGCGGCGGCCCAGTACAAACCGAGCTCGGATTTGTTTTGCACAATAAAGGCCCTGAATTTAAAGGCACAACCACTTTTGCTGAACTCTGCTTAACCGCATCACAGGACGCTTTGCTGGCAATCGCGCAAGGTATAGGCCCAGCGCAGAGTCTGATCGCTCTCGGCCATGCCGGTTGGGGCGCGGGGCAGATTGAACAGGAGTTGCGCGCTAATGCTTGGCTATCTTGCCCGGCTGATCATGCCATTATTTTTGACACCCCGGTGGAGCTGCGCCGCAGTGCCGCAGCCGCATCGCTTGGGGTTGACTTGGAGCGCCTCAGCAGCCAAGTCGGTCACGCATGAGTACAGCTCCTGCAGCGCCACAATTACTCTTAGGCTTTGATTACGGCACTAAACAAATTGGTGTGGCGGTCGGACAAATGATCACCCAGCAGGCGCGTGAACTGTGTAATTTAAAAGCGCGCGACGGCATTCCCAACTGGGAGCAAATCGAAGCGCTGATAAAAGAGTGGCAGCCTGATGCACTTGTTGTAGGATTACCCCTCAACATGGACGGCACGCCTAGCGATATGTGCGTGCGTGCACAAAAATTCGCACGACGCCTAAATGGCCGTTTTAATTTACCTGTCCATACCCATGACGAGCGCCTAACCACCTTTGAAGCGAAAGGTCAGCGCTTAGCACAAGGACAGCAACGTGGCAGCTATAGAGAGCAACCTGTTGATGCATTGGCAGCGGCTCTATTACTGCAAGGCTGGCTGGAGCAACATAGCAACAGCTGACCCCAATTGATGCTTGGAGTGTAACCAATGAGCCTACCTGATCCTGCTGTATTGATTTCTACCATCGCTCGCGAACTGCAAGCCCACCTTAAAGCCCAGCAGATCGATAACCCACGCTTTGTCGGTATCCATACCGGTGGTGTGTGGGTTGCTAATGCACTGCTAAAAGAGCTCAACAGCGAAGAGCCGCTGGGCATTTTAAATGTCTCTTTTTACCGCGATGATTTCAGTCGCAGCGGTCTGCACCCACAAGTGCGTCCATCTGAGCTGCCCTTTGACATTGAAAACCAGCACCTGATTTTAATTGATGATGTCTTAATGAGCGGACGCACCATCCGTGCCGCCCTTAATGAGTTATTCGATTACGGTCGGCCAGCCAGCGTAACCCTGGTCTGCTTATTGGATTTAAATGCGCGTGAATTGCCCATTCGTCCCGATATTGTTGGTGCAACACTTTCCCTTGAGCAAAACCAGCGGGTAAAATTAACTGGGCCTGAACCTTTGGCCATCACTCTGAAAACTATCGACCACCTATGAGACCCTTGCAATGACGCCTCTCTCCCTTAAGTGCCCGTTGCAGCTAAACGACGAAGGTCGTCTGCGCCATTTCTTATCGCTCGACGGTCTACCGCGCGCCATGCTGACGGAAATCTTAGACACTGCTGACTCCTTCCTTGAAGTGGGCTCACGCTCTGTCAAAAAAGTACCTTTAATGCGCGGTATGACCGTGTGCAACGTGTTCTTCGAAAACTCCACCCGCACCCGCACCACCTTTGAGCTAGCAGCCAAACGCCTCTCCGCAGACGTGATCACCCTTAACGTGTCCACCTCATCCACCAGTAAAGGCGAAACCCTGACCGACACCTTACGCACCCTTGAAGCCATGGCTGCCGATATGTTTGTGGTGCGTCATGCTGATTCAGGTGCAGCACACTTTATTGCCGAACACGTCAGCCCCAATGTGGCGATTATCAATGGTGGTGATGGCCGCCACTCACACCCGACCCAAGGCATGCTCGACATGCTGGCGATTCGTCGTCATAAAGGTGATTTTGAGAATTTAAAAGTTGCCATCGTTGGTGATATTTTGCACTCGCGTGTAGCACGCTCAAACATGCTGGCCCTAAAAACTTTAGGTTGCCCAGATATCCGTGTGATTGCACCTAAGACCTTACTGCCTGTAGGCCTAGAACAGTACGGCGTGAATGTGTATACCGACGTCAATAAAGGCCTAAAAGATGTTGATGTGATCATTATGCTGCGCCTACAGCGCGAGCGCATGCAAGGTGGTTTACTGCCCAGTGAAGGCGAGTTTTACCGCCTCTATGGTTTAAGTGAACAGCGTTTAGCCTTGGCTCATCCAGAGGCGATTGTCTTGCACCCAGGTCCGATTAACCGCGGCGTGGAAATTGATTCTCTCGTGGCCGACAGTCCACGCTCGGTAATTTTAAACCAAGTGACCTACGGCATTGCAGTGCGCATGGCCGTGTTATCCATGACCATGAGTGGTCAAAATGAACAACGCCAGTTGGATGCACTAAAGCAGGAGTCACTCTAATGCGCATACAGATTAACGGTGCACGTTTAATTGATCCTGCCAGCAAAATGGATCAACAGGCTGATATTTTTATTGATGACGGCAAAATTGTTGCCATTGGCGACACCCCGCGCGACTTTGTCGCCGATCAGATGATTGATGGCAATGGCCTGATTGCCGCGCCAGGTTTGGTCGATATTTCTGCCTCGCTACGTGAGCCCGGTTACGGTCGTAAAGGCAGTATTGCCTCAGAAACACGTGCTGCTGCCGCTGGCGGTATTACCAGCCTGTGCTGCACGCCGCACACCAAACCGATTTTAGATACACCGGCAGTGGTCGACCTGATCCTCGACAAAGCCCGCGATGAAGGCTCCTGTAAAGTATTGCCTTTAGGTGCTTTTAGCCAAGGCCTAGCTGGTGAGCAACTGGCTGAGCTGTTTACCTTACGCAAAGCCGGTTGCGTGGCTTTTAGTAATGGCTTAACTCCCTTTGCCAGTAACCGCGTGCTGCGCCGCGCTTTAGAGTATGCCGCCACCTTTGACTTAACCATTGTTTTTCACCCACAAGATGCTGCACTGGCCGAAGGCGGTATCGCCCATGAAGGTCCAGTGGCGACATTCCGTGGCCTAGCTGGGATTCCAGAAACCGCTGAAACAGTGGCCTTATCACGCGATCTGCTGCTCGTTGAGCAAAGCGGTGTACGTGCGCACTTTAGCCAGATCACCACCGCGCGCGGGGCACGTCTGATTGCTAAAGCACAAGCACGCGGCTTACCGGTCACCGCCGACGTGGCCATGTACCAGCTGATTTTAACTGAAGAAGCTTTAATGGATTTCTCCAGCTTCTATCATGTGCTACCACCACTGCGCTCTTTAGCCGACCGCGAAGGTTTGCGTGAAGCAGTGCGAAGCGGTGTGATCAGTGCCATTGCCAGTCACCATCAGCCACACGAAGCGGATGCCAAACTTGATCCTTTTGCTGCCACTGAACCGGGCATTAGCAGCATTGAGCTACTCTTGCCGTTGGCGATGAGCTTAGTCGAAGAAGGCGTTTTCGATCTGCCTACTGCTTTACAACGCTTAACCACAGGCCCGGCTGATGCATTAGAGTTAAAAGCTGGTCGTCTGTCGGTCGGTGCTGCAGCAGATATCGTCCTGTTTGACCCTAAAGGACAAACAGTCGTGGGTGAAAACTGGTTCTCTAAAGGTCGCAACTGTCCATTTATGGGCCATGTGTTGCCCGGTGCAGTGCGCTACACCCTGCTAAATGGCCGCATTACCCATAAAAATCTATAAATCAACAGCAACAAGGGTGGGTGCAAACGCTCTGCTAAAATACCGACGCATCAGCGTGACCCGTGCTGATGCGCTTTTAAGCTCAGTCACCGGAGGTTTTTATGTGCGGCATTGTTGGTGCCATCGCTGAACGCAACGTCAGCGCAATTTTACTAGAAGGCCTCAAGCGCCTTGAATACCGCGGCTATGACAGCGCTGGTATGGCGGTTTACAGCCAACAACAGCAACTGCAGCGTGTGCGTCGCACCGGTAAAGTTGCAGAACTTGCACAAGCCTTACACACCGAACCACTCAACGGCCAAATCGGCATCGCCCACACCCGCTGGGCCACTCACGGTGTCCC
Organism: uncultured Thiopseudomonas sp.; assembly: GCA_964385265.1. Lineage (GTDB taxonomy): Bacteria > Pseudomonadota > Gammaproteobacteria > Pseudomonadales > Pseudomonadaceae > Denitrificimonas. The sequence continues at coordinate 53,047 of CAYLOI010000004.1, forward strand.
CAGCGAAGCCAATGCCCACCCGCATTTCTCCAGCACAGAGTTGGCAGTCGTACACAACGGCATCATTGAAAACTATCAAGAGCTGCGCAGCGAGCTGCAAGCACAGGGTTATGTTTTCACGTCACAGACTGACACCGAAACCATCGTCCACCTGCTGCATCATTTGCAAAAAACTCAGCATGATTTACTCGATGCTTTGCGCATTGCCGTCACTCAATTACACGGTGCCTATGGCCTGGCATTAATCAGCGCCAAGCAACCTGAGCGCATTTTCGCCGCTCGCAGCGGCAGCCCACTGGTGATTGGTTTAGGTATTGGCGAGAACTTTTTGGCCTCTGATCCGCTAGCCTTGCGGCAAGTTACCGACCGTTTTATCTACCTTGAAGAAGGTGATATTGCGGTGATTGAGCGTGACAAATTGCAGATTTGGGATGCGCAAAACAACCCAGTCCAGCGCGAAGCGGTGCAGTATCTTGATCAAGCGGAAAGCGCTGAGAAAGGCAGCTACCGCCACTTTATGCTGAAAGAAATCTACGAACAGCCGCAAGCCGTACAGCGCACTTTAGCAGACCGCTTAGGCGCTGATCATGTCTTACCCGCAGCCTTTGGCCCAGACGCCAGCACGCTGTTTGCTCAAGTAAAAAACATCCAGATTGTCGCCTGCGGCACCAGCTATCACGCTGGCATGGTCGCGCGTTATTGGTTAGAAGGCCTGACCAACACCCCGTGCCAAGTCGAAGTCGCCAGTGAATTCCGTTACCGCCATGTCGCGGTGCAGCCCGACACTTTGTTTGTCACCATTTCCCAGTCCGGCGAAACTGCCGACACCCTCGCCGCTTTACGCCACCGTAAAGACAACGCCTACCTCGCCAGCCTGACCATTTGTAACGTCGGCACCAGCTCATTGGTACGTGAATCCGATTTAGCCCTGCTTACCCGCGCAGGCCCTGAGATTGGCGTGGCCTCAACCAAAGCCTTCACCACGCAACTGGTCGGCTTATTGCTCCTCACCTTGGCCATCGGTCGTGCACGACAAACCCTCGCGCCAGCACAAGAGCATGAGATCCTTGATGCGCTGCGCAATCTTTCGGCCAAGCTCAATGACGCTCTAGCCATCAGCGCGACGATTGAAGCCAAAGCTCAGCTCTTTGCCGAGAAGCATCACGCGCTATTTTTAGGTCGTGGTGAGCAATTCCCAGTGGCCTTAGAAGGCGCGCTGAAGCTCAAAGAGATTTCCTATATTCACGCTGAAGCTTATCCAGCTGGCGAGCTCAAACACGGCCCATTGGCACTGGTTGACAGCGATATGCCCGTGGTCACGGTTGCGCCCAACAATGAGCTACTGGAAAAACTCAAATCCAATCTGCAAGAAGTCAGCGCCCGTGGTGGTCAGCTGTTAGTCTTTGCCGATCGTGAAGCGCATTTGAGTGAAGATGAGCAAACCCAAGTAGTGAACATGCCAAGCATCCATCCGGTACTGGCACCGATTCTCTACACCATTCCGCTACAGTTGCTGTCGTACTATGTTGCTGTGCTGAAAGGGACTGACGTTGATCAGCCGAGAAACCTGGCAAAGAGCGTTACGGTCGAATAACACTTAGGCATAACTGGATGACGATTGTGGCATGACAATAAAGTTGGTAACCAAACAATAAAGTCGGTAACTTTTATTCGCATGTTTTAACGGCATTAGGCGAGGGTAAGCCTATGAAAAAAGAGGAAACTTTCTTGCTTTACGATTATTTATATCTCGTATATCAATCGAATAGTTAGCGACTTTATTCGCATCCCAGATTGGCGCATAAAACCCCAGCCACTCGCAAAAGTGCCGGGGTTTTTAGTGTCTCGAATAAAGTTGGCTAACTTAACGCAACAACTGCATCACCTGCACAGTGTGTTCTTTATCTTGGGTTTCCATCACCAGTTTGCCATCGGTCATTGTCTCAGTAATTCGCGAGATACCAATCATCTGACCTTGTGCGCCAAACAAAAAGAAGTGTCCCTGAGCTTTCGCCGTTAGTTCAGCCAGCTTGGTGCGGCCTTGCTCAGTCAAATCAAAGACAATAAAGGTTTGACCCTCTTTAGTGGCAAAAGCCTCTACACCTTGCATATCGCCACGATTGAGGACTGGTAGCGGTAAAGCATAAAGCTTTTTATTTTCGCCTAAATCCACAGTGAGCAATTCAGGGCCACTGTGCAGTTGAGCTAAATGCACGCTAATCATCGCATCTTCAGCCTGTTGCTCAGCACTGCTTTGCACGCGCGAAGAAGAGGTGGTAACAGTGGTCTCAGCGGGTTGTTTCGCATTACTCGACTCTGACGACGGCGTGCTGCTTTGACTCTGACAACCGAGCATTAACATTAAGCCCAATGCCAGCGCGGAAAACTTTAGTGATGTGCTACTCAACATAATCTCTCCTAGAGCGACCAAGCATAACCCGAACTATCGCTTATTATTAACGAGCTTTACTCGCTTACAGCAGAGTCTTGCACGGTTATCTCCACTCTAAGATTAGGTGTGTAACAGCTGATTAGTTCAGCCAGAGAGGTCATCTAAACAGGTTCTATCTCAGCATGCCACTGGCAAGAATAATGTTTAACGCTAAACTAACGCACCCTCGCTCGTCATGGAACATACAGTGCACCCAAGCCTTATTGATCAGCTCAACCGCGCCTTACAAACCCGCGTGGCTGATGCGCAGTTAATCGCCAGCGCACTGCCGGATTTACCGTTAAAACTGTGGTTGATTGATCCAAGCAGCATGCAGCGCCCCTTTAGCCCAGAAGAAACTCAGCGCCTGCTCGATCAGCCGCCGTACTGGTGTTTCTGTTGGGCCAGTGGTTTAGCCTTAGCCCGATGGATTTTGCAGCATCCTGAGCAGGTAGCCGGCAAGCGAGTGATTGATGTCGGTGCAGGCAGCGGTATTGTTGCTCTAGCGGCAAAACTAGCTGGAGCCAAAAGCGCTGTTGCTTGTGATTTAGACCCCGTCGCCCTGCAAGCCTGTCGTGCCAATGCAGAGCTGAATCAATTGCAGATCAGTTACAGCAACGATTTATTCAGCGAGTCAAAGCCCTGCGACGTGCTCTTTGCTGCTGATGTGCTCTACGACGCGGCTAACCTGCCGCTGCTCAATCGTTTTCCAGATTTCGCTAAACAGATCATCATTGCCGACTCAAGACAGCGCAACTTTCAGCATCCGCTGCTGGTTAAACGCCAAACACTGTATGGCGAAACACTGCCGGATCTTGCCGAGCCTGAAGAGTTTCGCCAGGTCAGCCTTTATCAGTCCATTGCCTAGCAGCATCTTGAACCTTGTGTCAGCCAGCTGCCCAGGCTGCTATGGGACAGCCGAGCATCTAGGCTGTTATTTAAGCTTTTTTGGCGTTTTGTAACTCAGCCACCCAGTCCAACATCACTTGATGCATCATCGGATTTGGCGCTTCCATAAAGCTCACAACAAAGCAGTCATCCATTTCACACACACCAATTGAGCGCGGGCGAACCGCCATGGCCAGTGGGTTGGGCAGTTTAATCCCAAAACAAAAGATTAAATGTTTAGCCGCATGGATATTTGCAGCCACTTCGCCATCGGCAAGGGATTTGGTATGTGCATAGTGATCAAACTCACCAATCACACAAGCGCGCGCATCCGTTGCAACCTTGTCGCGGAAAAAGGCAATGATGTCATCCACACTGCTGCAAGTTGTTGCAGACTTAGGGATATCCACGTGATAGGTAGGGTATTTGTCCATAAAGTGGGTGTATTGCATGTAATACATTCTCCTGAAATGCTAACGATCGAGTAAAAAACATATTAACAGTGTCGGCCTCACTCAAGACTGCGACACAGTGTCAGGCCGACGGCATAGGCTGCACAATTTAACCGGCAGGCCGCTCTGTACGCCAAGCCGTGTCAAAAATTAAATACTCGACTGTCTGTATTGCGCATCATTTGCGCCATTTGTGCTGGTTGCGCCACAGTCACACCCTTAAGCAAATCCTGTTCTTGGTACGCACTATTGGGCAAATACAATGCACACACAGCAACTTGCGCACCCGCTGCAATGATCTGCTGCAATAGCATTTCAGGTTTCATACCTTTGGGGGCTAATGCCTGAGCGCTCTGATAGCCCTCAATGGCGAGGTCACCGGCTTTATCACAAAGCAAGATATTTAACTGCACGCCCTGCTCCTGCATCGCTCGCGATAGCACCATGGCCATACCTTGGGTTTGCAGTGATGCGCTGGTAATAATAACCACTGCGTGCTCTCGCTCCTCAGTAGCAAGCGGGACAACGTTTGAATCTGGACTCAAAGATTGCGACATAACTGTATTCCTCTTTAAATGCTGTCGTGCGGCAAGCCCTGCACGACCCACTAGCTCATGTTTGCTCGGACACACTGGGCAAAGCCAATGCATACCCGCCAAACAATGCTCATATCGAGACGATGCAAGCCACTGATGGGCAGCACCACATAGCCCTAGGGGCAGTTAACAACTATATATCATGATATATTACAGCTTGTAACAGTAAATATTGCGTACAGATTTTAACCATCCACCACAGAGTCTGTGCTCAGACCTAGAAGCCGCGCGGTTTCTAGGCTGCATTACAATCTAACCCGCGTACAAATGATTACGCAGTACAGCCTAGAGCATTACGCTTGCAGGGCAATTTGATCGATTTCCGAGTCAAGGGAGGCTCTATGGGGACGCATTTTATACGTCTATCACTGCGGCAAATGGTCACGGCGATCATGTTATTAATACTGAGCACTGTGCCAGCCACCGCAGTGGAGCGCGCATCGCCTTCCACCGCCGATCACAGCCAATTTAAATCACTGCAAGGGCCATTTCAGTCAGGCCCAGAAGTGACTGAGGCCTGTTTAGGTTGCCACACTGAGGCTTCCAAACAACTGCAAGAAACCACCCACTGGACTTGGGAGTTCCCCCATCCAGAAACCGGTCAAATGCTGGGTAAGCGCCATGTGGTGAACAGCTTTTGTGGCTCGACCTCCTCCAACGAGCCCTTTTGCACCAGTTGCCATATCGGTTACGGTTGGGATGATATGCGCAAGCCGCCACCTGCCAGCGGCAGTGCGGTTGACTGTTTGATTTGCCACGACACTACTGGCGGTTATAAAAAGTCGCCCACCGGTGCCGGACACCCACGCCTTGAGCTGCCGGATCCTATTGATCCAAGCATCATGCGCAAAACCGACCTAGCACAAATCGCACAAAATATTGGTGCCAGCAGCAGCCAAAACTGCGGCAGCTGCCACTTCTATGGCGGTGGCGGCGATGGTGTTAAGCACGGCGACTTAGACTCATCCTTATTAACCGCACCACGCAGTCTTGATGTGCACATGTCAAAAGAGGGGGCCAACTTTGCCTGTGCTGATTGCCATACCACGTCTGCGCACAGCGTCACCGGCAGCCGCTATTTGAGCAACGCGCGCGACACCCTTGGTATTGATGTGCCTGGGCATACCGATAACACCCGCGCCTCCTGTGAGTCCTGTCACGGTAATGCCCCACATGAAACAACCAAACTCAATGATCACGTCGCCCAAGTCGCCTGTCAGACCTGTCACATTCCAGCGTTTGCTCGCGGCGGTGTGGCAACCAAAACTTGGTGGGACTGGTCCACAGCCGGCATTCTCGGGGATGACGGTAAGCCGCAGACTATCCTCGATGAAGACGGCAACCTCGAATACTTAAGTACCAAAGGCAACTTCCGGCACGGTGAAAACGTCATACCTGAATACCGTTGGTTTGATGGCCAAGTGCGCTATACCTTACGTGAAGATAAAATCGATGAGACTCAAGCACCGATTGATCTAAACCAGATTCAAGGCAGCCACGACAATCCAGATTCACGGATCTGGCCGTTTAAAATCATGCAAGGTAAGCAGCCCTACGACACAGTGCATAAGCATTTACTGGTCAACCATGTGTACAGCGCTGATGACGATACCGCCCTGTGGAGCAACTTTGACTGGGTCAAATCCCTAAAAGCCGGTACTGAGTATGCCGGCCAAGAATACAGCGGCGAGTTCGACTTTATCGAAACCCGCATGCACTGGCCCATCGCGCACATGGTCGCCCCTGCGGAAGACGCACTGCATTGCAGCTCATGCCACGCCCGTGATGGTCGCCTTGCGGCTCTGACTGATTTTTACCTACCAGGCCGAGACCGCAGCATTTGGCTCGATCGTGCCGGCTGGTCAATCGCTTTATTAACATTGCTAGGTAGCTTGGGCCATGCTGCTGGGCGTTTCGTGACCCGCCGTAGGAGAAAAAGCTAATGAAACGGACCATGATTTTTAAGCGCTTTGAACGCTTTTGGCACTGGAGCCAAGCAGCATTAATTTTCTTTTTGATGTTCTCTGGCTTTGAAATTCACGGCAGCTACCAAGTTCTCGGCTTTGGTAAGGCGGCGCAACTGCATGAGTATGCCGCTTATGCGTTGATGGCTTTGTGGGTGCTGGCGATTTTCTGGCACCTCACCACTGGCGAGTGGAAACAATATATCCCGACCACCGATAAATTGGGCGCTGTGGTGCACTACTACTTAATCGGCACCTTTACTGGTGCTGAGCATCCGTATCGTGCGACCACCCAAGCCAAACATAACCCACTGCAGCGTTTAGCTTATTTGGGTTTTAAACTGGGTATCTCTCCAGCTATTTGGCTGTCAGGTTTGCTGTATCTGTTTTATAACCAATGGGCCGATCTTGGCTTACCTATCACCCTAGGTGGTGTGGCTGTAACTCACACTGCAGCTGCCTTCGCCATGCTGATCTTCGTTATCGCCCACGTCTATATGACCACTATGGGCAAGACTATTTTCAGCATGATCAAGCCGATGATCACCGGTTACGAAGATATGCCAGACGAAAAAGCAACCCAGTCTAAAAAGTAGCTTGTTCTGTTTGTCGCCCCTGCTGGGGCGACAATATTGTCATATAAAACGATCTATAAAATCGTAATAAACCGACCCGAAACCCTCAATACCAGCCCGTTGATCGTTCATTTATGAGCGACACATGCCTTTCTATAAAACTCATTATCGACCTAGCAAGGTCGGTCTGCACCCATGCAGAGCCTGCCTAGATCCATTACATATCCCACTACAATAATTAGACAACAGCCAACACCCCCTTGACCTTGACCTCATGGTAAGCTTTACCCTGTAGACTGATTTAAATAACTGCAGGTGGTCACCATGGCAAGCTTACAGACTTTACAAATTCCCGTACGCGGTATGACCTGTGCGTCCTGTGCTGGACGTGTTGAGCGCGGCCTGCTGAAAGTGCCAGGGGTTGAACAAGCGGTAGTGAATCTGGTTACCGCTGAAGTGATTGTCAGCTTGGCCGAACCCGTGCCTTTGAAAACACTTGTCGAAGCAGTCGAAGCAAGCGGCTATCAAGTGCCATTGCATGGTTTTGATTACGCCGTCACAGGAATGAATTGCGGCTCCTGCGTAGGCCGTATTGAAAAAGCCTTAGCGCAAAGCCCGATCGCCATCAGCTATCAAGTCAATCTCGCCACCAAGCAAGCGCATGTGCAGTTACTCGCTGGTGAAGATCCTGAGCTCATCAGCCAATGGCTGACTGAGCATAACTACCCTGCCAAGGTACTGGCTGATAACCAACGTAAAGCCGATGACTTAAATACCCGCCAAGAGGCGGAACAGACGCAACTGAAAACAAAATTAAAGTACGCGTTCTTATTTGCCACACCCTTATTTATTTTAGAAATGGGTGCGCACTTTATCCCGCCGTTTCATGACTTTTTACAGCGTACCTTTAACACCCAACACCTATGGTATGTGCAGGCTATCTTAGCCGCGCTGGTGTTGTTTGGTCCCGGTCGCGAGATCTTGATCATGGGTTGGCACGGCTTGCGTCGCCTTGCACCGGATATGAACTCGCTGGTGGCGCTGGGTACGCTATCGGCCTTCAGCTACTCATTGATCGCCACCTTTATCCCGTCACTACTGCCCGAGGCCACAGTCAATGTGTACTTTGAAGCCTCGGCGGTGATTATCGCGTTGATTTTACTCGGACGCTATATGGAGGCGCGCGCCAAAGGCAATGCGGCCGACGCCATCAAACGATTAATTAACCTGCAGCCGCGTGAAGCGCGTGTGCTGGTCAATGGTAAAAGTCTGGATAAACCAGTAGCAGAAATCCGTGCGGGAGAAATTTTAGAAATACGCCCCGGTGAACGTATTGCCTTGGATGGCGTGGTGATTTCTGGAAACAGCTTCGTGGATGAATCCATGCTCACCGGTGAGCCGCTGCCAGTAGAAAAAGCAACCGATGCCAAAGTGATTGGCGGCACGGTCAACCAAGCTGGCAGCTTGCAGGTGAAGGTCGAACAGGTCGGTGCCAATACCGTACTGGCGCATATTATTCGTCTGGTTGAGCAAGCCCAAGGCAGCAAACTGCCAATTCAGGGTTTAGTTGACCGAGTGACCTTATGGTTTGTCCCAGCCGTAATGGTTGCTGCGTTATTAACCTTTATTGTCTGGATGATTTTCGCCCCTGCGCCCGCGCTGAGCTTGGCTCTGGTTAATGCGGTGGCGGTGTTAATTATTGCCTGCCCCTGCGCCATGGGTTTGGCTACACCGACTTCGATTATGGTCGGTACCGGACGGGCCGCGCAGTTGGGTATCCTGTTTCGCCAAGGCCAAGCACTGCAAGAGCTCAAAGATGTCAAAGTCATCGCTGTGGATAAAACCGGCACCCTAACTGAAGGCAAACCCCAGCTGACTGACTTCACTGTAACCGCTGGCCAACAAGAAGATAAGGTTCTGGCGCTGGTGGCCGCGGTTGAGCAACAGTCTGAGCACCCCATTGCGCTGGCCATTGTGCAAGCGGCTGAACAACGTGAGCTGCTGATACCTACGATTAGCGAGTTTCAATCGATCACCGGCATGGGCGTGCAAGCCACAGTCGACGGCCAGCTGCTACAAATTGGCGCGGACCGCTTTATGCACAGCTTGGATATCAACACCTATGACTTTGCCGCACAAGCCCAGCAACTGGGCGAACAAGGTAAATCACCGATGTACGCGGCGATTGACGGTCAACTCGCAGTGATGATGGCGGTCAGCGACCCAATTAAATCCAGCAGTAAAGCCGCGATTGATCATCTGCACCAACAAGGCCTACAGGTGGCGATGATTACTGGTGATAACCAACACACCGCCAATGCCATTGCCAAACAGCTGGGCATTGATCATGTGGTGGCGCAAGTACTGCCGGAAGCTAAAGTTGAGGCGGTAAAAGAACTGCAAGAAAAATATGGCAAGGTCGCCTATGTCGGTGATGGTATTAATGATGCGCCAGCCTTGGCTGCTGCTGATGTGGGCATTGCAATTGGCACCGGCACTGATATTGCCATGGACGCAGCGGATGTAGTGCTGATGTCTGGGCATTTAACTGGGGTGATCAATGCACTGGCCTTATCTAAAGCCACTTTACGTAATATCAGCCAAAACCTATTTTGGGCCTTTGCCTACAACATTGCTTTGATTCCAGTGGCTGCTGGGATTCTCTACCCCTTCAATGGCACGCTGCTCTCACCGGTATTGGCTGCCGGCGCGATGGCACTGTCCAGCGTCTTTGTGGTAACTAACGCACTACGTTTGCGCGGCTTTAGCGCACCCTTGGAGGCCATATGAATATCGGCGAGGCTGCGGCCGCTTCAGGCGTCAGCCGCAAAATGATTCGCTACTATGAAGAAACCGGCTTGCTCGCAGCGGCACCACGCAGCGATGCCGGTTATCGCCTCTACAATGACAGCGGTGTGCAGCAACTGCGTTTTATTAAACGTGCGCGCGATTTAGGTTTTTCTTTAGAGCGGATTAAAACCCTGCTCGACTTATGGCAGAATACGGATCGACACAGTGCTGACGTTAAAGCCTTAGCCCAGCAATATATGGCCGAACTGGATCAAGACATTATGCATTTACAAAGCATGCGCCAGCAGCTCGCGGAGCTGGTCAATCAATGCCACGGCGATGATGAACCGGCCTGCCCGATCCTTGACGGCTTAGCACACGCCAACAGTCCATTAGCGAGCCAAAGCTAATGCAACGCCTTGCGGCACTGCTGTCGGCCAACATGTGCACTGTGTTGATGTTGCTGCTGTTAATTTTTCTCTCGCTGCCAGCCGCTTTCGCACAGCCTATGCCAGTAGCGCAGACCAACAGCTCGCAGGCCGACTGGCACAACCAGCATGCGCCAAGTACAGCTGTGGTGATTGATTGTGATGCTGATTGTGCCGGCACTGTGCACCACTGTTGTTTGTATGCGCTGATCAGCAATCAGCCATTAACCATTTTCCGACCTAACACTGCACACTCAAACCTGCTGCCTTATTTTTTCAGCTCCAGAGATATTACTCCGCTCACGCAGCCACCCAAGACGACTTCGAGTTAATTAATTCATCATTTTTTAATTACGGAGTACGACCATGCAAACATTATTCACTCGTCTGATCTCAATCGGCGCATTCAGTTTATTCGCCAGCCAAACACTGGCTGCACCCACCGATGCCACCCTGCACAAAGACCCTAATTGTGGCTGCTGCGTTGAGTATGCACATTATCTTGAAGATAACGGCTTTAACGTAAAGATGATTGATCACGCCAATATGACGCCAGTAAAGCAACGCTTAGGCACCGCGCAAGCGGCCAGTTGCCACACGGTAGAAATTGAAGGCTATGTGGTTGAAGGCCATGTGCCGGTTGCAGCGATTAACAAAATGCTCACAGAGCAACCTGAGATCAAAGGCATTGCTTTGCCTGGCATGCCATACAATTCACCTGGTATGGGCCCAGAGAAAAAAGGCAGTTTGCAAGTGCTGCAACTGGATGCACAAGGCAAACCAACGGGCATTTATATCACGCTATAATTGCTACGCACTGATCACATCGCCGTGCTATTGTGCGGCGATGTGCTGATTCACACCCCAGCAACAAATATAACCAGCCTTTGTATCAGCGGTTCATAACCGCGACAGTGGTTGCACAGGCAGCATACTTCTTTAAATACAGTAGAAATTCGATGAGCCTAGTGATTCGATGAGCAGCACATGCCCTACGCACAGCAGCCCTCTGAAAAACAGTGCCAAGCTAGAGGCTTAGCCTGCAAACTGTCAAAGCTGTAATGGATTAAAAAATGCCTGCCTCTAAACCCGCAGCGATCGACATCCCCAGCTCTTCGCATTGCGCTAAAAACGCCTCATCCCAAGGACCTTTACACAGCAGCGGCTGTTGCACTTGCTGCCAGCGTAAACCGGTGAGAATAGTATTGAGCGCACGCAAAGTACCAGTGCCGTCATGTCCGGCGCGCACCACTAGGGCACAGGCTAAACCTTGTTTTTTCTCAAGCACCGGGTAGTAGCTCCTATCAAAAAAGTCCTTCATCGCGCCGCTCATATAGGCAAGATTTTCTGGGGTCAGCAAAATAATAGCGTCTGCGGCTAGCACCTGTTCAGGTCCAGCCTGCAACGGATTCAGCACATGCACATCAACATTGTCGATATCAGCATGCTGAGCACCGCGCAAGATAGCATCGAGCATGCGCTGTAAATTATCAGAGGGTGCATGAGCGATTATAAGTAATGTCTTTTTTTCTGACATAACGAACTCCAAACTAATTGGCCATGCACTTTTTATATCTGATATGAGCTAGCGAAACAAACGGCGCACAGCCGCTAACGAATAAGCTTTATAAACAGGCACACTTTAGTGCACCTGTTTATTTTTATGAAAAACGCACAAGACCCTGAACGTCCAAGGTGAGCATACCTTGAGCCTGCATGTCTTTAATGAAGTTAAGTAATGTTTGCTCCATAACTTTGCCAAACCCGTCTGCAGGGGTGGTTGCTTGCACATTATCAAATGGAGCTTTTTTATTGCCAATCGTCGTGTGCAGTGCGTGTTGGTATGTTTCGCTAATTTTTGTGCCGTACTTATCAGTCAGCTCGATTGTAATTTCATAGTAGTCACTGACTACTGATCCTGCCGCACCAAAAGTTAACCCCGTACCTGCACCCTTAGCTGCAGCCTTGCCTAAATCCACAATATTATTGACGACTACCTTTACAGATATTTGCGCTTGCTCTGGTGAAGGTTTAATAACGCCAGTCGCACGCAAGGTTCTTTCCACATGACCGCGAACTTCCTGATTAGCTTTCTCAAATGGCTTGCCATTTCTTTGGAATTCAACCTGTATTTTGGTTTCATACTTCTTTGCTACAGGCAGAATGTCGTTATAGCTCGCTTGAGAAAAGCTCGGATCAACATAGGTCTTTGGTGATACACAGGCTGCAAGACTCACAACCACAGCGGCTAGAACAGCAATTTTTTGTAAGCTCATTTTATTCCTTAATTAATGTGTATTTGAAAGTCATCCCTCTGCAGTAAAAACGAGTCTTAATCATACTTAGCAGCTGTTTTTATTGGAGTTTCAAATTGATTTGTTATGACCATTTGCGTGTTTAATAACCCTATATTTTTACTTACAGCTATTTACAACTGACTAAAACAGCAATTAGCAACCTGTCTTCTAATTACCCTTATTATCGCTTGTACAAAAGTACTCTCAAGCATTAAATATGAGAAACACATCAAGAATATGCGCTAAACATCTTAACTGCAGAGGAAAGCGAATCTCCTCAAGACGAGCAGCAAGGCTCTTGCTAAACTAGAGTTATGACAACGCCAACTCCGTCAAAAAGGATAAAGACTATGCGTACCACTCTTAAGCGCTTAACACTGGCCGGTGTATTGTTCAGCTGCCCTCTATTGGGCTTTGCTGCAGACGAGCCTGTACTCGGCGAACCGGACGTAACCATTGTACAAAAGGGCGATAAAACCGTTGAGGAGTACCGTGTAAACGGCTTTTTATATGCGGTAAAAGTGACGCCTAAAAAAGGGAAACCCTATTTTTTAGTACGCGCCGATGGCAGTGATGGCAATTTTATTCGTGCAGACAAACCAGAGCTGCGCATTCCTTCATGGGAAATTTTTAGCTGGTAAAAGCGGCACAGCAAAACATAGACCCATACCCTGTAGGTCGGCCACTCATGGCCGACCTACAGGGTAATTTTTATTGTCGATCTTAAAAAATCGACCTACAGGTATCGTGCTACAGAGGGCAGCCTTTGGGGGGCGAGCCAACTATTGCGGCTTACCTAATATTTCTGCTGCAGGGGCTGGCGCGGGTGAATTCTCATCACCAATTTCGCCTTGTCCGACCAAGTCATCATCATGCTCAGCCATATTCCACGGTAAAATGCCCGGTGAAATATGCAAGAAGTGCAGGTACTTTTCAAACTGGTCAAGAATATCGGTGATGATATCTTGCTCATCGTAGCCATACACATCATAAGCTTGGCCACCGCGACGCAAGAACACCTCAGCACGGTAGTAATGATCATCACCACTGTTACCGGTCGCTTCTGGGAAGCTAAAGTCAGGCATCGCATAGGCGCGCAAACGGATTTCATAAATGAATTCCAACTTACCTTCCTGAAAAACCTGAAACTGCGCACGTAGGTTTTTCTCATCAAAAGTGACTTCAGCCACCCAGCCTTTGGCTTCCAGTTCTTGCTCAACTTTTTCCATACCCTGGATACCCGTGGTACGAATAAATTTCTCCACATCTGCACAGTGCGGGAAATCAACCAAGTTGGCTAAGCGTTTTTTCCAAAAGCCCGGGCCTGATTTATAACCACCCGGCGTCGACTGCATGTTCTGGGTCAAGCTCATCTCTTGGTGCCCTTCAATAATCAGCGCACGCCACATCCCCACCATGGCGATCAGCATAATCACAGCAAAGGGTAAAGCACTGACAATACTGGCTGTTTGTAATGCACCTAAACCCCCGGCTAACAGCAAAGCAGCAGCGACCACCCCTTGGGTTGATGCCCAAAACACGCGCTGCCAAACCGGCGTATTGGCCACACCACCTGACGCCAGCGAGTCAATCACGATTGAGCCTGAGTCAGACGAGGTGACAAAGAAGGTGATAATCAAAAATATGGTCAAAAACGAGACGATTTGGGTAAAGGGTAAAAGCTCAAACAGCTTAAACAACGCCACTGCGTGATCATTTTGTACTTGCCCAATCAGCTCAGTGTAGCCATCCACCATAATCAGGTGCAGTGCAGTATCACCAAACACTGAGAACCATAAAAAGGTAAAGATAGTCGGTACCAGCATCACACCCACCACAAACTGGCGAATGGTACGACCACGGCTGATCTTGGCGATAAATAAACCCACAAACGGTGCCCAAGCGATGGTCCAACCAAAGATAAACAGCGTCCAGTTACCAATCCAGTCACTGGAAGTATAGGCCTGCAAGTTAAAGGTGCGCTCAACAATATTACTCAGGTAGCTACCGGTGTTTTCCATAAAGGTATTTAAAATAAACACCGTCGGACCCACGGCAAACACAAACACCATCAGCGAAACCGCTAAAGCGATATTGAGCATGGATAAGCGCTTAACACCTTTATCCATCCCCGCCACCACCGACAAAGTCGCCAAGCAAGTAATCGCCACAATGGCAATAATTTGTACCGTGGTATTCACAGGAATCGAGGGCCATAGATAATTCAGCCCCGCATTAATTTGCGCGACTGATAAACCCAACGAGGTGGCGATACCAAACATAGTGCCCAAAATGGCAAAGGTATCGACGGTATGCCCCATTGGGCCGTAAATTTTATCGCCAATCAGCGGGTACAAGGTGGAGCGCATCGACAATGGCAAACCGTGGCGAAAAGCAAAGTACGCCATCGACAAACCAACCAGACCGTAAATCGCCCAAATATGAAAACCCCAGTGAAAAAAAGCAATCTGCATCGCTTGCTTCGCCGCATCCACGGTCAGCGCCGGACCTGTCGGCGGTGAGGCGTAGTGTAAGACCGGCTCGGCCACACCAAAAAACAGCAAGGCAATACCGTAACCGGCGGAAAACAGCATGGCGAACCATGCAAAAAAGCTGTATTCAGGTTGCGCATGATCGGGGCCAAGCTTGATATTACCCCAATTGCTAAATGCCACGGACACAATGAAGACTAAGAAAATTGCCACAACCAGCATATAGAACCAGCCGAAAGTAACGGTTATATAGGCCAAGATATCGGCAAACAAAGCCCCTGCTCTTTCAGGATTACTCATGGTGCCAATCACCATCAGGGCGATCACGAGGACTGCGGGGATAAAAACAGGAAGGAGAATGGTAGAAACTTTGGACGACTTATCTGTTGTCGTTTTGTCTGAGGTCATAGTAGGAACTCCTTTATCTATGCTCAATTTTCGGCGCCAATGTCAGTCAGCTTGAAGCGTGTTTTACCGTTAATCCTGTACAAAAATGCTCAGCAATTAATAGCGCGCACGCACTTACAAAGCCGCTAACCCTGTCACAGTAAAAAGCAGGGTGCAATAATAAATGACCTTAATTGTTTGCTAGAGGAAGGCATAAACCACGAAAAACGGCTATTTTATAAAGAAGTCGTTCGTCCATTTATGGACTACATCAGGCGCGAATGCGTTCTGATGACAATACAGTGTCGGGCAGTTTTGTCGCCCCTAAGGGCGCGACTTACAGGGGCGATAAATGACGCGGCCTCCCCAAGTAATTGCTTTTATCTTAACGAATAATAGTTACTGGCTAACATACAAGGTCGGCCATTTACGGCCGACAAAGGTTGACCTGTAAGGGTGCTTACGACGAACAACTGATCGAAAGGTGTTTACCCCACTCCGGTGGGCGTTCGGCGTAGGTTGCGCAGCCTTGTTGTGCAGTGAAGGGCGCGCTCAGCACCTGATGGAGTTTGTGCAGCGGCGCATAGTCACCGTCTTCGGCAGCTTCAATGGCGATTTGGATCAGGTAATTGCGCAACATATACAGCGGGTTAACCGCATGCATCTGGCTACGGCGCTGTTCTTGCGTGCGTGAATCATCGGCATTGCGCGCAATAAACTCAGCACTCCATTGATCAAACGCGGTGCGATTAATAAAATCATTGCGCAGTTTAGCTAAGGCGTCGGCCGCCGATAGCTCACCCAGTTGGCGAAAGAATAAGGTGTAATCAATAGCGCTGTGATCGAGCTGGACTAAGAGTTTTTCAATCAATAGCTGATCGCTTTCACGCTGATCAACTAAACCTAAACGCGCGCGCATGGCTTGCACATAGGCCTGCTGCTGAATTCCAGCATAGCCATCTAGAATGGCCTGCAAGCGCTCAACCGGTAGCTGGCGAGTAAAGGTTTCGGCCAAAGCAGTCAGATTCCAGTAACCCATCGCTACTTGCTGATTAAAAGCATAGCGGCCATGGTGATCCGAGTGATTGCAAACGTGCGCCTGCTTAAAATCATCTAAAAAAGCGTAAGGGCCAAAATCAAAAGTCAGCCCCAAGATCGACATATTGTCGGTGTTCATCACACCATGACAAAAGCCATAAGCCTGCCACAGTGCAATGGTTTCGGCCGTACGCTTGACCACTTCGCCGAGCATTGCCGCTAATGGTTCATCCGCCGCCAAACACTGCGGATACAGGTCATTGAGTACGTGCGCCTGCAGCTGCTCCAACTTGGCATACTGCTGGTTGTAATAAAAATACTCAAAATGACCAAAGCGAATATGACTCGGCGCTAAGCGAATTAAAGTGGCTGCTGTTTCGCGCTGCTCACGCCAGACTGTGGTCTTTGAGTCGGCAACGCAGAGCGCACGAGAGGTAGGGATACCCAGCACATGCAGGTATTCACTGGCGAGAAACTCACGAATACTGCTGCGCAGCACCGCGCGGCCGTCACCGGTGCGGGAAAAAGGGGTTAGACCTGCACCTTTCAGGTGCACATCCCAATGTTCGCCAGCGCTGTTACGCACTTCAGCCAACAACAAGCCACGGCCATCGCCTAAGCGCGGGGTATAGCCACCAAACTGATGCCCAGAATAAACCATGGCGCGCGGTGTGGCATTGGGCCAATGCCATTGACCTGCGGCCAACTGTAATAAGCGCGGATCATCAGCACTACTGGCGGGTAAATCTAACAGCGCCAAGGCGCTTGGACTGCAGATCACCATTTTTGCCTGCTCAATCGCAGTGGGTTCAAGCGGCGCCGAAAAGGCATCACCTAAGGCAGCAAAACGTGGAGCAAAATCAAGGGTGTCTAGGCTTTTCATTGGATAGGCACTCCTGCAGCGCACCAGCCATTAAGCTGGCGGCGCTAGTTAGTTAGAGGGTTACTCGTAGTTTGCAGTAACTGTTGCTCACGACCATCGCTGTTTTTGATCGTAATATCCAGCTGATTAAAGGCCATCTCAATATTGTGTTCTCGGAAACTTAAAACAACACGATTTAACACCTCATCAATCGAGGGGTTGCGATCACCCAGTTCGCGCACATGAAAACGCAACTCATGATCGAAGGTACTGGCACTGATTCCCAAAAACAGCACGACCGCTTCAGGGTCACGCATCACCCGTGGGTTTTCCTGTACCGCTTGCAGCATCAACTTACGCGCCAACTCCAAGTCGGTCTCATAGGCCACACCAATCTTAATAATCACGCGCGTCACCGTATCGGTCAGCGACCAATTAATCAGCTGATCAGTGACAAAGACTTTATTGGGCACAATGATTTCTTTGCGATCAAAATCCGTGATGGTGGTTGCGCGAATGCGGATGCGGCTGACGGTACCGGACAAATTGCCAATGGTAACCACATCGCCAATGCGCACTGGACGCTCAAACAAGATAATCAGACCCGAGACGAAGTTGGCAAAAATCTCTTGCAAACCAAAACCCAAGCCTACCGAAAGCGCTGCCACTAACCACTGCAGCTTGTCCCAACTGACCCCTAACGCCGATAAAGTCGCAACAAAACCCGTAGCAGAAATCGCATAGGACAACAACGTAGTGGTGGCATAGGCACTGCCCTGGGCCAAGCGTAAGCGCGACAGCAACAGCACCTCTAACAAACCCGGTAAGTTACGCGCCAGGGCCAAGGTCACCAAGATAATCAAGCCTGCATCCAGCACATCACGCAGGCTGGTTGGTACTGTTACCCCGGTACTGCTGATATTTTCATAGAGCGTAATATTGTCTAGGTAGGTAAACAGCAACAACAAATCAGCCCAGACCCAGTACAGACTAATAAAAAACAGACCGAGTAAAATCAGGCGCGCTAAACGCAATGACTGCGCATTAATCTGCGAGATATCCAAGAGCATGTCATCAGTGGCCACTTCACCCTCAGCCCAATCCTTGGCTTGATTTTGCTTAGCATCTTGCGCCCGCTTCCAGGCTAAACGACGCGCGGCCAACGCCAGCCCACGCACCAATATCGCCTCAAGTAAGATCCAAATTAAGACCAGCGATAACGTATCCAGCAAGCGTCCGCTAAGCTTGAGTGCAGTGTAGTAATAGCCCGATACCAGTGCGGCAGCAAACAACAAGGGCAACGACACCACCACCACGCCAATTAAGCGTCTAAACACCGAGGTGCTGTCATTGCTGTAACGGTGGAACACCAAGCGCCCCATAATCCAAGTCAGCAGCAGCAAGCAGCTCATCAGCAAAATAATGCCAATCACGTCCTCGCTAAGAGCCGCGGGATGCGCTTGGGCAATGATAACGACCGCCGTCAGTGGTAGCGCGGTTAAACCCAAAGCGCGGATACGTGCTTGCAGGAAAGTAACTTGCGCGCGCGGCCAACGAAAATGTAATAGCGCCACACCATTAGGCGCTAAAATCCGATAGGCGCAATAAAACACCAGCCAGACCTGCGCCATACTCCATAAAGCACGCCCCACTTCAAGATTATTGCCCTGACCTTCAGCCTGTAACATCATCCCAAGACTGGCTAAAACAATGGCACCCGGCAGTGCTAACAATATGTTTAAGAATAACGCACGCGGCGTATGTAGCTGGCTGTCATGGCGAAAATGGCCTATATCTGCATGCAAGCTGCGCAGCGCCTGCAAAATCGCTGGACGCTTCCAAATCATCACTAACAACAACAGCGCCAACGGAATAAATGCCCAAGCACGCTTGCGCAAACTCTGGCTGATTTGGCTGATTTCTGCTGCCCACAACACTGAGCTGAGCTGGTATTGCAAGCGCGCAGGTGCTGCTTTAAACCAATCCCAATCCAATGGCTTATTGCTGGGAATCCAAAACATCTGTTCATCAAGGGTCGAACGTAGCGTCTCAGTCATGCCTTGCAGCTGTTTTTGATTGAGTTGCAGAGTGATCGACTCACTTAAATAGGCATTGAGTTCACGGTTTAAACGGTCCAATAACTCTGCTCGCGAGCGCACTAAATCTAGCAAGCTGGAGCGTAAAGCCACTTGTTCATCGCTAGGTAGCGCATCTTTGAGGATATTCTGCACATACTCATCAGGACGACTAACGGTATCGCGTAACTGGCGCAGTTCAAATTGGTACAAACGCATGTCTGCAATTTGATCAGCCAAGCTGCGGTCAAAACTGGTTTTCGGCAGCGATTGTTTTTGTTGGTAGAGAATTTTCGCTAACAACAAACTGCCTTGCAAAACACTGATTTGTTCTTCCAGTGCTTGATCGGTTTGCTGCACGCTATCGAGTTGCTGGCGCACCAATAAATTGCGCTGGGTCAGTTGATTGCGGCGCTCGGTGATGGTTAATAAGTAGTCTGAGAGTTTTAAATTCAAGCCGCTTTCACGCAGCAATAGGCTATCGCTACCGGCCTTACTCACTTCCAGAGATAATTCAGCGACAGTTTTTTCCGAGTCGGCTTGGCGTTTTTTATTGAGTAGCGATTGCAGAGACAGAATATCTTGCTCTTGCAGACGTACTTTATTGAGCAAAAACTCATAACGGTTACTGCCCAGCTCTTGCAGCACGCTATTACCGGACAGCTCAGCACGGCGTAAATTACTTTTACTTTCTAGCGCCAGCAACTCGGCTTTCAGGCTGTCAATTTTTTCAGCACTAAAGGCTTTACTGCCCTCTTTAGCATTTTTCAGTAAGGCATTAATCTCCTGGATACGTGCCTGATTACTGCTAATCTCTGCTTGTGCGCGTTCTGGGCGGGTTTGCGTGGTGATGACTAAACTGTTGGCCTCAGCTAATTCTTTTTGCAACGTGCGCAGTTGCTGATTGCGCTCTGACAACAGGTACTCAAGTTCGCTAACCGAAGCTTGTGCTAGGCGTTGAGCCGGATCATCTTGCGCAGTCGCTAACAGTTTTTGCAGTGCTTGTTGCGCTTCACTGATGTGTTTGGGCGCATCGAGCAATTGCTGCTGTAACTGCTGCTGGGCCTGCTCAGTGCGTTCGACCACATCCAGCCACGCCAAGGTTTGCTCTAAGGCTTGCTGCGCGGCCTGCTGTTCAGCCTCAGGCAATTTACGCGCTGGCAAATCAATTAAGGTTTGCCGTACCTCAAGCGTATTCAGCTCAGCCAATACCTGTGTGGCAGGCAGCCAAGTCATAATACTGAAACACAACAGCAACAACAGATTCGGTCTCATAGGCTTAGGCTATTCCCGTTAATTAAACCACTGAGCAACTCATGCTCAAGCACATTACTGTGCGCTGCAGAGCACGATCAAAACATCGGTAACTCTGGACGCTTGCCTTCAGGGAATCTAACCCCAACTTTGCGCACTTTATTATTTTCCATCAGCGCCACGGCCCAAGTCAGGCCTTGCCACTCAATATGGTCACCCAGCACAGCCTCACCCGCAACGGCCTCAGTGATGAACTCAGCCAAAGTCACCTTAGGGTCTAAACCGTCAAGTTTTAGCCCATACACATCTGCTACCGCACCCATCTGCGCATCACCTTCCAAGACAAAGTCACCAAAGAAGCGCATATCCAAGCCGCGCTGCGGTGCTTTACTGAATAAACGACCCAGCGCAGGTAAGTCATCTTCATGACCCATCACGCAGAGAATGTCATCAGCCTCAAGGCGGGTACTACCGGTTGGGTGCAGCAAGCAATGGTCACGAAATAAGGCAGCAATTCGAGTGCCTTTAGGCATCTTAAGTTCACGCAACTGCGCGCCAATGCACCATTTTTGATTACCCAAACGGTAAATAAAGACTTCCCACTGGCTGGTCGGGTGAATCTCTAAACCGACACGAGAAATCGGTGCGGGCGCGGGCGGTAAATCTACTTTAGCTTTGCGTGCTGCCCAAGATAAGGTCGAGCCTTGCAACAACAATGAAACCAAGACAATAAAGAAAGCAACGTTAAAAAACAGTTGCGCATTAGGAAGACCAGCAACTAATGGGAATACCGCCAAAATAACCGGTACCGCACCGCGTAAGCCAATCCAGGAAATAAACGCGCGCTCACGAAAATTAAAGCCACGAAAGGGTAATAAACCTAAAAACACCGACAGCGGGCGGGCAAACAGAATCATCCATAACGATAACAATAATGCTGGTAGCGCAATGGGTAACAACTCATGCGGGGTGAGCAGCAGCCCCAGCACCAAGAACATACCAATTTGACTGATCCACGCCAAACCATCAAACATGTGCAAAATACCGTGACGGCTGCGAATCGGGCGATTACCCAGCACCATGCCACAAACATACACAGCTAAAATACCACTGCCACCCACCTCACCAGTAAAGGCGTAAATCATAATACTGCCGCTCACCGCCAGTAGCGGATAAAGACCATCGGCCACGCTGATGCGGTTGATCACTTGCAGCAGTAACCAGCCTCCGCCCAAACCGAGCACAGTACCTAAACCAAACTGGCGCAGTAAACTGCTAAAGAAATCCATACTGAAACTGGTTTCACCCGCCACCAGCATGGCAATCAAAGTGACGGTGAGAAACATCGCCATCGGATCATTACTGCCCGACTCAATCTCTAGGGTTGAACCGACACGCTCATTCAGCGCTTTACCATTGAGCAAATTAAATACTGCGGCGGCATCGGTAGAGCCGACAATGGAGCCAATCAGCAGGCCTTCAAGCAAGGTCAGATCAAACAGCCAGGCTGCAGCTAGACCGGTTAAGCCAGCGGTAACTGCCACGCCAAAGGTAGCCAACGATAAGGCCGGCCATAGCGCCACGCGGAAGGTGGCGACACGGGTACGCATGCCACCATCGAGCAAAATCACGGCGAGAGCGAGGTTACTGACTAAATAGGTTAATGAGTAATCATTAAAAACGATGCCACCAATGCCATCGGTGCCGGCCATCATGCCCACGCCCATAAAAATAACTAATATGGGGATACCAACACGTGAAGAGACGGAGCTGACCAGAATACTGATAGCAACTAACAACCCACCAACAAAAAATATACTATTGGTTGCTACAGAATCCACAAGCACCTCTCCTTTTTAAAACAGCGCAATATGACATGATGATTAATTCTAACCTGTAGTGACTTATTAATTTTAAATCTTTCATTAAAGCTGATTTTTACAGCTAGCAGACGCGCTATGCTTGCGCCGAGTAACACGCCAGCAGCTGTTATGCTAGGCGTCAGCTTTGACCTTCTATTCTTAACACTCAGCGAGGACACTTATGCCCAGCACACTCACCAGCACAGCTTGTCAGCATCTAGCACAGGTCTTTGCCCATGATATTCCGCTCACCTCAGCCATGGCAGTTGAAGTGCGCGAATGGCACAAGCATCGTTTGCAATTGCATATCCCGCTGACTGAAAACCGTAACCATCAAGATTCTATGTTTGGCGGCAGTTTGTATTGTGCCGGGGTGTTAGCCTGCTGGGGTTGGTTACATTTGCGTTTACGTGAGGCGGGTATAAATAGCACACATATCGTTGTACAGGCAGGGCAAATCGATTATCCGTTACCGGTTTTGGCTGATGCTATGGTCATTTGTGATGCACCAGAGGATGCGGTTTGGACACGATTCTTTAATATGTACCAACGCCACGGTAAAGCGCGGATCAGTTTGAGCAGCCGTATTTTGACCCATGATGGCTTAGATGGCGCGTGTTTTACTGGGCAGTTTGTTTTACACAGTTAAATACCTGTACTGGCGCTTGCTTATACGCCCGAAATCAAAGCACCGAGTATTATTTTTGTATTCCACACCTGTTTATATGCCCGAAATCAAAAGCATCAGGATTATCGACGTTTGCCGCACCGTGCAAGTGCCGTTCTTCCCTCAACGGGTCTTCCTGACCCGATTCGGGCGCGCACCATCCATGGCGCGCTTGCCACGGCACCCGCACGGTACTCGTTGATCATCGGTATGCTGTGCCAGTCTTCTAAAAACATAAGCCAGCAGAGCCTAAGGGATCAGCACGCCCTCTTCAAAATATAAAACTGCCAGAAAAAATAAGCCCTATGCAAATAGTGCTAAAAACACCGCTAGTCAACGAGTACTTAGGGGTTGGTGTGACAAGCGAGCCAAGGATGGCGAGCGCCGGAGTTGAACCCCGGATGGGTTCATCGACGGATAAACACCAATTCCGAAGTACGGCATACACGATTATTAAGCAGCAGCTTATATACAGATATACAGACCCCAGTTTTAGATAAGTGCTCGGCAAGCCTGTAACACGCCAGTCCCAGATATTTACAGCCTACTCTGTGCAAAAAGCCGTTAAACTTAGCCTTTGATTTTTTAGGTGTCGTGCTGTGCAATCTGTCGATGTCATAATTATCGGTGCCGGTGCTGCCGGATTAATGTGCGCGTTAACTGCTGCGCAGCGTGGTCGTAAAGTATTAGTAATAGATCATGCCAATAAAGCCGGCAAAAAAATCCTCATGTCCGGCGGTGGACGCTGCAACTTCACCAATATGTACAGCGAACCAAGCAACTTTCTCTCAAAGAACCCACATTTTTGCAAATCTGCACTGGCACGTTATACCCAGTGGGATTTTCTCGAAATGGTGCAGCGCCATCAAATTGCCTATCACGAGAAAAAACTCGGCCAACTGTTTTGTGATAACAAAGCCAGCGATATTCTCGAGATGCTACTGAAAGAATGCGCGGAGGCCGGCGCGACCATTCAACTCAATACCCCAGTCACCCGTATTCAAGCCAACGACAGCGGCTTCACGCTGCAATGCAACAAACAAACCTTACACTGCCAATCCTTAGTCATTGCCAGCGGTGGCTTATCCATTCCCACCCTAGGTGCGACAGGTTATGGCTATCAAGTAGCGGAACAATTTGGCCATAGGATTGTGCCAACCCGCGCCGGCTTAGTGCCCTTCACCATCACTGACCCACAACTCAAAGCGTTCTGCAGCGCCTTATCTGGCACCTCTATTGCTGACTGCGTGGTGCAGTGTAATGGTCAAAGCTTTAAAGAAGACCTGCTGTTTACCCATCGCGGCCTCAGCGGTCCCGTGATTTTGCAGATTTCATCCTATTGGCAGCCTGGCGACAGTATAGAAATTGATTTACTCAGCGACCGCGATGCCAGCGCTTGGCTGCTGGAACAACAAGCCCAGCACCCCAATCTTGAATTGAAGACCGTGCTCAGCGAATGCTTTACCCGCAAGATGGCGCAACTGCTCTGTGAGCATTGGTTTAGCAACACCCCGCTCAAGCAATACAACAGCAAACAACTCAGCGCGATTGGCGAGCAGTTGAATCATTGGCGGCTGACACCTTCCGGCACCGAAGGTTATCGCACTGCAGAAGTGACCCTGGGCGGCGTTGATACTAAGGAAGTCTCATCAAAAACTATGCAGTCACAGAAACAAGACAACCTTTATTTTATTGGCGAAGTGCTAGACGTTAGCGGCCATTTAGGCGGATTCAATTTCCAATGGGCTTGGGCCAGCGGGCATGCTGCTGGCTCAGCGGTGTAAGCTTGCCGCTTAAGCCGATGCTGCTGGCTGCCATATAGATCAACCGATTAAACTCAACACAGCCAGCCAAGCCTTGCAAACAGCGAACTACGATCTATCTCACCCCCTCAGCCGACGCACTATGGACAATTCCAGCAAACGTGATTTAGGGCAGCTACAGATCGCGGCAAAGTCCGACGCTATTCCTTGGTTATTAATTACCAGCGGTACTACGCTGCTCAGTTAATGGCTGCTAGAATAGCCAAGTATTTTTATCTTCTTGAGTTTTACTATGTCGACCCCCTTTCGTCCTGAGTTGCTGTCACCTGCCGGCACCTTAAAAAACATGCGTTATGCTTTTGCCTATGGCGCTGATGCGGTCTATGCCGGCCAGCCACGCTACAGCTTGCGCGTGCGCAATAACGAGTTTGACCATGCCAACCTCGCCATCGGGATCAATGAAGCCCATGCGCTGGGTAAGAAATTTTATGTGGTGGTCAATATTTCACCACACAACGCCAAACTAAAAACCTTTATCAAAGACTTAGAGCCTGTGGTGGCGATGGGCCCTGATGCACTGATTATGTCCGACCCCGGCCTGATCATGATGGTGCGTGAGCATTTCCCGCAGATGAATATTCACCTGTCGGTACAAGCCAATGCGGTGAACTATGCCAGCGTGAAGTTCTGGCACAGTCAGGGCTTGACCCGCGCCATTTTATCCCGCGAGCTGTCACTGGATGAAATTGAGCAAATTCGCCAAGAAGTGCCAGAAATGGAACTGGAAGTCTTTGTCCATGGTGCCTTATGCATGGCCTACTCCGGCCGTTGCCTGCTGTCGGGCTACATCAATAAGCGTGACCCGAACCAAGGTACCTGTACCAACGCGTGCCGCTGGGAATATAAAACCCACGAAGCCAAAGAAAATGAGCTGGGCGATATCGTGCATAAGTACGAACCGATTGCTGCGGTGCAACAGGTCGATCCAGCACTGATGCAAGCCGTTGAGCCGATCCTCGGGGTTGGCGCGCCGACCGATGAAGTTTTCCTCTTAGAAGAAGCCGGTCGCCCGGGTGAATACATGTCCGTCTCAGAAGATGAGCACGGCACTTATATTATGAACTCGAAAGATTTGCGTGCTGTGCAACACGTCGAGCGCATGGTGCAGATGGGTTTACACTCATTGAAAATCGAAGGCCGCACCAAGTCGCATTACTATGTCGCACGTACTGCACAGGTGTACCGCAAAGCCATTGATGATGCGGTTGCTGGTCGCCCCTTTGATAAGTCGTTGATGGATACCCTGGAATCACTGGCGCACCGTGGTTACACCGAAGGCTTCTTACGTCGCCACGTACACGATGAATACCAAAACTACGAATACGGTTATTCGATTTCTGAGCGCCAGCAGTTTGTTGGTGAAATGACCGGCGAGCGCCGTGGTGATTTAGCTGAAGTGATCGTCAAGAACCGCTTTGCTGTCGGTGACTCAATTGAGTTAATGACGCCGCAAGGCAATATCACTTTTGATCTGAAATACATTGAAGATCAAAAAGGCAAAAGCCGTGACGACGCGCCGGGCAACGGCCATGTGCTGTTTATCCCGATTCCAGAAAACGTAAATCTGGAACATGCTCTGCTGATGCGCAACCTCACCAGCGGTAATACCCGCGGCGCCTAGCACCCGTGCTGAGTCTTAGTTAGAAGTTAATTAAGACTCAGTTGTGCTGAGCCTCGAGCCAGTAGAAACTCAGTAAACTGCTCCGCAGGGATAGGGCGACAAATTAAATAACCCTGAATTTCATCACACATATTAGCCTCTAAGAACTCCATCTGTGCTTGGGTTTCTACCCCCTCAGCAATCACTAGCAGATTCAAACCGTGCGCCATTGCAATAATGGCGCGGGTTATCGCCGCATCCTCAACATTCTCAGCCACATCACGAATAAAGCTTTGGTCGATCTTCACGCTATTAGCCGGGAAACGTTTGAGATAACTGAGTGATGAGTAGCCGGTACCAAAATCATCAATAGCAAGCTGTACACCCAGTTCACGCAACTGTTTAAAGGTAACGATAATACTTTCCGCGTTTTCTAACATTTGGCTTTCAGTCAGCTCAAGTTCCAACAAGTAGGATGGTAAACCGGTTTTTTCTAAAACATCGCGCACTAAAGTCACTAAGTTACCTTGGCGAACATGGCTCACTGACAGATTCACTGAAACACGAATTGGCATGCCTTGCTGCAACCAGAGCAGCGCTTGTGCGCAGGCCTGATGCAACATCAACTCACTTATAGCACTGATTAAGCCGGTTTCTTCCGCGAGAGGAATAAACTCAGCAGGCGACACTAAACCTCGCTGCGGATGGTTCCAGCGCACCAGTGCTTCTGCTGAGCGGATGCTACCGTCTGCCAGCGTCATTTTAGGCTGATAGTAGGCTTGCAACTGGCCTTCTTCGATACCGCGGCGCAATTGCTGCTCTAGCTGTAAGCGCTCTAGCGTGCCCACCTGCAGTTGGTCATTGTAGAATTGGTAATTATCGCCACCCAAGTGTTTGGCATGCTGCATGGCGATATGGGCTTGACTGATCAACGCCGCAGGCTCACGAGCACTGTCGGGCAACACACTAATGCCTAGCGAAGCACTGATAATCAGCTCATTACCCGCTACTTCCATCGGTAGTTGAATATGCGCCAGCACCGAAGCTGCTAAACGCGCCAGGCTTGGCATTGACAAGCAGTCATCTAAAATAATAGCGAACTCATTACCGCCCAAGCGGGCCAAGGTATTGGCCTCAGGTAAAAGCTGAGTTAAGCGACCACTGATTTTACGCAGCACTTGGTCAGCCACTTCCACGCCGAGACTGTCATTTAAAATCTTAAAGCGATCCAAATCGATATGCATTAAAGCGATACAACGCTCAGTCTGCCGCGCCTGCTCGACCGCTTGCTGCAAACGCTGATGAAATAACGATCGATTAGCCAGCTCGGTGAGTCCATCAAACTGGGTTAAATAATGTAAACGCTCTTCTGCTTGGCGACGCATGGTTAGGTCGGTGAAAAAGCCGACAATATGGCTGGGGTTGCCTTCTTTATTGCGCACAATATGGATTTGTAACCACTGCGGATATATTTCGCCATTTTTACGCATATCAAAAGACTCGCCTTGCCAATGACCATGCTGTTCAAGGCTTTGGCGAATCAAGGCGTACTGCCGACGTACTTTATCAGGCAAGGTTTCTAAGACAATCAAGCGACCCACCACATCCTCTCGGGCAAAGCCTGTCACCGAGGTATAGGCTTTATTGACCGACAAAACAGTGTATTGCGGGTCTAAAATGACAATACTTTCTGTACTGGCATCGAACACAATAGAAGCTAGGCGCAGCTCTTCATCCTGCTGTTTGCGCACTGAAATATCACGGCGTGTCCCGAGCATGCGCAGCACTCGACCATCACCATCACGCTCAACAGCACGCCCACGGTCTTCGATCCACACCCAGTGTCCATCGGTATGCTTAACACGGTACTCAACAACATAGCCATCGGTGTACTGCTTCATATGCGCAATCATGGCTTTACGCAAAATCGGTAAGTCATCGGGATGCAATAAAGGTCGTAGGTCACTGAGCGTTCCGTAAATTTGCCCATCGTCTAAACCAAAAATACTTTTAGTGCGCGTATGGTGAATTTCGTCGGTCACTAGGTTCCAATCCCACATCGCCAGTTGGCTGGCGTCTAAGGCTAGCTCTAAACGCTCTTGGCTTTTCTCTAGCGCTTGTAACGCTACTTTGAGCTCATTCGTGCGCTCACTAACACTTTGCTCTAAGCCCGCTTGCTCAGCCAATAGCTGTTGCTCGGCAATGTGCTTAGCCGCCACCTCTTGAGTAAGTTCAGCATTTAAAGCATCTGCCCGCTGCTGCTCCACTTGCAAAGTGTGGATTAAATGTAGGTTTTTAATCCGCTGCTGGGTGGCTCTATAGATCAAGCGATTGACCTGAATCACAGCAATTGTAACCGCAACCAACCACACCAGTACCAATAGGCCCAAGTTGTGTAATACCTCTGACTCTGCAGTTAAATACAGCCAAATAACGGGTAAAAAACCAAAAACAGCGTAGCAAGCAAAGAGCAAAATACTGGCTGCAAAGCCGATACTGGTCGAAGCAGCGACTAACGACAGGATGCCGAGCAAGAGCAGTTGCTGGGTAAAGACTTCTGCAGGTATAAATATAATTGCAAAAAAAGACAGCAAACAGCCAGAAAAGCAGGCGCAGGCTAGCAACATATAGCGCCAAATAGGCAACACTTGCTGAGCACTGCTCGCGCGTTCAAATAAACTGGCAGAGGTTAGGCGTAAAGCAGTCAACACCATAGCTGTTACTATCCAAGCGATCAGTAGCGCAGGTTTTGGGGTGTCACGCACCAGCCACACACAAATAACAGCACATAACAGCAGCAGTAAAGTCGGCAAATGTGAATTACGAAACATAGCTCTGACGCTATCAGTATCAAGTTTCCACAAAATAGACTGTGACTCACGACTATCCAGCTTCTTTTTGTCGGATAACGTTAACATTTCTTATTATTATTTCGCATATTTAGCTACTCTTTAACCTAGATCGACATAGGCCGACACTCGACTATCCAAGACAAATAGACCTGCGACAGCTTTTACAGCCGCTAACAATAAGCGCATTAAGCAACTGTTCACAAGCCCAGACGAAGAAAAACATGGAGCATAGCTGGTAACTCATCAAGCAGCAGTCTATTTCACCAAGCTGATACTAGTTAATAGATAACGAGTATTGTGTTTGCCCTTACTCAGCGCGCCAACTAGAATGCTGCGATGCATGATGATATCTCACATTTATTAAACGCTCTTAACGAAGCCCAGCGTGAAGCAGTTGCTGCGCCCATTGGCCAACAACGTGTCTTAGCTGGCGCTGGCTCAGGTAAGACACGGGTTTTAGTACACCGTATTGCTTGGCTGATTCAGGTTGAAGGTGTCTCGCCACACAGCATTCTTTCGGTCACTTTCACCAATAAAGCTGCGGCGGAAATGCGCCTACGCATTGAGGAGCTGCTGGGTGGTAATCCGGCGGGTATGTGGGTCGGCACCTTCCACGGCCTCGCCCACCGTTTATTGCGTGCGCACTGGCAAGAAGCCGGCTTAGCTGAAGGCTTTAGCATCCTCGATGGTGATGACCAGCAGCGCCTGCTCAAACGCGTGATGCGCGAACTGCAGCTGGATGAACAACGCTGGCCGGTACGCCAAGCACAGTGGTTCATTAACGGACAAAAAGATGAAGGCTTACGCCCGCAGCATATCCAGGCTGGCGGTGATTTATTTTTAGCCACCATGCTGCAAATTTACACAGCCTATGAAGCCGCTTGCGCACGCGCTGGCGCCATTGATTTTGCTGAGTTATTACTGCGCGCACTGGATTTATGGCGCGATAACCCAGGTTTACTCCAGCATTACCAACAGCGTTTCCAGCATGTGCTAGTTGACGAGTTTCAAGACACCAACGCGGTGCAATACGCCTGGTTACGCTTGCTCGCGCAAGGTGGCAAAAGCTTAATGGTGGTCGGCGATGATGACCAGTCGATCTACGGCTGGCGCGGCGCAAAAATCGAAAACATCCAGCATTTCGCCAATGACTTCGTTAACACACAAAGCATTAGCCTTGAACAAAACTACCGCTCCACCGCCACCATCCTCAAAGCCGCCAACGCTCTAATTGATAACAACCAAGGCCGCCTGGGTAAAGAGCTGTGGACCGATGGTGAACAAGGCGAGCTGATCAATCTATACAGCGCTTACAATGAGTACGATGAAGCACGTTATGTTGTCGAGTGCATTGAGCAGTCATTGCGTAAAAACGAGATCACACGTAGCGAAATTGCCATTTTATACCGCTCTAACGCGCAATCGCGGGTCTTAGAAGAAGCCTTATTACGCGCTGCAGTGCCTTATCGTATTTATGGCGGCCAGCGCTTCTTTGAGCGTTTAGAAATTAAAAACGCCCTCGCCTATCTGCGCTTATTACGCAGCCGCCATGATGACGGTGCCATTGAACGAGTGATTAATGTTCCCACCCGCGGCATTGGTGAAAAAACCATCGAAAGCGTACGTCAAGCTGCACGCGAGCACGATCTATCACTCTGGGCTGCTATGCAATTACTGGTTGAGCAAAAAGCCTTAGCCGGACGCGCCAGCAATGCTTTACAAGGTTTTATCGACCTTATTGAAGAACTCGAAGTGCGCACCCAAGGCTGTGAGTTACATGCCATGGCGCAAATTGTGATTGAGCAGTCAGGGCTACTGACCTATCACAAAGAAGAAAAAGGTGAGAAAGGCCAAGCCCGGGTAGAAAACCTTGAGGAGTTGGTCAACGCAGCGCGCACCTTTAAACAGGATGAAGACATAAGCGCGCAAGACGGTGAGATCGACGATGATCTACCACCTTTAGTCGCTTTTTTAGACCATGCAGTACTCGAAGCCGGCGACAATCAAGCCGATGAGTTTACTGAGGCAGTGCAACTGATGACGCTGCACAGCGCCAAAGGCTTGGAATTTCCGATTGTGTTTATGGTCGGTATGGAAGAAGGTTTATTTCCACACAAAATGAGCCTTGAAGAGCCCGGTCGTCTCGAAGAAGAGCGGCGTTTAGCCTACGTTGGCATTACCCGCGCCATGCAGCAATTGTATTTAACCTGCGCAGAAACGCGGCGCCTATACGGCTCAGAGACCTATAACAAAATGTCACGTTTTATCCGCGAAATTCCTGCTGAACTCTTGCAAGAAGTACGCATGAATAATAGTGTCAGCCGCCCATACCAAAACAATCAGCAACAGCCGACCAGTAACATGTTTAGCGGCACTGAAATACCGCAAACTGAGTTCAAGCTGGGTCAATTGGTAGAGCATGCAGTATTTGGTGAAGGCGTTATTTTGAACTTTGAAGGGGCTGGCGCCCAAGCACGAGTGCAAGTGAATTTTGCCAACGATGGCATCAAATGGCTTATGGTCGCTTACGCTAAACTTAAACCACTATAATGATAATAATTTGTACTTACACTGACCAGGAGCTTGTATGAAGCGTCGCCACAGCTTTACTTTTGCCACCATTATCACAGCCTGTGTTGCTCTGTTGGGTTGCAACCAAGAATCGAACACGACCGCTGCCAGCACTGCAGTAAGCGCGCCAGAAACATTCAACTGGAAAATGGTTACTGCTTGGCCGAAAAACTATCCCGCACTAGGTACTTCAGCCGAGCGTGTGGCGGAGCGCATCAACAGCATGAGCAACGGCCGCTTAACCATCAAAGTCTATGCCGGTGGCGAACTGGTCCCTGCGCTGGAAGTGTTTGATGCCGTCTCACGTGGCACTGCACAAATGGGTCATGGCGCCGCTTATTACTGGAAAGGTAAAACCGACACTGCACAGTTTTTCACTTCGGTGCCCTTTGGCTTATCCGCCATCGAAATGAATGCTTGGTTACACAAAGGTGATGGCTTGCAGCTCTGGGAAGAAGCTTACCGTCCGTTTGGCGTCAAACCTTTTGCCATTGGTAACTCCGGTATGCAAATGGGTGGCTGGTTCAACAAAGAAATTCACGGCATTAATGATTTAAAAGGCTTAAAAATCCGTATGCCCGGCCTCGGCGGCGAAGTACTTAATCGCTTAGGTGCAACCACGGTTAACTTGCCCGGCAGCGAAGTCTTTACCGCACTGCAAACCAATACCATTGATGCTTCAGACTGGGTCAGCCCCTATAACGACCTCGCCTTTGGTTTACATAAAGCAGCGAAATACTATTACTACCCTGGCTGGCAAGAGCCGCAAGCGGTACTGGAGTTAATCATTAACCAAGAAGCCTGGGACACTTTGCCTGCTGATTTGCAAGCCATTGTCACCGAAGCCATTCGTGCCGGTAATGCCGATATGCTAGACGACTTCACTTGGAACAATGCTCGTGCTTTAGCTGAGCTTAAGGACGCTGACGTGCAACTACGCCGCTTCCCTGATGATGTATTGCATGCCATGCAAACTGAATCAACTCAGGTGCTCAATGATTTAGCCAGCAAAAGCGAGCTCAATCAGCGCATCTGGGACTCTATGCAGGCGTTCCAAAAACAAGTAACACAGATGCATGAAATTTCTGAAAAAGAGCTGTATAACTGGCGCGACTGATATGTAGCGACTGGCTCTAAATAAGCCGCATCACTCAATTCAAATCGGTACCAGCATCATTCAAGGCTGCCGATTGATTAACTTAACCTGACAATAAAAAGGTCTTTTATGCAACGTTTTCTCAGTATCGCCTTAGTCTTCTGCCTAGGCTTAACTTTCAGTATCGATGCTGACGCTCGCCGCTTCGGCGGTGGCAAGTCATTTGGCTCGATGAAGCACCGACAAACACAACAACAGCAGCAAAAACCTGCTGCCACGCAAACACCCAACAAACAAGGTGCAGCAGCTGGCGCACGGCCCGGTATTGGTGGCATGTTAATGGGCTTGGCCGCTGGTGGTCTGCTCGCCTCGATGTTTATGGGCGGTGCTTTTGAAGGCCTGCAATTCATGGATATACTAATTTTTGGCCTGATTGGTTTTGTCATCTTTAAACTGCTTGCCAGTCGTCGTCGACAAATGCCACAAGCCGCCACTGCAGGCGGCCCAGCAATGCAGCGTGAAGCGCATAACCCAGCACAGAACATCTTCGGCAGTGGCGCGTCAACAGCTGCAGCCAAGCCGGTGATTAATGCGCCAGCATGGTTTAACGAAAGTAGCTTCTTGCAAGCGGCAGAAGGCCACTTCAACGCCCTGCAACAGCATTGGGATGCCAATGAAATGGAGCAAATTGCTGAGTTTGTCACCCCGGAAATGCTCACCTTCTTAACTAACGAGCGCAGCAGTCTAGGCGATGAAATGCAGTCAACTTACATTGATGACCTCAGTGTGCAGCTGGATGGTGTTGATGAAGAAAACGATGTCACCATTGCTACCCTAACTTTCTTTGGCGTGGCGAAAACTTCGCGCTTCGACCAAGGCGAAGCCTTTAGTGAAAGCTGGCGCATGGAGCGTCGCACAGGTGATGACCAACCTTGGTTAATCGCTGGTATTCGCCAAAACGCTTAATCCCTCTCTGAGTCGAATCTGAAGCGGCCGCCTCACAGCGCCGCTTCATGCATTCAATCCCTCCTGTAATACATAGAGTAAAACACCGTGGAAGAAGTGATTGATGAGTTACGCGAGCGTAATGAGCCAGTTCCGGTTGCCCTAGAACTACCGGAAGAAGAAGTTCTGGTGGAAATTCAAGAACAAATCTTGATCCACCTACCCTTTGCCTTGCGTGAGTTTCTCTTGACCGTTAGTGACGTTGTTTATGGCCGACTTGAGCCAGTCACCGCCAGCGACCCACACTCGCATACCTACTTGCCCGAAGTTACCGCCACCGCTTGGGATCTGGGCCTGCCGCGGCACTTGGTACCTGTGTGCTATGACCCGCCACTGTATTACGCAGTCGACGAAGAAGGTGAAGTATTTCTCTGGGATGCAGAGACACAAGAAATGCTCGATGAAACCTGGGAAAGTGTCTGGCATTGGGTGCGCGATGTTTGGTTAGAAAGCTAAAAACCCTAAGAGTAAGGTATAGTTGCTTTTTTAAAGTGCACTGGCTAAACGCACATACAATAAGATAAGAGAGCGCTATGGAACCCGGATCTTCAACACTGACCATGACCGTATTAATGACCCCAGATAACGCCAACTTCTCTGGCAACGTGCATGGTGGCACCCTGCTTAAATACCTTGATGAAGTGGCCTATGCTTGCGCCAGTCGTTACGCTGGCAGTTACGTTGTCACTCTTTCAGTCGACCAAGTCACCTTTCGCCAACCGATTCATGTCGGCGAGTTAGTGACTTTTCTTGCCTCGGTCAACTACACCGGGCGCACGTCACTGGAAGTAGGGATTAAGGTTATTACAGAAAATATTCGTGAAAAAATGGTCAGGCACACCAACAGCTGCTTTTTTACCATGGTGGCTGTAGACGAGCAGGGCAAGACAGTCGAAGTACCGAAGTTATTACCGCGCACTGAAGATGAAACTAGACGTTTTGCCAATGCCCAAGAGCGTCGTGCAATACGTGCGGAACTGGCTGAGCGCTATAAAGCACTCAAAGACTAAAAGATAAACTGTAGGCTGCCAGTAACGATAATAAAGTGGGCGTTTGAACGCGTTTATCGTTGCTGGCAGCAGCATACTCAAACTTTTTTATACATCTATTTTATTTTCAACTTCCTGTACTTTGCCACCCCGCGCTAAAAACTCCTCCATCGCTTTAGCTAAGGCTTCACGCTCTTTCTGTTTAGCCTCAACTGAAGGTAGATCATCAACACTGACTGCAGCCTTACTCTTCGCGCGCGAAGGTTTTACCACAGCATCAGAACCATCATCAATACTGTCGTCAGCGCTATCATCATCCTCGTCGACATCAACATCAACATCAACATCGTCAATATCTAGATCTAGATCATCAGCATCAATATCACTGTCATCATCTGAGTCTAACTCTTGCGTTTCTAATTCATCATCAATCATAGTCAACCTCAAGCCTGCCTTCAGCAAGATAGTTTAAAACCGAGTGCCAAAGCGTTAGGCACCTCTGTATTGGGAGTAGCATAATTATTGCAATACGGGTTGGCAATAGGGTGCTCACAACAGCATTCATTCAGCCGCACAGTGACCATCACGCATGCATTGGGCGCGCATTCTAGTGTGATAAAAAGGAAATGACTACGGCAAATAGATTCTTTTTTTATATTTATAAAAAACACGGGGTTGGGCAGCACGTGATCTAGATTTAAGGCTAGATAAAACTAAGGCGCAGCCTGTTGCAGAGCTGCGCCTTGGTGGTATGGATAAGCACCTGTAGTCACAAAGATGACAGGATAAAACTTAAAACATGTTAAATAGCGTCTGAGCCAGTTTCACCGGTACGAATACGCACAGCTTGCTCTAGGCTGACCACAAAGATCTTACCGTCACCAATTTTGCCAGTATTCGCAGCTTTGCTGATGGTCTCAATTACACGGTCAAGTTGCGCGGCAGCAATCGCCACTTCAATTTTCACTTTAGGTAAAAAGTCGACCACATATTCTGCGCCACGGTATAACTCTGTGTGACCTTTTTGCCGACCAAAGCCTTTTACTTCAGTGACTGTAATACCCTGTACGCCAATTTCAGACAATGCCTCACGTACATCATCCAGCTTGAAGGGTTTGATGATGGCGGTAACTAATTTCATACAGCTTCTCCGAGATTAAATGACCCACTTAACAGTCAAATCAAATTTTAGCATGCTTAGACGCAACATCTGTGCATAAAGCCTGCTCAGCAATGTGCTCTTGCATTTTTCTAAAAATAACACAGTATCCATTCACAATATTTGAGCATGCACAGGAGTACAATACACCTTTTAGCAAAACAACTGCACAATCACCCAATCGCAATTAATTATACCCACGATTAGTACGCCACTCTTAGTTTTTCATACCGATTCATATTTTCGCTGACGTGCTAAACTGAATTTATCACGATTAAGGAATATTTTTATGCTACCGCCTAAGGCTTTATTTGACAGCATCAGCAGCCATGCTGGACGTTTACTGGGCAGCGAAAACCCACTGCCTAGCGCTGAAATTGAAGCGCAACTTAAAGCGTTACT
Source organism: uncultured Thiopseudomonas sp. (assembly GCA_964385265.1). Classification (GTDB taxonomy): domain Bacteria; phylum Pseudomonadota; class Gammaproteobacteria; order Pseudomonadales; family Pseudomonadaceae; genus Denitrificimonas. The sequence goes on from CAYLOI010000004.1 coordinate 89,602, forward strand.
GCAAAGCGCCTTCAGTAAGCTCGACTTAGTCAGCCGTGAAGAATTTGACAGCCAAATGGTAGTGCTAGCGCGCACTCGTGCTCGCTTAGAAATACTGGAAGGAAAGGTTCTAGAGCTGGAAGAGCAACTTAAACAAAGCTCACCATCATAATGTAAATCGAGCCCAAGGCTCAGCAGTTAGTTGACGCTGACTGCACGACAGCTAAGATCAAGGAGGATCTATGTCACTCGCGATTATTCATAGCCGTGCGCAAATTGGTGTTGAAGCACCTGCTGTCAGCGTAGAAATTCATCTCACCAATGGCTTGCCATCGCTGACCATTGTCGGCTTACCGGAAACCGCCGTGCGCGAAAGCAAAGATCGTGTGCGCAGCGCTATTTTAAACAGCGCACTGGAATTTCCACGAAAGCGTATTACCCTCAATCTCGCGCCGGCTGATCTGCCCAAAGAAGGCGGTCGCTTTGATTTGGCCATAGCCTTGGGCCTATTGGCCGCCAGCGCACAATTACCCGGTGGTTGTTTAGATGGCTTTGAGTGTTTAGGCGAATTGGCATTATCAGGCCACCTGCGCCCTGTGCGCGGTGTCTTACCTGCAGCGCTAGCGGCGCGCGCAGCGGGTCGCAGTTTAGTTGTAGCCTTAGCCAATGCAGAAGAGGCTTGCTTAGCCACAGGCTTAAAAGTGTACGCCATTGACCATTTACTTGAACTGGTCGGGCATTTCAATCGACAACAGGTTTTAAGTCCCTATCAGTCGCAAGGCTTACTGGCACAAGCGGCAAACTATCCAGACTTACTCGAAGTACAAGGCCAACAGGCCGCTAAGCGCGCCCTAGTCGTGGCTGCCGCTGGTCAACATAATTTATTACTCAGTGGTCCACCTGGCACCGGAAAAACCTTGCTGGCCAGTCGCCTACCTGGTCTACTTCCGCCACTAACTGAAAAAGAAGCCCTTGAAGTCGCTGCGGTGCAATCTGTAGTCAGTATTGAGCCTTTGCGTAGTTGGCCGCAGCGACCTTTTCGCCAACCGCACCATAGTGCTTCAGGTCCTGCATTAGTGGGTGGTGGTAGCCGCCCTCAGCCCGGCGAAATCAGCTTGGCGCACCAAGGCATATTATTTTTGGATGAGTTACCGGAATTTGACCGCAAAGTCCTTGAATTCTTACGTGAGCCTATGGAGTCAGGCCATATTGTGATTGCCCGCGCGCACAGCAAGGCGCGTTTCCCTGCCCGCTTCCAATTGGTTGCAGCGATGAACCCTTGTCCCTGCGGTTATTTTGGCGACCCCAGCGGACGCTGCCAATGCACACCGGAGCAGGTGCAACGCTATCGCAATAAGCTGTCAGGGCCCTTGCTCGATCGTATTGACTTGCATATTAACGTGGTACGCGAAACCACTTCACTGCGCACTCCTAAGCACCCTGGCTTGAGTTCAGCGCAAGCAGTTGAGCTGGTGTGTGCAGCCCGCGAACGTCAACTCCAGCGACAAGACTGCAGTAATGCACAGTTGGATTTAAATGCTTTGCGCACGTACTGTTTGCTTGCAGACAATGACCGCATATGGCTAGAGCAAGCCAGTGAGCGTTTAAACTTATCCTTACGTGCCACACACCGAGTACTTAAAGTGGCGCGCACCTTAGCTGACCTTGAAGACAGCGAAAATATTTCTCGCAATCACTTGGCCGAGGCCCTGCAATATAGATTTAACGAGCAACAATAAACAGAAGCTAGGCGTGCTTATACTCAGCACGCCTGCCCATCAACTCAGTCTGCTTTTGCTTTTACTTTTCTAGGCATCAAGTACTTCATCATGCCCTGAAACCACATTACCAATTTCGTATCACCTTGAATCTGAATGTTTTTATCCTGTATGCCCTGCATAAAAGCCAGCTGCTTATTTTTCGCCTGCATAGTGTTGTAGCCAAAGGTTGCATCTTTAAAACCAAGCGCAAAAGCAGGCTCTTGGGCAACACCGGAACGGCTTTCAAGGCGATTATTTTTAACCACAAAATGACGAGCGACCTTGCCATCCAACGTGTGCAACATAAAGGTTAAATCTTTGCCATCCAATTGCTGCTGAAAAGCAGGATTGGTTTTGCTGGCCTTGCTCATCATGCGTCCTAGCATCCACAGTAAAAAACGAAATTTCATGCAAGAGTTCCAAATAGTTAGGTGTACGCGCTTTAATTTAAAGCAAAAGTAAAACTGTATGTGCGTAATGATTTTTCTATATGACCCAGCCGTAATGAAGTTTACGGCTGGGTCATTAGGTTATGGTGCAAAGCTAAATGCTATTACTGGCTAACAGCTTCTTTCAACTGTTTGCCTGGCTTAAATGCGACTGTGTTGCTGGCCTGAATCGTCAGCTCGGCACCCGTTTGTGGGTTTTTACCGGTACGCGCGCCACGATGGCGCTGAGCAAAAGAACCAAATCCAACCAAACTGACAGTGTCATTATTACTGAGTGCTGCTGTCATTTCTTCTAAAATTGCATTCAAAATATGTTTTGCTTGCTCTTTGCTCATAGCGGTTTTTTCTGCAACCGCAGCAATCAATTCAGGTTTGCGCATGTAAAGCCTCACTTATTGTTATTGGATTGTAAGTTGATGCTGAGTCAAAAGCAGCACAGCACTAACCCTGAGATACTGACGCAAAAAATACCCTGCAGCAACAATTGACTAAGCAGTCGCAGCGCTTGTTATCTAAGCGATCACTTATTCGATATTTTTCACTAGCGCAAGCATGCACTCGCCTACAACCTATTTGGCTCAAAGCAGCCCAACCCAGATAAAACCATTGATTAATGCATGCTAAACTTCTCCAACATTTTTAGCCCGTAAGTAGCAACGTGTCGACCCATACCCTAAATATAGCCTCAACACGCTGGAACACCGCACCGACAGCACAGGCAGGATTAAACGACTGGCTGTTTGATCAAGGCTCACTCACTCAGCGCTTGAGCCAGTTGTGCAGCGATGTTTTTACCGTACAACTGCTATCTGAAGGCTGGCAAACACTCACTGATGACGAATGCCAAGCACTCAAAATCACCAGTAACAGCTGCGGCTGGGTGCGCGAGGTATTTCTATGCGATGGCCAACAGCCTTGGATATTTGCCCGCAGTGTTGCCAGCCAAGCACAGCTGAAGTCATCCAGCTTTGATATCAGCCAACTGGGCACACGCTCATTGGGCGAGCTACTCTTTAGCCAGCAAGCTTTTAAGCGTGGCGTGATGCATATTTGTCAGCTGCCTTGCCAGCAATTGCCCACACTTGCCCAGCAGCAGGCCAATCAAAAAACGCATCTATGGGCGCGCCGCTCTTGCTTTCAAAAAGACGCATTGGGCGTGCTGGTTGCTGAAGTTTTTCTACCCAAACTTTGGCAAGATACTGGTAATTCAATCTTTAACACTGTTGAGTCGTCAGCCACCTAAGTCTCTTCAACACCGACAGTACGGAGTTTTTTAATGTACATACAACTGCTCAAATCCTGTAATCGCTTGCACCCCAGAGCATGGGATTTTATTCAGTTGCTGCGCCTAGACCGCCCGATTGGCATCTATTTATTAATGTGGCCCACCCTATGGGCTTTATGGATTGCTGGAGCTGGCACACCCAGTCTTAAAAACCTGGCGATTTTTGTTATGGGTGTGATTTTGATGCGCTCTGCCGGCTGCGCTATCAATGACTTTGCCGACCGCGGTATTGATGCTGATATTTGGCGCACTAAAGACAGGCCCATAGTCACTGGGCGGGTCAGCCCTAAAGAAGCCCTTATTACCTTTGCAGTATTGGTCGCTATCAGCTTTTGTTTAGTGTTACTCACCAATATACAAACGCTGTACTGGGCCTTTCTCGCGGTTGCTTTAGCGGCACTCTACCCGTTCACAAAGCGTTACACCCACTACCCGCAGGTGGCCTTAGGCGCTGCCTATTCATGCAGTATTTTACTGGCCTTTAGCGCAGAGAAAGGCTCAGTACCGCAGCACGTTTGGCTGATTTATATTGCTAATTTATTGTGGACCATTGCCTACGACACCTATTACGCCATGAGTGATCGCGAAGATGATTTGAAAATCGGGGTTAAGTCCACGGCTGTGTTATTCGGTGATGCCGACCGTTTTATCATCCTAAGCCTGCAGGCTAGCGCGTTATTTTGCTTGTTGCTGGCGGGCAACAAATTTGAGTTAGGAGGCTATTTTCACTTAGGCCTGCTCGGCGCAGTGGCTTGCTTTGTCTGGGAATTTATCCACACCCGCCAACGCGATGCGCAGTCATCACTGCGTGCGTTTTTGCATAATCACTGGGCTGGCTTGTGCATTTTCTTAGGGATTGTCGCACACTACGCCCTTGCAACTTAAAGTAAGTAAAGGCAACTCAATACACTAAACAGCGCTGCACAGAGCTCACAAGCCAGCGCTGTTACTCACCACCAACAGCAAAGTTAGGCATGCTGTTCACCGGTTGGCTAAAGTCAAAAGGTATCGATTCGACCGCTAAGCCTGTGTTGCGCTGCACGACAAAGTGCAAATGCGGCCCAGTACTGTTGCCTGTATTGCCCGAACGCGCCAACAGCGAGCCTTGCGCCACACGCTGCCCTTCGCGCACCCCCACTGAGCCTTTCTGTAAGTGTAAATACACACCCATGGTGCCATCGTCGTGCAAAATGCGGACAAAGTTACCTGCCGGATTATTACCACGGCCGCTTTGCTGATTTTCTGTTTTCACCACCACCCCAGCGCGCGCAGCAACAATGGGCGTACCGACCGGCATAGCAATATCAAGCGCATAGCGGCTTTTCGCAGTGAAGTGGCTGTACTTACCATTGGCCCCTTGGGTTAAGCGAAAGGGGCCACCGCGCCAAGGTAGTGGGTATTGATTGGTGGTCGGCAATAAACGTGGATCACCGAGTGCATAGCGCAATTTTGGTTTGTACTGTAGCGGTTGCGTTGGATCTTGAGGCGCTAAGGTCAAGAGCCTTATTTTACTGCGCGCAGGCAAGACCCAGCGCACCGGCTGTTTTATCCCGCCGGCAAGATTGGCTTGGTTTTCCAGGGCTAACTCAATCTCAACCGGCGCATACAAATTATTGTGCAGCAGTAAGGTTTCACCCGCAGCATGCTTATGTGTCTCCAGTTTCACCTCATTCTCAATGCGCTCAACCATGCGATCATTGAAAACAAACACCTGAGCACCTTTTTTAGCTTGGTCTGTATAAGTAACCACGCCATTCTCATCGGTGTACTTATAAACCGTAATAGCAAAACTCTGGCTGCTTATACATGCTAAAAACGCCATCAGTAGAATTTTTCTGCACATAATTCACACTCGAAGTTAACCCTGCTATGCAAGATAACAGCACTTGTGTCGCTGTTCGAACGCAATCAAGCAAAAATGTGACTGGGTTGACTTGCAACATCCCTGCTCACAAAAACGCTGCAACTTAGGCGCTTGGACTGAAGTGTCGCTGCGCGCTACCGCGAGCAATTAAACGCGATAAGTAATCCATCTTTTTTGGATCACTGTCAACAAAGCGACAGGTGACTTGCAACCACTCACTATCAGGTCTCGACTCTAAGGCGCTGACTGCATGTACATAAGCATTCAGGCGTGCCACCTCGGCCTCTTCGCCTTGCTCTAAGTCCAGCACAGCGTTGTCCAATACTTGCGGCAAAGCATCACTACGCTTAATCACTAGCAATGCATCTTTTAAGCTTAGCGCTTTAATCACGCAAGCAAATTCACCATTGGATAAACGTAAACGGCCTTGGCCTTGACCACGCAAAGCTGCACTGCTTGCACTAGGTGCGGCAGCAGAGGGCGCAGGTGGGGCAATTGGCTTTTTAGTTACAGACGGTGTGGAGGCAACCGCGCCAGCACCCTTGTGTGAGGTCAGCGCTGATAAGGAGTCGTTAGCAACACCAGTACTTAAAGTCTTGCTAGGTGCAGAGGCTGTTAGTGCTGATAGACGACCGCTGCGTGTCAGCGCTTTAGTCACTTTGCTGGTTAACTGCTCTTGGGTAAAAGGCTTACCGATGTAATCGGTCACCCCTGCTTGAATGGCTTGTACAACGTTATCTTTATCACCACGACTGGTGACCATAATAAAGGGGATCGATTTAAATTCAGCTTGCTGGCGAAACCATGTCAGCAGCTCTAAGCCACTCATTTCTGGCATTTCCCAATCGCACAAAATCAAATCAAAACTATGCGAGCCGAGCATCTGTTGAGCTTTACGTCCATTAACTGCTTCATCGATATGAATGCCAGGGAAGTAGCTACGCAAGCCTTTTTTAATTAAGTCACGAATAAATAAGGCATCATCGACTACCAGTACACGCACTTTACTCATTGATACCCCCTAACGTTATAAATCATTTACGCTTGTAGAACATATCTTTTAACAAGCGCAAATGATACGTCAGCAGTGAGACTTAAGCTTGAGCGTCAGCACCGGCTTGCATACGCTGTAACTCTTGCGCATACAGCGCATCAAAGTTAACCGGAGCAAGCATCAGCGCTGGGAAAGAACCACGCACCACCAAGCTATCTAAGGTTTCGCGCGCATAAGGGAATAAGATACTTGGGCAGAATGCACCCAGTGCATGCGCTTGTGAGGTTGTATCTAAACCTTGAATTAAGAAAATACCAGCCTGCTGAACTTCAGCAATAAAGGCTACTTCTTCGCCGGTTTTTACTGTCACAGTTAAGGTCAGTACTACTTCGTGAAAATCACCTTCTAAACCGCGCTGATTGGTGTTGAGATCTAACTCAACACTTGGGCTCCAGTCTTCACGAAAAATTTCTGGGCTCTTTGGTGCTTCAAAGGATAAATCTTTGACGTAAATACGCTGCAATGAAAATTGTGAAGTTGGCTCTTGCTCTGCAGCGACATTGTTATTCTGTTCAGTCATTTCTATGTTGCCCCTTAACCCATAAATATATAAATAAAACCGTTTTTAATGCGCTCATCCAAAAACAACAGCGCTCGCGTTTCTAACTCGCTTAACCTGCTAGTAATGCATCAAGCTTACCGGCACGCTCAAGCGCAAACAACTCATCACAGCCGCCGACATGTAATTTACCAATCCAGATTTGTGGCACCGAAGTACGCTTGGCTTTTTCTGCCATTTGCGCGCGCAGATCAGGCTTACCATCGACACTGATTTCTTCAAAATCAGCATTTTTTTTCTGCAGCAAACTCTTTGCACGAATACAAAAAGGGCACCAATTGCTGCAATACATAATTACTTTAGCCATATTATTTCACCACCGGTAGATTCTCACCACGCCAGCCACTAATGCCACCTGATAAACGTGCAGCAGTAAATCCTGCTTTTTGTAGTTCTGTACAGGTACCACCAGCATTCATCCCAGAAGCGCAGACAACAATAATTGTTTTGTCTTTATGCTTTTCCAGTTCAGCCATACGAGTTTTCAGCTGATCGCTACTGATATTGACTGAGCCAACAATGTGCCCAGTTGCAAAGTCTTTTTTCGGGCGAATATCAAGAATAAACGCCTCATCACGATTGACCATCGCGGTCAGCTCACGGGTGCTTAAATTACGCCCCGAACTGCGCGACTGCTGCACTATCAGTAACACTACAATGATTAAAAAAGCGCCACTGAGCATGTAATGCACAGTGATAAATTCAAGAAATTTGGCAAGCGTATCGGTGAACATATTGGGTACTCAAAACGTTAGAATCAGCAAAGTATACACAGACCTGCGCATTCTCTGAACTACTAACAATGACGTGTCGAGAACATCCAGCTAAACTGAGCCTATATTCTGTTCATTACTTGCGAGCTTATTGTTATGAATGCCACGCCTAAGCCTCTGGTTTTAGTGATTCTTGACGGTTTCGGTCACAGTGACTGCCCTGACTACAACGCTATTTACAGCGCCAACACACCGGTTTACGACCATTTACGCGCACAGTATCCAAATGGCCTAATTTCTGGCAGCGGTATGGATGTTGGCTTGCCTGATGGGCAAATGGGTAACTCTGAAGTCGGCCATATGAACCTTGGTGCCGGCCGCGTGGTGTATCAAGATTTCACCCGCATTACCAAAGCGATCAAGGATGGTGATTTTTTCACTAATCCAGCATTAACCCAAGCAGTTGATCAAGCAGTCGAGCGTGGTAAAGCCGTGCATATTCTCGGCTTGCTCTCAGAAGGCGGCGTCCATAGTCACCAAGATCACATCATTGCGATGATTGAGTTGGCCGCACAGCGCGGGGCGGACAAGATTTACCTGCATGCGTTCTTAGACGGTCGTGATACCCCACCACGCAGCGCGCAACCTTCAATTGAAGCCATTGAAGCTGCTTGTGCGAAGCTGGGCAAAGGCCGCATCGCCAGCCTGATTGGCCGCTACTATGCAATGGACCGTGATAATCGCTGGGATCGTGTCGAGCAAGCATGGCAGCTGCTGGTGGATGGCCAAGGCATTCACACTGCCGATAGCGCCACTGCTGCGTTGGCCGCCTCTTATGCACGCGATGAGTCCGATGAGTTTGTTAAAGCTACCACTATTGGTGAGCCTGTCAGCATAGACGATGGCGACAGCGTAATCTTTATGAACTTCCGTGCCGACCGTGCGCGCGAACTCAGCCATGCATTCTTAGACGACGATTTCACAGGCTTTCAGCGTCAGCGTTTCCCGCAGTTAAGTGAGTTCGTGATGCTCACCCAATATGCTGCTGATTTACCTGCGCCCAGCGCATTTGCACCAACTGCGTTAGTCAATGTACTGGGCGAATACTTAGCCGACCAAGGTAAAACCCAACTGCGCATTGCTGAAACAGAGAAATATGCGCATGTCACCTTCTTCTTTTCCGGTGGTCGTGAACAACCTTTCCCAGGCGAAGAGCGTATTTTAATTCCCTCACCCAATGTCGCCACCTATGATTTACAGCCGCAAATGAGTGCACCAGAAGTCACTGACCGTATTGTTGAAGCCATTGAACAACAGCGTTATGACGTCATCGTGGTCAATTATGCCAACGGTGATATGGTGGGCCATACCGGTGTCTTCGCCGCCGCAGTCGAAGCAGTCGAGTGTTTGGATAACTGCCTCGGTCGAATTGTGACTGCATTGGATAAGGTTGGTGGTGAAGCCTTGATAACTGCCGACCACGGTAACGTGGAGCAAATGGCAGACGAATCCACGGGACAAGCACATACCGCACATACCTGTGAGCCGGTGCCTTTTATCTATGTCGGCAAACGCCCTGCCAGCATCCGTGCTAACGGTGTCTTGGCTGATGTGGCGCCAACTATGCTGACTTTAATGGGTTTACCGGTGCCGGCACAAATGACTGGTCGCAGTATCGTCGAACTCAAGTAAACTGACTGCAACCCACACATTGCTCGCGCCATAGCGGCCATCTGTGGGTTGAATCAGCCACTCTAGTATGCTGCGTGTAGCGCCATTATTAGGCATAATCAACCCTTTGTCTTGCTCAGGTTAGCCCCGCTATGCTCCGCACATTTCTCTTTATTCTACTCAGCTGTGCATTCACTATTGCCGTGGCCGCTGATCAGCGCGCGCAAACCAAGCAAGAGCTAGTCCAAGCGGCTAAAGATATTACTGAGCTGAAAAAACAACTGAGCAAAATCAAGCAAGAAAAGTCCAGCGCTGAGCAAGCACTAAAGAAAACTGAGACAGAAATTGGCAACTTAGAACAACAAGTCAATGAACTACGGCTGCAAGAAAAGAAAACAGAAGCAGAGCTAATTGAGTTGGCTCAACAGCAAAAAGAGTTACACAACTCACGCCTTAAACAACAGGAGCTGATTGCTATCCAAGCCCGCGCCGCTTACCAAGCAGGCCAACAAGAACCCCTGCGTTTATTACTCAATCAGCAGCAACCGGAAAAATTCTCACGCAACCTGACCTACTATCAATACATCGGCCAAGCACGCCAGCAACAAATTCAGACCTTTAATGAAACGCTGCGCCAACTGAGCAATATTTCCAACGAAATCAGCCTACAAAAAACTAAACTAGCGCAACAGCAAGCCAGCTTAGTCAGCAAGCAAGAATCACTGAAAACTCTGCGCCAGCAGCGCCAGCAAAAAGTCGCCACTCTGGCTCAACAGCAACGCAAAGAAACCCAATCGCTAAAAACACGCGAAGCAGATCAGGTTGCGCTGAATAAAGTGCTCAAAACCATTGAGGCAACCTTGGCACGTCAAGCGCAAGAGGCCGAGCGTAAGCGTCAACAGTTGCTGGCTGAGCAACAGCGCCAGCAAGCCAAACAGTTACTCAGCAACACAAACTCAGTCAGCTCAGGCAAACAACCGCAAAACCCTGTGGTATCAACTGCTATCATTCACCAGGGCGGCTCTTTTGCCAGTGTCCGTGGCAAGCTGCCTTGGCCAGTCAATGGACGTCTGGTCGCGCGCTTCGGCAGTGCCCGTGGCGATACCCGCAGCAAGTGGGACGGCGTGTTAATCAGCTCACAGCCCGGCACTCAAGTACGCGCCATTCATTCAGGTCGTGTAGTATTTGCCGATTGGCTACGCGGCGCAGGTTTACTGGTCATTGTTGATCATGGCGATGGCTATCTCAGCCTTTACGGCCATAATCAAAGCCTATTAAGCCGCCCCGGAGATATTGTCAAAGCCGGCCAAGCACTATCAACGGTGGGTAATAGCGGCGGACAAGATCAAGCTGCATTGTATTTTGCTATACGTCAAAAAGGTCAACCGACTGATCCAACCCAGTGGTGCCGTACTCAAGGCTAACAGCAATACCAACATTCTCTAGGAGTTCCCACATGCCCTTTACCAGAACACGTTTAGCCTCAGCTGCCTTAAGCAGCATGCTGTTATTGGGTTTGCTCAATATGGGCGCTATTGCTGCACCCATCTCTGCAGCAGTGACCACAGCACCAGCGGAGACCTTGCCGCTCAATGATCTACGCACCTTTGCTGAAGTCTTAGAGCGGATCAAAACGGCTTATGTCGAGCCGATAGACGATAAAACTTTATTCGAAAATGCCATCAAAGGCATGCTCAGCAACCTCGACCCACATTCCAGCTATTTAGAGCCTGAGGATTTTCGGCAACTGCAGGAAAGCACCAGTGGTGAGTTTGGCGGACTGGGTATTGAAGTGGGATTAGAGGACGGTATTTTACAAGTTATCGCCCCTATTGATGACACGCCTGCAGCCTCAGCCGGACTTGAAGCTCAAGATTTAATTATCAAAATTGATGATCAGCCGACCAAAGGCTTATCACTGATGGAAGCTGTGGAGAAAATGCGTGGCAAGCCTGGCACCAGCATTCGTTTGACCATTGCGCGTGATGGCCGCAAGCCCTTTGAGGTCAGCCTTAAGCGTGCGGTGATTAAAAGTCGTAGTGTCAAAAGCCAGCTATTAGAAGATGACTATGGGTTTCTGCGCATCAGCCAGTTCCAAGTCAACACGGGCAATGAGGTTGAAAAAGCACTGGCTAGCTTAAAGAAAGAAAACAAAGGTCAGGCGCTGAAAGGATTAGTACTGGATCTGCGCAATAACCCAGGCGGCGTCTTACAGGCAGCAGTCGAAGTCACTGACCACTTTATTAGCTCGGGTTTAATTGTGTATACCAAAGGCCGCCTCGCCAATGCTGAACTGCGCTTCTCTGCCAGTGCGGCTAATGCCAGCGCCGGCGTGCCATTGGTGGTACTGATTAATGGTGGCAGCGCTTCAGCTTCTGAAATTGTTGCCGGCGCCCTGCAGGATCATCAGCGCGCTGTGGTGATGGGTACTGATAGCTTTGGTAAAGGCTCAGTGCAAACCGTGTTGCCACTCAATAACGATCGTGCACTCAAACTGACTACGGCGCTGTATTACACACCCAAAGGCCGTTCGATTCAGGCACAAGGGATTGTCCCCGACATTTTGGTTGAGCGCGCTAAAATCAGCCAAGAAGATGGCGTGTTAGGCATCAAAGAAGCTGACCTTGCTGGCCATTTAGGCAATGGTAACGGTGGCGCGGATAAGCGCAGCAAAGCAGATAAGAACAAGACACCGCGCTTGCAGGATGAAGATTATCAAATCAATCAAGCAGTGAACTTATTGAAAGGCCTGAACGTGCTAAGCAGCACTCGCGCGAAGTAATTTACACAGGTCTTGGCAAAGGCTAAGCAATAAAAAACGGCATCTCAGCGCTTAGCTCAGATGCCGTTTTTATTTGTTCTTTTAGCAAATTTTAGCGCACTTCAATGCCTTGGCTAGCCAAATAAGCTTTGGCTTCTTGGATGGTATATTCACCAAAGTGAAAGATACTGGCAGCCAGCACCGCATCCGCTTTACCGAGCAAAATACCATCGGCTAAGTGCTGCAAGTTGCCCACACCACCAGAGGCGATCACCGGAATATTAACAGCCTCACTGACCGCACGGGTGACGCCCAGATCAAAACCGTTTTTCATCCCGTCCTGATCCATACTGGTCAGCAGAATCTCTCCGGCACCAAAACTTTCCATTTTCTTCGCCCACTCAACCGCATCAATCCCGGTTGGTTTGCGTCCACCGTGGGTGAAAATCTCCCAGCGTGGCGGCTCTCCTACTGCAGACACTTGCTTGGCATCAATCGCGACAATAATGGATTGCGAACCAAAGCGCTGCGCGGCTTCCTGCACAAACTCTGGGGTAAACACAGCCGCTGAGTTAATCGAGACTTTATCAGCGCCAGCATTAAGCAAGTTACGGATATCATTAACGGTGCGCACACCACCACCAACAGTGAGCGGGATAAACACTTCGCTGGCCATACGCTCAACGGTCTGCAGCATGGTATCGCGGCCTTCTAAGGTCGCGGTAATGTCGAGAAAGGTAATTTCATCGGCACCTTGCTCGTTATAGCGACGGGCAATTTCTACAGGATCGCCAGCATCGCGAACATTCTCAAATTTTACGCCCTTTACCACGCGACCATTTTCAACATCAAGGCAAGGAATAATACGTTTTGCGAGCGTCATGCTGCTCTCCACAGAGTCGATTAAGTTGCAGTATTGTTATAAAAAAAGCCCTTGTTTAAAAGGGCTTTTAAAAGAATTACTTGAAGCTATCGCACAAGGCTTGCGCTTCAGCAATATCCAAAGTGCCTTCATAAATAGCGCGACCGGTAATTGCCCCAACAATGCCGGGCGCACGTGCATTTAATAACGACTGCACATCACCAATATTATGAATGCCGCCGGAGGCTATCACCGGAATGCGCGTGGCGCGTGCTAAGGCTGCGGTGGCTTCCACGTTACAGCCTTGCATCATGCCGTCTTTGGCAATATCGGTGTAAACAATCGCCGACACTCCATCCGCCTCAAAGCGCTTCGCTAAATCAACCACTTGCAGCTCGCTGATTTCTGCCCAGCCGTCAGTGGCAACAAAACCATTCATCGCATCCAGGCCAACAATCACTTTACCAGGGAAGGCTTTACAGGCCTCGGCCACAAACTCAGGCTCTTTCACCGCCTTGGTGCCAATAATCACATAACTGACACCGGCACGTACATAATGCTCGATGGTGTCGAGGGTGCGAATTCCACCACCAATTTGGATCGGCAAGTTCGGGTAACGTGCAGCAATCGCGGTTACCACCTCACCATTAACCGGCTGACCTTCAAAGGCGCCGTTTAAATCGACTAAGTGCAAGCGACGGCAACCCGCCTCAACCCACTTGGCCGCCATCTCCACTGGATCATTTGAAAAAACAGTAGAATCTTCCATACGCCCTTGGCGCAGTCGTACACAAGCACCATCTTTTAAATCAATCGCGGGAATAATCAGCATTAAATCAGCCTGCCTAAAGGTTAAGTCAAGTAATCGACTCAGAATCAGGCGCTACCAGCGCCCATCCCAAGCCACAAAATTTTGTAACAGTTGTAAGCCATGAGTATGGCTTTTTTCTGGATGAAATTGCACCGCAAAACGTGCACCATCGGCCAACGCCGCAGCAAATGGCAAGCCGTATTCACACTGGCCAGCAACCTGGCGTTGATTATCAGCTTGCACATAATAGCTGTGCACAAAATAAAAGCGCGACTGATCGGCAATGTTGTGCCAGAGCGGGTGATCTAAGCGCTGCTCAACAGTGTTCCAGCCCATATGCGGCACTTTCAAACGTTGCTCGCCTTGATACAGGGCTGAACCAAAGGCACGTACACGGCCTGGAATCAAACCGAGGCACTCAACGCCGCCGTTTTCTTCGCTGCTATCGAGCAGGGCCTGCATGCCGACACAAATACCGAGAAACGGTCGATCGCTACTGACCTCACGAATCACATCCAGCAGCTCAAAACGTGCCATCTCTGCCATGCAATCACGGATTGCACCGACACCCGGCAACACCACGCGATCCGCATCGCGAATCACTTGTGCATCACTGGTGATTTGCACCCGCGCTGAGCCCACATGCTGCAGCGCTTTGCCCACTGAATGCAGATTACCCATCCCGTAATCAATTACGGCGATGGTTTGCATCACAGACTACCCTTGGTCGAAGGCATGCGGCCTTCCATACGCGGATCAACTTCCACAGCCATACGCAGTGCACGGCCAAAGGCTTTAAACACCGTTTCAATTTGGTGGTGGGTGTTGGTGCCACGCAAGGTGTCAATGTGCAGGGTTACTTGCGCATGATTAACAAAGCCTTGGAAAAACTCTTGAAACAAGTCCACATCAAAGCCACCGACAACAGCGCGGGTAAAAGGCACATGCATTTGTAAGCCTGGACGGCCAGAGAAGTCTAACGCCACACGTGATAGCGCTTCATCCATTGGCACATAAGAATGGCCGTAACGACGCAAGCCGCGCTTATCGCCAACCGCTTTAGCAAATGCTTGGCCAATAGTGATGCCCACATCTTCAACGGTGTGGTGATCATCAATATGCAAGTCACCGGTACATTGCACATCCAAATCAATTAAGCCATGGCGCGCAACTTGGTCCAGCATGTGTTCCAGAAAAGGAACGCCAATGGCAAAACGCCCTTCACCAGTGCCATCTAAATTAATTGTGGCCTTAACTTGGGTCTCAAGGGTATTACGTTCAACAGAAACCTTACGCTCGGTCATGATTTGCTCCACCGCTAAAAGCCGTGCCAGATGGCCGACTTGTCACATTAAACTGACATTATAGGCTTGCAACGGCTGTGACCGCTACCGATAGACGTTTTTGAGCGGTACACTAACTCATCAGTTGTAGGAGTTTTGTCATGCCTGTTTATTTTGAATACGCTGAGCAACCCAGCGCTCAGGACTTAGTCGACCTAGAAAAAATTTACTTAGACGCGCCAGACTGGCTTCTTGCACCTTTTGTAGATGCTGCAGCATTAATTAAGCACGGCCTCAGCCATAACAGCTTGGTGACTGCGCGTTTTAATAGCCGCTTACTGGGCGCTGCTTTGCTGGACAAACAGCCTGAGCGCTGGTTGTTATCGCACTTGTGTGTGCGTGAACTGACGCGCAAGCGCGGCGTGGCTCAGCGCCTCGTCGATGAGGCATCACGGCTAGCCAGTGAAGCTGGGCAAGTATTACAGGTTGCTATTCCGGCAGATCAGCCCGAGTTACAACAATTGGCAAAGCAAAAATCACTACTCATTGCTAGTAGCAGCTGATAGCAGCGTACTGCTCTAATTGAGTAGCCTGCTAGACTGCACACTTAACTCTTTAATCACCCATAAGGAAACAGCCCGTGAAATCTTTTAGCAAGCTTATCGGTCTGCTACTTCTAGGCCTGCTACTGTTGCTGGTAGCCGCCGGATTTGCTCTGACCCAGTTTTTTGATCCCAATGATTATAAAGATGAAATTCGTGATCTAGCTCGCGAACATGCCAATCTTGAGCTTGAGCTCAACGGTGATATTGGCTGGAGTCTATTTCCGTGGCTGGGTATCGAAATCACCGACGCCAAGGTCGCCAGCGCGAGCACGCCAGATCAGCCCTTTGCTGATCTACGCTTGCTCGGGTTATCCGTACAAGTGATGCCGCTGCTGCGCAAAGAAATCCAGATGAGCGATATCCGCATTGACGGTTTAAACCTTAATCTCCAGCGCAACGCTGCAGGCCGAGGCAACTGGGAAGATATCGGCCAAGCACAGCAGACAGATGCTAGCGCCAGTACTGCAGCACAAACACAACAGGCAGATACCGAGCCAGCATCGACTACTGCGCAGCCTGCGCGGAGCAACACACCGCTTAAGCTTGATATCAACAGCCTAATCGTCAACGGTGCACGCATTGATTACCAGGATGAACAAAGTGGCCAACAGTTCAATCTAGAAAGCGTGCAGTTGACCACGGGGGCGATTCGCGATGCTGAACCTATTGCACTGAAGTTTTCAGGCTTTTTTGGCAACGCTAAACCGCTGCTACGTGCACGTATTGAACTCACCACTAAAGCCAGCATTGATCAGGTTTTACAGCGCTTTATATTGGATGATCTGAAGCTGTCTGGCGAAGTGGCTGGCGAGCCATTAAATGGCAAAACTGCAAATTTCACCGTGCGTGGCAACCTGCTGTATGACCAAAGCGCGCAGGTCGCGCGCTGGGACAATCTGCGCTTATCTGTTAACCAGCTCAAAGCACTGGGCGAACTGCAGGCTTCTGAGCTGAATAAAGACGCACAACTAAGCGGTGCCCTGTCGATTGCTGCAGTTAACCTGCAAGAGTTTCTCAGCGGAGTTGGTGTTGAGCTACCGGCTATGGCGGATAAAAAAGCCTTAAGCCACTTTGAGTTCAATAGCCGTCTGCAAGGCACAGCAAACAGCTTAGTGTTTAACGAGATGGCAATCAGTCTTGACCAAACTGCTTTAACCGGCAGCGCCGGCATTACAGATTTCAGCAAGAGCACGCTCTATGCACAACTGCAAGGCGACCAGTTAGATGCTGACCGCTACTTACCACCGGTGCAGAAAAAAGCAGCAACCGAGCGACAAGCTGAAGTGAAAAAACAGACTGCACAGGCTGGCAGCAGCGGCAGCACAACCTTGCCGCAAGCGCCCTCAACTTCGGCCTGGAGTACAGAAAAAATCTTACCCGTGGAGCAGTTAGGCAAAGTCAGTGCTGATCTTGATCTAGCCTTTAATGAGCTAACCCTCAGCAAATTCCCAATCACCCAAGCCAAGTTTAAACTGTTGGCGCAACAAGGCGTAATCCGCTTAAACACACTACAAGGTAATCTGTTTAACGGTAAATTTAACAGCAGCGCCAGCCTTGACACTACCGCACAGCAACCACTACTCGCGGTTAAGCTCAGTACGCAGAATATTCCGCTGGAGAAAATCACCCAAACGCTGGAGCAAGAAGTCACCGTCACTGGTTTACTCGACACCAGCATGGATTTACGCAGCCGTGGTAACAGTGAGCAAGCTTGGGTCGATCAGCTCAATGGCAGCATAGATTTGGCCCTACACAAAGGCGTATTGCTCGACGCTAACCTTGAGCGTCAACTCTGTATTGGTATTGCCACCCTAAACCGTAAACAGCTCGCCGCCGACAGCGGCAGCAAAGATACGGCGTTTAACGACTTGCGCGGCAGCTTCAAGATTCGCAATGGGGTTGCCAGCAATCAAGATTTACGCGTGGCCATTCCCGGTTTAAGTGTTAAAGGTAAAGGCGATATTGACTTACGTGTGCTCAGTCTTGATTACAACTTAGGCATTCTGATCGAGGGTGATACCCAGCCCATGCCAGACCCAGCCTGCCAAGTGAGTAAAAACTTTGTCGGCTTAGAGTGGCCGGTACGTTTTCGCGGCCCATTGGAGTTGGGCGCCAAAGCTTGTCGCATTGATCAAGAAGCCTTAGCTAAAGCCGCCGCCAGTCGCGCAGGTGAAAAAATTACTGAAAAACTCAACGAGAAGCTCGAAGAAAAGTTTGGCGACAAAGTCAGCCCCGAACTCAAGGACGCGCTCAAGGGCCTGTTTAAGCGATGAGTCCCGACGCCTTTGGCCCCGCGGTGGTTGCCTGGTATCAACAGCATGGTCGTAAAGACCTGCCTTGGCAGCACGATGCCACGCCCTACCGCGTGTGGATTTCCGAGATTATGCTGCAGCAAACCCAAGTCAGCACCGTCATTGATTACTATGCGCGCTTTATCCAGGCGTTGCCCAATGTGCAAGCACTCGCCGCTGCATCGCTGGATGAAGTGCTGCATTTGTGGACAGGTTTAGGTTATTACACGCGCGCACGTAATTTGCACAAGACTGCACAGCTGATCAGTGCCGAATATAACGGCGAGTTTCCGCGCAGCGCTGAAACTCTTGTCACTTTGCCCGGTATTGGACCATCTACCGCCGGCGCGATTGCCAGCCTCAGCATGGGCCTGCGCGCACCGATTTTAGACGGCAACGTTAAGCGTGTACTGGCACGCTACAGTGCTGAAGCCAGCTACCCAGGCGCCAGCCAAGCCAGCAAGCGCTTATGGCAGCTGTCCGAGCTGCTTACCCCCCAGCAGGATGTGGCGCAGTACACCCAAGCCATGATGGATTTAGGTGCGACCCTGTGTACCCGCAAACAGCCGAATTGCCAAGATTGCCCAGTACACAGCGGCTGTCTAGCTTATCAACGAAACCAACAGCACCTATTACCAGCACCTCGCCCACGCAAGGAGCTGCCTGTAAGGCGCGTAGCGATGCCTATTCTCACCAACCAAGACAGCGCCATTCTATTGCAGCAACGCCCCGCCACAGGGCTCTGGGGCGGCTTATGGAGCCTGCCTGAACTCAAAGACATCAATGCCATTGCAGCACTCTTGCAAGAGTACCAACTTAACCCACAACAGCAGCAGCGCCTCGAGCCCTTGCGCCATACATTTAGCCATTTTCATCTCGACATTGAACCCTGGCTGATCCGTGTGCAAAGCAGCCCAGTACCCGCTATAGCTGAAAACAATTGGCTCTGGTATAACCCTCTCAATCCTCCGCGCTTAGGTTTAGCAGCTCCGATTAAGGAGTTAATTCAGCGCGCACTTATTCAATTGCAACAGGAGATTTAATATGACTCGCATGGTTATGTGCCGTAAACATCAACAAGAACTCGCAGGCTTAGCCAAGCCACCTTTTCCAGGCAGCAAAGGTCAGGATATTTACGATAATATTTCGCAACAAGCCTGGGATGAGTGGCAAACCCACCAAACCATGATCATTAACGAACGCCAGCTGAATATGATGAACGCCGATGATCGGAAATTTATTATGGAAGAAATGGACAAATTCTTTGCCGGTGAAGACTTTGCAAGAGCCGAAGGTTACGTGCCACCCAGCCAATAAAAAACTATTTTCACAAAGATGCTTGACAGCAGGGCGATAAATCCCTTTAATAGCGCCCCGTTGAGCCCGGATAGCTCAGTCGGTAGAGCAGAGGATTGAAAATCCTCGTGTCGGCGGTTCGATTCCGTCTCCGGGCACCATATTTAAAAATGCTCATTCAATCGAATGGGCATTTTTTTTGTTTAAAATTTATCCAAACCTCCCATAAAAAATATCAATTCTGATTAAAATGTGTTTGATTAATATCGCCTTGTTTAGCAATCAAACAGTATATAATGTGATCCATCTCTCACTTTGAGTTTGCCGCATAAATGAAACCAGAGCGTGCCTTATTAAAGTATTTCTTAGTCTATGCAATGCTTGTAATAAGCTGGTTGCTGGCGAGCTATACCTGGCTTTCTTCTGCGCAGACAGCACAAAATAACGCACAAGCCCACCTGGTTAATATTGCAGTCTTTGCTGTTGTGTCGATAATTTTCTGGTTTGTCATATTGCAGCGCCATAGCCAAGAAAAAAAACGCCAGTACGCCGATGCGACGCTGAGCTTAGAACGCCTCAAGCTTGCCCTAGACGCCGCACAAGAAGCACTCTGGGACTGGAGCCTAAATGAGCAGCAAGAGGTGTATTTTTCAACCACCTATTGCGCCAACCTAGGTTACACACAAGAAGAATTTGGCAGCAATCAGCAAGCCTGGCAAAGCCGTCTACTGCCTGAAGAGCGTGAACGTATTTACCGCACCGTGATGCGCTTTATTGCCGAAGGTGATGGCAACTATGACAGCACCTATCGCATGCGCCACAAAGACAATTCGCTGCGCTGGATTCGCTCACGCGGACGCTTAGTCAAGAACTCAGCAGGTGAAGCCATACGCTTTATTGGTATTGCCCAAGACATTACTGCGCAGCGCGGCGCAGATGAGCGCCTACAGCAAGCTAACGCTGTTTTTGAGGCCACTCATGAAGGTATTCTAATTACCGATCACACCAACACTATTGTGCATATCAACCCAGCTTTCAGTCAGATTACTGGGTATAGCCCTGAAGAAGTGATTGGCCAGTCACCTCGTATGTTCAAGTCAGGCCGTCACACAGCAGAGTTTTATAAGTCACTGTGGACCACTTTAGAGTCGACTGATGAGTGGTGCGGTGAAATTTGGAATCGGCGTAAAAACGGGGAGATTTTGCCTCAGTTTCAAACAATTCGTTTAATCCGTGATGAAAATGGTTTTATTTCCTATAACGTTGCAGTTTTTTCTGATATTTCCATCTTAAAAGACTCGCAGTCGGAGCTGAACTACCTATCACATTACGACCCGCTCACCGGACTAGCTAATCGCTCGCAGCTGTATGAGCGTTTAAAAACCAGTTTACAAGTCGCCATCGAAGAACAAAAAAACTGCTCGCTTTTTTTAATCGATGTTGATCACTTTAAAAATATTAATGAGAGTCTAGGCCACAGTATCGGTGACCAATTGCTACAGGCTGTGGCGCAGCGCATAAGAAAACATATCCACAACAAGTGCACACTGGCGCGCATTGGTGGTGATGAATTTATCGTGATCTGTGAGACCATTGGCACGCCAGCCGAAGCAGCACAGATGGCGCAGCAGATCATCAAAGCCAGCAAAGAGCCTTTTACTTTAAATAATAACCAACTCTTTATCAGTGCCAGTATTGGTATTTGCTTGTTTCCCAGAGTCGGTAACAGTGTCGAAGAAATCATGCGTAACGCTGACTCTGCACTGAGCAAGGCCAAGGCCAGCGGTCGTGAGACCTTTGCGTTTTACTCAAGCGAGCTGACCGAGCAAGCCTTTCAACGGATTCGTATTGCCAGCGAGTTAAATCACGCATTAGTCGCCAATGAGCTGCAGGTCTATTACCAACCTATTTTTGCCATGGGCGAGCATCAATTGGTCGGTTGTGAAGCACTGGTACGCTGGAACCACCCGACTCGCGGCTTAATCCCCCCCAATGACTTTATTCCGATTGCCGAAGAAAATGGTCTGATCAGCGCCATCGATGCATGGGTGCTAGAGCACGCCTGCGCGCAGATGCAGCAATGGCTGGCATCATCTGTGCAGCTGAAATTTATTGCGGTGAATCTGTCCAGTCGTTCACTGTCCAACCCAGCCCTGGTAGACACAGTCGCCAAGACCTTGCACAAGACCAACCTGCCCCCTCAGCACTTGGAGATTGAAGTCACTGAAAGCGCAGTTATGGAAGATCCTGAGAGCGCGGATAAGGTGTTGACCGAGTTGCGCTTGTTGGGCGTACGCTTAGCCATTGACGACTTTGGTACCGGCTATTCATCTTTAGCGCGCTTGAAGTCTTTAACTGTGGATAAGCTAAAGATTGATCAGAGCTTTATCAGCAACTTACCTAGCAGTATCGAAGACAGCGCCATTGTTCGCGCTATTTTAGCTCTGGGCAACGCCCTTGATCTTGAAGTGCAAGCCGAAGGTATCGAGACCGCCGAACAAGTGCGCTTTTTGCAGCAGCAAAACTGCCAGCTCGGCCAAGGCTATTGGTTTGGTCGGCCGATGCCCACTGATGCTTTTACCGCATTCATAACGGAACACACGCCTGTTCGCGTTTAACCTCAGTCAGCGCTATGGCTGGCTGCGCCATTTACGTCGCCTAGACGTTTACCCAGCTTAAAAAGAACAGCATAAAAAATGGCGCGGCCACTGTCAGAATCAAACCACTGATGATGGCTGTCGGCACATATTCGTAATTACAGGCTTTGCGTACAAAGGGCAGCGTGGTGTCCATGGCAGTGGCTGCACAAACCCCAATGCTGCTATTGGCATAGTTGCGGCCCAGTAAAAACACTACCGTTAAGCCAATCAACTCACGCATCAAATCATTTAATAGCGCCACGCTGCCGTAAGCATCGCCCAAATACTGCCCGGCCAATGCGCCAGATAAACTAAACCAGCCAAAACCAGTACTCAGCGCCAGCGCCACCGCTAGTTGCTCGCCGGTGACCAGACTGATCAGCACCCCTGCCAGCATCGAGCCAATCATCACCACACATGGAATCAACAGCACGCGCGGTGCCAACCATGAACGGCTAATACTCACCTGAGCCAAGTCCAGACCAATCAACAGCAGCAATACATACAGCCAGTAAGAAATATTAAAAGCGACTGCACCCAGCTGGTTGTCATGCCAGTGTAGGCGGTAAAAAAACGCTCCAAGCAGCACCAAACTAAATGCGATTAGGCATTCTTTAATCGGGTGCCACAGCGCCGCCCAAGAGCTTGGTTCCTGATCCTCAGCCAGCGGCTTGCGGTTAAACGGCATGATGAGCAAAAACACCACAGCACTGATGGTGAAAGCATAAACTGCGGCATGTTTAAGAATGCTTAAGCCAGCTGCCAAGGAGCTGAAAGCTTCACCGGACTCTAAGCCAATCACAAACAAAATAATCCACACCACCAGGGTGATGCGTTTGACTGCGCTGTGCACAATAAATTTGGGTAACACTTTGCCCAACGCATAACCACTAACTAAAAACAGCAAAATGGGCAGTACTGAGGATAAAATATTGTACAAAACAGCAGTCACAAACAGCCTCGCAGAATCAGAAAAAACAGATACGAATTTAGTGGCGCCTAGTCTAGAGCATTGACTCATTGAAAAGATGCACCCCAGTCAGTTATTTGTTGTTGCACGGCGCAACACTTGTGGCGAGCAGATCAGCTCTCAGCCAGCACAAATTATGCTTTATCGGCCTGTCACAACTCGTTTATGCTGAACAGCTTGTTAACCTACAGGTCTAATCAGAATGAGCCGCACTGCGCGCAATGCCCTGCTATTAATGATTGGTAGCTCTCTTGTCTTAGCGCTATCGCTCGGCATTCGCCATGCTTTCGGTTTGTTTTTACAGCCGATGAGTAACGAGTTTGGTTGGGGCCGGGAGATTTTCGCTTTTGCCATCGCCCTGCAAAATCTGCTTTGGGGTATGTTGCAGCCCTTTGTTGGTGCCTTTGCCGATCGCTACGGGGTTAAGCGCACGGTATTTATCAGTGCTTTGGCCTACGCTTTAGGTTTGCTGTTAATGGCCTCAGCCAATACGCCTTCGACATTGTTCCTCAGTGCTGGTGTGCTGATTGGTTTTGGTTTATCCGGCACCTCGTTTTCTGTGTTGCTGTCCGCAGTGGGGCGCTCTGTAGCCCCGGAAAAACGCAGCATGGCCATGGGCATTGCCAGTGCTGCAGGCTCATTTGGGCAGTTTGTCATGCTGCCGGGGACCTTAGGCTTACTGGAAGTTTTTGGCTGGTCGACAGCACTGCTGGTCTGTGCCGGGCTGATTGCGCTATTGCTACCTTTATCGCGCATGCTCAAGGAAGACCTGCAGCCTTGCAGCGATGACAGCCAGCCACTGCCCATTAAAACGGTATTAAAGCAAGTCGCCAGTCATGGCGATTTTTGGCTGCTGTCTCTCGGCTTTTTTGTTTGCGGTTTTCAAGTGGTGTTTATTGGTATCCACATCCCAGCCTACCTAATTGATCAGCAATTGCCGGCGCAAGCAGGTACCACGGTATTAGCCTTAGTCGGTTTATTTAATATTGCCGGCACCTGGTGTGCAGGCTGGCTCGGTGGGCGTTATGCCAAACCACAATTGCTGGCCATCTTGTACTTTTTACGCGCGATTGTGATTGCCTTATTCTTTTATCTACCGCTGAGTGAGTTTTCAGCCTATGCCTTTGCTGTGGCGATGGGCCTGCTCTGGTTATCCACAGTGCCGCTGACCAATGGCACCATTGCTACACTGTATGGCGTACGCCATTTATCGATGCTGGCCGGTATTGTATTTTTCTTCCATCAAGTCGGCTCATTCTTGGGCGGCTGGCTTGGCGGTTTAGCCTACGATCAAACCGGCAGTTACTCGTTGGTCTGGCAGCTGTCGATAATTTTAAGTGTGATTGCGGCGCTGTTGAATTTGCCCATCCGTGAGCGTTTACACAGCATCGTCAGCCCAATAAAAAATAGCGGACAGGAGCAACTTTATGACTAAAAAACACCTGTATATCGCTGCTGCAGTGCTGGTTCTGGGTGCGGTACTGGTCGCTGCGTGGTGGGGCTGGGCTAAAACAGGCTTAGCGGTTTTACAGCTGGATATGGGTATTTGCTAGGCTGGCGCTGCTGAGCCCGTAAGCAACCGCCCTAACTTGGTAGTTAATTCTGCAGTAAAGAGCGCTCTGGCAAAGCCATAGCGCTGTTACGGCCCACTGCAAAGCCTCAGCAGGCGTAATAGATTTAAAAATCACCCCAAAGCTGCTGAGCGACACTCAATGCCACCACTGGCGCAGTTTCGGTACGCAACACCCGTGGACCTAAACGCGCCGGCTGAAAACCAACTTGACTGGCTTGCGTCACCTCATCCTCAGTCAGTCCACCTTCAGGGCCAATTAAAAAGGCCAAGGTACTGGGCGTTGCATGCTCAGTTAAGGGCTGGGCAACTGGATGCAGCAGCAGTTTTAAATCAGCCTTTACATCGGCTTGCCAATCTTTTACCGACTGCGGTGAGTGAATCACTGGCACCTTAGAACGGCCACATTGCTCACAGGCGCTGATGGCGATTTGTTGCCAATGCTCGAGACGTTTTTGTGCACGCTCATCGTTAAGACGCACTTCACAGCGTTCGGTAAACAGTGGCGTAATTTCTGCGACACCTAACTCGGTGGCTTTTTGAATCGCCCAATCCATGCGTTCGCCGCGGGATAAACCTTGGCCTAGATGAATATGCAGTGAGGATTCTGGCAGGCCATCGAGGCATTCTTGCACGTTCACCTGCACCGTTTTTTTGGTCACGCTGCTCAACTCACCCCGATATTCCTTGCCGCTACCGTCAAACAACTGCACCGTCGCACCGACGTTTAAACGCAGCACACGACTCAGATAATGCGCTTGCGCTTCCGGCAAGTCATGGAGACCCAAGGCTAAGGGCGCAGCAACAAAAAAACGCGGTAGCGACATGCTTAAACTCCGACAATAAAAAACCACGCTATGGTGCGTGGTTTTTTAGCGAGCGTCTAGCGCTTAAGCGCGGGTGGCCAGATCAATCCCTTCAGTGGCCACTTCGGCCAACCAATGGATTTGCTCAGGTGTGATCACATAGGGCGGAATGAAGTACACCACACTGCCTAACGGCCGCAGCAGCGCACCTTTGGCCATGGCATGTTCAAACACCTTAAGGCCACGACGTTCTTGCCAAGCAAAGGGCTCTTTAGTGGCTTTATCTTTGACCATTTCAATCGCCAAAATCATCCCAGTCTGGCGCACTTCAGCCACATGCGGATGATCTTGTAGATGCTTGGTGGCATCGCCCATGCATTTGGCTAGCACTTGGTTTTTCTCAATCACATTGTCTTGCATGAAAATATCCAAGGTGGCTAACGCTGCAGCACAGGCCAGCGGGTTGCCGGTATAGGTATGCGAGTGCAGAAAGGCGCGCATGGTGTCGTATTCAGCATAAAACGCTTGATACACCTGATTGGTGGTCAGAATCGCCGCCATTGGCAAATATCCACCCGTCAGCGCTTTAGATAAAACCAAAAAGTCTGGGGTGATATTGGCTTGTTCACAGGCGAACATGGTACCGGTGCGGCCAAAGCCCATGGCAATTTCATCGACAATCAGATGCACGCCATATTCATCACAGGCTTCGCGCAGCAAAGTCAGATAAATCGGATGGTACATGCGCATACCACCAGCACCTTGCACCAACGGCTCCAGAATCACCGCGGCCAACTCCTGGTGGTGCTCGGAAAGGGTCTGGCGCATATGCTCAAACATCAAGCGTGAATGCGCTTCCCAGCTCACCCCTTCTGGACGGTGATAGCAATCAGGGCTCGGCACCTTAATGCAGTCCATCAATAAGGCTTTATAGGTTTCGGTAAAGAGCGCGACATCGCCCACCGCCAGCGTACCCAGGGTTTCACCGTGGTAGCCATTGGTAATGGTGGCAAAACGTTTCTTCTGCGGCTGATCGTGATTGAGCCAATAGTGGTGGCTCATTTTTAACGCCACTTCAATACCGGATGAGCCATTGTCGGCGTAAAACACACGATCCAAGCCCTGCGGCGTCATCGCCACTAAGCGCTCGGACAGTTCAATCACTGGCGCATGGCTAAAACCTGCGAGCATCACGTGCTCAAGCTGATCCAGTTGCTGCTTAATCCGATCATTAATACGCGGATTGCAGTGACCAAAAATATTGGTCCACCACGAACTCACCGCATCTAAATAGCGGTTACCATCAAAATCTTCCAACCAAATCCCTTCAGCGCGGCGAATCGGCACTAAAGGTAGTTTTTCGTGGTCTTTCATTTGTGTGCAGGGATGCCAAAGCACGGCTAAATCACGCTGCATCCATTGATCATTTGAACTCATTACTTGCTCCCGTTAACGGACAACCAAGCCTAGCAGATGCATGCGTTACTGACAGGAAAACCTAGCTGGCTTGCGCTTAAAGCTCAGTGCTGCAGCTCAATTCAAGCGCTAAACTGTGGCGTTGGTCAGGCGCTAAGAGCAGGTGATCGGCCAACACATTGGCATTTTCAATACACAGCATGTGCTGCCAAGCAGCATCAGCAAAACCGTTCAGCCTTTGTGCTTTATCAATCCAAGGGTTCCAAACAATCGCCGACTGCGAACCTTGGGTACGCAAATGAATCCGCCGTTGCCAGCCTTGATCAACAATCTGCAAATGCGCTGGAACATCCAAATACACTCGATCGGTTTCACCACTAAAACCTAAGTCGCCCACTTGCTCGCGCAGCTGCCATTGTTCAAGCGTTTCATGATAGGGACAACCGGCTAAGCCTTGCACGGCAACCTTGCGAATATCACTCACGGCAAAATACGTATGCAACGCCTGACTGATCGCCAGCGGCTTACTGCCAAGATTATGGTTGTCTAAACGAATGGTTAAACGCTCGCCCAACTCGATATGTAATTGCACAGTGGCTGCATGCGGCCAGGCGGGCAAACCTTGACTGGCATCCAGCTGCAAACTGAGCTGCACGCCACGGCTATCGGCACTGCTGTGGAGCAGCTGCCAATCCAGGGTGCGGGCCAAACCATGAAAAGGCGCGCCAGCTGTGCTCATTTTTTGTACAGCTGGCGGGTTACGCTGAATATCGCCAAACCAAGGCCAGCACACCGGCACACCACCGCGCACGCCTTGCCCACGCAGATACTCTGCACAGTCACTCAGCCAAATCACGGGTGGCTGAGTGATATCCGGGAAATAAGTGAGAATTTGCCCGCCTTGCTGGCAGATATCCAACTGCGCTTGGCCAAAGCGTAAACGCCAGCCTGGTAAGCCAGAAAAGTCCATCGCAGTGACTGTCTGCTGCATGTCTAGCACTCCTGAACGATCAACTTAATTGCCGCCATAGATCTGATTGGGCAGCCAAGTGATGATGCCTGGCCAGACGTACGCCACCACTAACATGGTCAACTGAATCGCAATAAAAGGTAAAACACCACGGTAAATCGTAGTGGTCGGCACCGATGCTGGCGTTACGCTACGTAAGTAAAACAGCGAAAAACCAAAAGGTGGGGTTAAAAATGAAGTTTGTAAATTCAACGCAATCATCACCCCGAGCCAGACCGGATCCAGCCCCATCGACAGCAACACAGGGCCAACAATCGGTACCACCACAAAGATGATTTCAATAAAGTCGAGAATAAAGCCCAGCAGGAAAATCACCAGCATCACTAAAAAGAAGGCACCGAGCACACCACCGGGCAACTGGGCAAAGACATTCTCAATCATCACATCGCCGCCAAAGCCGCGAAACACCAGAGAGAACAGCGAAGCACCAAGCAAAATCATAAACACCATGGCGCTGATTTGCGCAGTGCCATGCGACACTTCACGCAAGCGGCCTACAGTGAATTGCCCTTTAAGCAACGCCAGCAGTAAGGCACCAATGGCGCCCAAGGAAGCCGCCTCAGTTGGCGTGGCGACACCGGCTAAAATCGAGCCGAGCACTGAACCCATCAAGACCAAGGGCGGCAGTAAGGCTTTAAATAAGCGCCCCCACTCAATCGGCCCTAAGGCTTCTTGTGGCAAGGCAGGCAATTTTTTCGGCTGCGCCAGCGCAACAAAAATTAAATAGGCAATGTACATGCCCACCAGCAGCATGCCAGGAATTAAAGCGCCAATAAACAAGTCGCCCACCGAAACAGTTTTCGGGTTAAACACACCCATACGTATTTGCGCTTGCTGATAGGCACTGGATAACACATCGCCCAGCAACACCAAAATAATCGACGGCGGGATAATCTGCCCCAAAGTGCCGGTGGCGGCTAAGGTGCCAGTCGCCACTGCAGGATCATAGCCACGACGCAGCATGGTCGGTAGCGCCAGCAAGCCTAAGGTCACCACGGTCGCACCGACAACCCCGGTACTGGCGGCCAACAAAGCACCGACAACACAGACCGAAATCGCCAAGCCACCGCGCAAGGTGCCAAATAGACGCGACATCGACTCGAGTAAATCTTCTGCAACCCGAGATTTTTCTAGCATCACCCCCATAAACACAAACAACGGCACGGCCAGCAGTGTTTGGTTATTCATAATGCCGAATAAACGGTTAGGTAAGGCTTGCAAAAATACCGGATCAAACACGCCGGTGAACATCCCAATCACCGCAAACAACAACGACACGCCGCCGAGGACAAAGGCCACTGGGTAGCCCATCACTAACGTCAGGCAAATGCTGACAAATAAAGCAACGGCTAACAACTCAGTCATGTTGCGCACCCTCAACGGACACAGGGCTGAGCACTTGCTTAATCAACAGCACCAAGTCCGCCACCGCCTGCAGCAACAAACTGCCGACCAATAATAAAATGATGCTTTTCTGCAGGTACATAAAGCCTAAACCGCCGGCCTCACCTGAGGTTTCTTGCATCGCCCAGGAATTCGCGACATAACCCCAACTGTTCCAACCGAGAAATACACACATGGGCAGTAACAGCAATACATGACCACTGCTGTCGACCAAGGCTTTTTTACGCGCGGAAAAGTTCTGATAAAAGATATCCACACGCACATGCGCACCCCGTTGCAAGGCCCACGCCGCCGTGCCCATAAAGGTCAGCGCATGCGCATACATCACCGCTTCCTGCAGCGCCGTCGCACCGATACCAAAGGCATAACGCAACACCACCACGCAGGCCGTGCCCAATACCAGAAATAATGTCAGCCAAGCACAAGCTCGACCTAAAACAGCATTAGCCGCCTGCATGCGCATGGCAATACGCACGGGCCAAGATAATAAGGACATGAATAGGCTTCTAGAAAAAATTAAGTACCGGATTGTAAAGTGAATAACTGCTATTGGCCATGCGCATCTTATCCACCCCTTGCGTGCATGGTGCTGTGGATAAGCTGGGGAGACTCAACTGCAGGCTTTATGCAGCAAGGCTTACAGAGCGCTGATCAATAAATGTACAGAACATTTAAACTGTGCACACAGGCATGGGATGGTGCTGTGGATAACCTGTTCGGACATCGCTACAGGCCTTATAGCATCAAGCTTAACGAGCACTGGTCGTTATTTGATCAGCGCTATTGGGGGCTGCGCAGTACCACAAAGCTTACAAAGCAGCACTCAACACAAGCAGCGCAGATTTAAACTGTACACAAAGGCACGGGATGGTGCTGTGGATAACCTGTTCGGACATCGCTACAGGTCTTATAGCATCAAGCTTAGCGAGCACTGATCGTTATTTAATCAATGCGCTAAGTCTTATACAGATTCAAGTATGCAATCAAACTAAACTCCGACTTATCCACTATTTAATGTATTCAAAGCCCCTGCGCCTTAACGCAAACATATCAGGCATATTTGCCAACAACTTAAATAGACGCGAAGTTCATACTTATGGAGACTTAAATTCAGCGCACAAATGAGCGACATTGTCGCTTCACATCCAGCAAACCAGAGGGCTGCGATGCACACTGATTATTGGTCAATTTTAACCACCCTGCTTGCGGCATTGATAGCAGGCGGGATTATTGGTTTAGAGCGTAGTTTTCATGGCCGTCCTGCTGGCTTTCGCACCCACACCTTGGTCTGTTTAGCCTCGAGCTTACTGATGCTAGTGACCGTCTATCAAGCACAGTGGATGCCCGGTGCATCGCTAGAAACAGTGCGCACCGATCCAACCCGTATGGCCCAAGGCATCATGACGGGTATTGGTTTTCTAGGTGCATGAGTCATCTTCAAAGAAGGCTTATCTGTGCGCGGTTTAACCACTGCAGCCTCGATTTGGATCACCGCAGCAATTGGGATTTTACTGGGTATCGGCTTTATCTTCCCCGCGGTACTTGGCACAGTACTGACCATTGGCGTGTTGTCGTTATTTCGCTGGTTTGAAGCAAAATTACCATCGCATTTTTATGCCCACTATGCGATTCGTTTTGCTAAAGCACAGGCTCCATCAGTGCAGGAAATCAGAGTCTTAGTCGCCGAAAATGGCTTTAGTATTGCCAATATGAGCTACCAGCTACACGACGACGAACAAACCTTTGAATACAAAATGGTTATTCAAACTCGCCAGCATAAGAACATAGCTCTATTTGCTGAGAAGTTACGGCAACTAGAACATGTCCGTGCCTTTCGCATCGCGCCCACCGGTGATTAAGCGCCATAGTCTTTACTTAGTTCACCATGCAAACGCAGAGCAACTGCAAGCTTATCCACCAGTGGCGTGCACCAGCCTGTGGATAAGCTGGGGAGACTTGACTGCAGGCCATAGCGTGCGCAACTTACAGATGACTGCTCAATAAACGTACAGCAGACAATAACTGTGCACAAAGGCATGGGATGGCGCTGTGGATAAGCTGTTCATCTATAGCTGTAAGCTGCAGCGGCTGGGCATTACAGCGCACTGGCTGTTTTTCAACCAATAACTCAAAACAATCCTAGCAACTCTGCGACTCGACCTTAAGCGGCCCGATACCCTGTAGCACGCTAAGCTTAAAAATCCATTGACAGTCTGCAATCCTCACCTAACAATGCGGGTAAATCGGGTTAATTTTATGCTAACAACGGATATACACCATGTCACCACTTGTACTGACAATAATTGGAGTTGTTACCATCGCTATAGCCCTATGGGGATTATTGTGCGGCAGGATTATTGCAGGTGCACGCGGCCTTAAAAGTAATTATTACTATAGAGATGATAATCCCTTTAGTTTTTATGGCTTTGTGATGATTTATCTCTCGATTGGCTCATTTATTCTCTACCAATCCTTATACTAAGCTACTCAAGCTTGATCGCGCTTAGCACTTAACAACAGTTTTTTTAAGTTATCCACCCTGCCCGTGCATGAGCCTGTGGATAAGCTGGGGAGAGGCTGCGCTAAGCAAGGCAGGCCCTGTCTTAGCGAGCGCTGTTCAGAAAACACTCAGTCTATTTAATGTGTCCACAAGCGCAGTGCATCAGCCTGTGGATAACATGTGCGCACACTACGCAACCTATTGTTTTATAAGGCCTACAGCCTGTTGATTACTTTTCATGCAAGAGCTGACGGCCGCGCTTCATCAGCCGCCATGCGTCCCAGCTATACACAGCCAGCGCAGCCCAAATAAAGCCAAAGAAGACAAATGAGCTGGAAGCAAATGGTTCGTTAAAAACCAGCACTGCCAGCAATAGCAGCACTGTCGGCGTGATGTACTGTAAAAACGCTAAGGAAGCATAGGGCAGATTTTTTGCTGCCTCGTTAAAACATAAAAGAGGCAGCAAAGTCACAGGCCCCGCAGCGGCCAACCAAAACATCTGCGCACTACCAAAAAACTCACTTTGCATGCTGCTCGCTTGTGGATTAAACCACAGCCACGCCAATGCCACCGGCATCAGCATCCAGGTCTCAACGGTTAAGCCGGGCAAGGCTGCGACTGGCGCTTGTTTGCGAATCAGCCCATAAAAACCAAAAGAAAAAGCCAGCGCCAAAGAAATCCACGGCACCTTACCTAAACTCCAGACTTGCAAACCCACCCCAATCGCAGCCAAAGCAATCGCCACCCACTGCAAGCGCCGCAAGCGCTCACGCAAAAACAGCATGGCTAATAGGACATTGACCAAAGGGTTGATGTAATAGCCCAAGCTGGCCTCCACCATGCGGTCATGGTGCACCGCCCAGACATAAATCAGCCAATTACAAGCAATCAGAGTGCCTGAAGCGGCCAACACCAGAAAACGTTTAGGATGCTTGTAGAGTTCTTGCCACCAACCGCGGTGCCGCCAAATCAACAATAAGCCAACGCTAAACAGCGCAGACCAGATCACGCGATGCACGATCACCTCTTCGGCCGGAATGCCGTCTAAGGTTTTAAAGTACAGCGGGAACATGCCCCACACGCTATAGGCCAAGAGGCCCAACAGATAACCGCGGCGCGGATTGGGTGTAAAACTCATATTAGTTAGCCAGCTAAAGATTCAGTTTATTCTAGTCTGCACAGAGCACGGCTGTCTTGCCCAGAATTAAAACAGCCTTAAGTAAGGCTCATCGAGCGCTGCTCGTTGCTCGCGCAAAATCAAAATTTGCTCACCCCAATAGCGTTCAGTACCAAACCACGGAAAGCTTTGTGGGAACGCAGGATCATCCCAACGTTGCGCCAACCATGCACTATAGTGCAGCAAACGTAAGGCGCGTAAGCCTTCAATCAAGGGCAGTTCGCGCGGTGAAAAATCATAGAACTCTTGATAACCATCGACCAACTCTGACAGTTGCGATAAACGCTCCTGATAACTGCCGGCCAACATCATCCATAAATCTTGGATCGCCGGACCCATGCGGCAGTCGTCTAAATCGACCATAAAAAAGCTTTCATCGCGGCACAATAAATTCCCGGGATGACAATCTCCATGCACACGGATCGCTTGATACGGGTGCTCAGCAAACACTGAGTCCACTTTAATCAGCAAGTCGCGCACCACCGACTCCCAAGCAGGACGCAAGCTTTTCGGCACATGCTCACCGCTAGACAAGCGCTCAAACGAAGCATGGCCATAACTGGCCACAGTTATTTCAGGGCGCTCGCTAAAACTTTTACTGGCACCCACCGCATGCAAACGGCCCAGCAACTGACCTAAGCGGTACAGCTGGTCGAGATTACCCGGCTCTGGCGCTCGACCACCGCGGCGCTCAAACAGAGCAAAACGAAACCCGGCATGCTCAAATAAGCTCTGGCCATTATGCTGCATCGGCGCAACCAGCGGCACATCACACTCAGCCAACTCAAAAGAAAAAGCATGCTCTTCAAGAATTTGTGCATCGCTCCAACGCTCAGGGCGATAAAATTTAGCAATCAGCGGCGCTTTGTCTTCAATCCCAACTTGGTAAACTCTGTTTTCGTAGCTGTTGAGCGCCAGCACTCGGGCATCACTTAAAAACCCAAGACTTTCCACAGCATCCAAGACCAAATCTGGGGTGAGCGTAGCAAACGGATGAGCAGACATGGCGAGCTCCTTAATATGAGAAACTCAGTGTAACAGGCTGAAAACAAAACACTGCACAGCATTCACGCCGCAGTCAGCACTGCAAACTTAAGTTAACGCCTGAGCCGCGCACTGGCCAAATCAGAACACAAGTGCAACGCGCGCAATTCATTCTATAATGCACGCCTAACGCTAGGTTCTTTAGCGTAGTGCGAAATACCATTAAGGACGGTTTATGTCATATTTAGGTAAAGGACGCAGGCTGATATTCAGCGCTATTGGCATCCTGTTAGCGATTATTATTGGTGTGTTAGTCGGCAGCTACTTAACCGCTAATGATGTCCCAGCACCTGCGCTACGTGAAGCAGGCATCATTGTCTTGCCCAGCAGTCGAGAATTACCCGCTTTGCACTTAGCCAGCACCTTAGGTGCTAGGCAAGATACCCAGGCGCTGATCGGTAAGTGGAGCCTGGTGTTTTTTGGCTATACCTTTTGCCCAGACATTTGCCCAACCACCTTGGCCGAGCTGCGTCAGTTAAAAAAACTACTGCCGGCCGAGGCGCACGAGAATATGCAAATTATGATGGTCAGCGTTGATCCAAACCGCGACAGCACTGAGCAATTGAAACTCTACTTAGAGTATTTTGATCCTGAGTTCGTTGGCTTAACCGGCAAATTAGCCGATATCCAAACCCTCAGCAATGCACTGAGTATCCCCTTTATTCCAGGCGATACCAGCCAGCCGCGTTACACCGTTGACCATAGCGGTAACTTAGCCATTATCAGCCCTGATGGCCGCCAATATGGCTTTATCCGCGCACCCTTGGATGTCAAGAAACTAGCAGAGCAATTGCCCAACATCATGCTGGAATAACGCTACGCGGCGATAAAGTGCGGCACCAGTAAAGTTGCGGCAATGATTAAGCTCATCGCCAGCGGCCAGCCGTACATAATCACTCGCCAGCGCCGCTGGGTATGACGCAGCTCCATAAAGCCATCAATAATTAAGCCTGACTTGATGATTGCCACCGCCAACACCGCAACCACTTGACTGGTCAGGGTCATTGCACTGGCACCGAAATACACGGTGATTGCAGTGGCCACGACCAGTGCCAGCCAGCAGAAAATTAGTACCTTGGTATTTGACATCTTGTTGCCCTACCCCAGTAAATACACAAGTGGAAAGATAATCACCCAAGCCAAGTCAATCATGTGCCAATACATCACACCTGACTCCATGCCGCTGCGGTTTTGGGCATCAAAGCCCAAACGAAAACAGCGCCAAGCTAAAAAGGCTAAAACAAATAAACCTAACCAAACGTGCAAAAAGTGAAACAACGTCAGCAACCAATACAAAGTAAAAAACATATTGTATTCAAGATCAAAGCCTGCATTGGCTAGGTGCGCATATTCACTGAACTTAAGCACCACATAGACCATGCCTGAAGCAATGGCGGCAATAATCAACACTGCCGCTTGTCGCGCTTTATTAACCCGCACCCGCTCTACAGCCAGCGCCGCTAAAAAACCAGACGACAATAAACCCACGGTCATGGCAAAGCCAGTGGAAGGATCAAGCTCTGCCCGTCCCGCTGTAAACATATCGGGATAGAGCATTTGCGTGACGCTAAAAGCAAGAATAAATAAAGTAAAGGCTGCCAGCTCAGCGAGGATAAAAATCCACATCGCCAAGTCACCCGGCAGCGCCTGCGTCGTATCTTTTTTACTCAAAGTGGACATCAACTACATCCATTAAGGCCGCCACAGTTTGTGGATCATCGCTAAGCGGCTCGGCCAAGCAGGCTAGACAGGCTTCACGCACTGGCATTCCTGCTTTGATCATGCGCGCTGTAAAAATCAGCAAGCGCGTGGAGGCGACTTCTTCAAGGTCATGGTTTTCTAAACGGCGCAACGCTTGCCCTAAACGAACAATTTGCGCAGCCAGTTTGCTATCCACGCCTGCTTCGATTTCAACAATTTTCTGCTCTTCTGCAACACTTGGGTAATCAAAACGCAAGGCCACAAAGCGCTGACGGGTACTGGGCTTCATGCCTTTAAGTAGGTTTTGATAGCCTGGGTTATAAGACACCACCAGCATAAAGCCCGGAGGTGCTTTAATGGCTTCACCGGTACGCTCTAAGAACAACTCACGACGGTCATCAGCCAGTGGGTGCAATACCACAGCCGTGTCTTGGCGCGCCTCAACCACTTCATCTAAATAGCAAATGCCGCCTTCACGCACGGCACGGGTCAATGGTCCATCTTGCCACCAGGTTCCCTCTGAGCCGATCAAATGACGGCCCACTAAGTCAGCAGCACTTAAGTCATCGTGGCAAGCCACGGTGTACAGCGGCAGATTTAAACGGTGTGCCATGTGCTGGACAAAACGGGTTTTACCGCAACCGGTTGGCCCTTTAATTAAGACCGGCATGCCATGCTGCCAAGCCTGACGAAAGACAACTTCCTCATTGCCCAGCGTCTGATAATACGGTTCATCAGAACTTAACAGCGCTTCTTGATTCAGGCTTGAATTCACTTTTATACCCTACTGATTAACTTGGTTATGCTTACGGTAACTGGCTTAGAGACGCATTCTCAACTGCTTAAAGAGTGAATCTTGATTGCCGTCAAGCGCAATGTTAGCAGCTCTGTCTAGGATGTGAATGCACACACGAATTACCCGGGATATGCCAAATAACCACTCAACGAAAATCAGAACGGCTATGCAGCTCAAACACATAACAGGTTTATAAGAGCGAAAGCCATTCAAAGGAGAGCAATTTATGTCTAAAACAGGCAAACCACTTCTGGCGGGTATCGTGGCCGCCATGTCAATGTCGTTATTGAGTTTTTCAATAGCACATGCAACAGCCAACCCAGAAGTAGCAGAAGCCGCTTATAAAGCAGCTGCCTCAACAGTTGACCCAGCCAGCGTCAAAACCATTCGTACGGCCGGTGCACCTGATCTCTCTGACGCAGAGTTTGAGATGGCCAAGGAAATCTACTTCCAGCGCTGCGCAGGTTGCCATGGTGTGTTACGTAAGGGCGCAACAGGTAAACCACTGACTCCAGACATTACTCAAGAACGTGGCCAAGCCTACCTTGAAGCATTAATTACCTATGGTTCGCCTGCCGGTATGCCGAACTGGGGTACATCAAATGAGCTCACTAAAGAGCAAATCACTTTGATGGCCAACTACGTTCAGCACACGCCACCAACTCCACCAGAGTGGGGCATGGCTGAAATGAAAAACTCTTGGAAGGTCATGGTTAAGCCAGAAGACCGTCCAACCAAGCAAATGAACAACCTCAAACTCTCCAATATTTTCTCAGTCACCTTACGTGACGACGGTAAAATTGCACTGATTGATGGCGACACTAAAAAGATCATCAAAACCATTGAAACCGGCTATGCAGTACATATTTCACGTATGTCAGCGTCAGGTCGTTACTTGCTGGTGATTGGTCGTGATGCGCGCATCGACATGATCGACTTGTGGATGAAAGATCCTGCGATTGTTGCTGAAATCAAAGTTGGTATTGAAGCACGTTCGGTTGAAACCTCTAAGTTTAAAGGCTTTGAAGACAAGTACACCATTGCTGGTTCGTACTGGCCACCGCAGTACACCATCATGGATGGTGAAACGCTTGAGCCGCTACAAATCGTTTCAACCCGTGGTATGACTGTGGGTACGCAAGAGTACCACCCAGAACCACGTGTCGCCGCGATCATTGCCTCGCACGAGCACCCTGAGTTTATTGTCAACGTCAAAGAAACCGGTCGTATCTTACTGGTCAACTACGAAGACATTAATAACCTCACCACTACCAGTATTGGTGCCTCACTGTTCTTGCACGATGGTGGCTGGGACAGCACACACCGCTACTTTATGACAGCCGCCAACAACTCTAACCAAGTTGCGGTGATTGACTCAAAAGAGCGTACGCTGACTGCTCTGGTTGATGTGGGTAAAATCCCTCACCCAGGCCGTGGTGCGAACTTTGTTCACCCTAAATTTGGTCCAGTTTGGGCAACCAGTCACCTCGGTGATGAAACTATTTCCCTGATTGGTACAGATCCTATTAAACACCCAGACCAAGCGTGGAAAGTTGTAGAAACGCTGAAAGGTCAAGGTGGTGGTTCGCTGTTTATCAAAACTCACCCGAAATCCACTAACCTGTACCTTGATACTACCTTTAACCCAGATGAAAAAATCAGCCAATCAGCCGCTGTATTTGACATCAGAAACTTGGACGCAGGCTACAAAGTACTACCGATTGCCGACTGGGCTGACATTGACGGTGGCGTTAAGCGTGTACTACAACCTGAGTACAACGAAGCAGGTGATGAGGTTTGGTTCTCAGTATGGAGCCAACAAGATGAAGTATCAGCTATCGTAGTGGTTGATGATAAGACGTTAAAACTGAAAAAAGTGATCAAAGACAAGCGTTTGATCACTCCGACCGGTAAATTTAACGTGAATAATACTCAACACGACGTGTACTGAGTACAATAAGGATGAGTTGTTAATGGCTCACCCTTATTAGCCTTGAGGAAAGACTATGAAAAAGATTCTAATTCCACTATTTGCAATGGGCGCAGCTTTTGCTGTACAGCCTGCTTTGGCAAGTGATGGTGAAACTCTGTTTAAAAGCAAGCCATGCGTTGCCTGTCACACGATAGACAGCAAAATGGTTGGCCCTGCTCTGAAAGAAGTTGCAGAAAAAAATGCTGGTGTTGAAGGCGCAGTTGAAACACTAGCTTTACACATCAAAAACGGTAGTGCTGGTATTTGGGGTCCAATCCCTATGCCACCTAACGTAGTAACAGAAGAAGAAGCAACCATTCTTGCCGAATGGGTTTTAAGCCTCAAGTAATACCTCTAGGAGTGCCACATGACAGTCGCCAAAATAGCCTTACAGTTTTTTGGAGTTATCATGCTGTCACTCCTTTCTCATTCTTTCAGTGTGGCTGCGCCCTTAACTGTTGAGCGCCAAGCGACACTCGAACACCTCTTGATTCAAGACTGCGGCTCCTGCCATGGTCTGCGCATGACCGGTGGTCTCGGCCCCGCTCTAACCCCGCAAGCTTTAGCTGATAAACCTCGCGAAAGCCTAATTGCCTCTGTACTCTTTGGCCGCCCAGGCACAGCTATGCCACCCTGGGATGCCTTGCTCAACGAGCAAGATGCCACTTGGATGATTGATCGATTGCTACAAGGAGTGAACCCATAATGCGTCGTCTTGGTACTGTATTTTTAGCTGGACTATTAACCGCTTGCGCCACACAGCCGAGCAGCCAGCTGCGCGGCACCGGTGATCTAGGCGTGGTGATTGAGCGCGCTGCGGGTAATGTGCAAATTGTTGAGCACAGCAATAACACTATGCTGGCCCGCGTTGAAGGCTTGGGGGACTTATCCCATGCCTCGGTGGTATTTTCCCGCGACGCACGTTTTGCTTATGTATTTGGCCGTGATGGCGGTTTAAGCAAAATCGATCTGCTCACCGCAAAAATTGACAAACGCATTATCCAAGGCGGTAACAGCATTGGCGGCGCCATCAGCCAAGACGGTCGCTTAATTGCCGTGGGTAACTACGAGCCCGGTGGCGTTAAAGTCTTTGATGCAGACACCTTGGAGCTGGTCGCTGATATTCCGGCCACCAGCGTTGCTGATGGCAGCCGCGGTTCACGTGTGGTTGGCATGGTTGATGCCCCCGGGCAAAAGTTTTTAGTCAGTTTGTTTGATACGGGTGAAATCTG
Source organism: uncultured Thiopseudomonas sp. (assembly GCA_964385265.1). Classification (GTDB taxonomy): domain Bacteria; phylum Pseudomonadota; class Gammaproteobacteria; order Pseudomonadales; family Pseudomonadaceae; genus Denitrificimonas. The sequence continues at coordinate 129,102 of CAYLOI010000004.1, forward strand.
GATCGCTGATTTTAGCAAAAGCGATACACCTGAAATCACCCGCTTCACCAATATTGGTAATCAGCCTTATGATTCAATGCTGACCCCAGATGGCCGCTATTACATTGCTGGCCTGTTTGGTGAAGACGGTATGGCACTGCTGGATTTATGGCATCCAGAGAAGGGCGTGAAACGCATTCTTGATGGCTATGGCCGCGGCACAGAAAAACTACCCGTGTATAAAATGCCGCACCTCGAAGGCTGGACCGTCGCCGGTGAGCATGCATTTGTCCCTGCGGTAGGTCGCCACCAAGTACTGGTGATGGACACTAACACTTGGCAGCAAAGCGCTAGCATTGACACTGTCGGCCAGCCGGTCTTTGTGATGGCACGTCCTGATGCACGACAAATCTGGGTCAATTTTGCCTTCCCTGACAATCAATATGTCCAAGTGATTGACAGCGAAACTCACGAGATCCTCGCAACCTTAGAGCCAGGTCCTGGCGTGCTGCACATGGAGTTTACTCCGCGCGGCGAACATATTTGGATTTCCGTGCGCGATAAAAATGAAGTGCAGGTGTGGGATACCGCAACCCTTAAAAAACTTCATACGCTACCGGCCGACAGTCCAAGTGGAATCTTCTTTAGCGACCGAGCGCACCGCATCGGTCTATAGGGGTACTGCATGGATGAGCTTTGCCTACGCATGCTGGATCGTTTCCAGCATGACCTGCCAATTTGCGCCCAACCTTATCAAGCCATGGCCGATGAACTGGGCTGCACTGAAGAGGCTATTCTGCAGCGCTTAGAACAGCTCAATCAACGTAAAGCCTTATCGCGTGTCGGCCCCGTGTTTGAACACAGCTTGGCCGGCGCCAGCACTTTAGTGGCTTTAGCTGTGCCTGAAGATCGTATTGAAGAAGTTGCTGCGCAAATCAACGCCTTTGATGAAGTCAACCACAACTACTTGCGTGAGCATGCTTGGAATCTATGGTTTGTGATGACCGGCCCAGATCGCCAGCACTTAGATCAAGCACTGCTGCGCATCCAGCAGATCACGGGCCTCACGCCTTTAGATTTACCCATGCTGACCGCCTATCAAATCAATTTAGGCTTTGCCCTTGGTAAAGACTCGCAGGTGCCAACATGAGCAGCAGCTTATCCCTTGAGCAACAGCAGCAATTACGCCGCCTATTAGAAAATGGCCTGCCGCTGAGCTCGCGTCCTTATCAAGTCTTCGCTGAACAGATTAATAGCAGCGAACAAGCCGTCATCGAGCATGTACAAAATTTAGACCAGCAAGGCTTATTTCGCCGCTTTGGTATTGTGGTTAAACACCGCGCCCTGGGCATCAACGCCAACGTAATGCTGGTGATGGACATTGAAGATGAGCGTGTGCATCAAGTCGGCGAAGCACTGGGGCAGGCGCCGGGAGTTAACCTGTGCTATCGACGCCCACGCCGCCCTGGCTGGCCGTATAACCTGTTTTGCATGGTGCATGGCCGTGACCGCCAAGCGGTAGAGGCGCACGTGGTCGAACTATTACAGCAACATAACTTACAGCAGCGCCCGCATCACTTACTGTTTAGCACCCGTGCTTTCAAGCAGCGTGGCGCACGCTATAGTCAACCCGGAGTGCAGTCTAATGGATGAATTTGATCGACGCCTGCTCAACCGTTTGCAACATGGTTTACCGCTTGTGCGCGATCCATGGGGCGCACTGGCACAAGAGTTAGCCTGCAGCGCCGAACGCATCCGCGAACGCCTGCAAGAGTTATTGGATGATGGCACCTTAACCCGTTTTGGCCCGATGTTTGATATCGAGCAACTGGGCGGCGCTTTTACTTTAGCGGCGATGACCGTACCTGAGCAGCGTTTTGATGAAGTCACCGAACTGCTCAACAATATTCCCGCCGTGGCGCACAACTACCGCCGTGAGCACACTTTTAATATGTGGTTTGTTTTAGCCTGCCCAACCCCCGATGGTATTCAACGTAGCATCGCTGAGATTGAAGCCTTAACCGGCTTAACAGTGCTCAACTTACCTAAGGAGAAGACCTACCATGTCGGCCTCCACTTTCCGCTCTGATCAAGAGCTTGCGCAACAGCTGATCACCCTGACCGAAGCCGGTATGCCTTTAGTGGCTGACCCTTGGGCATGGCTGGCTGAACGGATGCAGCTCAGCGTTGATGACACCCTAGCCTTACTACAGCGCTTGCAAGACAGTGGCGCGATTCGGCGCATTGCGGCAGTGCCCAATCATTATCGTCTGGGTTACACCTTTAATGGCATGACAGTGTGGGATGTCGATGATGAACACATCGACCGCCTAGGCCAGATCGTTGGCAACCTCCACTTTGTCAGCCATTGTTACCGCCGCCCGCGTTTAGAAGGCTGGCGCTACAACTTATTTGCCATGGTGCATGGCATGAACGCCGAGCAAATTGAATACGAACGAAATCTTATTCGCGATCAACTCGGTGATGCTTGCCGCGCTGATACGATGCTGGTCAGTAGTCGCATTCTGAAGAAAACCGGTCTGCGACTGGCCGCACAGCGTCAGGAGAAGTAAGCATGCTCAGAATCAGCACTTATCTACGTGCCATTGCCGGTCACAGCCCAGCACCACGCGCCGCCAAACCCGGTAGCACTCGCGCACCAGTCGTGATCTGGAACGTGTTACGCCGTTGTAACCTGACCTGCAAACACTGTTATTCCACCTCTGCTGATATCGATTTTAAAGGCGAGCTGGACACTGCCGAAGCCTTGGATGTGATTGATCAACTGCACGCAGCAGGGGTCAGAGTATTAGTGCTCAGTGGCGGTGAGCCATTGATGCGCCCCGATATTTTCCAATTGGCTGAGCGCGCCCGTCACTACGGTTTTTATGTTGCCCTCTCGACCAACGGCACGCTCATCAACGAAAGCAATATTGAGCAAATCGCTGCTGCTGAGTTTGATTATGTCGGCATCAGTATTGATGGTTTGCCAGAAATTCACGATGAATTCAGACAAATGAAAGGTGGCTTTGCCGCTTCCATGCATGCCGTTGAACTGTGCCGACAGCGTGACATTCGTGTTGGCCTGCGTACCACTTTGACCATGCACAACCACATGCAGCTGCCTGCTTTACTTGAGCTGATGCGTGAATACGATGTGCAGAAGTACTACTTATCACACCTTAATTACAGTGGTCGTGGTAAGCGCAGTAGCAAAATTGATGCGCACTGGCAAATGACCCGCGATGCGATGAATCAAATCTTTGATCGCGCCTGGGATGATGTGCAACAAGGGATTGAAACCGATTTTGTCAGCGGCAATAACGATGCCGATGCGATTTTATTATTGCAGTGGGCGCAGCGTAATGTGCCGCAGCACTATGCACAAATGGAGCACATGCTGCGTGCTTGGGGCGGTAATGCGTCTGGCGCTGGCGTGGCTAACATTGATAACCTCGGTGACGTACACCCTGATACCTACTGGCAACAACACACGCTCGGCAATGTACGCACACAAAGCTTCTCAGATATTTGGTTGAACAATCCAGATCCTTTATTGCTGCAATTACGCCAGCACCCACGCAAGGTCAAAGGCCGCTGCAGCGAATGCCAATGGCTGAGTATCTGCAATGGCAATACCCGCACCCGCGCATGGGCTGGCGGTGATTTATGGGCCGAAGATCCAGGCTGTTACCTCACCGATGCAGAAATAGGTGTGACAAGCTTGCCGGAAATCAACTGCGTAGCGCTTTAGCTTTGTCACACTGCGTGTGATGCCTTTATGACCGTGACCGACCGTCACTTTGGAGCTGACATGGATCAGACACCCGCTCTTCCCGCTGCACTGCACAGTGCTTTCGCTGCTGGTGAAGTGGCTTTAATTGGCGCAGGCCCCGGCGACCCGAGCCTGCTGACATTGCGCGCCTGGAGTTTATTGCAACAAGCTGATGCAGTGGTCTATGACCGCTTAGTCAGTGCTGATCTTATCGATATGCTGCCTGAGCGTTGCCAACGCCATTTCGTTGGCAAGTCCAGCGGTTATCACCTTCTCAAGCAAGAGCAAATCAATCAACTGCTGGCTGATTTAGCCCAGCAAGGCTTACGCGTTGCACGATTGAAGGGCGGCGACCCTTTTATTTTTGGGCGTGGTTCAGAAGAGCTTGATTTTCTATTAAAACGGCAAATCAGCTGTCAGGTGATTCCAGGCATTACGGCCGCCTCAGGCTGTACCGCTTATGCCGGCATTCCATTGACCCACCGTGGCGTGGCGCATTCCTGCCAATTTATTACCGGCCACTTACAAGAAGATGGCGAGTTACGTCTACCTTGGAAAAGTTACGCCGATCCAAAGAAAACCTTAGTGTTTTATATGGGCTTGGCCAGCCTTGAAGAGATTTCCGGCGAGCTGATTCAGGCCGGTTTAGCCGCAGACACTCCAGCCGCCTTAATTGCTAGCGGTACCTACGCCAATCAGCAAGTGGTGCGCGGCACCCTCGCTGAGTTGCAAGCCATGGCCGACAACGCTGAGCTGGTTCCACCCACTTTAACTATAATCGGCAAAGTCGTTGACCTATTCAGTCAGTATCAGGTGAGCTACCCAGCACGGATTAAACATGCGGCAGTCGAGGCCGAGGAAGCACTATGCGTATAAGTATCGGTTTAAAATCATTGGCGGCGCTGTCGGTACTAGGCTTTGCCAGCAGCGCATCGGCCAGCAGCACCGACTTTAGCGCCACTAAACAACTCTACGAACAGCACTGTACAGTCTGCCATGGTGCACAGCGTATTGGTGGTACAGGTCCGGCCTTGTTGCCAGAAAGCTTAGGTCGAATTAAAAAGCCTGAAGCCAGCAAAGCCATCAGCGAAGGACGTGCCGCCAGCCAAATGGCACCTTACAAAGATATTTTGAGCGCGGCTGAAATCGAGAGCTTAGTCGAGTATTTATATACCCCGATCGAGAACCCACCGACCTGGGGCGATGCCGACACGCGCGCCAGCCACCGTATGCTGGTGGATGTCAGCACCCTGTCAGAAACACCACTGCACCAAGCCGATCCGCACAATTTATTTGTCGTGGTTGAAGCTGGCACCCACCACGTGACTATTCTCGACGGCGATACATTCGAACCGCTGCAGCGCTTTCAATCGCATTTCGCCCTACATGGCGGACCAAAGTTCTCACCTGACGGCCGCTTTGTTTACTTTGCCTCACGCGATGGCTGGGTAACTAAATACGACTTACATAATTTCACTATGATTGCCGAAACCCGTGTAGGTTTAAACACTCGCAATCTCGCTGTCAGCAATGATGGCCGTTGGGTGCTGGCCGGTAACTACTTACCGGGCAACCTAGTGCTACTCAATGCCGATGATCTAACTTTAGTGAAAAGCATTGATACAGTTGGCCAAGACGGCACCGCATCACGGGTCAGCGCTGTGTATACCGCGCCGCCACGTGATAGCTTTGTCGTCGCGCTGAAAGACTCACACGAAGTGTGGGAGCTGTCGTATGCCGGCACGCCAGACTTCACCCCTCGGCGCATTATCGGCCAAGACTATTTAGATGACTTTTCCTTTACCCCTGATTACCGCTATTTATTAGCCACCTCGCGTAAAGCCCATGGCGGCCAAGTAATTGATCTGGATACCGGCGAGTCCATTACTGATATTCCACTGCCTGGCATGCCGCATTTGGGTTCTGGGATTTACTGGAAACGCGACGGTCAGTGGGTGTTTGCTACGCCCAATATCAGCCAAGGTTTAATTTCAGTATTGGATTTAAAAACCTGGAAACTGATTAAAGAAATTCCGACTGAAGGCCCCGGCTTCTTTATGCGCAGCCATGAGAACTCAAAGTACGCTTGGACTGATGTGTTCTTTGGCCCAAACCAAGAAGCGGTGCACTTAATTGATAAACAAACCTTAGAAGTGGCACATACGCTGCGGCCAATGCCGGGCAAAAACGCGGCGCACGTCGAATTCACCAACGATGGCAGCCACTTGATTCTCAGTGTTTGGGATACCGAGGGCGCATTAATTGTGTACGACGCCAAGACCTTAGAAGAAGTCAAACGCATCCCCATGAACAAGCCTTCAGGTAAATACAACGTAGGCAACAAGATTGAGTTTGCCGAAGGCACGTCACACTGATGCTGTAGACCTTGACTGGCACTCAAGCCAGCCAAGGTCTACATTTGTAAAGCAATGACAGCAACTGCTTAACAAGGCCTCTGGGCCTTACCCTTCTCACGCATAAAGGACGGCGTTTTGCATCACACTGCAGCAATAGAGGTCCAACATGTGGTTTAAGTGGAAAAACCAAGCAAAACAACTACAGCAGCACAATAGCCTTTTGCTCGCCGAAAATGCGCAACAGCTTGAGCACATACAACAGCTAGAAGAAGCCTTAGCACACTCACAAAGCACCGAGCAGCAACACCGCCAACAGCTGCAATTTAATCGCGGTGTCTCCAGCAACTTGATTCGTTTTGGTAGTTCAATTACCCAGTTCGGTGACTCTTTTGAATACCTATCGGGGCAAATGGAATCCAATAAACAGCATGCTGAAACTGTTGCCTGCGCTACTGCCACCAACCAAGAAAACTTTGGCGCACTGCAGAATAAAGCCATGCAAATGGAAAGCGGTCTGTTAGAAACAACTGAGAAAATTGATACGCTGGCATCACACTCACAAGAAATTAATGGCATTGTTGATTTGATCAGCGGCATCGCCAGTCAAACCAATCTACTGGCCCTCAATGCGGCCATTGAAGCCGCACGAGCTGGTGATGCCGGCCGTGGCTTTGCCGTGGTCGCCAGTGAAATTCGTCAATTGGCGGAAAGAACAGCGCTTGCCACTGATGATATCGTCCAAAAAATCAATGAAATCCAAGTAGAAACCAAACAGGCTCACGACTATATTCAAAGCCAAGGCCAACTCGCGCAAGATTTCAGTCAAACCACTCGAGCGGCGGTAGACGCTATGCATGAGCTGCATGCTTTAGCTTTACATATGCATAAAGACATTGAAGTATCGACTTTACGAGCAGGCATTGAGTTAGCCAATTTAGATGAGTTATCGCTGAAGTTTATCGTCTACAACCACCTGCTTAGTCAGCAAAAACAAGCAGTGCCGCAGCTTCCATCTGATCATGAGTGCCGCTTTGGACGCTGGTATTACAGCGGTCAAAACCAAAAGATTCGCCATCTAGAGCAGTTTCAGCGCATTGAGCGCCCACATACAGCTGTGCATGAACAAGGCCAGCAAGCCATGCAGGCCTATCAAAACGATGCGTTTGAAGCTGCAGTACAGCACTTAGAGGCAATGGAGGTGGCTAATCTGGAAGTTATGCAAGTGGTCACTGCCGTGTTAAAGCACTACGAAGACCAACAAACTGCACTATAGATAGCCGCAGCCGCATCTAGGCTTGTCGCTTTTTACGTGACCACACCTTTATTGACGGCAATAGCTTATGCCGCGAAATCCCTGACTGCGCCGGGCACAAGACCAGCGCAGTCAGGGATCAGCATTGACCTGGTTGTGGCGCCTTTACTGCAATACAAAACTGCATCACTCTGTTAAAGCGCTGCCAGTGCCGATTGAAGATCCGGGTATTTAAACTCAAAGCCGATCTCTTTCGTGCGCTCAGCTTGAATATTTTGTCCGCCTAACAGCAAGCCAGCCATCTCACCGAGCAGCAATTTTAAGGCAAAGCCGGGAACTGGCATAATCGCAGGACGGCGCACATGTTTACCCAAGGCTTTGGCAAACGCCTGATTACGCGCAGGCTGTGGTGCACAGGCATTGTAAGCTCCACGCGCTTGTGGGTGACGCAGCACATGGTCAATTAAGGCCACTTCATCATCCAAGTGCACCCAAGGCATCCATTGCTGACCGCTGCCTTGTTTACCGCCTAAACCCAGTTTAAATAGCGGCATCAGACGCGATAAGAATCCGCCCTTACTGGTCAAAACCAAACCGGTACGAATCAGCACCACCCTTATTCCCAAAGGCTCAGCGGCTTGCGCGGCCGTTTCCCAGTCAGCACACAACTGGGTGGCAAAATCAGGACTTTGCACAGGGCTGCTTTCAGTTAAAACCTGCTCACCACCGTCACCGTACCAACCGACCGCAGAACCGGAAATCAATACCTCAGGCTTAGTTCGCAAGCTCGCCAACCAACTGACTAAATCCTTAGTTAAAGCAATACGACTGTCGCGCAGCAACTTGCGCCGTGCTTGGGTCCAAGGCCGATCAGCAATGGGTGCGCCAGCTAGATTAATCACAGCATCAAGCGGCACTTGATCCAGTTCGCGCAACTCAGCCACTGCATGCACAGCCGCACCGCACAAGTCTTTAACCCGCTCAGGCGTGCGACTCCAGACATAAAGCTCATGGCCTTGCGCCAGCCAAAACTGGCATAAACTGCGGCCAATCAAGCCCGTACCACCGGTTATTAAAATACGCATAGCACCTGTCTCCTGCACATCATGATGTTAAAAGCAGCACGCTGTTATACATAGCACCAGCAAATTCCGAAAAGCACAAGATCTTAACCTTGCCTAGACTATAGATTGGCAACAAATACTTGTACAATAACTCTGCAACTGCATAAGTATTTGTTATACACGGTTTATAAGCGCCCGTCTTCCATCTCTTTTTTAAGGAAATCTCATGCTGTCTTCTAAAATTGCCGTTATTGGTGCCGGCATGGCTGGAATCACTGCTGCTCGCAGCCTAAAAGCAGCAGGCCATAGGGTGCAAGTCTTTGAAAAAAGTCGAGGCAGTGGTGGCCGTTTAGCCAGTAAGCGCAGTGAGATGGGACGGATCAATTTAGGTGCACAACGGTTCACCAGCGATGACCCGCTGTTTCTTGCTGAGCTGCATATGTGGCAACAAGCCGGCTGGGTGCAACAGCACAACAATGCTGGGAAATCACACTGGGCCGGCATGCCGTATATGAGCGCCTTAACCCGCAATCTACTCAGCGAGATTGACACCCTATTTGCCTGCGAAATACACACACTCAGCTATCACAGTGACGGTTGGTTACTGCACGACCAGCACCAGCAACGTCACGGGCCGTTTCAGCAATTGATTGTTGCCATACCTGCAGCGCAAGCCAGCACCCTATTAAGCAGCTGTGCGCCACAGATCGCGCAACAGGCAGCCAAGATTGAAATACAACCGATTTGGATGGTCGCTCTGGGTTTTAAACAGCCTTTAGCCCAGCCAGAATCATTCGAACTGTTCAACAACGCAGTGATTAGCGAAGTGACACACACCCCATTATCAACTGAGCAGCCCATGCACAGCTGGACCTTGCGCAGCAGCGTCAAGTGGAGTATTGAACATCTGGAAAAAGATCATCAGTATGTGATTCAGGCTCTACGTGCAGCCTTTGCTTCGCTGTTGGGCCGCCCTCTGCCTGAGCATGACAGCGCCTTTGCTCACCGCTGGCGTTACGCGCTTGGCGCGCGACAACAACCGGCAGCGCTATTAAGCGACCCACAACGCGGACTGTATATAGCCGGTGACTGGTGTGGCGATGGCGATGTGTACAGCGCGTGGCACAGTGGTAAACAGGCCGCACAGCAGCTGCTGGAGCGTATTGCTCAGGGATAAACAGACATACCAACACACGGCTATAAATACTGTATAGGCCTGCCCAGTTGTTTGCTAAAATGCGTGGCCAAACACCATCTACCAAGGAACTGCCGTGATTGAAGCCGTATGGATTGTCTTTGCCTTTAGCTTAGGGATTGGCGTTCGACTGATCGGGCTGCCACCCTTAATCGGCTACCTCGCGGCAGGCTTTTCAATTGCGGCATCGGCCGAATTTCTCGATTTAACTGTCGACAGCACCTCAGCTCTGCAACATATCGCTCACCTCGGTGTATTGCTGCTGCTATTCACCGTTGGTTTAAAACTTAAAGTTAAAAGCTTAGTGCGCCCCGAAGTGATGGGCGGTGGACTACTGCACTTTTTTATTAGCACCTTGATCTTTTCCCCAGCGTTTTTCTTATTTCTAGATATCAACTGGTACACCGCGATTATGCTGGCGATCGCCTTATCATTTTCCAGTACTGTATTGGCGGCTAAGGTTTTAGAGGGCAAGCGGGAACTGCGCGCTTTCCATGGTCGGGTCGCGATTGGTATTTTGGTGATCCAAGACCTTATCGCCCTTTGTGTGATGAGTATTGCCAGCGGCCAAACACCCTCAATGTGGGCGCTGGTAGTCTTTGGTATGCCACTCTTGCGACCGCTGATCTATCGCTTAGTCGATTACAGCGGTCACGAAGAGTTGCTGGTCTTACTGGGTTTGCTGCTGGCATTAGTGGTGGGTGGTTATGGCTTTGAGCAAATAGGACTCAGTTCTGAGCTGGGCGCTTTAGCCTTCGGCGCTTTATTGGCCAACCACCCCCGCTCCAGTGAACTGTCCAAAGCACTTTGGAGTATCAAAGAAATCTTCTTGGTCGGCTTCTTTTTACAAATTGGTATTGGTGGCTTACCCGATCAGAATGCAGTTATTTTTGCCCTGGTGATGGCCATTGTTCTGCCGCTCAAAGGCGTGCTGTTTTTCGGTTTGATGGTGCTATTTAAGCTCAGAGCGCGCAGCGCGTTTCTGACCAGTTTAAGCCTGACTAACTACAGCGAGTTTGGCCTGATTGTCGCCAGTATCGCCATCCCTGAGTGGATTATCCCGCTGGCTTTAACAGTAGCGTTCTCCTTTGTGGTCTCCGCACCGCTCAACCGTTTTGCCCACACCCTGTATGAAAAAATCAGCAAACACTTAATCTTACTTGAGCGCAAAGGCTTTCATCCGGATGAGCAACCCCTGTTTATTGATGATGAGATTTTGATTGTTGGTATGGGACGTACCGGCATGGCCGCTTATACCATGCTGCATGATAAAGGCTACTCGGTGCTCGGCATCGACTCTGACCCGATTAAAGTCGAGCAGCAGGCGATGGAAGATATTCACAGCTTATTTGCTGATGCGGAAGATACGGTGTTCTGGAAACGCCTGCATGCACCGCATTTGAAATATGTCATTTTGGCCGCCAATGATTTAGAAGCAAAAACCTTAGCCGCACAGAAACTGCGTGAAAGCGGCTTCGACGGTTTTATCATCAGTCACTGCTTGTACCCTGAGCACGCTGACAGCATTCGCGCTGCCGGTGCTGACTTTATCCATAAAACCTTTTCTGAAACCGGGCTGAAACTCGCAGAGCATGTGCTAGAACATACACAACCGCAAAACGCTGAATTAAACGCCAAAACAGAGATAGGCTAAGTCGCCACTCAACCCTCAGGCAGCGCGACCGCAGCACACTCGACGCAATTATTCTGGGTCGAGCTGAGTTAACCCTTGATACGCCAAGCCTTGCTCAGCAATGGCGTAGCACTCAGCAATATGCGCATGACCAATCACTAACATCGCGCTGCCACTGATAGCTGCGGCTGCGGCTTGTCCAGCAAAAGGAATAAATTTTAGCGCTTGTTTAGCGCTTAGACGCACACCCACTTTCTGCAACAATGTCAGCACCACTTGCTTAGTCACCAGCTGACCGACAATATGTGTACCGGTGGTTTTAATCACCCCATACAAAAAGCTTTTAAGTTGCGGGTCAAGGCGCTCCATTTGCTCAGGGGTTAAACCAAACTGGCGATTAATAGCTGGCAATAGCTCTAAAAGCAGCCCCACATCAGCGGCAATATCCACTCCTGGTACTGGCAGCAATGCCATGCTGCCAGAGGCGACAGCACGTTTTTTAACCATGGTTTTGCAGTGCACTCGCACCGCATCAAGTTCTTCTTTGGACCTAATCAACAGATGCTCCCTTTTACAATAATCACTCAACGGACAGTGCTAGTTTATACAGCTTGCCCGTTGTTGCTAGATTATTAGGCCCGAACTGAGCTGATTAATGCAGTTTCATCCGCGGATGGGTACGCTTGCCAATACGGTCACTGAGCATAATTAACGCAGTACGAAACACCCCATACAGCACCACTTGGTGCATGCGATACAAAGAAATATAGAACATACGCGCCAACCAGCCTTCCACGTTAACTGTGCGCATAAAGCCGCCCATAATATTGCCTACCGCACTGAATTGCGCCAATGACACCAATGAGCCGTAATCGCGGTACTGATAACGTGGCAGCGCCTTACCCTGTAGCTTTAATGCCAATGCTTTGTTTAAAAAACTGGCTTGCTGATGCGCCGTCTGCGCCCGCGGCGGCACATTTTTATCACTGCCTTCGCTTAATGGGCAGGCCGCACAATCACCTAAAGCAAAAATATCGTCATCCAGCGTAGTTTGCAGAGTGGTGCGCACCACCAGCTGATTAATACGATTGGATTCCAAGCCATCCAGCTCAGTTAAAAACTTCGGCCCACGCACACCTGCTGCCCAGACTTTTAACGACGCCGGAATAAAACTGCCGTCTTTAGTGCGCATACCTTGCGCAGTGATTTCCTCAACTGCGGCCGATAACTTAATTTGCACACCCAGCTTGAGTAACTGCTGATGCACTTCGCCAGCAATTTTATCTGACAGCGCAGGCAACACACGCGGCCCGGCTTCAAGAATGGTAATGCTCATATTGTCTGGCTGAATATTATCCAAACCATAGGCAGTTAACTGCTGCGAGGCGCGGCGCAGCTCCGCAGCCAACTCCACACCTGTGGCTCCGGCACCGACAATGGCAATATTGACCCTGTTGTCATCATCACCTTTGGCATGTGCACTTAAGTATTCACCGAGCAGACGCCGATGAAAGTTTAGCGCGTGCTGTGGACTGTCGAGGAAAATACAGTGCTCAGCTGCGCCTTTAGTACCAAAGTCATTGGTTAGGCTGCCCACGGCAATCACTAAGGTGTCATAGCCCAAGCTACGCGCTGGCACCAATTGATAGCCTTGCTCATCAAGGGTTGCGCTGAGTTCAATGGTTTTGGCTTGACGATCAATAGCAGAAAATTTACCAATCTGAAAATCAAAATGATTCCACTTGGCTTGTGCAACATAATTTAATTCATTATCAGTACTGTTCAGTGAGCCGGTGGCGACCTCATGCAGCAGCGGCTTCCAAATATGGGTGAGGTTGGCATCCACCAAGGTGATTTTAGCTTTTTTACGTTTACCCAGAGAGCGCCCCAAGCGCGTGGCCAGCTCAAGCCCACCAGCACCTCCGCCGACTACAACAATACGATGCAACATTTTTATTAGCCTATAGGTCAGTTATTATTTTCGCCCCACTATACGACCAAAGCAGCAGATAAAGCAGTGTTTTTATCCCCCTTTGCTTAAAGCAGCATAAAAACGCACTGAGCTTTATCCGCAGCACTGCATCCAATAAAACTGACTGGCATCGCGGCTTAGGCATGCACGCAAGTAGCGCCCAAGGCAGAACATAAACCGTCTGCACTTGGGTGTCCGAGGGCAAAGATTAGCGTACTTTAATCACCAGCTTACCCACTGCTTTACGTGCAGCCAGTGTCTTAATCGCCTGTGCAGTATCTTGCAAAGCAAAGGTTTGCGAGACCAAGGGTTTGAGTTTACCTTGCGCATACCAAGCAAATAGCTGCTGGAAGTTCTCGACATTGTCTTGTGGTTGACGCTGAGCAAACGCGCCCCAGAACACGCCAATCACCGCCGCACCTTTGAGTAAGGGTAAATTTGCTGGTAGCGAAGGAATAGTACCGCTGGCAAAACCGATCACCAGCATGCGCCCATTCCAAGCAATGGAGCGAAACACCGTCTCGAATAAATCACCACCCACCGGATCAATAATCACATCCACGCCTTGGCCCTTGGTTAAGGTTTTCAAGCGCTCGCGTACATCGTCGGTTTGATAGTTAATCAACTCATCTGCGCCCGCTTGGCGTGCCACTTCAAGCTTATCTGCGCTACTGGCGGCAGCAATCACACGCGCCCCCATGGCTTTACCAATTTCAATCGCTGCTAATCCCACACCACCGGAAGCGCCGAGCACCAGCAAGGTCTCACCGGGCTGCAACGTGCCGCGTTGTTTTAAAGCATGCATTGCAGTGCCATAGGTCATGCTAAAGGCTGCTGCGGTGCTGAAGTCCATCGCTTCTGGCATCGGCAAAATATTATAAGCAGGAACTGCCACTTGCTCAGCGCAACTGCCCCAGCCGGTTAACGCCATAACCCGATCACCCACTTTTATATGACTCACCTTCTCACCCACCGCACTGATCACCCCCGCTGCCTCACCGCCTGGCGAAAAGGGAAAAGGCGGCTTAAATTGGTATTTACCTTCAATAATTAAGGTGTCTGGAAAGTTAATCCCTGCAGCATGCACATCGAGCAATACTTCGTTTTTCTTAATCTCAGGGCTGCTAATTTCTTCAACCACCAACGTATCTGCTGGACCAAAGGCTTTACATAGTACGGCTTGCATAGGGCACCTCTATTTGTTGTTTTCTTGAGTGTAGGGTGCCCACTGCAGAGATCAATCTGTATGCATATAAGTGATAATACATTATGCCTAGCCGATAGCTTTGAGCTGTTCAGACAGACTCTAGACGCACAGGAAACACAAGCGCACAAAAATAACTTAGACTGCACAATCAGACCAATACCTATATTCTGCTAATAGCCACCATGGGCATCGAGCATGGATTACTTTTAAGCATTGGAGCAATCACTGTGAGATATCTATCAATTGTATTACTGGCTTTATCACTGAGCTGGACAGCCAGTGCGCAAGCAGCATCTGCGCCTGCAGAACCTGCCTCACCCACCGCTTACGTCAGCTTATTCCCCGCTATCGTTGGTAACTACGGTGCCGGCAGTAAACTCAAGTACTACAAAGCCGATATTGCCTTACGGGTAAAAACTGAAAACGTGGACAGAGTGAAATATCACGAGCCCTTGATTCGCGACCAACTGATTCAGCTGTTTGCTCAGCAATCCGATGCAGATATGAATGAGCACGAAGGCAAAGAAGCCGTGCGCCAAGCTGCATTGCTGCAAGTGCAACAAGTACTCAATCAAGAAGAAGGGGAAACACTGGTAGAAGATTTATTATTCAATAACTTGGTCGTACAGCCTTAGGGCTGCAACACTGCTGACATCATTGCAATGTCAGCAGTGTGGATTAGCTTAGAAGTTGTAGCGTAGGCCGACAGAGGCGAGGTCGATGTTGTGTTTGACATTAACACCGTCAATTTTCTTGTCTGCAACATCTTGGTAGCGCTCGTACTCAGCAACTACAGCGAGTTCTTTAGTGAAGTTGTACGAAGCACCAACGCCAAAAGAAGGTGTCCATTTTCTAACTGCCTCACTATCAGAACCTGAAATGATGTTGCCAGCCAATTTAACTGACGTTTTAGTTTTTAAGTAGTGATAGCCAACTTTAGCAAACAATGCGAAATCATCAAGCGGTAAAGTTCCAACTAGGTTAGCTCCCAAACCACTCGTTTCAAAATCAGCTTTAGTTGAAAAAGAACCACCTGGGCCACTAATAGCACCCTTATAAGTTGATTTACCTAAATCAATATACTGTGCCTCAAGCGCAACATACGGATTTGCTTGTAAGCCAACAGCAATTTTGTAAGCAGTGTCTGTACGATCAGTAGATGTACTTCCACCAGCGTTTGCAAACACACTCTGTATTTCTTTAGCTACTTTTGGCTTCTCAGCCTTCGCCTGACCAATACTACCCGTCAAATAACCCGAAACTTCGTTTGCCTGTACTGCTGTTGTGGCACATGCGAATACTGCTGCGGCCAATAATGTTTTCTTCAACATCCTATAACTCCCTGAATAATTATGCTTTTCATTAGCGCGCCCGAGTCTACGCAAAAATAATTTTATGTCCAGTCGTAACAGTGTGGCTAATGTATAACTATTAGCAAGAAGCCTAACGGCTCTTACAAAGCAAGTTTAAACGCAGCGAATCACTAGCTGTTGCAGAGCATGCGATCAATGTTCGGCCATAGACTCGGCATTTGCCGCAGACAGATGCGGCACCTCTGCCAAGCACGGCGCTGGCATCAATTGCTTTAAGGTGGCAAGATTTTCCGCCAGACGCGCGCAGTTGGGATCGACCACATTAGCGGCTCTTCGCATTTAAGGGTGTAGCTGATTTCTAAACCCTCCTGACTTCAGCAAGCACCTGGCTATGTAATTGGTTAAATTTCTAAAGCCCAGAGCTATTCCTCGCAAATGCTCCAGTCTGCCATTAATGGCTTCTGTTGGACCGTTACTGGTTCCAGGTCGGTCGAAGTACGCAAGGCACGTGGGCAAGATGTCTATCGACAGTGCCGCGTGAAACGCCAGAAGCACCGCACTTCGGGCAAGGCTCTGGCGCTTTGGTGAAGCGACATTCTATGACGGCCTGCCTTGCAGAAATGTGCTGTCCAGTGGCAACAAGGCCGAGTTCATTGAGTTGGCAAAAACTGGAAAGATCAGGGCTAGAAAAGGTAAGATTGTTCACGTCGTGGGCTTAGTTTTTGTTGGTGTAGGAGCTTACATTTTCTAAGATCCCCGACTCCTTTTCCAGCTGGCCAGATTTTTTCTACACACTTAAATGCGAAGAGCCACTAAACACTCAAAACCAGCATTGACCAGCCTATACCTCTTTAGTGGTAGCCCCGAAATGCCTTTGCTTCGCAAGCTAATGAAGATCAATATCCTAAAATAATCAGCAATCTTCTGGCTATGTGATCTCTTTCTAATGAATCCACGAAACGATCTATCTAAGCAGCCCTCTTGTTATTTCATCGCGGAGCTCCAACGCACATGAGCAAAATATCTTTCCATAAAATCTTGTATGCACTATTTTTTCTCATGATATTTCCTGCTAGCGCATCAGCTACTTCTTCCTCAACCATGATTGATCAAGCCGGTCTTCAACGCATGCTTACACAGCGTATCGTCAAGGCTTATGCGCAAATACTCGTTGATGTTGACTCAAGCAAAGCACAAATACAGCTTGAGCAAGCTACAGCTCTTTTTGAAAAGCAATTGGTGTTACTCGAACAGCAAGCGCCAGATGAGTCTGTACAGGCAGCGCTAGCTAAAGTTGAACTGTTATGGAGTGATTTCAAACCGATTATCACAGGTCCTGTCAACTCAGAAGGCATCAAACGCTTATTAGAAATTGATGATGAGTTGCTTGCTGCAACTCATCAGGTGGTCATAAAACTTCAGGATCACTCAGGTACAACGCAGGCCAAATTGGTAAACACGGCGGGACGCCAGCGCATGCTGTCGCAACGCATTGCCAAGCTTTATTTGCTAATGAGTAGTGGCATTAAGGATGCTGAGCTTAGTCAAAAACTGCAAAGTGCTCGTTATGAATTTGAAGGCGCACAAGCAGACCTGAAGACAGCTCCGCAAAATACTGCAGAGATACAAAAGAGTTTAGCCGAAGTGGACCGCCAGTGGACTATTTTCAAAACCAGCTTTCAACTGAGTGAAGGTAAGTACATTCCACTACTGGTGGCACTGGCAGCAGAAAAGATTTTCAAACAGATGGATCAAGTCACAACGATGTACGTTCAACTCGAGCAGTAGACCGTGACCCGTCAGAGCACTCTTACCTAAGTGGTGCAACATCTTTCTAGCACAGATCCTTAGTCATAATTCCTAGCTGCAAGTACCTGATGGGCCTGTGCTAAATACCCAACAATATGCTCAGCACTAGCGCTAGTTAGATGCGGCACTTCAGCTAAGCACGCTGCAGGCATCAGCTGCTGCAAGGTTGCTAGGTTTTCCGCTAAGCGTGCGCAATTGGGGTCGACCACATTCGCCACCCAGCCAGCCAGTTTCAGCCCGTCACTAAGAATAGCCTGGGCACTCAATAAAGCATGATTTATACAGCCCAGCTTCACGCCCACCACTAAGATCACCGGTAACTGCAGGGTAATGGCAAAGTCCGAGAGGAACTCCGTGGCTGAGATCGGCACGCGCCAGCCGCCAGCGCCTTCAATCAGAGTAAAATCGGCCTGTTCTTGCAAAATCACCTGTGCTGCCCGATATAAGCCAGCCACGGATAACTCAACTCCCGCTTCCTGCGCGGCAATATGTGGGGCAATGGCTGGAGCAAAAGCATAGGGATTGATCTGTGTATAAGGCAGCGGCACTGTGCTTTGCGCAATAAGCGCTAAGGCATCACTATTACGTAAGCCCTCCGTACTCATATCACAGCCAGAAGCCACCGGTTTCATTGCTAATGTACTGCAACCTTGTTGTTTGGCCGCGCAGAGCAGTCCTGCGCCAATGCTGGTTTTGCCGGCATCGGTGTCAGTACCTGTAATAAAAAATGCCTGTGCCATGCTTAATCCTCTTTACGTAATACGCCATAGACCACTTGCCAAGTTGCCGGCAAACCTTGCGGCTGACGGTAATCTTCATAGGCATTCAGCAAGCGTTGCAAACCCTGTCGGCTGACTAAACCGCGCGCACGTCCGTCTTGTACATGGTCAGCTCCTAAATGCTTCAACTCATGGGTCAGGTCAGCCACTTTGGCGTAATGATAGGTATGGGTATGACATTGCAAATCCAGCACCTGCAAAGCACTGGCAGCGGTTAATTCCTGATAGCGCTTAAGTGTGCGAAATTGATTAACGTGAGTGGCGTTATCCACCGCTTGCCAGCTACGGCGCAGCTCGATTAATGAGCCATCTGCCAGACTGCTAAACAGCAGCACACCGCCAGGTTTTAGTACTCGCTGCGCTTCACGCAAAACCTTAGAAAAATCAGTACACCACTGCAGCGCTAAACTGCTAAAAACCAGATCTTGGCTGTTGTCCTGCAATGGCAACTGCTCAGCATCGGCGCAGATATAGTCGAGATTTGGGCAGCGTGTACGCGCAAAGGCCAGCATACCTTGGGCCAGATCAAGCCCTGTACCGCGCGCGCTGGCAAAACGTTGCTGTAAGTGTTCGCAGAAATAGCCTGTGCCACAGCCAAGATCCAGCCATTGTTGGATGTCCTCTGAGCCAGTTGATTCAGGCAGTAAGCTTAATAAACGTGCGCCCACCGCGCGTTGAAAATCTGCAACGCTGTCATAGGTTTCAGCGGCGCGTGAAAATGCTGCGGCAACCTGTTGCTTGTTGTTCTGCTGCTGCGCTGAAAATTCAAGCATGCTGACCACGCAAAATAAAGTCGGCAATGCGCCGGGCTAGTAATTGCGACTCAACAATAAGCCCCGCATGGCTTTGTCCGAAGAACTCCACAATGGCTTGCGCCTTGAGCTCTCGCATACTGCTGAGCGCCAGCGACGGCACTAAGGCATCCTGCTCAGCTAATAGATGTAGCTGTGGGCCTTCAAATGCACTGATTGCTGCACGATTATCCAACTCAGCTAACAAATCTAATCCGGCTAAAGCACTACCAGAGTCACCCACTTCAGCAGTCTCTAATAACTGCCGCGATAATGCTCGGGACTGCGCAGCACCTTGACTGCATAACAGCACAAAACGCTTTAAACCTGCAGCTAAATCCTCGGCACAAAGTTGGCGAAACGCCGTAAAAGTATCCACTGGCATTGCTGTTGGCCAGGTATCTCGCGCCACAAAACAAGGGTTGCTGGCATAACTGATCAATCCTGCACAGGCTGATTGCCGATACGCCGCCAGAGCCGTGGCTAACATGCCGCCCAACGACCAGCCCATCAGCCAGCAATCACTCGGCAACTGTTGGTCGAGCAATGCAATCAGCGCCTCGGCATTTTTTCCGCGCACCGAAGGGAGTGGCTGAATCTGTACTGTCAGCTGCGGTAAAGCAGCATCCAGTTGCTCCGCTAAAATCTGTAGCGGCACCACGCCTAATCCCCAGCCGGGGAGTAATACCAGATACTTACTCATCACGCGCCTCCAGTTGGCACGCAGCCAAGCCATCGAGTAATTGCTGCACCTGCTCGGCAGTGTGCGCTGCGGTCAGCGTGATACGTAAACGCGCACTACCCGCCGGCACTGTTGGCGGACGAATCGCGCCGACTAAAATACCCAATTCCCGCAGCTTGGCTGAAATCGCCATCGCCTGCGCACTATCACCAATGATGATCGGTTGAATCGGCGTGGGGCTGTCCATTAGATTCAGACCTAGGGCTTTGGCACCCTGACGAAACTGCTGAATTAATTGTTGCAGATGCTCACGGCGCCAATGCTCTGTTTGCAACAGCTCTAGACTGGCCAGCGTCGCACAGGCCACGGCTGGCGGTGAACTGGTGGTGTAAATATAAGGCCGCGCAAACTGAATCAGGGTTTCAATCAACTCTTCGCTACCGGCAACAAAAGCACCCGCCGTACCAAAGGATTTACCCAAGGTGCCCACCAACACCGGCACTTCGCTAGCCGTTAAGCCGTAATGCTCAACCAAACCACCACCGTTTTTGCCCAGCACACCAAAACCATGGGCATCATCCACCATCAGCCATGCCCCGTGAGCCTTGGCCTGTGCGGCCAACTCAGGCAAACGCGCTAGATCACCGTCCATGCTAAATACGCCATCGGTGACCAGCA
>CAYLOI010000005.1:0-2758 GCA_964385265.1 uncultured Thiopseudomonas sp.
TCGTCTGGGGCGTACAGATTTTGTGGGGAATTTGATTCATGGCCAATATTCGTACTATTTCTTATGATGCCATTATTGTTGGCGGCGGCGGCGCAGGTATGCGCGCGTCACTGCAGTTAGCGCAAGGTGGACATAAGACAGCTGTAGTAACTAAAGTTTTCCCTACGCGTTCGCATACTGTATCTGCACAAGGTGGTATTACTTGCGCGATTGCTTCAGATGACCCGAATGATGATTGGCGCTGGCATATGTACGATACCGTCAAAGGATCCGACTATATCGGTGACCAAGATGCTATCGAATACATGTGTTCAGTAGGACCTGAAGCTGTGTATGAGCTTGAGCATATGGGTTTGCCATTCTCGCGTACTGAAAAAGGCCGTATTTATCAGCGTCCGTTCGGCGGTCAGTCAAAAGACTACGGTCGTGGCGGCCAGGCTGCACGTACTTGTGCTGCCGCTGACCGTACTGGTCACGCATTGCTGCACACCCTGTATCAAGCAAACTTAAAGCACGGCACGACCTTCTTAAATGAGTGGTATGCGGTTGACTTGGTGAAAAACCAAGACGGCGCTGTGGTCGGTGTTGTCGCTATTTGCATTGAGACTGGTGAAGTCGTTCATATCCGTTCTAAAGCCGTTGTGCTTGCAACCGGTGGTGCGGGCCGTATCTTCGCCTCAACCACTAATGCTCTGATTAACACTGGTGACGGTGTGGGCATGGCGTTGCGTGCTGGTATCCCAGTACAGGATATGGAAATGTGGCAATTCCACCCGACCGGTATTGCTGGTGCGGGTACCTTGGTAACTGAAGGTTGCCGTGGTGAAGGTGGCTACCTAATTAACAAGCATGGCGAGCGTTTCATGGAGCGTTATGCGCCTAATGCTAAAGACCTTGCTGGCCGTGACGTTGTTGCGCGCTCAATGGTTAAAGAAATTCTAGCCGGTAATGGCTGTGGCCCGAATGGTGACCACGTGTTGCTGAAACTTGATCACCTTGGTGAAGAAGTTCTGCACAGTCGACTGCCTGGTATTTGTGAGCTGTCAATTACTTTTGCTCACGTTGATCCAGTGGTTGCGCCAATTCCTGTTGTACCGACTTGTCACTATATGATGGGTGGTATCGCCACTAATATTCATGGTCAAGCCATTGCTCAAGATGCAAACGGTGTTGATCACATCGTTGAGGGCTTGTTCGCAGTTGGTGAAGTCAGCTCTGTGTCTGTGCATGGTGCGAACCGCCTAGGTGGTAACTCACTGCTTGACTTGGTTGTTTTTGGTCGTGCGGCAGGTATTCACCTTGAGAAGAGTTTGCGCGAAGGTGTAGATGCCCGTGATGCCAGTGAGAGTGATATTGAAAGCTCGATGGCTCGCTTGTCTGCATTGAATGAGCGTACTACGGGTGAAGATGTTGCACCGTTGCGTAAAGAGTTACAGAACTGCATGCAGAACTACTTTGGTGTATTCCGTACCGGTGAATACATGCAAAAAGGTATTGCAGAGCTGGCGCAAATGCGTGAGCGCGTAGAAAACGTGAAGATTAAAGACAAGAGCAATGCTTTCAATACTGCACGTATTGAGGCACTTGAGTTGCAGAACTTGTTTGAAGTGGCTGAAGCGACTGCAATTGCTGCCGAGACTCGCACTGAGTCACGTGGTGCACATGCGCGCGAAGACTACGAAAGCCGTGATGATGAAAACTGGCTATGCCACAGCATGTATTTCCCTGGGGAAAAACGTGTTGGCAAACGTGCAGTGAATTTCACACTTTCGCCAGCACTTGAAAAAAATGCTGAACACTTCATACCTCAAGAACGTAAATATTAAGGGTTATCACGATGACGTTGCCTAAAATATTGCAAGTAAGCGTTTACCGCTACAATCCAGACGTGAACCCTGCGCCTTTCATGCAAACCTTCAATGTAGAAATTGATGGTAAAGATATGATGGTGTTGGACGTACTGGCGTTGATTAAAGAGCAAGATGAAAGCCTATCTTATCGTCGCTCATGCCGTGAAGGCGTGTGTGGCTCAGATGGCATGAACATTGCTGGTAAAAACGGCTTAGCTTGCATCACACCACTTTCAAGTGTGGTCAAAGAAGGCAGACTGGTAGTGCGTCCATTACCTGGTTTGCCAATTATTCGTGACCTTGCTGTTGATATGAGCATCTTCTACAAGCAGTACGAGAAAGTGCAGCCATATTTGCAAAACGATACCCCGACATTGGGTATGGAGCGTTTGCAGTCGCCAGAAGATCGTGCAAAGCTGGATGGCTTGTATGAGTGTATTTTATGTGCGTGCTGTTCAACCGGTTGCCCATCGTTTTGGTGGAATCCTGACAAGTTCTTAGGCCCTGCAGCCTTACTGCAAGCCTATCGTTTCTTGGCAGATACACGTGATACTAAGACAGAAGAGCGATTAGCGCGCTTGGATGATCCGTTCAGCGTGTTCCGGTGCCACAACATTATGAACTGTGTCAACGTATGCCCGAAAGGCCTCAACCCAACACGGGCAATCGGTCATATTCGCAGCATGTTGCTACAAAGCGGTACTTGATTTACTGCAAAGCTTGCAGTAAATAATTGAGCCATTCACATGAGTACCTTTGTGTGAATGGCTTTAAACGAAAAATTGCTTACAAAGCATCTTTTCAAAACGCAATTGACGACCAGCAGGGGCATCCGGGCTGGTGCCCGGACTATCTGCGGGAATCGTAGTGGCTTTATTCAAGTCGCTGTATGTGACTTAAGGCCGTTA
>CAYLOI010000005.1:2908-87466 GCA_964385265.1 uncultured Thiopseudomonas sp.
TACGGTTCGTGATCAATTTGTCTTATTGGCAAAAAATCAAAGACGAGCTCAGCCGGTCTCGGCTGGCAGCATCAGCACTGAACATGAGAAAAAACAAGTTGAAGTGCTGCGTCTCATTCAAGCCTACCGGATGCGTGGCCATCAAGCATCACAGCTTGACCCGCTCGGTTTATGGGTGCGCCCAATGCAGGCGGACCTGACCGTACATCATTACGGTTTGACTGATTCTGATCTTGATAGTGTGTTTCGCACTGGCGATTTAAATATCGGCAAAGAAGAAGCCACACTGCGCGAGATTCAGCAGTCTTTACAAGACACCTACTGCCGCACTATTGGTGCTGAATTCACTCACATTGTTGATTCAGAACAGCGTCGCTGGTTCCAGCAGCGCCTAGAAAGTGTACGCAGCCGTCCAGAATTCTCACCGGAAGTACGAACGCACATTCTTGAGCGTTTGACTGCAGGTGAAGGTCTTGAAAAATATTTGGGTACTAAGTATCCAGGTACTAAGCGCTTTGGTCTTGAGGGAGGTGAAAGCCTTATCCCATTGATGGACGAGATTATTCAGCGTTCAGGTGCTTATGGTGCTAAAGAAATTGTTGTAGGTATGGCGCACCGTGGGCGCCTTAACGTTCTAGTCAATACCTACGGTAAAAATCCGCGTGATTTGTTTGACGAATTTGATGGCAAACGCGTTGAAGGCTTAACCTCCGGTGACGTTAAATACCACCAGGGTTTTTCATCCAACGTCATGACGCCAGGTGGCGAAGTTCACTTGGCGCTGAGTTTTAACCCTTCGCATCTTGAGATTGTCTCTCCAGTTGTAGAAGGATCTGTGCGCGCTCGTCAAGATCGTCGCAATGACCCAGAAGGCGATAAAGTTATTCCAGTAACCATTCACGGTGACTCTGCGTTTGCCGGTCAGGGTGTGGTACTAGAAACCTTCCAAATGTCACAGACCCGTGGCTTTAAAACCGGTGGTACAATCCGTGTTGTAATTAACAACCAGGTCGGTTTTACCACCAGTAAGCCTGAAGATACGCGCTCAACTGAATATGCAACCGACGTTGCAAAAATGATTCAAGCGCCTATTTTACACGTTAATGGCGATGACCCTGAAGCGGTATTGTTTGTGACCCAGTTAGCGGTTGACTACCGTATGCAGTTTAAGCGCGACGTGGTCATTGACTTGGTCTGCTACCGTCGTCGCGGTCATAACGAAGCGGATGAGCCCAGTGGTACTCAGCCATTGATGTATCAAATTGTTAGCAAGCAGCGCACCACGCGCGAGCTTTATGCTGATGCTTTGATTAAAGATGGCATACAGACCACTGAGCAAGTGCAAGCGTTAAGCGATGAATACCGCACGGCGCTGGACAATGGTCTACACGTTGTACAAAGCTTGGTTAAAGAGCCCAACAAAGAATTGTTTGTTGATTGGCGCCCTTATTTGGGTCACAAATGGACGCCATATTTTGACACCCGTTTTGACCTGAAAACCCTGCAAGAACTTGCGTTGAAAATGCAAGAGACGCCAGATGGTTTTGTGGTACAGCGCCAGGTTGCTAAAATTATTGAAGACCGTCAGAAAATGGCTGCCGGTGGCTTACCGATTAACTGGGGTTTTGCAGAAACAGCTGCTTACGCCACTTTGTTATTTGAAGGCTACCCGATCCGTTTTACTGGTCAAGACGTCGGCCGCGGTACCTTCTCACACCGCCATGCGGTTTTGCATAACCAAAAAGATGGCGAAACCTATCTTGGTTTGCAAAACCTCTATAAAGATCAGCCACGTTTCGATATGTATGACTCATTCCTCTCTGAGGAAGCCGTGCTTGCATTCGAATACGGTTATGCCAGCACTATGCCTAATGCATTAGTGATCTGGGAAGCGCAGTTTGGTGACTTCGCCAACGGTGCTCAGGTAGTGATTGACCAATTTATTACCAGCGGTGAAACCAAGTGGGGCCGTTTATCCGGTCTAACCATGTTGTTGCCGCACGGTTATGAAGGTCAAGGTCCTGAGCATTCCTCAGCGCGTTTAGAGCGTTACTTGCAGTTGTGTGCTGAACACAATATTCAAGTTTGCGTGCCGACTACGCCAGCTCAGGTTTACCATATGCTGCGCCGTCAAGCGATTCGTCCGCTGCGTAAACCTTTGATTGCTTTAACACCCAAATCGTTGCTACGTCACAAGTTAGCTATTTCAACCTTAGAAGATTTAGCTGAAGGCACATTCCAGAATGTGATTGGCGAAGTAGATACTTTGGATGTAGATAAAGTTGATCGCGTGATTATGTGTAGCGGTAAGGTCTACTATGACTTACTCGAAAAGCGCCGTAACGA
Organism: uncultured Thiopseudomonas sp.; assembly: GCA_964385265.1. Lineage (GTDB taxonomy): Bacteria > Pseudomonadota > Gammaproteobacteria > Pseudomonadales > Pseudomonadaceae > Denitrificimonas. The sequence continues at coordinate 5,255 of CAYLOI010000005.1, forward strand.
AGGTTTAGATAGCACTGCTATTGTGCGCATTGAGCAGCTGTATCCATTCCCTGAGGATGATTTGTCTGAGGAGCTTGCTAAGTACAAGAACCTCAAGCACATCGTATGGTGTCAGGAAGAGCCAATGAACCAAGGCGCTTGGTACCCAAGTCAGCATCATATGCGTCGTGTGGCCTTAGCTTACAAGTCAGCATTAGAGTTGCAGTATGCTGGCCGTGTTGCTTCAGCATCACCGGCGTGTGGTTATCCATCCATGCACGCAGAACAGCAAGAGCAGTTACTGCAGGATGCGTTTGTAGTCTAAATCAGCGAGAAAACCGCATTAGAGTCTAATGCGGTTTTTACGCAACAACCGAATTTATAGGAACACATTTATTATGGCTATTGAAATTAAAGCCCCAGCATTTCCCGAGTCGGTCGCTGATGGCACCGTTGCAACCTGGCACAAACAAGTGGGTGAGGCGGTTAAGCGTGATGAGCTAATCGTTGATATTGAAACTGATAAAGTTGTAATGGAAGTATTAGCAGAAGCCGATGGCGTGCTAACTGAAATCGTCGCCAACGAAGGTGACACTGTATTGAGTGCGCAATTGTTAGGTCGTTTGGATACTGACGCTGTTGCTGCTGCACCGGCTGCTGCTGCGCCTACTGATGCAGCCAGCGCTGCTGCTCCTGCAGCCACAGGCGATGCGATTTTGTCACCTGCAGCACGTAAAATTGCTGAAGAGAATGCACTCAATCCAGCAGCTATTCAGGGTACAGGCAAAGACGGTCGTGTCACCAAAGAAGACGCCGTTGCCGCTGTAGCTAATAAACCCGCAGCTGCACCTAAAGCCGCTGCCCCAGCCGCTGAAGCGCCATTGTTTGCAGCCGGCGATCGCGTTGAAAAGCGTGTGCCTATGACACGCTTGCGTGCAAAAGTTGCTGAGCGTTTAGTTGAAGCTCAGACTTCTATGGCAATGTTGACCACGTTCAACGAAGTCAACATGAAGCCGATTATGGAACTGCGTAGCAAGTACAAAGACTTGTTTGAAAAGACCCATAACGGTGTACGTTTAGGCTTTATGTCATTCTTTATTAAAGCTGCAGTTGAAGCACTGAAGCGCCAGCCTGGCGTCAACGCTTCCATTGATGGCAAAGATATCGTCTACCACGGCTACCAAGATATCGGTGTTGCAGTATCCAGCGACCGCGGTTTGGTTGTGCCGGTATTGCGTAACGCTGAGTTTATGAGCCTTGCCGAAATTGAAGGCGGCATTGCCAACTATGGCCGCAAGGCTAAAGAAGGTAAGCTGACTATCGAAGAAATGACGGGTGGTACTTTCACTATTTCTAACGGTGGTGTGTTCGGCTCTTTACTGTCAACACCAATCGTTAACCCGCCACAAACAGCCATCTTGGGTATGCATAAAATTCAAGAACGTCCAATGGCTGTAAATGGTGAAGTGGTGATCCTGCCAATGATGTACTTGGCTTTATCGTATGATCACCGTTTAATTGATGGCAAAGAAGCAGTGACTTTCCTTGTCACCATGAAAGATTTGTTAGAAGACCCAGCACGTTTGCTGTTGGATATCTAATTGTTCTGCAGCCGCTTATCAACCTTAAGCGGCTGCAGCGTGGCCATACGCCACTTAACGAGGAAACCTCATGAGTCAAAAATTTGATGTAATTGTTATCGGTGCAGGCCCAGGCGGCTATGTTGCAGCGATTAAAGCAGCACAGTTAGGCTTGAAAACAGCCTGTATCGAAAAGTATCAAGGTAAAGACGGCAAACTGGCATTGGGTGGAACCTGCTTGAACGTAGGTTGCATGCCATCTAAGGCGTTGCTGGATAGTTCATGGAAATTCCATGAGGCCCAAGAAGGTCTTGCTGTACATGGTATTGACGTTAAAGACGTTGCTATTGATGTACCTGCGATGGTAGGTCGTAAAGACACTATCGTAAAAAACCTAATCGGTGGCATCGCTGGCTTATTTAAAGCCAACGGCGTAACCACGATTGAAGGCCACGGTAAGCTGCTGGCTAATAAGCAAGTTGAAGTGACTGCTGCTGATGGCACTGTGACCGTATATGACACTGAAAATGTGATTATCGCTGCAGGTTCACAGCCGATTGATATTCCACCTGCTCCAGTTGATCAGGACGTTATTGTTGATTCAACCGGTGCATTGGACTTTCAAGCTGTGCCTAAGCGTCTTGGCGTGATTGGTGCGGGTGTGATCGGTCTTGAGCTGGGTTCTGTGTGGGCACGTTTAGGTGCTGAAGTCACAGTGATTGAAGCACAAGAGAAGTTTTTATCCAGTGTTGATGAGCAAGTGGCTAAAGAAGCATTGAAGATTTTTGCTAAGCAAAAATTGGATATCCGTTTAGGCGCACGTTTAACCGGCTCTGAAGTTAAAAACGGCGAAGTGACGGTTAACTTTACTGATGCCAAGGGCGAGCAGCACATGACTTTTGATAAGTTGATTGTTGCTGTTGGCCGTCGCCCTGTAACTGAGAGCGTGCTCTCCACTGACAGCGGCGTAACGCTAGATGAGCGTGGCTTTATTTATGTTGATGACACCTGTGCAACCAGCGTGCCTGGTGTCTATGCAGTGGGTGACGTCGTACGTGGACCAATGTTGGCGCATAAAGCTTCAGAAGAAGGCGTTATGGTTGCTGAACGTATTGCGGGTCATAAAGCTCAAGTTAACTATGATCTGATTCCAAACGTTATTTACACCCACCCTGAAATTGCTGGCGTTGGTAAAACCGAGCAGCAGTTGAAGAGTGATGGTGTTGCCATCAATGTCGGTGTGTTCCCATTTGCTGCCAGTGGTCGTGCCATGGCTGCTAATGACACTGCAGGCTTTGTCAAAATCATTGCTGATGCAACAACAGATCGCGTCCTTGGTGTCCACGTAATTGGCCCAAGTGCTGCAGAGTTAGTGCAGCAGGGTGCAATCGCGATGGAGTTCGGCTCCAGTGCGGAAGATTTAGGTTTGATGGTGTTCTCACACCCAACCTTATCTGAAGCGCTCCATGAAGCGGCGCTCGCCGTGAATGGGCAAGCGATTCATATAGCCAATCGCAAAAAACGTTGATCGACTTTACCGCCCCTTATTAGGGGCGGTATTCGTTCCACACCAAGCAGGGGAACCATCAAGCTGTGGTTGTTTGGTGGGCTGTTATAATCAAGCAGCTAACATTGCAGACTCGCTACCAGAGTCTGCGCATTACGCATATTCCGAATTCAATGGTAGGGCAGTATGAATCTTCATGAATATCAAGCTAAGCAGCTGTTTGCTGAGTATGGATTGCCTGTTTCTTCAGGCTTTGCCGTAGAGACGCCTGAAGCTGCAGCACAAGCGTGCCACGATATCGGTGGCGAACGCTGGGTGGTTAAAGCGCAGGTGCATGCAGGCGGTCGTGGTAAGGCTGGTGGTGTGAAACTGGTCACCAGTGCCGAAGACGCTCAGGACTTTGCCGCACAATGGTTGGGTAAGCGTTTAGTCACCTACCAAACCGATGCCAGTGGTCAGCCGGTCAGTCGTATTCTTGTTGAAGCCTGTACTGACTTTTCCAAAGAGTTGTATTTAGGTGCTGTGGTTGATCGTGCTACACGCCGTGTCGTGTTTATGGCGTCGACTGAAGGCGGTGTAGATATTGAAAAAGTTGCCAATGAAACACCAGAAAAAATTATCCAAGTGAGTATTGATCCAGCGATTGGTGCGCAGCCTTTTCAAGGCCGTTACTTGGCCTATGCGTTAGGTTTACACAATGATCAAGTTAAACAATTTACCAAGATCTTCATTGATTTAAGCAAGCTATTTGTAGCGCATGATTTAGCCTTGCTCGAAGTGAACCCTTTAGTGATTAAAAATGACGGCAAATTGCATTGTTTAGATGCCAAAGTGACTATCGATAGCAATGCTTTGTACCGCCAGCCTAAGCTGCGTGCCATGCACGATCCGGGGCAAGATGATCCACGTGAGGCACATGCGGCACAGTTTGAGCTGAACTATGTGGCGCTCGATGGTGATATTGGTTGCATGGTCAATGGTGCAGGCTTAGCGATGGGCACCATGGATATCGTTAACCACCATGGCGGCAAACCGGCTAACTTCCTTGATGTTGGTGGTGGCGCGACTAAGGAGCGTGTCTCCGAGGCCTTTAAGATCATTTTGTCCGATAGCAATGTTAAAGCCGTATTGATCAATATTTTTGGCGGTATTGTGCGTTGTGACATGATTGCTGAAGGTGTGATTGGCGCGGTGAAAGAGGTTGGAGTGAAAGTCCCTGTGGTGGTGCGTTTAGAAGGTAATAATGCCGCACTGGGGAGTAAAGTTTTAGCTGAAAGCGGGCTCAATATTATTGCTGCGAACAGCTTGAGTGATGCCGCAATGCTGGTTGTGAAAGCAGCCCAAGGAGAGCAGGCATGAGTATTTTAATCAATAAAGCTACCAAAGTGATTTGCCAAGGGTTTACTGGTGCACAGGGTACATTTCACTCTGAGCAAGCCATTGCGTATGGCACGCAAATGGTTGGTGGTGTTACTCCAGGTAAAGGCGGTACCACCCACCTTGGTTTACCGGTTTTTAATACTGTTTTAGAAGCAGTGCAGGCAACAGGTGCGGATGCTTCAGTGATTTATGTGCCGGCAGCGTTTTGTAAAGACTCAATTTTAGAAGCTGCTTTTGCTGGAATTAGATTGATTGTGTGCATCACTGAAGGCATTCCAACCTTGGATATGCTAGATGTTAAAATTAAATGCGATGAGTTAGGTGTGCGTTTAATTGGTCCAAACTGTCCTGGGGTGATTACTCCAGGTGAATGTAAAATTGGCATTCAGCCGGGCTTTATCCATATGCCGGGTAAAGTGGGCATCGTCTCGCGCTCAGGCACCTTGACCTATGAGGCGGTCAAGCAGACTACCGATGCGGGTTTTGGTCAGTCAACCTGCGTCGGCATTGGCGGTGATCCAATTGCCGGTACGAGTTTTATCGACATCTTGCAAATGTTCCAAGCGGATCCGCAAACTGAAGCCATTGTCATGATTGGTGAGATTGGTGGTAGCGCTGAGGAAGAAGCAGCATCCTTCATTAAGGCTAATGTGACTAAGCCTGTGGTGTCCTATATCGCCGGCGTCACTGCGCCACCGGGTAAACGCATGGGTCACGCCGGTGCGATTATTTCTGGGGGTAAGGGTACTGCCGAAGAGAAATATGCAGCACTGGACGATGCGGGGGTGAAAACTGTGCGTTCATTAGCTGACATAGGTACTGCATTAGCTGAAATTACAGGTTGGAAGCACAAGTAAGCTGTTTCTTGTTTAAAAAAGCCACCCTAGGGTGGCTTTTTTAATGCAGTTCAGGTCAGAGTCAAGTCTGTCTGCTTTTGGCTGAAAAAAGACGCTTTCCTAGCAAGGTTAGCGTCTTTTTAATGGAGCAGTGGATCAGTAGGCCCAAATAATCACTAGCAATAAAACCCATGCTAAAAAGGAGGCAGCAATGATGGTGTAGGTGGCTGACATGCTGACCACATCATCACCTAAGCGATGAGTTATCGCTCTGCAACCTTGATAGACCAGAATAATCGACAAAGCCAGTGCCGCTGCTACAACTAGCACGTTAAACATCAATACTGGGATCAGTAAGGCAAAAGAAGACAGCCATAAAGGTAAGGGTGCAATAGCGGCAACAAGGTAAGCATCGTGGTAGCTGACCTTTAACTTGTGCCCCTCAAGTACTGAGTGAATCAGCCAGCCCATCACAAAGAAGGTGAGCATCTCAGCCAAAAACAGAGTCGTGGTTATAAAGTGCCAATCCTTATCGCCAAAGCCAGGTATAAAGCTGTCGCCATAATGCGTGCCGGCATAATAAATGAGTATCGGCGGCACAAAAGACAAAGGCAGCACTAATAGCCAAGCAAGCAGAGGAATAGACAGCTCTTTTTGCTGTAGTTTGAACCAGCCTTTTGAAGAAAAAGGTAATCCAAAGATTAATGAAATATTCATGCTAGGCTCCTTATGTATCACGCTATGATATACGTCATCTTATAGTCTATTCTATGGCTGCTGACAAGCAGGTTTTTTAAATCAAAGGATAATAAAATGACTCAGCTAAGTAAGCAGGACTTTCAAAATTTATCAGATATTCGTTTTAGATTAAGGGCCTTTCAACGTCAAAGTGAAGATATCTGCAAAAGCCAGGGTTTAACTTCATTACAATATTTGCTCTTGCTGCACCTTAAAGGGTTTACCGGCAGAGAATGGGCAACAATTAGCGAGCTATCCACCAAGTTGCAGTCCAAACATCACGCCACGGTGATGTTGATTGATCGTTGCAGTGAGCTTGGGTTAGTGGAGCGACGCGTGTCGAGTCAGGATAAGCGCTGCATAGAAATACATCTGCTGGACAAGGGTGATGCCTTAGTGACAGCTATAGCCGAACAACACCGGCCTGAGCTCAACCATCTTCAGCAGGAGTTCCCCTTGGCTCAATGAGTGCCAGGCACACTTGGCCATTGTGCATAGCTGAAATCTGATGCGCAGCGGCCGTATGCGGTGGTACCGGCTAGAATCCTAGTGAGGCCATCAAAGCTTGCAGGTTATATGACATTTGATGAGGTGAAACATGCTTGAGTATGATTTTGCAGCACGCCGTGCAGCCATGGTTGACTATCAAATACGGGCCAGAGGTATTGATTCACCTCAGGTGCTTGCCGCGATGCGCCACGTCGCACGCGAAGCATTTGTGCCGAATGATCTGCGCGAGATGGCTTACAACGACTCGCCTCTACCGATTGCCGCTGGGCAAACAATTTCGCAATCCTTTATCGTTGCCATGATGGTTGATGCGCTTGACCTGAAAGGCGGTGAGCGGGTGTTGGACGTGGGTACTGGATCGGGCTATGCCGCTGCAGTGCTGGCCTGTATTGCGCAGAAAGTGTATTCGATCGAGCGTATCGACGAGCTGGCGGAGCAGGCACAAAAGGCGCTGTTGGCTGAAGGCTTTAGCAATGTTGAAGTCAAGGTTGGTGACGGAACACTGGGCTGGCCAGAGGCGGCGCCTTTCGATGCGATTAACGTTGCTGCGGGTGCGCCGGTTGTTCCAGAGGCATTAAGGCAGCAGCTGGCCATTGGCGGACGCTTGGTGTTGCCAGTTGGGCCAGAGCATGCAGGGCAGCAATTGCTACGGGTGACGCGCATCAGTGAGGATGAGTTTGAGACTGAAAGTCTTGCTGCCGTGCGTTTCGTGCCATTGATCGGTGCAGCCGGTTGGGAGGAAACCAATCCACCGGGCCGTGACAACTCAGCCTATAAGGCTTTATCTGCGGAAGATCAGGCTCTTGTCGACAAGATGAGCCAAGTCGCTGAGCCGTTTGCTTCGGTTGATGAACTGCCGCTGCAGGCGCTACTTGAGCGTATTGGTGACAGTCGCGTGGTGCTGATGGGTGAGGCCTCACATGGCACCTCTGAGTTTTATCGAGCACGGCAGCGCATTACCCGTGCCTTAATCGAAGAAAAGGGCTTTGATTTCGTAGCGATTGAGGGTGACTGGCCGGATGTTGCCCGTATCGACAACTATGTGCAGCATGCAGAATGTCCACAGACGGAGTGGACTGCTTTCGCGCGTTTCCCGACTTGGATGTGGCGCAATCAAGAGGTGCTTGGCTTTATCGATTGGCTACGCCAGTACAATGCTGATCAGCAGCCGAGCGAGCGTGTTGCCATGCATGGGCTTGATCTGTACAGCCCCTACCAGTCCATTGATGCTGTACTTAGCTACCTTGATGATGTCGACCCCGAGATGGCAGCCTTTGCGCGCGAGCGCTATGACTGCTTAGCACCTTTCAAACCAGAGGCGGCTCACTATGGGCGTTGGGCGGCACGCCGTGGCTTTGCCCATTGTGGCGCGGCAGTGCAGGATGTACTGGATGCCTTGCATGCACGTCAGCACGCCTATGCAGAACATGGCCGTGAGCGCTTTTTAGATGCAGTGCACAATGCGCGCTTAGTGGTCAGTGCCGAGGCTTACTACCGCTTGATGTATGACGACTCGTACAACACCTGGAATCTGCGTGATACTTATATGTTTGAGACCCTTGAAGCGCTGCTCGAGCATTACGGTGAAGGCAGTCGCGGCGTGGTTTGGGCGCATAACTCGCACATTGGTGATGCGCGGGCAACCGATAGACTGAAGTACGGTGAACTCAATATTGGCCAGTTGTGCCGCGAGCGCTTCGCTGATGATGCCTACCTGATTGGCCTTGGCACCAACAGCGGTACAGTCGCGGCTGCCTCGGATTGGGGTGAGCCGATGCAGATCAAGGCTCTGAATCAAGTGCTAGCTGAGAGTTACGAGCATCTTTGTCACGCCACTGGTTATGCGGGATTTGTGCTGCCATTAGGACGTGATGGGGATCCAGAAGTGCGTGAAGGTCTGATGAAGTCGCGTCTTGGTCGAGCCATTGGAGTGATTTATCGACCTGAGACTGAGCGTGTCAGCCATTATTATGAGGCGACACTGCCTCGGCAGTTTGATGAGTATATCTGGGTTGATCACAGTCGAGCGGTGACCAAGTTGCACAGTGCTGAGCTTGAAGGTATGCCTGATACCTATCCCTTTGGTTTGTAATTTTAAGAAAAATCAACCTAGGTTTGCTAGGCTAAGACTGCTTCGCCGAGGCCCTAGGTTAGGGTTTTCTACTCTGTTAACTGTCGTATTGTTAAGCAAGACTTACTGCAGGAGTAAAAGCTATGCCGATCAATTTAACTGCTATGCAGGGTGATATTACTTCCTTAGCGGTTGACGCCATCGTCAATGCGGCTAATACCTCGCTGCTGGGTGGCGGTGGTGTGGATGGCGCAATTCATCGTGCGGCAGGCCCTGAGTTGTTAGAGGAGTGCCGAAGGTTACAGGGTTGTCCGACGGGTGAGGCGAAGATCAGTAAGGGTTACCGTTTACCGGCAAAGTATGTGATCCACACGGTGGGCCCCGTGTGGCAGGGTGGTGATAATAAAGAAGCTGAGTTGCTGGCGTCCTGTTATCGCAAGAGTCTGCAGTTAGCCGCTCAGGCAGGCTTAGGCTCCATCGCATTTCCGTGTATTAGTACTGGTGTTTATAGGTTTCCAGCCGAGCTGGCCGCAAGCATTGCGGTGACAACGGTGCGTGCCTGTAGTGATTCAGGTCTTGCGCTTGAAGATGTGATTTTTTGTTGTTTTTCTGCCGAAGACTTAGCCTTATACCAGCGCATATTGAAAGCGCAAGCTAGATAACACGGTGTGCAGCTCAAACACTGTAAGTGTCACAGACGCTCTTGAGTAGGCTTAAATCAGTAGCCTATAGCTGGCATAGTGTGTTTCGTAGAGATGAGGTGCAGGTTGAATATATTTAAGCGGTTTCGTCATTGGCAAGAAAATCGACGTATTAAAAAAATGGGCTTTAGTGTTGAGCAATGGGAAGCAGCGATTGCAGACTGGCCGGTGATGCAGCGTTATCAGGGTGCTGAGCGCGATAAGCTACACATTATGACCTTGCGATTGCTTGCTCGAAAAAGCTTTATCTCTGGCAGTGGTTTTCAATTCACTGATGCCATGGCCTTAAAAATAGCCACCATGGCTTGTGTGCCTGTTTTACATCTGGGCTTAAATTGGTACAGGCGCTGGCGCACGATCATTATTTATGAGGGTGGTTTTATTGCCAACCGTCCGTATCGCAGTAGCGATGGCGTGGTGCACGCTAAAGGTCCTGCGTTAAGTGGTGAGGCTTGGTTTCGCGGACCCTTAATCTTGTCGTGGGAGGCGGTCAATGAATCTGGTGCACATGCCTACAACGGTCAAGCCAGCAATGTGGTGATTCATGAGGTGGCGCATAAGCTCGATATGCTACGTGATGGCGCCAATGGTGCACCGCCCATGCACCCAGATATGCGCTCAGGTGAGTGGCACACTATTTTCACTGCGGCTTGGGATCGCTTGCAGAAAGATTTCCAGAACAAGCGCCCATTACCGCTCAATGCGTATGGGCTGAGCAGTCCCGCAGAGTTTTTTGCGGTATGCAGTGAAACTTTTTTTGAGGCACCAGACAGCATGCAAGTACATATGCCAGAGGTCTATCGACTGCTCTGCCAGTTCTATCGCCAGCAACCGGCAGCTAGCACAACTGCGAGTATGTAAAATGCCAATGCATAAGTTCTATGAGACGAATTTTTGTAGACGTTTAATACGCCTTGCGCCTTGCTCTGTTATGGATAGGGCTAGAGCTTGATCTTTTTTTGCGGGTCTTAATCGCGTTTAAAGCGGCTGAGAAAACCGATTTGCTTGCGTGCAGCTTGCCTTAAGTCCTTTGTACTTTATGGCCAGTGCTTTAGACTTGCGCGCTTAATTTGCTACTTAAGCTAAAGGACCCCAATGAATAGCACAACAACGACATCATTGCATTTTGGTCGGCGTGATGTATTTGCCCTGGGCTTTATGACCTTTGCACTGTTTTTGGGCGCTGGCAATATTATTTTTCCTGCAGAGTCTGGGCTGCAGGCCGGTGCTTCTGTTTGGCGTGCTGCGCTTGGTTTTTTGATTACCGGAGTGGGCTTACCATTGCTGACGGTTGTAGCTTTAGCCCGTGTCGGTGGCGGTTTATCTGCGCTGACCCAGCCGCTTGGCAAGGTTGCCGGCACAGTACTGGCGGTTGCCGTATATTTAGCTATAGGCCCGTTTTTTGCCACGCCACGCACAGCAGTGGTGTCATATGAAATTGGTGTTGTGCCATTTTTTGGCAGCAGCAGTACCGGGTTGTTGCTTTACTCGACAGCCTACTTTGCTTTGGTGCTCTACCTTGCGATTACCCCCAATAAAATAATTGATCGTATCGGTACAGTCATTACCCCTGTGTTATTACTGGCGTTGGCTATTCTTGGCGGGGCTGCATTTTTTAAGCCTGCTGGGGCGCTTGGCAATGTCTTGGGGATGTATCAACAAGAACCTTTTCTGCAAGGTTTTTTACACGGCTATCTGACCATGGATGCCTTGGGTGCTTTGGCTTTTGGTGTGGTGATTGCCACCGCGTTACGCAGTAAAGGTGTGCAGGCTGAGCGCTTGGTAACACGGTATTCGATTTATGCTGGATTGATCGCCGCAGTTGGATTGTCTGCAGTGTATCTATCCTTATTTTATTTGGGGGCAACCAGCCAAGGCATTGCCAGTGAAGCGCAAAATGGCGGTCAAGTCTTAGCCATCTATGTACAGCATATGTTTGGGCCGCTGGGTAATCTGCTGTTGGCTTTGGTGATTACGCTGGCGTGTTTAACCACTGCGGTGGGCTTGCTGGTCGCTTGCGGTGAGTTTTTTAGTGAGCGACTCAATATTGCTTATAAATATGTGGTGATCTTTTTTGTACTGTTCAGTTGGGCTGTTTCCAACCAAGGTTTAGATCAGCTGATTAAAGTGTCAATTCCGGTGCTAACAGGACTTTACCCAGTTGCCATTGTGTTAGTGGTGTTAAGCTTGCTTGATCGTTGCTGGCACTCTAGCACTTTAGTTTTTCGCGGTACGATGCTGGTCACTTTAGTGTTTGGGGTTATCGATGGTTTGGCCGCTGCTGGCTTCTCCACGTGGGTGCCAGAGTTGTTTAGCCAGTTGCCTTTAGCCCAGCAACAAATGGGTTGGTTGCTGCCGGCTATCGTGGTCATGTTGTGTTTGACAGTGCTCGATCTTTATCGTCCAACAAAGCGGACTTAGTTATATTTGCCCTTGTAGCCATCAAACAGTAGACGCCTATCATGGCCTGCAGCCACTAGATTGGATGCAGGCCAAACACGATAATTAACTGATTGCTGGTAGGTTTTTAAAAGCAGCTAAAGCTCGTTGCCGACTGCTAGATAAATCAACAATAGGTTTGGGGTAATCCTCAGTGCCAAATAAGCCACTGAGCAGTTTCGGTTGATGAATTTCTTTAGCACTGAGGTGTTTAAGTTCCGGTATCCAGCGGCGAATAAAGTCGCCCTTGGGATCAAAGCGCTGGGACTGGCTAATGGGGTTAAAAATACGAAAGTAGGGCACCGCATCCGTCCCAGTTGAGGCGCTCCACTGCCAGCCACCATTATTCGCAGCCAAACTGCCATCAATCAGATGCTGCATAAAAAAGCGCTCGCCTTCGCGCCAGTCGATCAATAAGTTCTTAGTTAAAAACATCGCGACGATCATGCGCAAACGGTTGTGCATCCAGCCGGTGGCTAACAATTGACGCATGGCTGCATCAATAATCGGAAAACCGGTGCGGCCCTGTTGCCATGCCAATAGGTCTTTTTCGGAGTTACGCCAGGCTAAGGCTTCAGTTTCTGCTTTAAAAGCACGGTTGCGTGAGACCTTGGGGTAGCCGACCAAAATATGCGTATAAAACTCGCGCCAGAGTAACTCGTTAATCCAGGTCACCACACCCGCTTTGCCGGAATCAAATTCCCCTTGATTGGCGGCTAATGCAGCATGCAGGCATTGGCGTATGGAGATGACACCGGCCACTAAGTAAGCCGAGAGCTGACTGGTGCCGGCTTGTGCGGGAAAGTCGCGTTGCTCTAAATAGTCAGCCATAGCTTGATCTGCAAAGCTGCTGAGGCGTTGTTGCGCTACCCGCTCGCCGGCGGGCCATAGTGCCTGTATCTCAGTATTCACGGCGCTAAAGCCGCTGACGCAGGATGGAATGGGGTCACTTGCAATGGCGAGCGCTGTTTGTACTTTAGGAGTGCCAATACACTCTGGCACATGCTCGTATAGATGCTTATAGCAGGCCTTTTTAAACTGGCTGAAGACTTTAAAGTAGCTGTCGCTTTGCGTCAGGATACTGCCAGGCTTAAATAATAATTGGTCAAGGTGGCTATGAAATAAGACGCCTTGATCAACCAGTTGTGTGCCTACTGCAGCATCGCGCTGGCTTTCATGGATGCCGTATTCGGTATTGACGTGCACCGCACCAATATTAAATTCTTGGCACAATTGCGTGATTACTTCAGGCGCTTGCGGCCAGAGATCGGCAGTGCGGATTAACAGCGGCACGTTGAGCGCGGCAAGGCTTTTTTCTAACTCAACAAGGTTGCGCAACAGGAAATCGACTTTACAGGCCGCATCATCATGCGCCAACCATTGCCCAGGGCTGATAATAAACACAGCAATGCTGGGGCCGGCTTGTAAGGCTGCATGTAAAGCGGTGTTGTCGTGTATGCGCAGGTCGTTACGAAACCAAATGAGTTGCTGCATGCAAGCGTCCTTAATTATCGATTATATGGCGTTACGCAAGCTGAGATTCTCAGGGTGCGGTTGCAGGTAGACTTGCTCAGCAATATAGCGGTCTGGGTGGCGTTTAAAGTGATGCTTGAGTAGGGTCAAGGGCACAATCAAGGGCACGATGCCAGTGCGGTACTGGCTGATTAATACCTGTAGCTCGCGCTTTTCATCGGCATCCAGTGAGCGCTTTATATAACCGCTGATATGTTGCAATACATTGGTGTGCGAGCCACGGTTGGCGATTTTTTTCAGTGCTGACATAAATAGACTGAAGTACTGCGTGGCGACAATACCGAGGCGCAGTTGATGGTTACTGGCCAGCAAACGTCCGAGTGCTGAGCAATCAGCCGGGCTATTGGCCATCAGCTGATATTTATAGCGGGCATGGAACTCATAGAGTTTTTTACGCGACAAACCACTGCTCAGCAGTTGCTGCCACTCGGCATAGGCAAATACTCGAGTAATAAAGTTTTCTCGCAGTACAGGATCATTTAAACGTCCATCTTCTTCAACCGGTAGATTCGGTTGCGCACGCATCAAGGCTGCGGCGAATAAACCGCTGCCGCCTCGCTCAGCCGTGTGTCCGCTATATTGATAGACCTTAACCCGCTCCATGCCGCAGGAAGGTGAGTTCTGCATCAAAATATAACCGCACAAATCATTCAGCTGCGCTGCGGTACGCTGGCCAAATTCAGTTAACGCATCGGTCACGTCCAGCGAAGTGTTGACTGTGCCGACAGCACGAGGGTTGTTGGTTTCGCCAACCAAGCGAATCGGTTCGCGCGGCGTGCCCAGACCAATGGCTTGTTCGGGGCAAACAGAAACATACTCAAAGTATTGGCTGAGTACATCTTTACACAGGTGTGATTGTTTATGCCCACCGTTAAAACGTACGGGGGCGCCCAACAGACAAGCGCTGATACCAACTTTAATTAGGTTATGTGTAGTGCTCATAGAAGTACTTTATAGGCAGTCGAATATACCTATAAGAGTATAGGTATGGTTGTACAAGTCAACTGCTTTGTATAAGTTTTGTTTGTCTTTGTATAAGTATTTGCAGGCTGATCGTTTGCCTAGCGAGCCTGTGTTCAAAAGCTTGAGTTGACTACTAAGAGAGCCTCAGAGTTGGCGCTGCCAGTGCTGGGTTGAACTGACAGCAGCCCACGCAGGCCTGTACAGCCAAAACGTGGGCTGGCTTTACACACAATAACTGACAGACTCCAGTAAACCGCTTTTATTCTGCTTCAGTTGCCTCATGCAGCTTAGCTTTGGCTGCATCGATGCTGTTTTTAGTACCCTGTTTGATGCTTTCGAGGGCGTCTTTACTGTCTTGCTTAAGGTTTTCGAAAGTGTCTGTACTGGCTTCTGTTGTGTCATCAAGCTCTGCTTTGGCTTCTTCTTTAGCTTCTTCGCTTTCATGAATAATTTCGTCAAGCTGTTCTTGTGCTTCTTGTGCACGCTCTTCACGGACTTCAACAACTTCGTCAATTTTTTCAACGACCACTTCGGTTGCTTCTTCAGCAGCTTCTTGCAGCTGTTCAGATTTGTGCTCAAGAGCTTGTTTAGCTGTCTCTACTTTGCCCTGTGGTTCGCTATCACAAGCGGTTAAACCAAGTGCAGCTGCAAGTAGTAGGGCAGTTAGGAAAGGCTTTTGCATAATCAATCTCCATTATTGTTTTAACAGCATCAGTATTTAATCGTAAATACAGTATCAGTATTACACATCGCTGCGGCTATGACTTAATAGATGTTGCTCGATTATTTTCAATAAAATTGAAGATTATAGGTATGATGCTGTGTATGTAAAACACAGTTGGGCTGTATCTATGCGCCTTTAGCGCAGCAGCAAACGCTGCTGTTTAAACTGGTTTTTGCATGCAAGCTCAGTGTATGTATTAATTTATATTAGGGATGAGAGCATGGCGGCTTTGCTAATTTTGGGTGGTTTTTTATTAATTGGCTTGGGCCTGCTTTGGCTTGTTGTACTCGCCTTTAAAGTGAGCTTGCTGTGGGGTTTTGGCAGTTTTTTTCCACCTGTTACTTTGCTATTTATTGTGCGTCGCTGGACTGCTGCGCGTAAAGCGGTGATGTTTACTGGATTAGGCTTGGTGCCATTAACTGCAGGTATGACCCAATTAGCTAATGAGGATGCCGCTAAGTTTACAGCACTGTGGCAGCTTAGCTGGCTGCAGCCTGCTGCAGAGACTAGGCAGGCTAAAGTGGATATTGATTTACATGGCGAGCTTTATGGCCAAGTCTTTCAACCGCAGCATGCCGAGCTGATTAATGGCGTTTTAGTGCTGCGTGAAGGGCGTGACTTTTTTGCCCAGCGTGAATTACGCATTGTTTTGCCCAGCAATCTAGCCAGCCAGATAGGAAAAACATTGCGCTTGGATGTGTTGCCGCAAGACAGTGGTGATTTACCTGAGATTGAAATTATGTGGCTGCAAGCAGATCGGCTCTTACCACAAGCGCGGCGTATCAGTCGTGGTTATACCCTGCATTTAAATTTACTCCGTCAGCCACCTAATACGTTACAAGGTGATTTTCACTTGGTGCTGCCACCGCATTTTAAAACAGCAATGAGTGGTAATGTGCAGTTGCTAACTGATCGCTTGCATTATATTGATGGCCGGGTTGACCGTCATTATGACGCCATCAGCACACTTGAATATGTTGTGGAAGATTACTTACAGCGGCGCTTTGCTGTAGACAGTGTGCGTGTGGAACCCTTTGAAACACCTATGCCTTTAGTGTCGCCGATCGATATTACAGTGACTGCAGATATTTCTGGTCAGCAGCGCACAGCATTTGCACGCTTAATTAAAGATGCAACGGCAGGCTGGATGGTGGCCGGTGATCAGTACCCAAGCTATGTTGCGCAAGCGCCCAGTGCCGCCACGGTCAGTGCAGAGGATATCGCAGGTTTGCAGCGCAACAACAAACTGCGCAGTGATCGGCGCCAGGGTTTTACCTTGCAACGCTTATTGCTAAATCCCGCTCAGTATCAAAACTTACAAGTGCAGGTGCAAACCACCCAGGGCAATCAAGTCACAGGGCGCTTTGTTGGCTTGAACACTGAGGGCATTTTAATCATTGAGCGTGTGATCAAAGCTCCCGGCACGGTTAGTTTTAGCTTAGATCCTAATGAAATCCAGCAAATGACCTTACTTGAGCCGTAACAGTTGCGGGCTACCTAAGGCTGTAGAGAAGCCAGAGCAGCGGTTGAATTTTTAACACTAAGCCCCATATCCAGTACATCGCCAGCATAGCGTGGCATGTTTTAGTTGATATGGAGTTAATAAAGATGGCTGTTGAAGCACAAAAAGAAACGCTAGGTTTTCAAACCGAAGTTAAACAACTGCTGCATTTAATGATTCACTCGCTGTATTCGAATAAAGAAATTTTTCTACGCGAGTTGATTTCTAACGCCTCTGATGCGGCCGATAAACTGCGTTTTGAAGCCTTGTCTGCGCCTGAGTTATTGGAAGGTGATGCTGAGCTTAAAATCCGTATCAGTTTTGATAAAGAAGCCAACACCTTAACCATCGAAGACAACGCTATCGGTATGAGCCGTGATGATGTGATCAATCATCTGGGTACCATTGCTAAGTCGGGTACAGCTGAGTTCTTCAAAAACTTATCCGGCGATGCGAAAAAAGACTCACAGTTGATTGGTCAGTTTGGTGTGGGCTTTTACTCAGCCTTTATTGTTGCTGAAAAAGTTGAGGTCTTTACCCGTCGTGCTGGCGCACCGGCATCTGAAGGCGTGCTGTGGAGCTCGCAAGGCGAGGGCGAGTTTGATCTGTCGAAGATTGAAAAAGCCGAGCGCGGCAGCCGTATCGTTTTGCATCTGAAAAAAGAAGAAAGCGAGTTTGCTGATGGTTGGCGTTTGCGCAACATCATCAAGAAATACTCTGACCATGTTGCTTTACCGATTGAACTGCCCAAAGAAGCCTCTGGCGAAGAGAAAGAAGCTGACGCGGCAGTTGAGTGGGAAGTGGTTAACCGTGCTAGCGCGTTGTGGACGCGTCCGCGCACTGAAATTAAAGATGAAGAGTACCAAGAGTTTTATAAGCATGTGTCGCACGACTTTGAGAACCCGCTGGCCTGGAGTCATAACAAGGTTGAAGGCAAGCTTGAGTACACCTCGCTCCTCTATGTACCGACCCGTGCGCCTTTTGATTTATACCAGCGTGAAGCACCGCGTGGCTTAAAGCTGTATGTGCAGCGCGTGTTTATCATGGATCAAGCGGATGAGTTTTTACCCTTATACCTGCGCTTTACTAAGGGTATCGTCGACTCCAACGATTTATCGCTGAACGTTTCCCGTGAAATCCTGCAAAAAGATCCGGTCATCGACAGTATGAAATCTGCGCTGACCAAGCGTGTGCTGGATATGTTGGAGAAAATGGCCAAGAACAACCCAGATGATTATAAAAAGTTCTGGGAAGCCTTTGGTCAAGTGCTTAAAGAAGGCCCAGCGGAAGATTTCGCTAACAAAGAGAAAATTGCCGGTCTATTGCGCTTTGCTTCAACTCAGAGCGGTAATGATGAGCAGGTCGTGGCGCTGAGTGATTACATTGCACGCATGAAAGAAGGCCAGGATAAGATTTACTACCTGACCGGCGAAAGCTACGCGCAGGTTAAAAACAGTCCACACCTTGAAGTGTTCCGTAAGAAAGGCATTGAAGTGCTGCTGCTGACGGATCGCATTGATGAGTGGTTGATGAGCTACTTAACTGACTTTGATGGCAAAAGTTTTGTTGATGTAGCCCGTGGTGATCTTGATCTTGGTGCGTTGGATAGCGAGGAAGACAAACAAGCGCAAGATGAAGTGGCCAAGAGCAAAGAAGCGTTAGTCACTCGTTTGAAAACGGTTTTGGGTGATCAGGTGGCTGATGTGCGTGTTTCACATCGTCTGACTGACTCGCCAGCGATCTTGGCCATCGGTGAACAGGACCTTGGTTTGCAAATGCGCCAAATTCTTGAAGCCAGCGGACAGAAAGTGCCTGAGTCGAAGCCCGTGTTTGAAATTAATCCGGCGCACAGCTTGGTTGAGAAGCTGGATGCTGAGAGCAATGAGCAGCGCTTTGAAGACCTGTCGATGATCTTGTTTGATCAGGCTGCCTTGGCTGCCGGTGATAGCTTGAAAGACCCTGCCGCTTACGTACAGCGTTTGAATAAGCTGTTAGTTGAATTGAGCAGCTAAATGTTTGTTTAACCCAATAAAAAACCGCGATGGATTCGCGGTTTTTTTATGTCTAGCAGATGCTTGCAACGCTGGTGCGGTTTGCCGCTAAGCAGCAAGCAATGCTAGATACTTGCTTACTTGTCGAGTACAGCGACCAACTTCGTTGAGTTGATCAGGTTGTCACCAACCGGGCAGCGGTCTTCAATCTTCTCTAAAAATGCTTGTTTGGCTTCATCATCCAAATCGGCATCGATCTTGACCTTTAAGCGCATTTCTTGGAAGCCAGCACGCTGATCCGTTTCACGACCCATCAAATAGTCTGGATCGTAATCGGCTTCAACTTCAAAGCTCATACCACGTAAAGTGATCTTTTCTTGGAACGCAATAATGCGACCTAAGCTACCCACACAACCGGCGTATGCAGCAAGAATCAATTCCGGTGGCGCAGGACCCAAATTCGCACCACCGGCATTTTTTGGTTGATCCATGTAAACCTTGTGTTCACCACACATGATTTCCACGGTCATTCCCGCGCCCATATGGCCGCTAGCGCGCAATGTTTTAATCGCCATGCTCAATAACTCCTTAAGGAAAAAACTGTTTGCTCTAAGTTGCTGAATGTTATTGTATTATATATTCAGTTTAAATGTTTTGATTAGGGTCAAATCAACTTGGTAGCGCCGATCAGGCGTTGCTGATCGGTCAGTATTGCTAAGGAGTAGCATGAGTCGCGCGTTAAGTTGTAAAGCGCGCACTGACTTAGCCGCTATCATTCAAAACCAATTAGAGAAATGAGCAAATAACGCAGATATAGGCTCAGTGTTTCGGTGAGCTATGACAGGCGCAGGCATGGATGGCGCAGCGTCCGAATCGAACCCTAGGCGGATTGGTTGAGGGACAAACAGCAACTGCGAAGTAGGCTAAGCATCATCTATACGGCGGTTTGTACTGAGACGCTAAGCGCAATTGAAGCAAACACTGGCTTACACAAAAGCCCAGCCATAGCGCACACAGGCTAGGGCTGGGGTTAAGTCAGATGACAAGGTGTTTAGCTGCGGCCTTTAACAGTTTTGTTATTGACTGTGCCGTTTTCTAAGATGATTTGGTATTCCTTGCCGTCTTTTTCTACTTGTTGCAGACGCACCAATAAGTAATCCCAGTCTTTAGCAAACCAAAGGATGGTAATACGTTTGCTTTGGGTAGGGTCACGCACGCGCTCAACTTTAATGGCATCGACAGTGCCGACCATGGTTTCAACGCTTTCTTCACCTAAAACCCGAAAATCATAGGTGTCGAGCTCATCGCCATCCAGCACTTGGTAAGACACGCTGGTTTTGCCTTGGGCAATGTCACGCTGCAAGGCCAGTTGGTAAGACGACTTGTCTTGTACACCTTGGATCAGTGTTGCTTTGATTGGCGTGTCGCGATCGCTGCCAGTGGCAATCTGGGTGGTCCAATCAAAGTTTTGTTTGATTTTTTTTGACTTACCCAGCCCTGTGCGCGAGTAACGGTATTTCTGAGGTTGCACATCACCGTTATGCAGGGTGAGCCAGCTGGTTTCATTAAGGCTAGCCACTAGCATGGAAGCAGAAAAATCTAACTTCCAGGTACCGTCGTCTTGTACTTGTAAGCTGCGTTCAGCTTTGCCACTAAAGGGCAGTTGCTTCCAATCAGCCGTGTAACTGGCGGAGAACGGCTGCAGTTCGGCAGCCATTAGGCTAGCGGGTAAACTGAGTGCGGCCAGGATAAAAAATAGAACGCGGCGCATGGTGTGATCTCCTAAGGTTGAAACTGAAAGCCAGAACTGGCTAAAGGTTGGTCATCTAACACAGCGCCTTGCGGGCTCAAGTGCAGACGTCCTTCGGCAAACCAACGTACGGCCAGCGGATAAATCTGATGTTCTAAGGCATGTACTTTTTCGGCTAATTGCTCAGCATTGTCGCCTGCACAGATAGGCAGCACAGCTTGTATGACTACTGGGCCGCCATCGAGTTCCTCGGTGACAAAGTGCACGCTGCAACCGTGTTCTTTATCACCCGCTTCAAGTGCGCGTTGATGGGTATTTAAGCCTTTGTGTTTGGGTAGCAACGATGGGTGGATATTGAGTAAACGCTGGGCATAGTGACGAGTAAACTCTGGGGTCAGAATGCGCATAAAACCAGCTAACACTACTAGGTCAGGTTGATGCTGATCGATCACTTGCATCAGTGCTGTATCAAAGGCTAAACGATCAGCAAAATCTTTATGATTGAGCACATGCCGGGCGATGCCGACTTTTTGTGCGCGCACCAAACCATAGGCATTGGCACGGTTACTCACCACCGCACAGATGCGTGCGTTAGGGTGGCCGGCTAAATCATCAATAATGGCTTGTAGGTTGCTGCCTGATCCGGAGATCAGGACAACGATATTGCAGATTTTAGAATCGCGCATTAATGGCTTTTTAAGTTGTTCAGAACAATACGCTCAGCGTTGTCGCCGGCGGTTTGGATATGACCAATCACCCATGGCTTCTCACCATTGGCCTGCAAGTGCTCAAGCACCCTGGCTTGTTGCTCAGCGGCCACGCAAATCACCATGCCCACGCCGCAGTTGAGCACGCGGTGCATTTCAACTTCTTCGACGTTGCCTTGCTCTTGTAGCCAGTCAAATACCGCAGGGCGTGTCCAGCTCGCTACATCAATCACTGCTTGCGAGTTGGCTGGCAGCACACGAGGGATGTTTTCTAGCAAACCGCCACCAGTGATGTGCGACATGGCTTTAACCGCGCCGGTTTCTTTGATCAGCTTGAGCAAAGGCTTCACGTAAATACGGGTCGGCGCCATCAGTAAATCGCTGAGCGCTTGACCATTTAACTCTATGTTTTGGATATCAACCTGTGCCACTTCAATAATTTTACGAATCAACGAGTAACCGTTGGAGTGCGGGCCGGAAGAAGGCAGGGCAATCAATACATCACCTGCAGCCACTGTAGTGCCGTCAATGATTTCTGATTTTTCCACCACACCAACACAAAAGCCTGCCAAGTCATAATCTTCGCCACTGTACATGCCAGGCATTTCAGCTGTTTCACCACCGACCAAGGCGCAACCGGCTTGCTCACAACCTTCGCCAATACCCGTCACCACTTGCGCTGCGATATCGACATTGAGTTTGCCGGTAGCGTAGTAGTCGAGGAAGAACAAAGGCTCTGCGCCGCTGACGATTAAATCGTTAACGCACATGGCTACCAGGTCAATACCGATTTTTTCATGTTTGTTCAGATCAATGGCCAAACGCAATTTAGTGCCGACACCGTCGGTGCCTGAGACTAAAACCGGTTGGCGATAGCCTTCTGGAATTTCGCATAAAGCTCCAAATCCACCAAGGCCACCCAGCACTTCAGGGCGTGCGGTGCGTTTGGCGACGCCTTTAATGCGCTCAACCAGTGCTTCACCTGCGTCGATATCAACACCTGCGTCCTTGTAGCTTATAGAAGTTTTATTGCTGCTCATGAATGGGGCCTTTGCGAAGTATGCGAAAAATACGATTAATTGCGCGATTTTATCAGGCTTCAGGCCGAGCGGCCATCATCGGATGGCAAAGACAGGATTAAACTGGATAAAGACTGAGTGTCTTGAGGATTTGCCGCATAGATCAAGTGCTTACTTAGGCATGCTTAGAGCTCAACACGGGCCGGTTGGTAGCCTTGTTCGCGATAGCTGAGAAAGTTTTTGCGGCTGATATTAAGCAACTCAGGTTCTTGGTTAACAATCTCAATGACTCGGCTAAAGCTGTTCAGGTGGCTCGACAGGTGCTGATGTAAATTAATCAATACCCCGGCGCTGAAAGGTGGTGGTTGATCAATGCCAAGAATCACAGGTGCCTTGGCCTGCTCTGAATACCTCTCATGGGGGATAAAGCTGTGCGCGCGAAAGGTCCAGAGTAAATCGTCCAGCTCATTTTGCTGCGCTGGATCAGCGCAACGAATAAATGTCATAAAGCCTGCGCGCCAGGCTTTATGTGCCAAGCGGCAGGCCGCATTTAAGCGGTCCGCCGGTTGGGTTGTCGGTAAAACGTAAAACTCTACTTTCACTGCACGCGATCCAGCAGGTATTGGCTTAATAAAGGTACCGGACGGCCGGTTGCGCCTTTCTCTTTACCGCCGCTGATCCATGCGGTGCCAGCCACATCCAAGTGTGCCCAATGGTACTCTTTGGTGAAGCGTGACAAAAAGCAGCCAGCGGTGATGGTACCGGCTTTAGGGCCACCAATATTGGCAATGTCAGCAAAGGGGCTGTCGAGTAATTCCTGATAGTCATCAAACAAGGGTAACTGCCAAGCCACGTCGCTGGCTTGTTTGCCAGCACTGAGTAAGCTCTCAATTAGCCCAAGGTTGTTGCCCATTAAGCCACTGGTTTGACTGCCTAAAGCAACAATACAGGCACCGGTCAGTGTGGCAATATTGATAACCGCTTGTGGCTTGAAACGCTCGACATAGGTGAGCGCATCACAGAGCACTAGGCGACCTTCAGCATCGGTGTTAAGGATTTCGATGGTTTGTCCGCTCATGCTGGTAACAATATCACCCGGGCGCGTTGCGCCACCGCTGGGCATGTTTTCAGCACAGGTTAAAACGCCAATCACGTTGATCGGTAGTTGCAGTTCGAGCAATGTTTTAAAGGTACCCAGCACGCTGGCTGCGCCGCCCATGTCGTATTTCATTTCATCCATGCCAGCACCTGGCTTGAGGCTGATGCCGCCGGTGTCAAAGGTGATACCTTTGCCGACCAGAACATAAGGCTGCTCACTGCGCTTGCCGCCTTGGTAATTCATGATAATCATACGTGGTGGCTGGTCACTGCCTTGCGCAACGGCCAGCAAAGCGCCGGCGCCAAGCTCTTTGAGTTCTTTCTCTTCGAGCACTTCAACGTTAAGCTTTGTATGCAGCTTGCCCAACTCTTGCGCTTGTTCGGCAAGGTAGCGCGGGTGACAGATATTCGGCGGCATATTGCCCAAGTCGCGGGTGAAAGCCATGCCTGATGCAATGGCTTTCCCGTGTTTGCAGGCTTGTTCAACAGCTTCTTGTTGTGCTGGGCTGCAAGCAAAAGTAATGCTGTTAAGCGCGACCACTGGTGCTTTTTCACTTTTGAATTGATCAAACACATAAAGACCATCGACCAAGCACTCTGCGACTAGGCGCGCGCTAGAATAGGCATCGCGGTCTTTAAAAGCCAGATCAGCAAAACCTAAGGCTGCATCTTTAATTGATAGGTTTTTCAACGTATTTAAAATGGCACTGACCAATTTGCGTGCGTTGCGGTCAGACAGTTCTGCGTCTTTGCCAATCCCCACTAAGAGCACGCGCTGTGCTTTAAGGTTAGCGAGATTGTGCAGCAGTAAGGTTTGTCCCAGTTTGCCTTGGATGTCACCCGCTTGCAGATGAGCGCTAAGGGCACCGGCGCAGAGTTTGTCAAGCAACTGGCCTTGGCTATCCAGTTGCAACTGCTCGTTAACGGTTAATACCAGTGCGCTGGTTTGCAGTGCTTCAACTGAACCGGGTTTGACTAAAAAGTCCATACTCAATGATCCTCAAGACAAAGATAGATAGATGCAGGATAATACTGTTCGTTTGCATCGGCGTGTAGGTACACTGCCATAATATGTATGACTAGTGTGAGCCGCGTTAGGCGGCTTTGACAAGCTTGGAGCCATTACTTGATAGTTTTTCGTTACCTTTCTCGAGAAGTGCTGCTGACCTTTAGTGCGGTCAGTACGGTTTTGCTTGTGATTATTATGAGTGGCCGCTTTATTAAGTATCTTGCGCAAGCTGCGCAAGGGATGCTTGATCCTGGCGTGCTGCTGCTGATTATGGGCTACCGTATTCCTGGCTTTTTACAGCTTATTTTACCGCTGGGCTTGTTTCTGGGGATTTTGCTCGCCTATGGGCGTTTGTACCTCGATAGCGAGATGACGGTGTTGTCTGCGACTGGGATGAGTGAGCAGCGTTTATTAGCCTACACACTGGCGCCGGCGCTATTGGTGGCTGTGCTTTGTGCTTGGTTGAGTTTTGTCCTGACCCCGCAAGGCGTGCAAAACGTTGCGCAAATTTTAAATGATCAAGATGCTTTGACTGAGTTTGACACTTTGGTGGCCGGGCGCTTCCAGTCCATGCGCGATGGCTCGCGGGTGACCTACACTCAAGAACTATCCGATGATCGCGATGAATTGCGTAATGTTTTTATCTCTGAGAAGCGCGACCCGAGTAAAGCCAAAGAGAAAGATGAGGCGATTACTGTGCTGGTGGCGAAAACGGGTCGCCAAGAGATTCAGGAAGATGGCAGCCGTTATTTAATTTTAAATGATGGCTACCGCTATGACGGCACACCCGGTGAAGCGGACTATCGAGTGATTCATTACGATACCTACGGCGTGTTGTTGCCTAAGCCCTCGGTTGAAGTCAAAGTTGGTGAGCGCGAAACCATGAGCACGCGCCAGTTATTGGATAATCCACAGCCCAGAATGCAATCTGAATTGCACTGGCGCTTATCCTCACCGCTGTTGGTGCTGATTGTTACTTTGATTGCCGTGCCCTTATCAAGGGCTAATCCACGCCAAGGCCGATTTTTAAAACTGCTTCCAGCTATTTTGTTGTATATGGCGTATTTGGCCTTGCTAGTGGCCGCGCGCAGCGCGCTGGATAAAGGACAGATGTCTATTAGCCTGGGTCTGTGGCCGGTGCATGGCGTATTTTTACTGATTGGTTTGTTGCTGGTGTACTGGCAGCCGCTGCAGTTACACAGGGCGCGACGCCGTGCTCAAAAGGAGGTGCAGCATGCGTAGGCTGGATCGCTATATTGGTAGCAGTGTGTTTCTGGCAATTGTCGCGGTGTTGGGCATCATCACTGCTTTGGCTTTACTGTTCGCGTTTATTGACGAGCTTAATGATGTTGAAGGAGCGTATACATTTTGGGATGCGGCCAGCTATGTCGGCTTAACTGCACCACGGCGTATCTATGAGATGTTACCCATGGCGGCTTTAATTGGCTGTTTAGTGGGGTTGGGAAGCTTGGCCAGTAGCAGTGAACTGACGGTGATACGAGCCGCTGGCGTGTCGATTCGACGCATTGTCTGGGCGGTGATGAAGCCGATGCTGGTGCTGATGTTTATCGGTTTACTTGTGGGTGAGTACTTGGCGCCTTGGACCTCGAGTATGGCACAAGCCAATCGCTCGCTGGCGCAGTCGGTGGGTAAAGCGCAAAGTGCCAAGCATGGCCTATGGCACCGACAAGGGAACGAATATATTCACGTCAATGCGGTGCAGCCCGGTGGCAAATTAATCGGCGTGACGCGCTATATGTTCGATGATCAGCAGCGCTTATTAAGCTCAAGCTTTGCTCAGCAAGCACTCTATCAAGAAGGCTACTGGCAGCTTGAAGATGTGGTATACACCGAGTTAGAGCCGCGCAGTACGAGCATTAAGCAAGCGTTGAGCGAACGCTGGGATGTGGAAATTAGCCCGCAACTGCTCAATACCGTGGTGATGGAGCCGGATACCTTGCCCATCAGCGGTTTGTGGCAGTATGCCAATTATCTGAATGAACAAGGCTTGAATGCTAACCGCTACTGGCTGGCCTTTTGGGTCAAGGTGTTACAGCCTCTAGTTACTGCAGCCTTGGTGCTGATGGCCATTTCCTTTGTCTTTGGTCCTTTACGCTCGGTCACCTTGGGTCAGCGCGTATTCACCGGTGTGGTGGTTGGCTTTGTCTTTCGGATTGCCCAGGACTTGCTTGGCCCAGCCAGCTTAGTCTTTGGTTTTGCACCCATTGTTGCGGTGGTATTGCCAGCTTTAATATGTGCTGCGTGCGGTTTCTGGTTGTTAAGGCGGGCAGGCTAGACGCTTTAATATTGCGCCAGTGATTGCCAATTGCAGGTGGCGTGGTTAAAGTGTTGCCCCGTTTAATTTGTCGGGCCGACACTTACCATGACACCACTTGAACGCTATCAGAATGATTTGCAGCGTGCGGACTTCTTCCGCGATGCTGCACAAGAAAATGCCGTGCGCCATTTACAGCGCCTGTATGATGATTTAGTCGCTGAGGCGCCACCGAACACCGGCTTGTTTGGCCGTTTTTTGGGGAAAAAGACCAATCAGCCGATTAAAGGTCTGTATTTCTGGGGCGGCGTAGGCCGTGGCAAGACCTATCTGGTTGATACCTTTTTTGATGCTCTGCCGTTCGAGCAGAAAATGCGTACTCACTTTCACCGCTTTATGAAGCGTGTGCATGAAGAGTTGCGCAGCCTTGATGGTGAAAAAAACCCACTGGTAATAGTAGCGCAACGCTTTGCTAAAGAAGCACGGGTGATTTGCTTTGATGAGTTTTTTGTCTCAGATATTACCGATGCAATGATTCTTGCTGGTTTGCTCGATGAGTTGTTTAAAAATGGTGTCAGTTTGGTCGCGACCTCCAATATTGTCCCTGACGGCTTATACAAAGACGGCTTGCAGCGCGCGCGCTTTTTGCCTGCCATTGCTTTATTAAAGCAACACACTGAAGTAGTTAATGTTGACAGTGGGATTGATTACCGCTTGCGCGCCTTAGAGCAAGCAGAGTTGTATCACTATCCGCTCAGTGCTGAAGTTGAGCAAGAATTGGAAAAAAGCTTTCACAGCTTATTGCTTGGAAACTGCAAAGTTTTAGAAAATGAAGCGCTAACGGTAGAGAACCGCAGTATAGTTGCGCGCAAAGTGGCGAATGATGTGGCTTGGTTTGATTTTCGCGCACTTTGTGATGGGCCGCGCAGTCAGAATGATTACATTGAGCTGGGCAAGATTTACAGCGCAATCATTTTGTCTAATGTTGAGCAGATGGATACCAGCAATGAAGATATTGCGCGGCGTTTTGTTAACTTGGTCGATGAGTTTTATGATCGCAACATCAAGCTGATTATTTCTGCCCAGGTACCGCTCAAAGATTTGTATGTGGGTAACCGCTTACAGTTTGAGTTTCAACGCACCTTAAGTCGTTTATTAGAAATGCAGTCTCATGAGTTTTTAGCGCGGCCGCACAGATCCTAGTGCAGCAGCTTTTTTGCATATATCCAGCACAGTAGAGTAGGCGCAATGCAACGAGCGACTCAATCGGATCTACTACTGGTTGCA
This sequence comes from uncultured Thiopseudomonas sp., assembly GCA_964385265.1. GTDB lineage: Bacteria > Pseudomonadota > Gammaproteobacteria > Pseudomonadales > Pseudomonadaceae > Denitrificimonas. The sequence goes on from CAYLOI010000005.1 coordinate 32,853, forward strand.
GTGACAGTGATCGCCGGCATCAGCTGGATGTTTTCCAAAGAAGCCATCGCCTTGATGCCGCCCGTGCTATTTATGGGGCTGCGTTTTTTACTTGCCGCCGCCTTTTTAGCCTGCATTGGCCAGCGCAAACTACGTCAATTAACTTTAGAGCACATACTGCGCAGTGCACGTGTGGGCACTGTGTTTGGTGTGGCGATGCTGTTTTGGGTGTTGGGCTTGGCGCACAGCCCCAGTATGGGTGAAGGTGCATTTCTGACCAGCCTTGGGGTGTTGCTGGTGCCCGTTGTGGCGCGGGTGTTTTTTGCCGAACCTGTGCTGAGCAGTACGTGGTTTGCACTACCTGTCGGGGTGTTTGGTGTGCTGCTGCTGTCGTCAGCGCAGGGTTTTAGTATCAGTTGGGGGCAGGTGTTTTATTTGCTCTCAGCGATCGGTTTGGCTGTTTTCTTCACTTTAAATACCCGCGCTGCGACTATTAGCGTACGGCGCTCTGACATGCACAAGAGCGGCTGCGAACTCAGTGCAGTTGATCCGTTAGCCTTAACAATTATTGCTTTAAGTGCTGGGGGCATGGTGATGCTCTTGGCTTCAGTGCTAATAGAGCCTGGGCAATTTGCGACCGTGCAATGGTCACCCAGACTGCTGCTTTGGTTGTTGGCCAGCGCCATCATTGGTACCGCCATTCGCTTTTGGCTGCAAACCTACGCGCAAAGCTTGACCACGCAAACCAGTGGTGCGGTGATGTTAATTCTGGAACCGATTTGGGTGGCGCTGTTTGCTGCGCTTTGGTTCACAGAAAGCCTCAGTGCGCTACAGATTCTAGGTTGCATGGTGATATTTTTTGCTTTGTTGATCAATCGCTGGCAAGTGTTGCGTGCTGTGTTTAAAAGACGCGGTTTTTAAAATTAAATATGTGGATTACCTATGTCGTATGTAGTCTGCTGAATAACAATGTTCGAGCAAGGCGTGGCAACCAGCGGTTGCCGTCTAGCTAGAGGCTGTTTAAGCTAGGCCACGAGCTTGGTTCAACAGGTTAGAGAGGATCCACATGCGATTGTTTATAGGTATTGCTGCTGTACTGATGTCTTGTGTCACTGTTACAGCTCAGGCTGCACCTGTGGTTGGCTTGTACCAAGTGCGTGAAGAGTTGCAGAGTCAAGAAAGCGACGTGCGCGACGCTGGCTTGCAGCACGCCTTTGTGACCTTAATGCAGCGTTTAACCGGGCAGCCCGATGCCGCACAAGATCCTCAGTTGGCAGAGTATAATGCTGATCCACAGGCCTTAATCAGCCGCTATGGCTATGAGGGCAACAGTTTAATCGTGAGCTTTGATCCGCAGAGTGTGCAGGCTGCTTTAGACCGCACTGATTTACCGCAGTGGGGCAGTAACCGACCTGTGGTGCTGACCTGGTGGCTGATGGATGACCTTAACGGTCAGCGCTTATTCAGTGACGGTCAGCCCAGTGCACAAAAAATAGCCCGTATCGCGCAATATTATGGTGTACCGGCGCGTCTTCCTTTGGGCGACTTAGCCGATCAAATGCTGATTGGTCCCGATGCGCTGAATAACACTCAAGACATACGCGCATCAGCAGAACGTTACAGTACGGATGCGGTGCTGTTGGTACAGCAAAAAATGGACGGCGACACGCTGTTGGCGCAGTGGCAGCTGTGGATCGGCGATGAAGAACAGCACGGCCAAGCCAGCGAGGCCTCGCAATCCGAGCTAGAACACCATGTCTTTGCTCAAGTGAATCAGTATTTAGCGCAGCGTTTTGCAGTGATACCGGGTCAAGGTGAGTCACTTAGCGTGCGTGTTGCTGGTGTTGATTTAGAGCGTTTTGTTTTGCTGGAGCGGTTGCTCGAGCCTTTTGCTGCGCAACTGCAAGAAGTCAGTCAACATTATGTGCAGTGGCAGGTACGTAGCAGCCTGGAGCAGTTAAAAACACAGCTGGCGTTGGCCAATTTACATGAGCAAGCAGCGCCTGTTACGTCTGTTGAGACTGATGCAGCAGATGGTTCTATATCTATAGATGCAATCGCGCCAGGCGAGTCCCTAACCAGTAAAAAAGGTGCTCAGGTGCTGTATTTTGGCTGGTAACTTTTGAGAGCACAGATAATGCCGAAAAATCTAAAAAGTGGCGTGCTATTGGCAATACTGGGCTTAGTGCTGCTGACTTTTTATCAGCTGCTACCCATTCTTTCGCCATTTTTAGTCAGTATTTTATTGGCCTATATGGGCGATCCTGTTGTCGACTTGTTGGAGCGCTATAAGCTGTCGCGCACCTGGGGTGTGGTTGTGGTGTTTGTGGTGCTGAGCTTGATCATGACTGTGTTGTTATTGGTCTTGATACCTATGATAGGCCGCCAGTTGGTCAGTCTGTACGGGCTCACTCCGCAGTTAATTGACTGGTTGCAGCACAGCGCTCTACCCTGGTTGCAAACAACTGTGGGGCTGGACGCTGATGTCAGTAGCCTGAATGAAATCAAAAAAATGTTTACCGAAAATCTGGATAAAACCACCGATATTGCTCAGTTGCTGCTCAGTCAAGTGACCGCCTCAAGCATGGCCTTTTTAGGCTGGCTGGCCAATATGCTACTGATTCCAGTAGTCACTTTTTACTTGCTACGTGATTGGGATATTTTAGTCGCCAAAATGCGCCGTCTGTTGCCCCGGCAGAATGAGAATTTGGTGGTGCAGCTGATAGCTGAATGCCATGAGGTGCTCGGAGCCTTTATGCGCGGGCAGCTGCTGGTTATGTTAGCGCTAGGCATTGTCTATGCAGTTGGTTTAACCAGCATCGGTTTAGAATTGGGCTTGCTGATTGGCTTGTTAGCCGGTTTAGCCAGTTTGGTACCCTATTTGGGTTTTGTCGTGGGGATCAGTGCGGCACTGGTGGCAGGTTTGTTCCAGTTTGGTCTAGATCCTTATCCGCTGATCGGTATTGTTGCTGTGTTTAGCATCGGGCAGGCACTGGAAGGCATGCTGTTAACCCCTTTATTAGTGGGCGATCGCATTGGATTGCATCCGGTGGCGGTGATCTTCGCCATTCTAGCCGGCGGACAGTTGTTTGGTTTTACCGGCGTATTGCTGGCGCTGCCAGTAGCGGCGGTGATTATGGTGCTGCTCAGGCATATGCATGAGCTGTATAAAGACTCAGATATGTATGGACAGCCCAATGCTGAAGCGTCGGTTGCTGCGTGCCAGACTGAGCACGCCTCGATTGCTGACTCGTCGACTAAAGAGACCTCATGAAACCCACTCAATTATCACTGGGCATGCGCCTGCGCGATGATGCCACCTTTGCCAATTACTACCCCGGCGCCAATGCTGGTGCATTAGGTTATGTTGAGCATGCCTGTGACACTGACAATCAGTGGATGGATAGCGTGCTCTATATCTGGGGACCCGCCGGTGTTGGCCGTAGTCATCTATTGCAAGCGGCGTGTTTGCGTGTCGAAGAGCGCGGTGGTCGTGCTTTGTATTTGCCGCTGGCAGAATTGGTTGAGCATGGTACGCAGCTGCTCGACAATGTTGAATTGTGTGATTTGCTTTGTCTGGATGATATTCAAGCAGTCGCAGGTTTGGCACATTGGGAAGAAGCATTGTTTCATGCGTTCAACCGCATGCGTGACTCTGGTAGAAAACTTTTAATTGCTGCCGATGCCGCACCACGAGAGTTGGGTATTGAATTAGCGGATTTACAATCACGATTGAGTTTAGCGCTGGTCTTTCAGCTGCATGAACTCAGTGACGATGATAAATTACGTGCCTTGCAGTTGCGTGCCTCGCGCCGTGGTTTGCGTTTGCCTGATGATGTTGGGCGTTTTATTTTGGCGCGTTCGGTGCGCAGTATGACGGTGTTATTTGACACCCTAGAGCAGCTGGATCGTGCCTCTTTGCAAGCGCAGCGTAAGCTCACCATACCTTTTCTAAAAGAAGCATTGGGCTGGTAGTCAGCACAGTGGCTGCACGCGTGTTAAAATTCGCTGCCCATCATTGAGATTTGAAATTCATGAGTAAACAAGAGCAACAGAGCACTTCTGGGGTTAAAATTTATTTTCGCTTACTGAGCTACATCAAGCCTTATATCGGCATGTTTGCCATCAGTATTGTTGGTTTTTTAATATTTGCCTCAACCTCACCGATGCTTGGCTATGTGTTGAAGTATTTTGTCGATGGTCTCGCTAATCCTGATGCGGTGTTGTTTCCTGGAGTTACTTGGTTAGCCGATGTGCGCCTGTTGCAAGCGGTACCTTTATTGATTGTAATCATCGCCGTGTGGCAGGGTGTTGGCTCATTTTTAGGTAACTTTTATCTGGCTAAAGTGTCCTTAGGGTTAGTCCACGATTTGCGTGTGCAGTTGTTTAACAGCCTGCTCACTTTGCCCAACCGCTATTTTGATAATCACAACTCTGGACATTTGATTTCTCGGATCACCTACAACGTAACCATGGTGACGGGGGCGGCAACCGATGCGATTAAGGTGATTGTCCGTGAAGGTATGACCGTGGTGTTCTTGTTCTGCACTTTGCTGTGGATGAACTGGAAATTGACCTTAGTGATGGTGGCGATCTTGCCGATTATTGCTTTAATGGTAAACAGCACCAGCAAAAAGTTTCGTAAACAAAGTAAGAAAATCCAAGTCGCAATGGGTGATGTCACCCATGTAGCTTCAGAAACCATTCAAAGCTATCGCGTGGTGCGCAGCTTTGGTGGCGAGCCTTATGAGCGTCAGCGCTTTTTGAAATCAAGCATCAGCAATACCGAAAAGCAGTTGCGCATGATCAAAACCAATGCGGTGTATACACCCTCATTGCAGTTGGTGATTTACTCAGCCATGTCAGTGTTGATGTTCTTGGTACTGTTGCTGCGTGGCGATTCCACACCTGGTGATTTAGTCGCTTATATTACTTTGGCTGGTTTGCTGCCAAAGCCGATTCGCCAGTTGTCTGAAGTCAGTTCCACCATTCAAAAAGGTGTGGCGGGCGCAGAAAGTATTTTCGAGCAGTTTGATGAAGAGCCAGAAAGCGATGAAGGTACGGTCGAACTGGATCATGTTAGCGGTCAGCTTGAAGTGCGCGATGTGTCTTTCATTTATCCCAATACCGATACGCCAGTGCTACAAAACATCAGCTTTACGGCTGAGAAAGGACAAATGGTTGCTCTGGTCGGGCGTTCCGGCAGTGGTAAGTCAACTCTGGCCAATCTGATTCCGCGCTTTTATGAACACCAACAGGGACAGATTTTACTTGATGGCGTTGAGGTCAAAGAATTTACCTTGACCAACTTGCGTCGCCATATGGCGTTAGTCACGCAACAGGTGTCGTTGTTTAATGACACAGTGGCAAAAAATATTGCTTATGGCGATCTTGCTGATGCGTCGCTTGATGAAATTAAGGCGGCCTCAGAAGCAGCCTATGCCGCTGAGTTTATTGAGCGGATGCCGCAGGGCTACGACACCATGGTTGGTGAAAATGGCGTGTTGCTTTCTGGCGGCCAACGTCAGCGTTTAGCCATTGCCCGCGCCCTGCTAAAAAATGCGCCTTTGCTGATTCTCGATGAAGCAACCTCGGCATTGGATACTGAATCTGAGCGCCATATTCAAGCGGCACTTGATCACGCAGTACAAGGGCGCACCACCATAGTTATCGCGCACCGTTTATCGACCATTGAAAAGGCAGATCTGATTTTAGTGATGGATCAAGGCCGCATTGTTGAGCGTGGTAACCATCAAGAACTATTGGCGCAAAACGGCTACTACAGCCGTTTGCATGCCACCCAGTTTGAGGACTTAGAGCCTAAAGACGAGGTTGAACAATGAGTTCTGCAGCTCTGTACCAATTGCATGATTTATTGTATTTGATGGCACGATTGCGTGATCCGGACGGTGGTTGCCCATGGGATCTGCAGCAAAACTTTGCCAGCATAGTGCCGCACACCCTCGAAGAAGCCTACGAAGTGGCGGATGCCATTGAGCGTGAGGATTTTGACCACTTGCCCGGTGAGTTGGGCGATTTGCTGTTTCAGGTGGTGTATTACAGCCAGTTGGGCCATGAGCAGCAGCTGTTTGATTTCTCTACGGTGGTGCATAGCATTACCGAGAAGCTGGTGCGCCGTCATCCGCATGTCTTTCCCAGTGGTGATTTGTATGACACACAGCACACTGCGCCGTGCAGCACTGAGCAAATCAAACAACGCTGGGAAGAGATCAAACAGCAAGAACGAGCCGAACAGACACCTGCGCAACAAACAGTCAGTGTGTTAGACGATATTCCTCTTAGCATGCCAGCGCTGAGTCGTGCCCTGAAAATACAACAACGTGCGGCCAATGTGGGTTTTGATTGGAGCAGTTTGGCGCCAGTTTTGGATAAGGTTGACGAAGAGTTGCAAGAAGTGCGAGTGGCAATTGCCAGTGGTGATGCAGCAGCGATTAGCGATGAGTTGGGTGACTTGCTGTTTGCAACGGTGAATGTTGCACGCCATCTGAAGCTGAACCCGGAAACGGCGTTGCGTGCGGCAAATATTAAATTTTCTCAACGTTTTCAGCTTGTTGAACAGCAAGCACAAGCGCAGGGCATGGCCATCGCTGATTGTAGCGAGGCACAGTTAGACGCCTTATGGAACTTAGCTAAACAGAGGTTGAGCACGCAGTAATATGCGCGGCGCTTGGCGTGCTGTGTTTTTTAAATGACTAAAGACAGGTTTAGAATCAGATGAGTTTATCTTTGCGTGATCAGTTGCTTAAAGCGGGACTGGTCAATGAAAAACAGGCTAAGCAGGCCACTAAAGAGCAAAAAAGACAGCAGCGTCTAGAGAAAAAAGGCGCAGTAGAGGTGGATGACTCGCAACGCCAAGCGGCGTTACAGGCTATGGCTGAAAAGCAAAAGCGTGATCAAGAGCTGAATCGTGAACAGCAAGAAAAAGCTGAGCGCAAAGCCCAGGTCGCGCAAATTCGCCAGTTGATCGAAAGTGCACGTTTGCCTAAGTTGGATACTGAAGACTATTACAATTTTGTTGACCATAAAAAAGTGAAGCGCATAGCGGTCAACGATATGGTGCGCAATAAGCTCAGCAGTGGCAGCCTTGCTATCGTTAAACATGGTGGCGGTTATGAGATTATCCCACGGGAAGCCGCGTTAAAAATTCAAGAGCGTGATGAGCGCCGCATTGTTCTGCTCAATATAGTCACGCAAGAAGTCAGCGAAGATGATCCGTACGCGGCCTACCAAATTCCTGATGATTTAATGTGGTAAGTGTTATTTAGCGAAAAAGCAGCAGGCGCAGGATTGTTCGGATACTGTGCAGACATTCTATGTACCTGTATTAAGGTGACTGTATGGCGACTCACAATGCTCAGCTCTACTACGATGCGTCCTGCGGTTTTTGTCGCAGAGAAATCGAGCACCTGCGCCCGCGTTTAGAGCCTGCTGTGCAGTTGATTGATATCAGCGCGCCAGACTTTCAGCTGCCGCAGGGTTATACCCTTGAAGACTTGCTGACGCGTATCCATTTTTTTGATGGGCAGACAATGCACATTGGCTTCAATGCCACCATGGCCTATTGGCATGCAGCAGGCATGCGCAAAACAGTAGCCTTGCTCAGTTTGCCCGGCATCAGCCACATGGGAAATCTTGTTTATAATCTGTGGGCCAAGTGGCGACGACGCAACTCAAGCAGTTGCCAGATCAATTAATCTGAGGCTGAACGAGCATGGCGCAGCCAATACAGGGCTATAAGCTTCAGCGCAATAGGCGCGCCGGCATACAGCCAGAGCAAGCCTTGCAAGCTTGCAGCGCTGTGCTGCTCCCAGCCGAGCCAGCCCAGCGCAGGTAAGGCCAGACCCACCGCTAAAGCCAAGGCCAGCTTAGTCAACATGCCCCACACAGCAAACAATAAACCACTCATGCTGCCATTTTTTGTGCTTAAATCTTGCGCGATATCTGCTTGAATTGAAGCGGGCAAGGCCACGTCCGCGGCGACACTCAAACCAGAGATTAAGCAGATCAGGGCAAAGCCCCACAGGCTGCCCGCGGCTAAGCTAAACACCCAGATAAAGCTGAGACAAGCGCTAAGCATCGATACGCGCCAAGCTGCATACTTACCGATCTTTTTCGCTAACCAGACCCACAGTGGTAACGCCAAAATGCCACTGAGAAAAAAGCCCAATAGCAATAAACCCATATAGGCTTGCAAGTGTAAAAAGTGTTCCACAAACAATAAAAATAAAGTGGCGGGTAGGGCATTGGCTAAGCTGTTGAGAAAGTACGCTGGCAGCAAGGTGCGGCTGTTATGGTCACGCCAGATTAAACGTAAGGTATTGATTGTCAGTACGCTGCTTTTGTGCTGTGCCGGCCCGGGTTTGAGCAGGCGTAAGCGCCAGAGCATTAGGGCTAGGGCCAAGGTGAGGCTCAGGCTTACCAGTGGATAGAGCAGGCGGAACAGCTGCTGATAGTCTTGGCTGTCATCCAGCACAAAAGGCAGCACTAAGACGGTAATTACGCCAACCACAGCAAAGCCTTCACGACTGGCGGTGTAATAGGTTTTGATATGGGGCTGTTGGCTCACCTGCGCGCTGAGGGCTTGGTAAGGAATCATAATCAGAGTCCAAGCCAGGTACACCCACATGGCCCAAAGCAGCAATTGCCCAGCGCTGGTTTGCGACGGCAGCAAGAGTTGCCACAGGCCAATTAGCAGTAACAGCCAGCCCAGCAGGATCAACAGGTAACGGCCGCGCTGCCCCGTGTAATCACAGAGCACGCCCACTAGCGGGTCAGAGATGATATCGCTGAGCCGCGCTAGCAGTAGCATGCTGCCGACCATGGCCAGCTCAAGCCCGAGTTGATGGTAATAGCTGGGTAAATACACATACAACGGAATACCCAGCATCGCCAGTGGCCAAGCGGCCAGTCCGTAAATCAGGGGCTGGCTCAATGTGTTGCGCTTATTCATTGGCTGCTGAGGCGTTTATTGATCATGGCAATCACGCGCTTTAATAGTGGTATTTTTAAATAGACATATTCACCGCTATCCCAGTAATCAATGTGACTACAGACTTGATTGTGTGGGTTGATTTGAATTTTACTGACGCCCTGAATCAACTGAGTCTCACCCTTGGCTTTGAGCTTAAAGGTTAGCTGCCATTCTAGATAACCGCTGTTTGCCTGACCGGCAAGGTGCAAAATAGTGAACTGCGGTTGCTCTAAAGTCTTGAACATATGGCGGAAAATAGTTTGCAGTTGCGCTAGGCCATGCACGGCATTAAAGGGGTCTTTAAAGTAGACATCAGAGCTGAAAACCTGCACAAAATCGTTTTCAACGCTGTCTGGGCTTAGGTTTTCAAACAACTGTTTGTAGTTGGCCAATACCTCAGTTATCGCAGTCATGATCAATTCCTTAACATTTTGGCGGTCAGTGCCAAAGACCAAGCGTAGGGCATCCACTTCAATAGGCTGAGGATGATGCGCAAACGCAACGGGAAACGAATTTCGAAGGCTGTACTGCGCTCCAGCGCTTGCGCAATCTGCGCTGCGGCCTGCTCAGGCTCTAACAAACCTGGCATGGCGAACTGGTTTTTTTCAGTTAAACGGGTGCGTACAAAGCCGTGATTAATAATCTGTAAATTGATCTGTTGCGCAGCAAGTTCAGGCTGTAGGGCTTGGGCTAGGTTGACCAATGCGGCTTTGGGTGCCGAATAACCACCGCCATAGGGCAGGCCAAAATACGAGGCTAAGCTGGCATTCCACACCCAGCGGCCATGGCCTTGTGCTTTAAATAATTTTTGCAAGGGCAGCATTAAGGCTACCACGCCCAAGTAATTGCTGTGATTCATCTGCATAAATGCCGACCAGTCCCATTGCTCACAGGTCATGGGCTGGTAAGCACCGACATTGTAAAACCACAGATCTAAACCATCGAACAACGCCCATGCTTGTTGCGCCTGTACTGCACAAGCCTGTGCGTCACTGACATCCACATTTAAACACTGCAATTGTGCAGGGTAACGCTGTTGCAGTTGGGCTAAGTCTGCTGATTGTTCGGCTTGGCGCGCTGAGGCAATCACTTGATGGCCTTGTTCGAGCCAGATTTTTACCAGCGCAAAACCTATGCCGTGTGAGGCGCCGACCAGCCAAATGCGTTGTTGTTTAATATTTTTTTTCATACTGCACCTTGTACAAGCACGTATAGGTTGTGTATAACTAATATATAGCAAATATACGCAAGGTGTCAGAAAAATGTTCGACTCTGAGAAAAGATACAAAGTAGCCGTGATTGGCAGCGGCATCAGCGGCATCAGCAGTGCATGGTTTCTCAGCCAGAAGCATGAGGTCACTCTGTTTGAGAAAAACCCAACACTGGGCGGGCATACCAATACCCTGGATATAACCTTAGCCAGTGGCGAGCAAATTCCAGTGGATACAGGCTTTATTGTTTACAACGAGCCCAACTATCCTTTGCTCAAAGCCATGTTTGCTCACTTAGATGTAGCCACTCATCCCACTGATATGAGTTTTGCTGTATCGATTGATCAGGGTCGTTTGGAGTACGCTGGTAACAACCTGAACACCTTGTTTGCTCAACGCAAAAATACATTCTCACCGCGGCATTGGCGCATGATTGCTGATATTTTACGTTTTAATAAGCTGGCCAAAGCTGATCTTGCCCAGGGCTTGCCCAAGCATTTCACCCTCGGAGATTACTTGGCTGAAAACGGTTTTGGTCAGAGCATGCAGCAAGATTACTTATTACCAATGGCGGCAGCCATTTGGTCCTGCCCAACCGAAACCATGCTGCAGTTTCCAGCGCAGAGTTTTTTGCAGTTTTTTGCCAATCATGGTCTGTTAAATATTAACGATCGTCCGCAGTGGCGTACCGTGATCAATGGCGCGCGTAGCTATTTAGACAAAATCGTCGCCCTGAACCGCTTTGCTGTTTGTCAGCATGGCGTGACTGAGGTAGCGCTGGCTGACACAGTTGGGCAGACAGTCTCGCTGCGCAGCAGTGATGGACAAAGCCATGTGTTCGATCATGTGGTATTTGCCTGTCATGCCGATGAAGCCTATGCCTTGCTCAATGATCCAACATTCGATTTGTTACGCAATTTCACCTATCAGCACAACCGCGCTTGGTTGCACACCGACCCTGCGCAAATGCCCAACAAAGAGCTGGCTTGGGCTTCATGGAACTACCTTAGTGGTAAAAACTATCAAGCTCAGCGCGCAGTGGCTGTGACCTATTGGATGAATGCTCTACAGCCGCTGGCAACGACAGAAAATATTTTTGTCACCCTCAATCCCATTGTTGAACCCCGTGCCGATTCGGTGCTGAAAACCATTGATTACCAGCACCCGGTGTTTGATCCGCAAGCCATAGAGGCGCAAGCGCAGCTGCCCAGTATCCAAGGGCTGAAAAGCTGCTGGTTTGCGGGTGCTTATACCGGTTACGGCTTTCATGAAGATGGTTTGGCCAGCGCCGCACATTTAGCCAAATTGTGGCAGTTGAATTTGCCCTGGGAGGCGCTATGACATCGCAACTCTATGTCGGCCAAGTGGCGCATGCGCGTAAAAAGCCAGTGGAGTACCGCTTTGCCTATCGCACTTTCAGCATCAAAGTGGATTTGGATTGCATTGAGCGAGAAACGCAGCAGTTACGCTGGTTGAGCCTTAATCGTTTTAATTTAGTCAGCCTCAATTACAAAGACCATGGTGCTCGTGATGGTACGCCGTGGCGGCAATGGCTGGATGGTTTTCTAGCGCAGTACGGTATCGAACGTCCGGCGCGGGCAGAGTTGATCTGTTATCCGCGCGTGCTCGGCTACAGCTTTAATCCGTTATCGATGTGGTATGCCTACGATGCCAGTAATCAGCTGATCGCCATTATTGGTGAGGTCAGTAACACCTTTGGCCAGTGGCATCACTATGTGCTCAAACTGGCGGGTGGCAACGAGAAAATCATTCAGGCGCAAGCAGAGAAAATCTTCCATGTTTCACCTTTTATTGAGATGGATGCCCGCTACCATTTTCGCTTTGGCGCACCGGCGGACAAGGTCTTTACCAGTATTCGTGAAACACGCGATGACGTTGAGTTTTTTAGTGCCAGTGAAGCCGGTCGCGCTTTGGATTTGACTGATCGCCACTTAATTAAACAGGTCGGTTTTGCCCCTTTAAGCATGCTTAAAGTCATCGCTTTGATTCACTGGTGGGCGTTAAAAATCGTCCTTAAAGGCGGCAAGTTTCATCGCACCCCTAAGCATTTAGAAGCTGTGCAATACAGCCATTCGGAGATGACATTATGTTAACGCGCACACAAAGCCGCTTGCTGGGTTCATCGCGCACGCCTAAGTTGGCGGCTTGGTTACTCAAACACTTGCCCTTTGACCGACTGCAGCATGGCTCCTTAACAGTTAGCATTGGTGAGCAAGAGCGCCGCTTTAGTGGTGTTAATCCAGGCGTGCATGCTGAGTTAATCATTCACCAGCCGCTGAAGTTTATTTGGTTGTTTAGCAGTCAAGGTGAACTGGGTTTTGCTAAAGCTTATGCTGATCAACTGATTGATACGCCATGTTTGCATACCTTGCTAACCCTTGGCGCAGCCAATCAACAAGCGCTCAGCGATACGCGTTTAGGTTTTAATTGGTTTTATCAACGCTTTTTAAAGCGCCACCGCAGTAACCATAATTCGATTGAAAACAGCCGCGAAAATATCAGTGCGCATTATGATCTGGGCAATGATTTCTATCAGCTGTGGCTGGATGAAACCATGAGTTATTCCAGTGCTTTATTTGCTCAGCCTGAGCAGACTATGGCGCATGCGCAGATCAACAAGTACCAGCGTATTCTTGATCAGTTGGACTGGCAGGACGGTCAGCATATTCTCGAAATTGGTTGTGGCTGGGGCGGTTTTGCCGAGCGTGCAGCGCAGCGCGGCTGCCAAGTGACAGGCATTACTTTATCCGCTGAGCAGCTTGAATTTGCCCAGCAGCGTATGCAGCGCCAAGGCTTGGCCGAGCAAGCGCAGTTACAGTTGATGGATTACCGCCATCAACAAGGCCAGTTTGATCATATTGTTAGTATTGAGATGTTTGAAGCGGTGGGTAAAGAGTATTGGCATGAGTACTTTACTCAGCTCAAACGTTTGCTGAAACAGGGCGGCAAAGCCATGTTGCAAGTGATCACCATTGAAGATGCACGGGCTGAACGCTATCAAAATGATGTCGACTTTATTCAGATGTTTATTTTCCCCGGTGGCTTATTGCCCTCTAAGCAACAGTTGCATGAACTGGCGCGCGAGCACGGGTTTAAGGTGAGCAATGAGCTGTGCTTTGGACAGGATTACGCACGTACTTTGCAGTTGTGGCATCAGGATTTTTCTGCACACAGCGACGAGCTATTAAAGATGGGCTATGACCAACGTTTTCAGCGGATCTGGCGTTATTACCTTGACTATTGCCGTGTAGGTTTTGAAAGCCAATCCACCGATGTGGTGCAACTGACCTTGGAGCATAAGCTATGAGTATTCGTAAGGTTTATTTTGCGCTAGCAGCGTTATTACTGTTAAGCGCTTGTAGCGCTCCGACAGTGCAGGACTACGCAGACACTCAGCCCAAATTGGATCTGTTTACTTACTTTGCAGGCCAGACCCAAGCCTACGGCCAGTTTCAAGACCGTTCTGGTGTGGTCAAGCACCGCTTTACAGTGGCGATCACCGGTACGGTAAATGATGATGTGCTGACTTTGGATGAGCGTTTTGTCTATGACGATGGTGAAAAAGAACAGCGCGTTTGGCTGATTAAGCGTCTTGGGGACAACCTGTATAGCGGTACGGCTGGCGATGTGATCGGTGAGGCAGTGGGGCATAGCGCAGGCTCAGTGTTCAGTTGGCGCTACACCTTAGATTTGCCATACAAAGACAGCAGCATCCATGTCAAATTTGATGACTGGATGTTCTTGCAATCCGATGGCGTGATGCTCAATCGTGCCCAAGTCAGCAAATGGGGCTTTAAGGTGGGCGAGGTGACCTTGTTCTTTAGCAAGGTACAGCCATGAGGATTGTGTGCGGCTTTATTTTATTAGCACTGAGCACAGTTGCTAGTGCTAATTTAACTCAAGTGGGTGAAGGCACTGCGCGCTGGGGTTTGTTTAAAATCTATAGCGCGGCTTTTTTTACTGACGCCAATTTAACTTTAAAACAGGCTTTGGCAGACAACACGCCAGCGCGTCTTGAGCTTTGCTATGCACGAGAGTTGTCGGTGCAAGATTTTATTAAGGGTGCGCAGCAAGCTTTGCCTGAGTCTTTGCCACTAGAGTTAGAAAGGGCAGTTGCTCGCTTGCATGCGGCCTATCAGCCGGTTAAACCAGGCGATTGTTACCATCTGGACTTTCAACCAGAGCGGGGCAGCGCTTTAATACTCAACGGCAAAACTTTAGTGCAAATCGATACGCCGGGCTTTAAAGCCGTGTATTTTGGAATTTGGTTGGGGCAACAGCCGCTATCTGAGTCACTTAAGCGCAGCTTGATTGCCGGACTCAAACCTTAAGTGGTTAAGTCGTCGCCAAAATCAGTCTGGGTCGGTACACTTATCGGCGGCTGCATAAGTTGTGTATATGTTTTATCCTTTAAAAAATTTACTGAGTGTGATGCCTAATGAGCGATGCAATCGACCAAAACGCACTGTACCCGATCCGCGAAGTCGCTCGTTTGACCGGGGTGAATCCTATAACTCTGCGGGCTTGGGAGCGCCGTTATAATCTGATTGAACCGGTGCGCACTGAGTCTGGGCATCGCTTATATACTCAGGAACATATTGATTTTCTCCATGAAACTTTACGTTTAATGGATGAAGGCGTGCCGATCAGTCGAGTTAAATCGGTGATCAGTGATGTCACGCCACGGCACGTAGCTGTGAGCGCTGCAGTGTCGAATGATGACAGTCAGCAGTTGTTGGAAAAAATCTGTCAGGCGGTCGGACAGCTGCAGGTGCAAAAACTTGAGCGCTTATTGGATCGCTTATTTGCCGATTATAGCCTCAATGCCATGCGTGTCTTATTGGTTGAAATTGAGCAGCAGTTACAGCGCCATGCAAACCATGCGGTGTTGTTTGCATTTTGGCAGAGCAGTTTGATGCGCCGACTGCAGGTGCGCTTACACAGTTTGCACAGTCAAACAGTGTTACCCAGCCAACGTATTGTTATCCAAAAGGCCGCGCACAGCTCAGCCTACTTAACCCCTCTGGTGGCGTTGTTTTGCTTTGAGCAGGGTTATCAACCCATTGAGCTTGATCAGTCGGTGAGCTTGGAGCAGGTGTTTGCTTTAGCTAAACCTTTGGCGGTGCAGGCGGTGTTGTTTATTGATGATCAGGCTGATGCATCTGCGCCATGGACGCAAAGCTTTAAAAAGTACGCGTCGATGCGCACTTGGGTGCTGGGCAATGATGCCTTAGTTGATATTCAACCGCCGAGTGTCAATTGCGAGCTGCGGGTTTGGGCGCAGTGGTTTGCGCCGCTGAACTTATAAAGGTTTAGCCAGTTGCTCGGTCAGTTGCTCAATGGTTTCACGTGCGGCCTCTAATTCTAGGGCCAGTTCAACCTGGATGCTGACATCCTTTTGAATGCCGATGTAATAAGTGATTTGATCGAGCTCATCGTAGAATGGCGTGACACTGAGCTCGTTCCAAAAGATTGAGCCATCTTTGCGGTAGTTTTTCAGCACAGTACGCACTGGTGCCTGCTCATCAATAGCCTCGCGGATGATTTTTACTGCAGCCAAGTCAGTGTTTTCACCCTGTAAAAAGCGGCAGTCTTGATACAAAATTTCTTCTGCGCTGTAACCGGTTAAGCGTTCAAAAGCCGGATTGACATACACTAAAATAGTGTCGTCACCTTCTTTCTCAGCCACTACGATGCCATCTTGGGCAGACTCTACCAACTGCAATAAAATTTCATTGCGCAAATTAAATCGTTTCATGGGATGCCTTATCAAATCATTAACGCATTCTAGCAAGCTAGGACGGCCTTTCAATCACAAGTTACAGTAAATATGCGCGGATAAACACTTGTGCACAATGTGCTGATGGATAAAGCTGCACAGCAAGATCGTCGCTGTGCGTTTTACTTAGCCACTTAGATTGTCTAAGTTATTGAATTTATTGGCTATTTAGTGCTGGTTAAAAAACAGGCAGAGTTGGCTGAGGCTGATGCATGCGCTGTTTGCGCGATCCTTAAACAGAGTATGCACAGAGTTATCCACAGCCTCTGTGTATAACTGCAGCAGTGTGCTGTGGCGCAATTTTCAGCTTTGCGGATACGGTGCATGGTCGCCAGCATGGTCTGTCGTTTATAGTGTGCGCAGACTATTCAAATTATGTTGGAGCTGTGTATGTGGCGCAAAGGACTTTTTAGCACGTTGCTGGTATTGATGCTGAGCGCGTGTGATTCAAGCGAGCAGGCGGTGAGCCCAGTTGTACCACAAGCCTCGACCGGGGATGCTGTGCGCACCCAGCCGATAAACGACCCTGCAGTACTGGCGCAGCAGTATAAAGATCAAGCACTGCAGGTGTTAGATCTGTCTGAGCTGGAAGAAAACGGTGCCAGCGTCTTGAGCTTAACCTTCTCTGTGCCATTGCAAGAAGGACAAAACTTTGCTCAGAAAGTCCATGCGGTGGACAGCAAAAACGGCAAGCTCGATGGGGCTTGGGAATTGAGTGAGGACTTATTAGAGTTACGCCTGCGCCATATTCCACCGCAGCGCAATTTGATCATCAGTGTGGATAAGGGCTTGCTCGCCTTTAACCAGGCCCAGCTTGGTGAAGATTTCAGTGGCAAACTAACAACCCGAGATTTGCAACCCTCTGTGGGCTTTGCCAGTCGCGGCTCGTTATTGCCGGCTGAGTTCAGCCAAGGCTTGCCGGTGCTGGCGCTCAATGTTGAGCATGTGGATGTTGAGTTTTTCCGCATTAAACCCGCGGCTTTGCCTGAGTTTTTAGCACGGTGGGGACGCAATCAAAGCCTGGAGTTGTGGCAGGCGCAAGAATTACTGACCTTAGCCGAGCTGGCGCACACTGCGCGCTTTGAGTTAAAGCCTGCACTGAATACCCGTGAAACGCTACAACTGCCGATCAAACCTATTAAAGCGCTGAACGAGGCGGGCGTATATCTTGCGGTAATGCGCGAAGCCGGTAGCTATAATTATTCACAGCCGGCCACAGTGTTTTCTGTCAGTGATATTGCTGTGTCTGCACACCGTTTTCAGCAGCAATTGGATGTGTTTGCGCAGGCCCTATCCAATGGCTTGCCTTTGGAAGCCATTGAACTGCAGATTTTAGATAAGAAAGGGCAGGTCTTAGCCTCGGCTAAAACCGATAAGCAAGGCCATGCGCAGTTGCCTATTACCGATAAAGCCAATCTTTTGCTCGCTCAACATGGTCAGCACACCAGTTTTTTACAGTTAAACAGTGCCAGTCTAGATTTAGCTGAGTTTGCTATTGCCGGGCCAGCTGGGCAGGCGTTGCAGTTTTTTGTCTTTGGTCCGCGCGATCTTTACCGTCCCGGTGAAACAGTTCTGCTCAATGGTTTGTTGCGTGATGCCGACGGCCAGCAGGTCGCGGCGCAACCGATTAAAGTTGAAGTGCGCCGTCCTGACCAACAAATCAGTCGTGAGTTTGTCTGGCAGGCCGATGACAAAGGTTTATATCAATACCAACTGCCGATTGGCGAAAATGCGCCGACCGGTCGCTGGCAGTTATTGCTCGACTTGGGCGGCGGCATTAAGCAGGTCTACGACATTTTAGTCGAAGACTTCTTGCCTGAACGTCTGGCTCTTGAGTTACACGCCGAGTCTGCACCGATTACACCGCAAGCGGCATTGCAGGTGGCGGTGGAGGGGCGTTATTTGTATGGCGCACCGGCCTCGGGTAATCGCATCACTGGTCAGCTGTATGTACGGCCTTTGCGCGAAGCGGTCAGCAGCTTGCCAGGCTTTCAGTTTGGCGTGGTCAGCGATGATGAAGCGCTTAAACAAGAAATTGATTTGGATGAACTGGTCCTCGATGCAGAGGGTCACGCACAGATCAAAGTTGACAGCCAATGGCCAGAGAGCAAGTCACCGCTGAATTTGATTGTACAGGCCAGTATTTTGGAGTCCGCCGGCCGTCCAGTCACCCGTCGTGTTGTGCAAGCGGTATGGCCAGCGCCTGAGTTGCCGGGTATTCGTGGCATTTTCCAAGGTGAAGAAGTGGATGCCGAGAGTCAGCCAGAATTTGAACTGGTCCTGACCAATGCACAAGGTGAGAAACTGGCGGCTGAGCAACTAAAGGTGCGTTTGATTCGCGAGCGCCGCGATTACTATTGGAATTATTCTGACAGCAGTGGTTGGAGCAATAACTACAATAAAAAACTGCTGACAGTCAGTGAGCAAACGATCAATATCGAAGCGGGTGCTAGCGCTAAAGTGAGCTTCCCGGTGCAGTGGGGACCTTACCGTGTTGAGGTAGAAGATCCGCGCACTAAAATGGTCAGTAGCCTCGGTTTTTGGGCCGGTTACGCGCAGCAAGATAATGCCTCAGGTGGTGCTGTACGCCCTGATCAGGTCAAGTTGGCGCTGGATAAACCGGCTTACGCCAATGGCGAGACCGCGCGCGTTACCATCAATGCTCCAGCGGCGGGTAGTGGTTAT
This sequence comes from uncultured Thiopseudomonas sp., assembly GCA_964385265.1. Classification (GTDB taxonomy): domain Bacteria; phylum Pseudomonadota; class Gammaproteobacteria; order Pseudomonadales; family Pseudomonadaceae; genus Denitrificimonas. The sequence goes on from CAYLOI010000005.1 coordinate 51,520, forward strand.
TTATTGGTTGAGTCCGCCGCAGGACCGCTCTGGTGGCAGCCACTGAATGTGCCGAAAGAAGGCACTACGGTTGATATCCCCATTGCTGACGACTGGTTGCGCCATGATTTATACATCAGTGCACTGGTGGTGCGCCCCGGTGAACGCCAAGCGCAAATTACCCCCAAGCGTGCCGTGGGCTTACTGCATTTACCTTTGCAGCGCAGCGATCGGCAGTTAGCGCTGACCTTGCAAGCGCCAGAGCGGATGCGCCCGGGTCAACCTTTGACGGTTAAACTCAAAGCGCAAGCGGCTGATGGACAACCTGCTGGGCAACCCGTGCAGGTGCTGTTGTCGGCGGTGGATATGGGGATTTTAAACATCACCAACTTTGCTGCGCCGGATCCTTTTGCCGAGTTTTTTGCCCGCAAAGGCTACAGCGTTGATCAGTTTGATGTGTATGGGCAATTGATTGAAGCAGGTAATGGTCGTTTAGCCCGCATGCTGTTTGGTGGTGATGCGGATTTAGCCGCTGGCGGTAAGCGCCCACAAACCAATGTGAATATTGTCGCTTTGCAAAGTCAGGCGATGACGCTGGATGCGCAAGGCGAAGCAGAAATCACTTTGGCTATCCCCGACTTTAATGGCCGTTTACGTTTAACCGCGCAAGCGTGGACAGATAATCAGTTTGGTATGGCTGAGCAACCTATTGAGGTGGCTGCACCTTTAGTGGCTGAGCTGTCGGCGCCGCGCTTTTTAGCCGGTGGCGATCACAGTCAAGTGGCATTGGACTTACACAACCTGACCGATCAGGCGCAAAGCGTAGCAGTGCAACTGAGTAGCAATGGTTTGCTGGCTATCGCCAATGGCGCAGAGCCTCTGCAAGTCGAGTTGGCGGCCAAAGAGCGCAAAATCCTTGATCTGCCGATCAGAGCCTTACCTGGTTATGGTATTGGCGAATTGCGCCTGCAGGTGGATGGCATGCAGTTGCCTGATGAAACCTTAGTACCGTTAACTCGCAGTTGGACCCTTGGTGTACGTCCAGCCTATCCTGCGCAAAGTCGCAGTTATCAAGCGGTGATCAATGCTGAGCAAAACTGGCAGTTGCCGCCAGAAGCTTTAGCAGGTTATCAGCGCGGTGGTCTGCAAGCACTGCTGAGTGTGTCGAGTCGGCCACCGCTCAATATTGCTGAGCATTTGCGTGCCTTAGATGCCTATCCGTATGGCTGTTCAGAGCAAACCACCAGTGGTTTGTTGGCATCCTTGTACATCAACGATGCGCAGCTTGATGGTGTGCGGGTCAGCAGTGATACGCCAGAGCATCGCCGTCAGCAAATTGAGTTAGGCATTGAGCGTTTATTAGCGATGCAGCGCTACAACGGCAGTTTTGCCATGTGGAATGCTGAAGGCTCCGAGCAGTATTGGCCGACAGTGTATGTCACTGACTTTTTATTGCGGGCCCGCGAGCAAGGCTTTGCTGTGCCGCCTGCGGCACTGAAATCCGCGCAACAGCGCTTGCTACGTTATTTACAAGAAGGCTACTTAATTGACAGTGATTACACACAAGCGCCAGAAAGCACTCGTTTTGCTGTGCAAGCCTATGCCGGCTTTGTCTTGGCGCGCGACAAAAATGCACCCTTGGGGGCTTTGCGCAGTTTGTTTGAGCGCCGTCAGGATGCACGCTCGGGCTTGCCTTTAGTGCATTTAGCCTTAGCGTTACAGTGGATGGGGGACGTGCCCAAAGCTGAGCAAGCTTTGCATGCAGGTTTAAATGTGCAGCGCAGTGATGAGCTGTATATGGCCGATTACGGCAGTGAATTGCGTGATCAGGCGCAAATCTTAGCTTTGCTGCAAGAGTATGATTTAGCTGAGTCTGAGCAGGTTAAGCGTATGTTTGCTTTGGCAGACAGCCTAAACACCCGTAGATGGTTATCGACACAAGAGCGCAATGCGCTGTTTATGGCGGCGCGGGCGCAGTTGCGCACGGCTGATAGCAGCTGGCAAGCAGAGTTGCAGTCGGCTGCGCAAAGCATTTCATTGTCGGCCGATCACAGCCTGCAACTCTTGGATGAGCAGCAATTGCGTGCCGGCCTGAATCTTGCGACCTCAAGCAGCAAGGACCTGTACCAGCGTTTACAGCTCAGTGGTTACCCAAGCCAAGCACCGGCAGCCGGTGGTCGTGTATTAAGTATTGAGCGTCAGTACTTGGACACTAAAGGCCAGCTGTTAAATATGAATAAGTTGCGCAGTGGTGATTTAGTCGTGGTGCACTTGGCAGTACGTACGACAGAGACTGTGCCAGATGCTTTAGTGGTGGACTTGCTGCCGGCCGGTTTAGAACTGGAAAATCAAAACCTTGCGCAAAGCTCAGCCAGTTTAACGCAAGCCAGCAGTGCTTTACGTGATTGGCAGGAAGCCATGCAAAATGCCGATATTGTCCATCAAGAGTACCGTGATGACCGCTATGTGGCTGCGCTGGCTATTCCTGCGCGGGAAGTGAAGCATCTGTTGTATTTAGCGCGCGCGGTGACCCCAGGGCGCTATGTGATGCCGCCGGCGCAAGTGGAGTCGATGTACCGTCCTGAGTGGCAAGCCTACTCGGACACTCCTGAAGTATTGCAAGTGCAGGCGCGTTAACTACAATCCTCTGGGTTGGCCAGTGCTTCGGCATTTGTCAACCCAGAAGGCGTTAAAATAATTTAAAAATGTGTGCTTATTCCCTTGATATTTACTTCGTATTTGTTAGGCGCTAGGAAGTTGTGCACATTTATACAGGTGTTTGATAAAAAGACCCCAAGGCTTGTTTTAAAACTTGATTATTTACTTCTTGACTTTGTAAGTTCTTGATTTATAAAGGTTTATTGTTTTGGTGAAAAAAACATCAGTTTGTGGCAAAGCCCCGTATTGTGGCCATTAAGCGCATTTATTAGCACCTTACCCACAGAGTTATCCACAGGCTCTGTGGATTGTTTTTGCAAAGCCGCATGCGCTATAGCTTTGCGTGTATTCGACAGGGTTGATATCGCGCTGAGTTGGACAGATTCGAAGGTTTTTATAGGGCTATGCAATATATTTTAATAGCCAATGGCTTGCGCAGCAGCAACAGGCAGTGCCATGCAGAGTGATGCTCTGATTGCGCTAGCTGAGGACCAAACTAAAGCTTAGCCTGGGGTTGCGGCATAAATATGTTTGCGCGCTATTTTATGTAAACGCATGCCCAGCATCAGCGCTGCGCAACTGAGGCCAACAATGAGGCCTTGCCATAAGCCTGCAGGGCCCTGTGCTAAACCAAACCGATCGGTGAGACCCAGCACATAGCCAATCGGTAGACCGACACCCCAGTATGAGAAGAGGGTCAGCAACATGGTTACGCGCGTATCCTGATAACCGCGTAAAGCGCCAGCGGCAGTGACTTGGATGGCGTCGGAAAACTGAAAAATAGCCGAGTAAATAATTAGTGACGTAGCCACTGCCAACACTGCAGCATCAGGGGTGTAGATACGGGCAATATGCTCACGTAATAAAAACATATAGCTGGCTGAGACGCAGGCGCAAATCAAACCCGTGGCCATCGCCACACCAGCCGAGAAGCGCGCATCGCGAGGGCGATTGGCGCCCAAGGCTTGGCCTACCCGCACTGTGGTAGCCATCGCCAGCGAGTAAGGAATCATAAACACTAACGAACTGAAGTTGAGAGCGATTTGGTGACCGGCCACGACGTTGGCACCGAGCCCGCCAATTAATAGTGCAATCACCGAAAACAAGCTGGCCTCGGCAAAAATAGAAATACCAATCGGTAAGCCGAGTCCCAGTAAACCTTTCTGTGCAGGCCACTGTGGCCACTGAAAAAGTGCAAAGACTTGGCTGGATTTATAGTAGGGTGCCCAGCGTACCCAGACCAGCATAGCGATCATCATAAATACCATCACCAAGCCGGTTGCCCAGCCGCAACCCACGCCGCCCATGGCCGGTACGCCAAAATGGCCGTTGATGAAAATGTAATTGAGCGGAATATTAAGCAGCAGACCTAAAATGCCAATCACCATGCTGGGGCGGGTTAAGCCTAGGGCGTCGCTGTAGCAGCGAAACACTAAATAAATCGCCACAAAAGGAAAACCACAGGCGACGGCGCGCAAATAGCCCATTGCTGGCTTGATCAAAATAGGATCAACCCCCATTAACGCCATCAAGGGCTGTGCATTCCACAGCAGTACACCGAGCCCGCAACCCAGCGCCAAACCGAGCCAGAGCGCTTGACGCACTAAATAGCCCATCTCCAACTCAGCACCACGGCCAAAAGCATGTGAAACTTTCGCTGTGGTAGCCAGTAAAATACCGCTCATGAGCAAGAAAATAGGCACCCACACTGAGTTACCTAAGGCCACCGCCGCCAGATCGTTAGGACTGACGCGTCCGGCCATTACCGTATCAACAAAACCCATAGCGGTATTGGCCAACTGACCAATAATAATCGGCACGGCCAGTTTAAGCAGAACACGCCATTCGGCAGTAACACGTTGGTAGCGAGAAACAGTGGACATACAAAACAGCCTAGAATTAAGCCTATACAGCAATCATTGCTGCGCAGTGCGAAGGTTAAAAAATGGTGTGCGAGCAGCAGGTGAGAAACAGGCTGGCAGCGCGTATAGTTTACGCTGTTGTGCTGATCGTTAGGTAGCTATCATTATCGTCTACTGCAACGTTATAGAGTTTTTTAAACAACCAAGAGGGTATACAAGTGCGCATACTGGCAGATGAAAACATTCCCATGCTTGAGGTGTTTGAGCGTCATGGCCCGTTGCGCTGTGTGGCTGGACGTAGTTTAGACCGTACCGTGCTGGGCGATGCCGAAGTGTTATTGGTGCGTTCGGTGACCCAGGTCGACCAAGCTTTATTAGCTGGCTCGCAGGTTAAGTTTGTCGGTACCTGCACCATTGGCACAGATCACTTGGACTTGGACTACTTGGCGGCACACAAGATTGGTTGGGCCAGTGCGCCGGGTTGTAATGCCCGTGGTGTGGTGGATTATGTGCTGGGTGCCTTACTGACGCTGGCTGAGCGCGATGGGGTGGAGTTGTCTCAGCGCTGCTATGGCGTGGTGGGTGCCGGGCAGGTGGGTCAGCGTCTGGTGCAGGTGTTGCGCGGTTTGGGTTGGCAGGTTTTAGTCTGTGATCCGCCGAGGCAACAGGCTGAAGGCGGCGACTATGTTGATCTGTCGACCATACTGGCATGCTGTGATGTGATCAGTTTGCACACGCCGCTGACCACCCAAGGTGAGTGTCCTACCCAGCATTTAATCGGTGCCGAGCAACTGCAAGGGTTACGCCAGGGCAGCTGGTTGATTAATGCCAGTCGTGGCGCTGTAGTGGATAATCAGGCGTTAAAGCAGTTGTTAGCGCAGCGCAGTGATCTGCGTGCCGTGCTGGACGTCTGGGAAGGCGAGCCACAAGTGGATATTGAGTTGGCGCAGCGCTGTGATATTGCCACCGCGCACATTGCCGGCTACAGCCTCGATGGAAAAATCCGCGGCACCCGCCAAATTTATCAAGCTTTTTGCCAGCATTTTGCCTTGACCGATAGTGCTGCGATTGAGTTTCCTGCGCAAACCCTATTAGCCATGCATATCGCTGCGCATACGCCAATCGAGGAAGCGTTACGTGTACTTTGCCGTGCTGTTTATGATCCGCGCAGTGATGATGCAGCCTTTCGTTTAAGTCTGCAGGGTGATGCTGCGCAGCGCCGTGCAGCCTTTGATCAGGTCCGCAAAAGCTACCCAGTACGCCGTGAACTACCTGACTTGAGGGTGCAAATTGATGCGCCGACAGCAGCATTAACACAACTGGTTGCCGCCTTAGGCATGACGCTGTAGTGCTTTAGTGCTTGGCCCTGCGCCTCGTCGTGTCTGATTGCTCAGATCGCTAAGAGGCGCTGTTGCTGTGTTGAAGATGCAGTGATGAGCACGCAGCACTGCTTTAGGGAACAATGTGCCCCACATGCAGTAACTTCATGGTGTTGGTGCCGCCGATCGCGTGATAACTGTCGCCTTTAGTCAGGATCACCCAGTCGCCTTCTTCAACAATCCCGCGCTTGACTAACTCTTCTACCGTGGCATGGCTGACCGAGGTTGAGCGCGCAGCGCTGGGGTCAAATGGCACGGTATACACACCCCTAAACAAAGCCACGCGTGCTTGGGTTTGGCGTGATGGAGCAAACGCATAGATGGGCATGGATGAGCGAATACGTGACATCACCAGCGGTGTATAACCGCTTTCGGTGAGGGCGATAATGGCTTTGACCCCTGGAAAGTGATTGGCGGTGTACATGGCTGCTAAAGCAATGCTCTCATCCCAGCGCTCAAACTGCTGGCCAATGCGGTGCGCTGAACGGCGCATAATGGGGTTTTTCTCAGCACCCAAACACACACGTGCCATCGCTGCCACGGCTTGCACAGGGTATTCACCCGCTGCTGTTTCTGCAGAGAGCATCACCGCATCGGTGTAATCCAGCGCTGCGTTAGCCACGTCCGAGACTTCGGCACGGGTTGGCATTGGGCTGTGAATCATCGATTCCATCATTTGCGTGGCGGTAATCACCGCTTTATTTTGTTTGCGTGCGGCGGCGATGATTTTTTTCTGAATACCCACCAACTCGGCATCCCCAATTTCAACCGCTAAATCACCACGAGCGACCATTACCGCGTCACTGGCGCTGATCAGACCATTGAGCGCCTCATCGTTGCTCACCGCTTCGGCTCGCTCGATTTTTGCCACTAACCAAGCATCACAGCCGGCTTCTTTGCATAAGCGCCGAGCCAGGTTCATATCTGCAGCGTCGCGGGGAAAGGACACCGCTAAATAATCCAGATCCAATTCAGCGGCTAAAGCGATATCGTGTTTATCTTTTTCAGTCAGTGCTGGCGCGGTTAAGCCGCCGCCACGGCGATTGATGCCTTTATGGTCGGAGAGCGGGCCACCAATAATCACGCGGCAATCTAAGGCATCAGCCGTTACGTTCTCCACTTGCATCACGATTCGACCATCATCGAGAAGCAGCTCGTCACCAATACTGCAATCGGTGACTAAGTCAGGGTAATCAATCCCGACCACCTCTTGATTGCCCGCATCACGCGGATGGGTGATCGAGAAGCGAAAAGCATCACCGGCTTGCAGTTCGATTTTCTTGTCGCTGAATCGGGCAATCCGAATTTTTGGACCTTGCAAGTCGCCCAGTAATGCCACATGGCGATTGAGCAGGGCTGCCTGTTCGCGAATCAGTAAGGCGCGAGCACGGTGCTCATCAGCATTGCCGTGGGAGAAGTTTAAGCGTGCGACATCCATCCCGGCGAGAATAAGTTGCTTAATAATCTCAGCAGAGTTACTGGCTGGACCAATGGTGGCAACGATTTTAGTACGGCGCAAATCCATCTCGAGGCTCCTGTGCAAGGTGAGGGGGGAAACAATACGCCCAGCGCTGTAAAAAACGCTAGGCGTTGACTCTATTACTGCGCTGGGCGAGGCGGTTTAATCACCAGCAAATCACAGTGTGTTGCTTCTAGCACGCGCTCAGCGGTGTTACCAATCAAAGCGTTTTCAAGGTTGCCGCGTGAAACAGCGCCCATCACCAGTACATCTATATTGCGCTCTTTTACAAACGCAGGGATGCTTTCTTCCGGGAAACCTTCCAGCAAGTGGCGATTGGCCTTATCAATAGGGTAATTAACCATCAGCTTGGCAAATGCATCCCGGTGATTTTTAGCGCTGCGTTCAACATATTGATCGTAAGCGGCGACCAGCTCGGTATCGAACACCATGGTGCGCGGTAACGGTGCATAGCTGTGGATGTAATCGGCTTGCAGGTCCAGCATCTCGGCTAATGCAGCGGTTGACTTGACCAGAAGATGGTCCAGTGCTGCGGTGTTGTCGGAGCTGTGGACTGGGTCTACTGCAGCACAGATGTGTTCGCCTTGCCATGCGCCGTCACGTACCAGCCATAGCGGCACCGGGCATTGGCGAATCAACTGCCAAGAGGTGTTGTTGAAGAATAGACGCTGTAACAGACCGTGCGTGGTGGCGCCACGGAAAACCAAGTCAGGTTTAAGTTCATTGATACGTTTCAATATCATGCTGTGCAAGGGCTTACCCCAGCGTACTTCTATACTCACGCTCAGGCCTGCGTCACGCAGTGGCTGAGCCAGTGTGTTGAGCCATGTTGTATGATTTTCCAGCAGTGACTCACGCGCTTTTTGCTGCGCAGGGCCGTCAAAAAAATAACCGCCGTCTAAGGCTGAGTTGTATTCACACAGAAGTAACTCAACCGCTGATTTTGAGCGCTTAGCCAGCCATGTAGCACGCTCAAGGGAGGGTTGCGAGTCGCCCGAGGTCGGATCAATAACCACTAAAATTTGGTTTAATTCCATGATAAAGCTCCTTAACGAATAGCTGTGAAAGTGTTGGCAGCGATCGAGCAGATATTTAACTCGACTGGTTCTACACGCTTACAAATCAGTATAGCTGTTTTGTAAAGCTTAGAGGTTGCTGCTGATGCGCTGTTGCGCAACTGTGCTTAATATCGCTAGGCGTAACTTTAGTTTGTAGTTAATAGCGGCCTGATTTTTTTATCTGCAGGTAATGGCTGATTAATTTAGCAGTGAGCTGGCTGGGTCGCACATCCAATAGATCCACACCTTGGCTGAGTAGTTTTTGCTGATTGTGCTGGCGTGTTTGTAAGTAGTCGATGCCGCCGCAGTATAAGAGTGCTTGCTGGTAGTTGTGCACCTGCTGCTCACGCAGTTGATCTAACACCTCTTCACGTAAACTGACCAACAGAGTGCGGTGATGTTTTTTCAGAAGCTGCATGGCAAGGGTTAAATCACTGTCAGCTTCATCGGCAAGACTGCTGATTACAATCACCAGCGCCCGGCGTTTTTGTGTGGCTAAGAGTTGTTGCACAATGGCGCTGTAATCCGTGCTGTTGTGCGTGGCTTGAATGTCGTAGAGCGCATTGAGTAATACGGGCATCTGCGCTTGGCCTTTGCGTGGCGCAATAATGCATGAGGGGCCGCCGAAGGTTTGTAAGCCCACCGCATCACCTTGGCGCAATGCGGTATAGGCCAGCAGTAAGCAGGCGTTGAGTGCGTGATCTAAATGACTGAGCGCGCCATCTTGGCTGCGCATGCTGCGACTGCAGTCGAGTAAAAAAATAATCTGCTGATCACGCTCATCTTGGTATTCACGGGCAATGGGTGTGCGCTTACGTGCGGTGGCCTTCCAGTCGATCTGTTTTAAGCTGTCATCGGTACGAAACTCGCGCAGCTGATGAAACTCGAGCCCGCTGCCACGCCTTTGTTGTTGCTGGATCCCCAGCAGGCTCAACCAGTGCGCACTGGCTTGCAGCTGGCCACTTTGCACTCGGGCAAAATCGGGGTAGACACGCACAGTGCTGGGCTCTGCTAAAAAGTGCTGCGCAGTCCAGAAACCCATGGGGCTGGGTAAACGCACTGCACAACCTGCGATGGTAAAGCGCCCGCGTCGTAGCGGCGTAAAGCGGTAGTGACTGTTGCTGCTATGCCGCGGTTGCAGGCTGACGTGGTAGGGCAGTTGTGCCGTTTGAAAACTATCGGGCAGATGATCAAAGCATTGCAGTTGTACGTCAGTGGTATAGGCATGGCTAAAGCTGAGCGTCACCTCAGTACTGCGCCCTAAGGATAAAGACTGTGGCAAACGCCGTTGGCAGCGGGGTGCTGGCATCAGGTATAAACGCCAAGCATCGAGGGCGGCCACGACCACGCCCGTCAGCGCTAGACCGATTAAGACACTGTCTAAGTGTGCTGGCAGCGCAATTTTTAGCGCGTGCGCTGAGCCTAAGCCGATGGCGAGGAGCAGTAGGCTGCCAACACCGAGCAACAGTCTGCGTGACGGCTTAATGCTCATCGGCGTGGCGCAGCAACGTGGTTAAGCAATTGTTGGAGTACCTGCTCGACTGGCACGCCTTCAATTTCCAGTTCGGCCGAGAGGTGAACGCGATGGCGTAAAACATTCAGTGCGGAGTCTTTGATATCGTCAGGGGTAACAAACCCGTGGCCTTTGAGCAGGGCACGAGCGCGCGCATAGCGCACCAAATCAATTGACGCGCGCGGCCCTGCGCCACTGCTGAGCCCCGGCCATTGGCGCGTCATGCGCACTAAACTGACCGCATAATTTAACACCTGATCATCCACCGTTAAGGCGCTAGCAATTTTCTGGATGGCCAGCACGTCACGTGGCTGCAACAGTACACGCAGCGGCGTGCTATTAAGCATGTCGGCTTGCGCAGATTGAGTTACGGCACGGACTAAGCGTTGTTCCTCGTGTTCCTCTGGGTAATCAATGTACAGCTTGACCATAAAACGATCGAGCTCGGCCTCAGGCAGCGGGTAGGTGCCTTCTTGTTCAATCGGGTTTTGTGTAGCCAGCACCATAAAGGGCTGTGGCACCGCCAGCGAGCGTCCCTCAAGGGTGATGCTGCGCTCTTGCATGACTTCCAATAATGCCGCTTGCGTTTTAGCCGGTGCGCGGTTGATCTCGTCGGCCAGCAGTAAGTTGGTAAAGGCTGGGCCTTTGCGTAATTTAAATTGCTCGCTTTGCAGATCATAGATGGCGTGCCCAGTGACGTCGCTGGGCATTAAATCGGGGGTGAATTGAATGCGGTTAAATTGGCCACTAAAGCATTGTGCAAGTGCGCGCACCAGTAGCGTTTTACCCAGCCCGGGCACGCCCTCGATCAGTACGTGACCCGAGGCAATTAATGCACAGAGTACGCCGTCGACAATGGCTGTTTGCCCAATCAAGGCTTTTTCCAGTTCATCGCGTACCGCTTGCAGCAAACGGCTGGCGCGCGCGCGTTGTTGTTCAGTTCTTTTGGCTGGCGAGTCTGCAGAGTTGTCCGTTGTTGGCGCGCTAATCAAGGTGTCAGCTGCGGTGGTGCTGGCGTCTGTTGGCTCAGTAGCACTTGCTGCAACAGTGTTGGCGGCTGACTCGTTGAGATTTAATTCAAGATCAGTGGTGCTTTGGCTCATAGTGCATTCCTTAAGTGTTGTAAACGCGCAACGTGCTGGGTAAACACCTGTGCAGAGAGTTTTTTTGTGGCAGGCGGGCGCATACTTTGCGAGATCAATGCGATGGGCTGTCTGCTCAGCTGTTGCAAAATACGCCATTGTTCAGCCACTGCGAGCTGGGCAAAGCCGGGGTAACGCAGCTGTGCGCGTTGCTTGATATCCTTTTGTAAAGCCAGCAGAAGATTACGTTGGCCGTTGTAGCGCAGGTTAAACAACGCACCGGCTTGCAGGTGTTCAGCCAATTGTCGGCGCGAGTGCTGGACGGATGCACGAATCGGTGCAAAGCGCGGGGCCGCTGACCAAGCACTCAGTAAAAGTAGAGCCAGCAAGGCCATGCAAGCAATCGCATAATAGTGCCAGAGCAGTTTGAATAAACCCTGTTGTGCCGGTGGCTTAAACAGGGTGACTTGGCTGTCTTGACTCAGATACCAGAGCAGCCATGCATGGTCATATTTACCGATTTGCTTGTGTTGCCACAGCTTAAAGTCGCTGAGCACGGTAATCAGTCCTTGCCCGTGACTCAGTTGTAATAAGTGTGTCGCAGCATGGCTGTTTGCCCAAGCATGGGCGCGGTTGTCGTTATCATGCAAATGGCTCTGGGTATCTAAGGCTAAGTAGGCTGGTGATTGTTCGTTTTCAAGGTAAAGGCGGGTCAGGTCTGCTTTGGCCTGGCTTGGCGTTGATTGTGTTGAATTTGCGACGTTCTGGGTGCTGGGTTCTAGCTCATCTAAATCAGCGCTGTTTTGTTTTTCAATACCAAGACCGCTAAGCAAAGAGTGCTGTGTGTTATGCAGCGGCTCATGTTGCGCAGAGACAATCAAATGCCCACCTTGCGCCACCCAATGCAAGAGCATGCTTTGCTGTTGATCGATCAGCTGTGCATCACTGTTGAGTAGAATCAGGGTGTCTTGACCTGCACGCGGCGCAGGTAAACGCGCCAAACTAGGGCTCCAGCTGACAGGGATGCCTTGTTCAGCTAGAAAATACTCCATAGCTAAATAGGTATTGCTGCGTGCTATAGGGCTTGCGCCTAACTCAACCCGCTCTTCATAACGAGTTATTTTTTGACTGAGCCATAGGCCTAAGCCAAGTAGCAGCAGCCCCGTGATAATCAGTAGCCCATAGCGCCTCATGCTGTGCGTTCCTGATCTTGCAGCTGTTGCCAGTGTGTGCACAGATCGGTGAATTGAGCCTGTGTCAGTAAGCGTTGGCCCCAAGCTAGGTTCTGCCAATAATGCGTCAATTGCTGGGTATAACGTTGCAAGGCTTCAGGTGTGGCTTGAGTCAGGGCTAGGACTTCGGTTTCAGTCTGCGCGGCAGTCAGAGGCAGCATCTGCACTTCGGCTAAGTGATTGAGTAAGCCGCGGTAGAGTAGGCTTAATGCCGCACGCGGATCGCTGTGCCAAAGCGCTTGCGCTGCGCCAATCAAATCATCGGGCAGGCTGGCTGTGCTAATTTCAAGGCCTAATAATGTTGTAGGCGTGGCATCGGGCTGTTTTTTACTGGGTAACAACTGTTGGCCGAATGTTCTAAGCCATTGCCGGTAACGCCAGAGCATAACTGCGCTGAGCAGCACCAATATGCCCCAGAGCAAGGCTTGCACACTGAACGAAAGATGGGTCAGCAGCTTGTTTAGCCAAGCTGGCGGGGAAAATGCACTGGGTTTGCGCTGTGTGTCCTTAGCGTCACCAAAACGCCAGTGGGTAACGGTTTTATAATTTTGAAAGGGCGGCTGGTCCAGTAAGCTGTTGATGCTCTGTTGCGCTTGCTCGCTGTTAAGCATTTGCTTGAGCAGGCGCGGCTGATCAGCGCTTAGCTCCTCTTGATCGTTATTGGCACCGTGCTGGCTCTCAGCCAAAGCCGGTTGGCTGTAAGGCAGGACACACAGCACTGCGACCAGCAACAATGCCGCGCTGCCTTTGAGTCGTTGCGCTAAGCTGCGAAAGACCAGTTCAACATCCCAAGCCTCTAATTCAGTGCGGCGATTGAGGTACAGGGTAAAGCCACAGGCCACGTAAATAGGCTGCCAAATAATTAAGACTAAAACATATAAGAAATTGCTCAGGTGCTCAGCCCACAGCCATTGATGCTGCGTGATTTCAAGCAGCTTGGCCCAGCTCCAGTCCGTTTGTAATTGTGCTGGGATGAGTAAATACAGCAAAACGATTAAACCCAGCCAGAGCGCCATTTCAATATGCAGGCCAATAATCGTCAGCCAAGTCGGCGTGCGCGTGTATTGGCGGCCTAGGGTGACCAGACGCTGCTGGCGTTCTGTACCGCTAACGCCTTCTAATTGCTGCACCGGTAAATCAAAGCTGCGCGTCATACTCAGTCTGCGCCAGGTTAAGCTAGCTAATAGTTGTGGCTTTAACAGCGCGGGCCATGCTTTGAGGCTTTGCTTAAAGCTCGGCGTATTAGCAAAGAGTGCATTGGATAAAATATATAAGGGCAAGCGCTCAAGGGCAGGTTTCAACCACCAAATAATCAGTACAGCGACCATGGGCTTTTGCCAAAAGATCAGGGTTAAGACAAGAAACAAAGGGATTGTGATGACTGCCCAAGTGGCCATCAGTAAACCGGCATGGCGCCGTGCTAGGACAATACCCAGATCCATCGCTTCCCAAGGGTTGCGCGAGCGCAGCACGACTTGGGCTTTATTAAGCTGCATTGCGCGCCCGCCCTGAAGCCAGAAGATACAGTGTAACCAAGAACCACAAAGCGCTGCCCACGGTTATTTTCAATGGTACAGCGATGCTGTTACTCGATGACCAATAGGCCTCAATAAACGCGGCCAATAACAGGAACACAACAGCGCCACCGACCAGTTTAATACTGACGCTGGCCGCTGCGCGCAGCGCTGCTGCTCGAGTCATAGACCCTGGAGCAATCAGCGCAGCACCCAGTTTCAACCCAGCAGCACCAGCAATCACAATGGCGGTGAGCTCGAAAGCACCATGGCCAATCACAAACGGCCAAAAAGTGTCACTGTAACCAATGCGAGTTAAATGGCCGGCAACCGCACCAATATTTAAGCCGTTAAACAGTAAGAAGAAAGCGCTACCTAAGCCAAAGACTATGCCGCTGGCAAAGGTTTGAAAGGCAATGCCAATGTTGTTCATGATGTAAAAACCAAACATGACCCAGTCATCTTGGTGATTGCGCAGACTCATCGGACCAATTTGGCGCTGGGCGGGGTCATACATGTTTTCCATGTTGGCCACTTGTGAGGGGCTGAGCAGGCTATAAATCAGCTCTGGAAAGACTGCGGTCAAAATAGCCATAAGCGCAAAGCTGCCAAAAAACAACCCAGCCGATAGCGCCAGACAGCGCCATTGCTGACGCACAGTTGCGGGGAAGTCGACCACAATAAATATCAACAGTTGGGTTAAAATTGGGCTCTTATGGCGATAAAATTGTTGATGGCCTTGCAAAGCCAACTGTTGTAACTCTTCCAGTAGAGGAGCGCTGTAGCCGCGTTGTTTGGCGAGGGCAAGATGCTGACAGATACGTCGGTAGTCTTGATTAAAGTTCTTGCTGTGCTCCGGTTGTGCTTTACCACTGTGCAGCGCCTGTACTTTTTCAGCAAAGGTATCCCAAGTGGCTTGATGCAGTTTTTCAAAGCGGGCTTGTTTCATAGCGGCCCCACAATGCCACGAGCAATACTGTGCAGCCGTGTTACGGCCTGCGCTTTAGGGATCTGTAATGCAGGGGCAATGATTGCGGCCAACTCTTCACTGCGTTGTTTAGATAATTGCTGCTGGCGCTCGCTAAAGCTTATCAGGGCTTGTTGCTCAGCCAGTGTTAACGGCAGCGGCGCTGGGCAGGCGCTGACCTCCGGCATCGGCAGGCGTGCTGATATACGGGATTGATAGACGACCAGGGTGCCGGCGGCTAAATCACCAAGTCTTTGAAAATTAGCATTAGTGAGGATGCTCAGGATGCCAACACAGTAAGCAAACGGCAGTAAATCCACTACGCGCAGTAAGTTACGCGTCAGTGCAGCGGCCCAACCAATGGGTGTGCCGTCACTGTGGATGACTTGCAGTCCCAGCAATTGCTTGCCTGGGGTGCGCCCTTGATTAAATACTTCAAACAGCACCATGTACCACCACAGTAATATAAAAGCGCTGATTGAGGCCAGTCCTGAACCGAACTTGCCTAAATACAGCCATGCTGCACCAGTTAAGGCTAATAAAGCCGCACGCAATAGCAGATCAATCGCAAAGGCTAACACGCGCACAGGCAAACCCGCCGGTCGCAGCGGCAGTTCAATGCCTTCAGGCGTTTCTAGATACACAAGGGTATCGAGACGAGTGCGAGTATCTGAGTGCTCAGGGTAAGTTTGATTATTCAAGAGACTGTCGATATTTAAAGTTAAATATAGCCGCAGTATAAGTGCGTCTATACAAAATAAAAAACTTACTGAGCAATAGGGCATCGAATGACTATAGTGAAGCATGAACAACTGTCATGTGCCATTGGCTGATGCAGTGCGTATGCTTTATCTACTGGCTCAAGAACAGTAACCATTCAATTGCAGCTGTGCAAGCAGGGCCGTGTAAAAGCGTGCGCTGTTCGGGTGTTTTTGATCTCAACTGTGCAATAAGGAGTTCACTCAGTGACTGCGAGTATTTTTTGGTATGACTTTGAAACCACCGGCATTGCGCCGCACAGTGACAGGCCGATGCAGGTGGCGGGGATTCGCACCAATGAGCAGCTTGAAGAAATAGGCGAGCCGCTTAATATCTACTGTCAGCTGGCTGAGGATATTTTGCCGCATCCAATGGCCACTGTTGTGACTGGAATCGGACCTGAGGTTTTACAGGCGCAAGGCTTGCTTGAAGTTGATTTTATTGAACAACTGCAGCAACAAATGATGGTGCCGAACACCTGCAGTGCAGGTTTTAACAATTTACGTTTCGATGATGAAATGACCCGTGCCACCCTGTATCGCAATTTCTATGATCCCTATGCGCGCGAATGGCAGGGTGGTAATAGCCGTTGGGATTTACTGGATGTATTGCGTTGCACTTGGGCGTTACGCCCTGAAGGAATCAACTGGCCGCAGCAAGATGGCCGCACCAGTTTTAAGTTAGAAAACTTTACCGCAGCCAATACTATTGCGCATGGCCAAGCCCATGATGCCTTAGCCGATGTGCGGGCAACCATTGCCGCGGCACGTTTAGTGCGCGAGCGCCAACCTAAGTTGTTTGACTATTTATATGGCTTGCGCCGTAAAAGCGCAGTGCTTGATCGTGTGCGTTTACTGCAGCCGATATTGCATGTGTCAGGCATGTTTGCAGTTGAGCGCCATTGTCTGGCACCGGTATTGCCGCTGGCCTGGCACCCAAGCAATCGCAATGCGCTGATTGTCTGTGTTTTCATGCGGATGTGACACCGCTGCTTGAATTGGATGCTGAGGCGCTTAAAGCACGTTTATATACGCGCCATGCTGAGTTGGCTGAAGGTGAGTTGCCGATACCGTTGAAGTTGGTTCACATCAATAAAAGCCCTGTGTTGGCGCCGCTCTCAGTGTTGCGTGAAGAAGATACGCAGCGTTTAGCCTTCGATCATGCGCGTTGGCAGGCCAATTATCAGCTGCTCAAAGGGCAGAGTGAACAGCAATGGCAGGCCAAACTCCATACCGTCTATAGCGAGCAGCGTGAGTTTGCCGAGCAGGATCCAGAGCAGCAGCTTTACAGTGGTTTTTTAGCGCCGCGTGACCGCAAACTTTGTGACACGTTGCGTAGTGTAGCGCCAGAGCAGTTAACACCTGAGCGCTGGCCATTTGATGACCCACGCTTGCCAGAGTTACTCTTTCGTTACCGAGGGCGTAATTATCCGCACACCTTGAATAGCGATGAGCTAGAGCGGTGGCAAATATTTTGTCGAGCTCGGTTAACTGGTGAACTATCAGGTGCGCCGCTTAATATTGGTGATTATCTAAATGCCTATGCACAGTTACCGCCAGAGCAGCAAATGCTACCAGCGGTACAGGCTTGGTATGATTATGTGCAAGCATTGCGCCAGCGTTATCAAGTGTAGAGCCGTAAAATAGCGTGTTTTATTAAATACCAAAAAAAAATGCCCTACTTAGAGTAGGGCATTTTGCTTAGCGGTGAAGCGGTACTATTCTTTAGTCAATGATAGTAACCCAGGACTCAACAGTGTCGCCGCCCCACTTGGCTTTCCACTCTTTCAGAGTTTTGTGATTGCCACCTTTAGTTTCAATCACATCACCGGTGTGAGGGTTGTCGTAACGCTTAGTTTTGCGTGGGCTGCGTGTACGCGATGGAGCTTTAGCTGCTGTGTCGCGTGCTGCTTGAGGATCAATAATTAAAGTAATGTCGCGTAGTGACTTGTTGTATTCAGCCATCAGTGCGCGTAACTTTTCTTCGAACTCAAGTTCTTTTTGCAGTTTAGTATCTTGTGAGAGGCTCGCAAGGCGTGACTCTAGTTCTTTAATGCGTTCTTTTGTTTCGCGAAATTCATTAATCAATGACATTTGGAAAATCCTATTAGAAAGAGTGTATTAATAAATTAAGGATTGTTGAGCGTGTCCATCGTCACTAGAAGCCAGTGAAACTCTATAAATCTCCAGTTCCTCAAATAGTATGCATAGCTATTTTGAGATCCCTTAATATGAAATGAATGATAAACCTATACTCACTATATGTAAAGAATACAAAGTAAATATAGGCCGTAAGTGTGAATATAAGCACAAATACACTAAGAGCTTAGGTTTTAAGTTAAGTAAATGACTGAAGTGCTGTTCTGGTTATTAGAAGGCATGAGTATTTAAATACAGGATATTTTATTTTTATATCAAAATAAGTAAGCCGATAAATATAACTATCGACTCAATACAGTCAGTTTATTAGTGCCCAGATACCCTGATTGAGCACTTTAGCCTACGGCCGAGCATTGCTTTGCTGACGTCAGGGCTGCAGAGCGGTAGAATGCGGCATATTCTTTTATCAAGAAAACCCTTATTTGTTTGGAGTTTTGCATGCACACGTTTCGCCTTATTATTGCTTGCCCGGATCGCGTCGGAATTGTTGCCAAGGTGAGTAATTTTTTAGCGACCTATAATGGTTGGATTCACCAAGCCAGTCATCACTCTGATGAGCACAGTGGCTGGTTTTTTATGCGCCATGAAATTCGTGCTGAATCCTTACCTTTTGATTTGGACGGTTTTAAGCAAGCCTTCACGCCGATTGCCAATGAGTTTTCCATGACTTGGCAAGTCACCGACTCCAACGTTAAAAAACGTGTGGTATTGATGGCCAGTCGCGAATCCCATTGCTTGGCAGATTTACTGCACCGTTGGCACCGCAATGAGCTGGACTGTGAGATCCCTTGCGTGATTGCCAATCATGATGATTTACGCAGCATGGTCGAATGGCACGGTATTCCGTTTTATCACGTGCCTGTTGACCCACAAGACAAGGAGTCAGCGTTTGCTGAAGTCAGTCGCTTGATTGATGAGCATGAAGCCGATTGTGTGGTGTTGGCCCGCTATATGCAGATTTTGCCGCCTGATTTATGTGAGAAGTACCACGGTCGAGTGATCAATATTCATCACAGTTTCCTGCCTTCTTTTATCGGTGCTAAACCTTACCATCAGGCGGCTTTACGTGGGGTTAAGCTGATTGGTGCAACCTGTCACTATGTCACTCAGGATTTAGATGCAGGGCCAATTATTGAGCAAGACGTGGTGCGCGTCAGTCATCGCGACAGCATTGAAGATATGGTGCGCAACGGTAAAGATGTAGAGAAAATGGCGCTGGCGCGTGGCTTGCGTTATCACTTAGAAGACCGTGTGTTGATTCATGATAATAAAACCGTAGTCTTTGATTAATTAGTCTGCACTCTAAGGCGTCTATATAGCGGGCGCTGCATTTTGAGTTGTAACTGAGCAGAACAGAGGGTTTAGCTGGGCATGAGTAGCGAAGATGATGAGCAGCAACCAATCCTTAAAGCCACTGTGCAGCCGTTAGCCCGAGTGGGTGAGGGCTGTTTGAGCCGTTTTGACCCGTTTTGACCCGGATGCGTTAACTGAGCAGCAAGGTGCTGATTTTTCTGCTGCCCAAGCGTTGCGCCAGCAACTGTTGGCCGAGCACAATCCTCAGTTAAAGAATAAAAAATAACACTTTAAACGTGCGCAGCATCTGCACTGCCGTTTGTATGCCTCACTGGAGAACTCACACATGACGCAAGCTGACCAATTATTGCTAGGGGCCGATGAGCAAGGTTTGCCGATTGGCCATCTCTTACGTTTTGCTAACCGACATGGTTTGATTGCTGGCGCCACCGGTACCGGCAAAACGGTCACCATGCAGCGTTTGGCTGAAGCCTTCAGTGATGCCGGTGTGCCTGTGTTTGCTGCCGATATTAAAGGGGATTTCTGTGGTATTGCTGCGGCAGGTGAGCCTAAAGGCAAAATTGCCGAGCGCATTGCTGCAATGCCGTGGCTTGCACATACGCCGCAAGCTTATCCCGTCTCGATGTGGGATGTGTACGGCGAAACAGGGCATCCACTGCGCACCACGATCAGCGATATGGGGCCTTTGTTACTTGGCAACTTATTGGAGTTGACTGACAGTCAACAAGCTATTTTATATCTGGCGTTTCAAGTGGCGGATCGTGAAGGCTTGCTGCTGCTTGATTTAAAAGACTTAAAAGCCATGCTCAACCATTTGCGCGATCAACCTGACGCGCTCGGTGATGATCGGGCTTTATATACAGCGCAATCGGCCAATGCTTTGCAGCGCAAACTGTCGATGCTCGAGCAGCAGGGCGGTGAGATGCTGTTTGGCGAGCCAGCGCTGCAACTGGAAGACATTTTACGCGTTGATCGTGATGGTCGTGGACGCATTCATATGCTCGATGCCAGCCGCTTAGTGCATCAAGCGCCGCGCGTCTATGCAACATTTTTACTCTGGTTGCTGGCTGAGTTGTTTGAGCAGTTACCTGAGCGTGGTGATGCTGATAAACCTATCTTAGCGTTGTTTTTTGATGAGGCGCACTTGCTGTTTAAAGGTACGCCGCAAGCCTTGCGCGACCGCTTAGAACAGGTGGTGCGCTTGATTCGTTCGAAAGGCGTGGGGGTGTTTTTCGTCACTCAGTCACCGGCTGACTTGCCCGATGCCGTGCTGGCGCAGTTAGGCCTGCGTATTCAGCATGGTTTGCGTGCTTTTACGGCTAAAGAACAAAAGTCGTTAAGAGCCGTGGCGGATGGTTTTCGGCCCAACCCTGTGATTGATACCTTAAAAGTGTTAACTGAGTTAGGCATTGGCGAAGCCCTGTACGGTGGTTTGGAGGCGAAAGGTACGCCAGCAATGGTGCAGCGGGTCGCGATAGCACCACCACAATCACGCGTAGGGCCTTTAGATGATGTCGAGCGTGCTAGCCTGGTCAGTCGCTCGCCTTTACTCGGCTATTACGAAAAGGCATTTGATCGAATTTCTGCGTATGAAATGCTTGCAGAACGTGCTGAACAACAGGCACAAACTGCAGCAGAGGTGCCTGTGGCTCAGTCGAAAAAGGCTGCGGCAAACAGCGCCACTGGCGGCGTGGCTGATGTTTTGGGTGGTATCGCCGGGCAAGTGTATAAAAGCACCTTGCGTCAGGCGGTCAATCAGATCAGTCGACAGATTGTGCGTGGTATTCTTGGATCATTGACGGGGAAACGTTAGGTTTCTTTTAGTTAAAAGCATCGGGATTATCTACGTACGCCGTACCGTGCAAGTGCCGTTCTTCCATCAACGAGCCCATCCGGGGCTCGATTCGGGTGCTGCGCCATCCATGGCTACGCTTGCCACGTCACCCGCACGGTACTCGTTGATCATTGATGTAATTTCGATCCTGTAGCACGGCTCATTTAAAGCCAAGGCAATCAGCGCTATATGTGCGTACTTATTGGATTGTGTTAGTGGTGTACATGGCTCACTTAAGGCCTTCAGAGTCAGGTGAGTCCTGTATCAATAGTGCCAACAGCGCCGTTGATCAAAGAGTGCTTCGGGGTTGGTGTGATGAGCGAGCCAGGGATGGCGAAGCGCCGGAGTTGAACCCAGGATGGGTTCATCGACGGATAAACACCAATTCCGGAGCACGGCATACACCTCAGTTGGTTTTCAAACTAAAAAGTGCAAAAGCATCGGGATTATCTACGTACGCCGTACCGTGCAAGTGCCATTTTTCCCTCAACGAGCCCATTCGGGGCTCGATTCGGGCGCTGCGCCATCCATGGCTACGCTTGCCACGTCACCCACACGGTACTCTTTAACCATCAATAGGGTTTGCCACTCTTCTAAATACATAACCCGGAAACATTTAGAGCAGGTCAAATTGCTATCTGACAAGCTTAAATAATACTTAATTCAGCATTTTTTTGATGGCTTGCTCTTCATTAATCAGCACCTGCTGGCGTGCATCGATACGGGCGGCGCGGGGGAAGTTATTGCTGGCACGCTGCCGAGCGTAATCGAGTTGCTCAATGGCTTGCGTATAATCACCCACCCTTGAGTAAAACTCCGCGCGCGCTTCATGCAAGCCAATAATATCATTGGCTAAGCCACGAATTTCAGCCACTTCAAACCAAATATCCGGATCATTGGGACGCTGTTTGAGTAGCTGGTTAATCGTTTTCTCCGCACCCGCGATATCTTTTTGCTTAAGCTGTATTTCATACTTCGCACTGAGTAATGGAAAATTTGATGGATGGCGCTGCAGCAGTTTATCGACACGTACATTGGCTTGCATGAACTGACTGCGGCTGATTTCTAAATCCACTGCGGCTAAGTTGTAAATAATGCTATCCGGGACTTTCTGCAGTAATTGCTCTAAATGAGTTTGCGCCTCATCCAGTTGATTGCTGCGAATTAAGGCTAAAACCAATCCGTAACGTGCAGAGTCAAGCTTGGGGTCTTCGTTAAGCAGGTTGCGAAAACGCTTAAGGGCTAAGCCCGAGGTGCCTTCAAAAGTGAGCTGCAGGCGCGCACGAATCAGTTGGTAATACAGGCTGTCGACTGTGCCTTGGCCATCGCTATATTGTTCGGCGCGGTTGCGGGTATCGGCAATCCGTGACTCAGACACTGGGTGGGTCAATAAAAACTCAGGCGGCATGCTATCGAAGCGGTATTGACGCATCAGTCGCTCAAACAAGCTGGGCATGGCGCCTGGATCGAAACCTGCTTTATGTAAATTGAGCAAGCCAATGCGGTCAGCTTCTTGCTCGTTTTGTCGAGAAAAGCGGCGCTGTTCTTGGATAGCGGCGGCTTGAGTTGACAAAATAGCGGCCATGCCAATATCGCCACCACCGGCCGCTGCAGCAATCACACCGGCCAGCATGGCGGCCATAAAGGGTACCTGCATGCGTTTTTGTGCTTCAAGTCCGCGGGCGAAATGGCGCTGTGATAAGTGGGCTAACTCATGCGCCATCACTGAGGCGTATTCGGCTTCTGTTTGCGCATGCAGCAAGAGGCCGCCATTGACACCAATAATGCCGCCTGGGGCAGCAAAAGCATTGAGCTGCGGGCTGGCTAATACAATAAACTCAAGGCGACGGTCATTCAGTTGGCTGCTTTCGGCTAAGCGATAGACACTGGTTTCTATATAGTCTTTGAGCAATGGGTCTTCGAGTTGACGCACTTGTCCGCGCAAAATACTCAGCCAAGCGCGACCCAGTTGATGCTCCTGCTCAGGAGAAATAATTGACGAGCTGGAGTCACCCAGTGAGGGTAAGTTAAAGGCTAAAGCTGGCTGAGTTAAAACACAGGCCAATACCAGTAGGGCAGGGCGAAAAAACCTCATAGCACTCTCTTTACAGAATAAGCAGTGGTATACGCTACAATGCGCACGGTAAGTGAGCAAGGGGGCGGCCCAAATCATTGTTGAGCCCAGCCTAGACCTTGCTTAAAGCGTAATGTTCGTTGGCAATGAGGTGTTTTTAATGAGTACAACAACCCAGCAGTTTGATGTAGAGCTTGATGCGTGCAATTTAGCCTGTCCGATGCCGTTACTGAAAGCCAAATTAGCGCTTAATAGTATGCCAGTTGGCAGCGTGCTTAAGGTGTTGGCGACTGATGCCGGCTCGCAGCGTGATTTTCGCTCTTTCGCCCAGCTCGCTGGACACAGCCTGCTGCATGAAACAGTTGAGCAAGCTGTGTTTACCTATTGGTTGCGTAAGGAATGCTAAAACTGTGTGTGTTTAACTGCTGGCGTTAAGTGCCTGTGCCGCTTCCAGGACTTGAGCGGCGTGACCCGCAACTTTAACTTTATGCCACTCATGGCGTAACACGCCGCTAGCATCAATTAAAAATGTACTGCGCTCTATACCAAGGTGTTCTTTGCCGTACAGCTTTTTTAGCTTGATCACATCAAACTGCTGACACAGCGTTTCTTCTGTATCGCTGATCAGCTCAAATGGAAAGCTGTGTTTGGCTTTAAAGTTTTCATGCACGCGTAAGGTGTCGCGTGAGACCCCGAATACTACCGTATTGGCGGCAACAAACTGCTCATGCAGGTCTCTAAAATCCAGGCTTTCAGTGGTGCAGCCTGGAGTGTTGTCCTTCGGGTAAAAATATAGCACTACATTTTTTCCGGCTAAATCTGCGAGTTGGATGATTTTTTCGCCAGTAGCATTTGCAGTAAAGTTCTCAACAGGTTGATTCAGCATAGGTATTCCTCAGACTTAAGGTGTTTGTGGGCGCCAGGGCTCGATTAACGCATCGAGATTGAGTGAGTCAGCAAAGTCTAGAAACTGATCACGTAGCCAGTTGATTTGCGTACTGGCTAATAAAGTTACCGTAATAGTGGCGTTGAGCATGGTGGTGTCTGTTTGTGGCGCTTGATAGGTATCGTAAGTGATATTTTCTAAACCAATCTCGTGGTCAGCAAAAAACTGGCACAGCTCAGCAAGAATATCTGGACGGTACAGTGCGCTGACATAAACAATGTAAGGCAGCGCCTGCGGGCGTGCTTCATCATCTTCGCTGCGGGTGTGGGTCAGTTGTAAATCATGGCGTTTAGCCAGTGCTGGCAGGCAGCCTTCAAGGCGCGCTAAAGCATCCCAGGTGCCGCCGGCTTGCACAGTCAGCACGCTATATTGACCGTGACGGGTTAAACGGCTGCTGATCATTGAGCAGCGGTTTTCTTGGCAGGCACGACAAATGACATTGGTCAGCTCGAGTGGATCACGACCTGTGGCACTGATAAGGACATATTGATCACGTAAAGGTAGTACAGACATTCAGTATTCCTGAAACAGGGTTTGAGCGTGGTTTACGCCTCTAAGTGCACTAGAGTAACGAAAAGAACTAGTAAGTGGAATGCTCAAAGACGCGAGCAGTGCTTGTGCAAGCTCAAGGGCATCAGTAATATTGCTCATCACTTATATTTTGCAGGAGCGGTTGCATGATTTCGGGCAGTATGGTCGCAATAGTCACGCCCATGGATGCGCAAGGCGCACTTGATTGGCAGGCATTAACTCGGCTGGTGGACTTTCACTTGCAAGAGGGTACCGATGCTTTAGTTGTCGTGGGTACTTCTGGCGAGTCAGCTACGTTAAATGTTCAAGAGCATGTCGAGGTGATCAAGCGCGTGGTTGATCAGGTCAATGGCCGTATCCCCGTGATTGCTGGTACCGGTGCTAACTGCACGCGCGAAGCCGTTGAGTTGACACGCAATGCGCAGAGCGTGGGTGCCCACGCCTGTTTATTGGTGACGCCGTATTACAATAAACCGACTCAAGAAGGTTTGTATCAGCACTTTAAACACATTGCTGAGGCGGTCGCTATTCCACAAATTTTGTATAACGTACCCGGTCGTACAGTCTGCGATATGTTGGCTGATACTGTGGTGCGTTTATCGGCAATCCCCAATATTGTAGGGATTAAAGAAGCCACCGGTGATATCGCCCGTGCTAAAGATATTATTGCGCGTGTGCCCAGTGATTTTTCGGTGTACTCAGGTGATGATGCAACGGCCTATGAACTGATGTTGGCTGGCGGTAAAGGCAATATTTCCGTGACCGCTAATATTGCACCGCGGGCGATGCATGAGTTGTGTAAAGCAGCGATGGCTGGCGATGCCGTGACAGCTAAAGCGATGAATGACAAGCTGATGCCACTGCATGAAAATTTGTTTTTAGAAGCCAACCCGATTCCAGTCAAGTGGGCACTGTATGAAATGGGCTTGATTCAAGAAGGTATACGCTTACCGTTGACAGTATTCAGCGAGCAGTACCATGACACTTTACGCCAGGCCATGCGTCAGTCCGGCATTTTGAACTAATCTGAGGTTTTAAAACGCATGAAGCGATTTGCTGGAATATGTGTGTTAGCGGTTACTGCAAGCAGTTTGACAGGTTGTGGCTGGTTAATGGGTAAAGATGGCTACTTCCGCGACCGTGGCGGTGACTATCTTGAAGCACGCCCGACGCCGATAATGCAGTTGCCTGAGGGTGTGCAAGTCAAACCGCTTGATCCATTGCTACCCATACCACACCGCATCGCTTCTGCTGCGCCAACTGCTGAGTATGCTGTTCCACGGCCACAGCCGTTGCCGGCCAGTTCTTTGCTCGGTGACTTTAGTGTACAAAAAAGCGGCCCGCTCAGCTGGGTTGTTGCGCAGCGTATTCCTGCTCAAGTGTGGCCGGCTGCGCAGCAGTTTTTTGAGCAAAACGGTTTTAAAATTGCCGATGAGCGCCCGCACTTAGGTGAGTTCAGCACTGAGTGGCAAGCACCCAGTGAGTTAAATTCTAGCTTGGTACGTCAGGTCTGGGGCAGTGCACCAAATGATCTGCAAACACGTTTTCGCGTGCGCATTGAGCCAGGTGTGCAACGTAACAGCAGCGAAGTCTTTATTGATCAAGCACAGCGCAGCAACAGCAGTGCAGTGGATGCAGCTTGGAGCAACAGCGCAACCACCACTGCTGTGGCTGGCGAATTGTTAAGTGAGCTCAATGGTTATTTAGCCCAGGCAAATGACAAGGGTGATTCTTTTTCTCTGTTAGCCAGCAAAACCTATGACACACCAAAGCGTGTTGTGCTGCTGGATAGCGGTAATGGCGTTAAAGTTTTACGTCTGGATGCAACCTTTGACCGTGCTTGGTCGAGTGTTGGCCGTGCTTTGAGTGCTGCTGATATTCGCGTGGATGACCTGAATCGCAGTACCGGCTTGTACTACATTGATTTAGCGCAGAGCGCGAAAAAAGATGAGCCCGGTTTCTTTAAACGCTTGTTCAGCTCGAAAAAACCAGCGCCAGAAACAGCCAGTACTGAGCGCTATATTTTACGCCTGACCGCGATCAGGCATCAGGTGTTTGCCAGTGTTGAACGCGATATTGATACTTTGGCACCTGCCGATGTAACAGAACGTATTTTAGAGCAAGTGCGTAGCCACATAGAATAAAGCAGTGCCCCGTAATAACGCAGCAGGCGAAACTTAGATTTCGCCTGCTGCGTTTCTAACCATAGGATTTTCGCAATGAGCAACCAACCTCAACTGAGCCTGAAAAAACTCTACTCAGGCAAAGTTCGTGACCTGTATGAAATTGATGCGCAGCGTATGCTGATGGTCGCCAGTGATCGCTTGTCAGCATTTGATGTGATTCTGGAGCAGCCCATTCCAGAGAAAGGCAAAATTCTCACTGAGATATCTAACTTTTGGTTTAAAAAACTTGAGCACATCATTCCCAACCATTTCACCGGCGATCAAGTCAGTGATGTGGTCAGTGCCCAAGAATTACCCCTAGTTGAAGGCCGTGCCGTTGTAGCTAAACGCCTTCAACCGGTTGCGGTTGAAGCCATTGTGCGCGGCTACTTAGTCGGTTCAGGTTGGAAAGAGTATCAGCGCAGCGGTACTGTTTGCGGCATTCAATTGCCTGCTGGCTTACAAGAAGCGCAGCAGCTGCCCGAGCCTATTTTTACCCCGTCCACCAAAGCTGAAGTGGGTGACCATGATGAAAACATCAGTTTTGCCCAATGTGCGGCGATTATTGGCGAAGACTTAGCCAATCAAGTGCGTGATGCATCACTGGCGCTGTACCAAGCTGCGGTTGAGTATGCAGCCACGCGCGGCATTATCATTGCCGATACCAAGTTTGAGTTTGGTTTGGACAGTGACGGCACTCTTACTTTGATGGACGAAGCATTGACCCCTGACTCCAGTCGTTTTTGGCCCGCTGATAGCTATCAGGTGGGCAGCAATCCACCGAGTTTTGATAAGCAGTTCGTGCGTGACTGGCTAGAAAGCAGTGGTTGGAATAAAGAGCCTCCAGCGCCGGCAATTCCGGCTGATGTTGCGCAAAAAACTGCGGATAAATACCGCGAAGCATTGCAGCGTTTAACCCAGTAATTGACTCATGCGTCAACGGCTTAACCATGCTTAAGCCGCTCTTTATTTGTTGAAAAAGGTTGCTCCATGTCGGCTTCATTTGTTCATTTGCGTGTGCACAGCGAGTTTTCATTGGTGGATGGCTTGGTGCGCATCAAACCCTTGATTAAAACCGTCAGTGCTGCAGGCATGCCGGCTGTGGCAGTAACCGACCAAAGCAATATGAGCTCGCTGATTAAGTTTTACACTGCTGCGCAAAAAGGCGGAGTAAAGCCTATTTGTGGTGCTGATATTTGGCTGGCCAGTGCCCAAGAAGATGGCCCGCTGACGCGCATGACGCTGTTGGTGATGACACCTAAAGGCTATCGCAACCTGACTGAGTTAATTTCTTTAGGTTTTACTCAGGGGCAGCACAATGGCTTAGCTATTATTGAGCGTGATTGGGTTAAGCAAGCGGCTGAAGGTTTAATTGCCTTGTCCGGGGCGAAAGAAGGCGAAATAGGCTTAGCACTGTTAGCTGGCGAAACAGCTCGCGCTGAACAGTTGCTGGCTGAGTGGCAAGCGGTTTTTGACAATCGTTTCTATTTAGAGCTGCAGCGCACTGCGCGTCCTAATGACGAGGAGCATGTGCATGCGGCTGTTGCTTTAGCCAGCAGTACCGGTGTGCCGGTGGTGGCTACCAATGATGTGCGCTTTTTAAAACAAGATGATTTCTCTGCACATGAGACGCGCGTGTGCATTGGTGAGGGGCGCGCGCTGGATGATCCGCGCCGAGCTCGCAGCTACTCCGATCAGCAATATTTAAAAACACCAGACGAAATGGCTGAGTTGTTTGCTGATATTCCAGAGGCGCTACTTAACAGCATAGAAATTGCCAAACGCTGCAATATTGAAGTGCAGCTAGGTACCCACTTTCTGCCTGATTTCCCAGTGCCTGAAGGCATGACCATTGCCGATTATTTGCGTCATGTGTCCTTTGCAGGACTGGAAGAGCGTTTGTCGGTGACCTTACCTAAAGACACTCCGGACTATGCGGCACAGCGTCAAGTGTATGATGATCGTCTAAATTTTGAATTGGATATTATTATCCAAATGGGTTTTCCCGGTTATTTTTTGATCGTGATGGACTTTATCCATTGGGCAAAAAATAACGGCGTGCCAGTAGGCCCAGGGCGTGGCTCAGGTGCCGGTAGTTTAGTCGCCTATGTGCTACACATTACCAACCTTGATCCTTTGCAATATGACTTGCTATTTGAGCGTTTTTTGAACCCTGAGCGGGTCTCAATGCCTGACTTTGATGTCGATTTTTGCATGGACGGCCGTGATCGGGTGATTGATTACGTGGCTAACACCTATGGTCGTGAAGCTGTCAGTCAAATTATTACCTTTGGCACCATGGCCGCTAAAGCAGTGGTGCGCGACGTAGCGCGTGTGCAAGGCAAAGCCTACGGCTTAGCCGATCGTCTATCGAAAATGATTCCCTTTGAAGTGGGTATGACGCTGAGTAAAGCCTTTGAAGCCGAAGAAGCTCTGCGTGATTTTTTGGCAACTGACGAAGAAGCCGCTGAAATTTGGGAAATGGCCCTCAAGCTCGAAGGCATCACCCGCGGTACCGGTAAGCACGCCGGTGGTGTAGTGATTGCGCCAACTAAGCTGACTGATTTTTCGCCGATTTCTTGCGATGAAGAAGGCGGCGGACTGGTAACTCAATACGATAAAGATGATGTTGAATCGGCCGGACTGGTTAAGTTTGACTTCTTGGGGTTACGCACCTTAACCATTATTAAGTGGGCGCTAGAAAACATTAACCGCGACCGCGCCAAGCTGGATGAGCCGCCACTGGATATCGACTTTATCCCGCTGGATGATACTGGCACCTATCAAATGCTGCAGCGTGCGGAAACCACCGCGGTATTCCAGCTTGAGTCACGCGGCATGAAAGAGCTGATTAAAAAGCTCAAGCCAGACTGCCTTGAAGACCTTATCGCACTGGTTGCCTTGTTCCGCCCTGGTCCTTTGCAATCAGGTATGGTCGATGACTTTATCAACCGTAAGCATGGTCGTGCTGAATTAGCCTATCCGCACTCCGATTACCAGTACGCTGGATTAGAACCTGTTTTAGAGCCGACCTACGGTATTATTTTATACCAAGAGCAGGTTATGCAGATTGCTCAGGTGATGGCCGGCTACTCCTTAGGCCAAGCTGATATGTTGCGCCGCGCCATGGGTAAAAAGCAGCCGGAGGAAATGGCCAAGCAACGCGGTGGCTTTATTGAAGGTTGCACCAAGAACAATATTGATCCGCACTTATCCGGCAATATTTTTGACTTGGTGGAGAAGTTTGCTGGTTACGGCTTTAACAAATCGCACTCGGCGGCCTATGGTTTAGTCTCCTATCAAACCGCTTGGCTCAAATACCATTATCCACCGCAGTTTATGGCTGCTGTACTATCGGCTGATATGGACAACACCGACAAGGTGGTGATTCTGGTTGAAGAATGTCGCAATATGAAATTGCGTATTATGGCGCCGGATGTTAATCAGTCTGAATACAAATTCACCGTAAACGATGAAGGTCATGTGGTGTATGGCCTGGGTGCGATTAAAGGCGTGGGTGAAGGCCCGGTTGAGGCCATTGTCAGTGCTCGTGGTGATCAGCCGTTTACTGATCTGTTTGATTTCTGTGCGCGCATGGACCTTAAACGGATCAACAAACGCACCCTCGATGCACTGGTGCGCAGCGGTGCTTTAGACCGCATGGGACCGTATTTCTCTGATCAAATTGATGAGTATTTAGCCGGTATTGACCGTAACCGTGCGGTGCTATTAGCTGCAATGGAAGAAGCTTTAAAAACCGCCGATCAAGCAGCGCGCAATCGTGATAGCGGCCATATGGATTTATTTGGTGATATTTTCGCTGTCGAAGACGTTGATTTGTATGCGCAGTACCGCAATGCGCGCCAATTGACACTCAAAGAGCGCTTAAAAGGTGAGAAAGACACCTTGGGCCTGTATTTGACCGGTCATCCGATTGATGAATACGAAGGTGAGGTACGCCGCTTTGCGCGTCAGCGCATCATTGATTTAAGGCCTTCGCGCGATACCCAGACAGTGGCGGGTTTGATTATTAACTTGCGGGTCATGCGCAATAAAAAAGGCGACAAAATGGGTTTCATTACCCTAGATGACCGCTCGGCGCGTATTGAAGCTTCATTGTTTGCTGACGCCTTTAATCAGGCGCAAGCGTTACTACAGACAGATGCCTTGGTTGTGGTAGAAGGTGAGGTCAGCCATGATGATTTTTCCGGTGGCTTGCGCTTGCGCGCGAAACGGGTGATGAGTCTCGAAGAAGCACGTACGGGGTTGGCACAAAGTTTACGCTTGAATTTGTCTGTGACAGACTTAAGTCGTGACAGCCTTACACAAATAAAAGCATTACTATTGCGCTATAAAGGTGCGTGCCCGCTGACCGTCAATTATCACGGGCAGACGGCTAAGGCTCTGTTAGAGTTTTCAGCAGAGTGGAAAATTGAGCCAACGGATGACCTGATTCAAGGATTACGTGACCTATTAGGCCGCGATAACGTCTTTTTGCAATACCGCTAGCATCAGAGCACCACATTGGTGTCGAGTCGTATCGACTCTGCTAGATAACAGATTTGGTGGTTTACACGGTCAACTCCGTGTCAATCTTAAACATTGAAACACGGCCTAACCGCCGTAACAGAAAAAATGGATGCCCCTGATGAACCCTAGTTTGGATTTTGAACAGCCCATTGCCGATCTTCAGGCGAAAATTGAAGAGTTACGACTGGTAGGTAATGACAATGATTTAAACATTGGTGAAGAGGTTTCACGCTTACAAGAAAAAAGTAATGCGCAAACCAAAAGTATTTTCGCCAATTTGACCAGCTGGCAGATTGCGCGCATGGCACGCCATCCGCAGCGCCCTTATACGCTGGATTACATCGAGCATTTGTTTGCTGAGTTTGAAGAGTTGCACGGCGATCGCCACTTCTCTGATGATGCCGCGCTGGTTGGTGGTATTGCCCGTTTCAATGACAAGCCGGTGATGGTGATTGGTCATCAAAAAGGTCGCGAAGTACGCGAAAAAGTGCGTCGCAACTTTGGTATGCCGCGCCCTGAAGGCTATCGCAAAGCCTGCCGTTTAATGGAAATGGCTGAGCGCTTTAAAATGCCAATTTTTACTTTCATTGATACGCCAGGCGCTTATCCAGGGATTGACGCTGAAGAGCGTGGTCAGAGCGAAGCCATTGCCTGGAACTTACGTGTGATGTCACGCCTGAAAACACCGATTATTTCCACTGTAATTGGTGAGGGTGGCTCCGGTGGGGCTTTAGCCATCGGTGTGTGTGACCGTTTGAATATGTTGCAATATGCCACCTATGCAGTGATCTCGCCCGAAGGCTGTGCATCTATTTTATGGAAAACAGCTGATAAAGCACCTGAAGCAGCAGAAGCCATGGGTATTACTGCGGAGCGCTTGCAGGGTTTGAAAATTGTTGATCATGTCATCCCTGAGCCATTGGGTGGTGCGCACCGTGATGTGTTGACAACGGTAGAATCAATTCGTGAAACATTGGCTGAGCAGCTGGATGAATTGCTGACCCTAGATACTGATGAGTTGTTGGCACGCCGCTATGAAAAGCTAATGGGCTTTGGCATCGCTTAATTGCTAAAGCTTTATACAGTGACGCGTCTTGGCTATGTGCTGAGGTGCGTCACGCAGTCTGTTACGCAAGGCTGCCTCCTATGCTAAATCTTGAAAAAAACCTCTTCGATACACTCGAGCCGTTCGCTGCTGCAGGCAGCTTTTGCGTGGCTTTTTCCGGTGGTATGGACTCCACTGTGCTGCTCTATGCTTTAGCCCAATTAGCTCGGCACCATTGTTTGCCCGCACTCAGGGCTATTTATATTCATCATGGTTTGCAAGAAGCGGCTCAATCTTGGCCGGCGCATTGCCAGCAAGTCTGTGATGGGCTACAGGTGCCGCTGAGCATTGTTGAAGTGCGTGTTGCGCCAACAGCTAGTGTTGAGCGCGCAGCGCGCGAGGCGCGTTATGCTGCCTTTGCTCAGCATCTGCAGGCCGATGAAGTGCTGTTGATGGCACAGCACCAAGATGATCAGGCTGAAACCCTGTTATTTCGTTTAATGCGCGGCACAGGTGTTGCTGGTTTGTGTGGCATACCCATGACGCGATCTTTAGCTCGGGGGCATGTGCTGCGACCCTTGTTAGCCGTCAGTCATCAGCAATTACTGCAGTATGCGCAGGCACATCAGTTGAACTGGATTGAAGATCCCAGTAATGCCAGCGATGCCTTTGATCGTAATTATCTGCGTCGCCAAGTGCTTCCTGCCTTAAAATCACGCTGGCCGATGATGCAGCAGAGTTTGCAGCGTACTGCAGAGCACATGCAGGAAGCGCAGCAGCTATTGGATGAGTTGGCCACACAGGATTTGCAGCAAGCGCATATAGAGCCTGTCTTGGATTGGTTAGACTTACCGTGCTTGAATTTAGATGTGCTGCGTGACTTGACCCCGGTGCGGCAAAAAAATCTATTGCGCTATTGGCTGGCACCCTTCACTTTGTTGCCTGATAGCGCGCACTGGGCTAGCTGGGAAACCTTGCGAGATGCGCAGGCTGATGCGCAGCCACTTTGGCGCTTACACAATGGTGTCTTAGTGCGCAGTCAAAACCGGGTCTACTGGCTGGCTGATGTTTGGCTACAGCCGCCACCTTCGCTAAATTTAGCTGTAAGCCGAGCAGGATGTTATCGGTTACCGGGCAATGGTTTTTTACAGGTCAGTGGTGATGTTAGCGCGCCCTTGCACGTGCGTTACCGACAAGGTGCTGAGCGCTTGCTGATAGCAGGTCGCGGTCATCGAGACCTCAAGCGACTTTTACAAGAACAGGCGGTACCGTATTTTTTACGTGCACGCTTACCGCTAGTGTTTATTGCAGAGCAAGCAGTGGCTGTGGCAAACCTGCCCAGCTTAAGTCACCCGGATATTCAGCACTTGAGCGTAACCTGGGTGCTTCCTAAAATAGCAGGTGATTAATTTGCTTGCACAACTCAGCTTGATACCGGGTGATTTGCCAGTGCTGGTAAAATTGCAGCATAAATATGCTTTTTAGTGTTTTCTTGGTTTGAGTCATAAACAGCTTTCGCGTAGATTAAAAGTCACCCTGCTAAAACTCGATCCGTACATTAACGTTGATCCAGGAACCATGAGTCCGTTTCAGCATGGTGAGGTTTTTGTTACCCACGATGGGGCAGAAACCGATCTCGATTTAGGTCACTATGAGCGTTTTGTTAACGCCACTATGACGCAAAATAACAACTTCACCACCGGCCGGGTGTACGAAGAAGTGTTGCGTCGCGAGCGCCGTGGCGATTACTTGGGTGCCACTATCCAGGTCATTCCACATATTACGGATGAAATTAAGCGCCGTATTATTAAAGGTGCTGGCGATGCTGATATCGCCATGGTTGAAATCGGCGGTACGGTGGGTGATATCGAATCACAGCCGTTCCTTGAAGCCATTCGTCAGTTGCGTGTGGAAGTGGGTGCCAAGCGCGCCATGCTGATGCACTTAACCTTGGTGCCCTATATTGCCACCGCTGGTGAGACCAAAACCAAGCCCACTCAGCACTCAGTGAAAGAACTGCGCTCGATTGGTTTGCAGCCTGATGTGCTGGTGTGCCGTTCAGATCGAGCTATTGATATTTCTTCACGTCGCAAGATTGCATTGTTTACTAACGTTGAAGAACGTGCAGTGGTCAGCCTGCCTGACGTGGATACTATTTATAAAATCCCCGGTATTTTGCACAGCCAAGGTTTAGATGACTTCGTTATGGAGCGCTTTGGTCTTGAGTGCGACGGTGCAGATTTGTCTGAGTGGGATCGTGTTATTGATGCCAAGCTCAATCCAACCAAAGATGTGACCATCGCCATGGTGGGTAAATACATGGAGTTGTTGGATGCGTATAAATCGTTGATCGAAGCGATGAGTCATGCCGGTATTGAGACACAAACGCGCGTTAAAATGCTGTATATCGACTCTGAAGATTTAGAGAATCAGGGTGTTGAGTTATTAGAAGGCGTGGACGCAGTCTTGGTGCCAGGTGGTTTTGGTTTGCGCGGCGTTGAAGGTAAGATTCAAGCGGTACAATACGCACGAGAAAATAAAATCCCTTACCTTGGTATTTGCCTCGGTATGCAGGTTGCGGTAATTGAATTTGCACGCAATGTACTGGGTTGGACAGATGCTAACTCCACAGAGTTTGACAAGCACAGCGAGCACCCAGTAGTTGGGCTGATTTCTGAGTGGCAAGATGCCGATGGCAGTGTTGAGCAGCGCACTGAAGATGCAGACATTGGCGGTACCATGCGCCTTGGCGCGCAAGAGTGTCAGCTAATACCGGGCACTTTAGTACATGCAAGCTACGGCAAAGATTCTATTGTTGAGCGTCACCGTCATCGCTACGAAGTCAATAACCAGTTGTTACCACAATTGATCGAAGCAGGTTTAAAAGTATCCGGACGTTCTGAAGATGGCGCGCTGGTTGAAGTGGTTGAAGTCGCAGATCATCCTTGGTTTGTGGCATGCCAGTTCCACCCCGAGTTCACTTCAACACCGCGTGGTGGTCACCCGCTGTTTAAAGGTTTTGTGGAGGCTGCATTGGCCTATAAGGCGAGTAAAGCATGAGTCAAAAAATCATTCGAGTGGCTGATATAGATATCGCTAATGACAAACCCTTTGTTTTGTTTGGCGGCATCAATGTCATTGAATCGCGTGATTTAGCCATGCGTGCCTGCGAAGAGTATGTGCGCGTCACTGAAAAGCTGGGCATTCCTTACGTGTTTAAAGCCAGCTTTGATAAGGCTAATCGCTCGTCGATCAATTCGTTTCGTGGCCCAGGTCTCGATGAAGGCCTGAAGGTCTTTGAAGAAATCAAGCGCAGCTTTAATGTGCCAGTGATTACCGATGTGCATGAGCCTTATCAGGCGCAGCCAGTGGCTGAAGTCTGTGACATTCTGCAGTTGCCGGCGTTTTTATCGCGCCAGACTGATTTAGTTGTCGCCATGGCCAAAACCAATGCGGTGATTAATATTAAAAAAGCGCAGTTTCTTGCCCCGCATGAGATGAAACATATCCTCGCTAAGTGCGAAGAGGCAGGCAATGATCAGTTGATCCTTTGTGAGCGTGGCTCGGCATTTGGTTACAACAATCTTGTGGTCGATATGCTTGGCTTTGGCATTATGAAAGAGTTTGAGTATCCGGTATTTTTTGATGTCACTCATTCACTGCAAACCCCAGGTGGCCGTGCAGATTCAGCCGGCGGTCGTCGTGCGCAGGTGACCGAACTGGCGAAAGCAGGAATGAGTCAAGGTTTGGCCGGTCTATTTTTAGAGGCGCACCCTGATCCTGATAATGCTAAGTGTGATGGCCCTTGTGCGTTACGCTTAGATAAGCTGGAACCGTTTTTAACGCAACTCAAGCAGTTAGATGAT
>CAYLOI010000005.1:87526-114491 GCA_964385265.1 uncultured Thiopseudomonas sp.
CAGTACGGAGCGTGCAGAACAATGGCAAAAATTATCGACATCAAAGGTCGTGAAGTCTTAGATTCACGTGGTAACCCTACGGTTGAAGCCGATGTTATTTTGGACGATGGCAGCATTGGTAGCGCTTGCGCACCTTCAGGCGCATCAACAGGTTCACGTGAAGCGTTGGAGTTGCGCGATGGCGATAAAAGCCGTTATTTAGGTAAAGGTGTGCTTAAAGCCGTGGCTAACATCAACGGAGCAATCCGTGAATTATTGCTTGGTACAGACGCTACAGATCAAGTTGCACTTGACCGCGCCATGATTGAGTTGGACGGTACTGACAACAAAGCTACTCTTGGTGCTAACGCGATTTTAGCCGTGTCCTTAGCGGCTGCGAAAGCGGCAGCCCAAGCTAAAGGTATGCCTTTATACGCACATATTGCTGAACTGAATGGCACACCAGGTGTGTATTCCATGCCAGTGCCAATGATGAATATCATCAATGGCGGTGAGCATGCGGATAACAACGTGGATATCCAAGAATTTATGGTGCAGCCAGTTGGCGCGAAAACATTTTCTGACGCATTGCGTATGGGTACGGAAATTTTCCATCACCTCAAAGCAGTTCTGCAAGCACGTGGTTTAAGTACTTCAGTGGGCGATGAAGGTGGTTTTGCTCCCAACCTTGCCTCGAATGAAGATGCGCTTGCGGCCATTGCTGAGGCTGTCGCCAATGCCGGTTATACCTTGGGTGAGGATGTCACCTTAGCCCTAGACTGCGCCGCCAGCGAGTTTTATAAAGATGGTCAGTACGATCTAGCGGGCGAAGGTAAAAAGTTTGATGCGCAAGGTTTTGCTGATTACCTCGCAGGTCTAACTGAGCGCTTCCCAATTATCTCTATCGAAGATGGTATGGATGAGTCAGACTGGGCTGGCTGGAAAATCTTGACTGATAAAATTGGTGAAAAGATCCAGTTGGTTGGTGATGATTTATTTGTCACTAATACCAAAATTTTGCAGCAAGGGATTGATACGCAAACAGCCAACTCGATTTTAATTAAATTCAACCAGATTGGCAGCTTGACGGAAACCCTGGAAGCGATTCAAATGGCCAAAGCGGCTGGCTTCACGGCGATTATTTCACACCGCAGTGGTGAGACAGAAGATTCAACTATTGCTGATTTAGCTGTTGGTACTGCAGCGGGTCAAATTAAAACTGGCTCACTGTGCCGTTCGGATCGCGTGGCTAAGTACAACCAATTATTACGCATTGAAGAACAGTTGGCGGGTCAGGCTCCTTATCGTGGGCGTGCAGAGTTTCGCGGTTGATCTGCAACCTCTCTGAGCAATATAGGTCACAGACTCTGTGATGTTCAAAGGGCAGCCATCTCAGCTGCCCTTTTCTATGGAACGCTATGATGAAAAAAGAACCCTACTGGTTGTTAGTCGTACTGCTCGTGATGCTGATCGGGTTGCAGTACCGTCTGTGGTTGGGTGATGGTGGGATCGCGCAAGGCGTGCAATTAAAACAGCAAATTGCTGAGCAACAAGCTGAAAATGAGCGCTTATTTGAGCGTAATCGTGTCATGGATGCTGAGGTGATGGAACTGAAAAAAGGTATGGAGACCGTTGAAGAGCGCGCCCGCTATGAGTTGGGTATGGTCAAGGAAGGGGAAACCCTATTCTTGCTGACCGAATGATCAGTCCTTTATTTTGGTTGGTGATTCCAGCGGCTGGAATCGGTCGCCGCATGCAGGCGCAGTGTCCAAAGCAATATTTAACAGTGTCTGGTAAAACTATTCTTGAGCTGACTTTAGCCTGTTTTTTAGAGCATCCTAGTGTGCAGGGTATCGTTCTGGCTCTAGCTGAGCATGATCATTGGTGGGCGCAGTTGCCATTGGCGTCTGACCCGCGTATTCGCACTGTTATCGGTGGTGCAGAGCGCGCTGACTCGGTACTCAATGCTTTACGCGCTTTGCACCATAGCGGTGCACAGGCGGATGACTGGGTTTTGGTGCATGATGCTGCACGCCCGTTGTTACAGCGTGAAGATTTAGATCGTTTATTAACGAGCTTAGCCGCTGATCCCGTTGGCGGGTTATTGGCCGTACCTGCGCGCGATACATTAAAGCAGGTGGGCGCTGACGGCCGTGTTTTAAAAACCATTGATCGCAGCGTGATCTGGCATGCGTTGACGCCACAAATGTTTCGCTTGGGGCTGTTGCAAGATGCTTTAGCTGCTGCATTACAGGCACAGGTTGCCGTCACTGATGAGTCATCGGCGATGGAGTGGGCGGGCTTTGCACCGCGACTGGTTGAAGGTCTGGCCAGCAATATTAAAATCACTCGCCCAGAAGATTTATTGCTGTTGTAATTTTGCCTGCAGCTAGCGAATGATGAGAATGCATTGACCGTTCGTTTTTTATTGTATTTGTCTTTTCTGCTTGAATGCCTGCCAACAGCGTCACAGCGTATGATTTAGGTTTTGCTATAGTTGGCCTAAGTTATCAATGCATTTCCTATGCGCCTTGCCTGTATTTAATAGAGAGACGCCATGCGCTTACTAAATAAACCGCAAATGGTTGAGGCCGTGATGTTTTTTGCGGACCAAAAAATCTTTAAGCAAATGCTGTACCCCGAGTTTGAGGCGGTACTTGATGGCGTGGTTAACATGCCTGAATTTGTCGATCAGCAGATGCTTGCCGTTTATGTGATGATAAATCCGCGGTTATTGGTCCGTTCATTGGTGTTTTTTTATATCGACTTCGATGAAGACGGCGCTGCTGACCCCCGTTGGAATATCCCCTTGCGCCACTTGGCGGAACGGGCAGGGCGCGGGCCTGATCTGGGCGCTGGCCCCATTCGTTTAGCGTGCCGCAGCCAATCACCGGTGCCGTGGCATCAAGTACATTTGTGGGATCCAGAGGTGTCAGCGAGCAATAACCAGCTATTGATGATCCGCGATGCAGTTAAGAAAAACAGTCTTGGTTTGCTGTTTGAAGAGTCGCAAGAGCACTCATTTAGCATGGAGCAGTTTACTGTTGCTGCTGAGGAGAGTTGGGGCTCAGCTTTGCAGATGGGGATTGATACGCAAGTATTGAATCGTGATAAAGATCAGGCTCAACGGCAAAAAGCGGCACAAATTATTAAGCAGCAGCGTTTGCGCATCAGCAGTTTAGAAGCACAGCTCGCAGAACAGTTAGCAAGCTTTCGTTTGCAGCATCAGAGTGTGTTGGCTGTGCAGCAGCAGCGCGTACTAGACTTAGAAAAACAATTGGCTGAGCAAAAATCCTTGAATGCGCAGCTTAAGCAGCAGTTACAAGAATAGACGGGGCAAAGTGGTGAGCAAGCTTTAGAGTGACTGAGCCGCTTTAACGTGGTTTTCGTTGCCTGCCATCCCGGTGCTGGACACATTAGGATACCGTTGCAGGATATGCGCAGGAGTGAATGCCTAGGCTCAGTTAAGTTGCTGCCTATTTTTTTGTCATCGGAGTAAACACCTGACCGCTAACACCCTGTGGTATTTGATCTATTACGCCACCTGAGTCCAAAAAACGAGTCATTTGTAAGTCTAAGGATTCACTGCTGAGTTGTGCATTCGGTTGGCTGCGTTTCTGATTAGAACCTTTCACTCGCGTATTTGACATAGTGCTACTCGACTGTAATACAAGGATGTATTAAACAGCCTACACTGATTTGCCGAGGCGCACTGATATATATAGCGCTGCCTGCTGACCCAGTGAAAGCGGCTTTCTGCTATGCTTCGTGTCTGTAGAATTTCTGGAGAGTGAAATGATTAAGTCTCGCGCTGCGGTTGCTTTTGGTCCGGGCCAACCCTTACAAATTGTTGAGGTGGACGTTGCTCCGCCTAAGGCCGGCGAGGTATTGGTGCGTATTGTTGCCAGTGGCGTGTGCCATACTGATGCATTCACTTTATCCGGTGATGATCCAGAAGGGCTGTTTCCGGTTATTTTAGGTCACGAAGGTGGTGGCATCGTTGAAGCGCTGGGTGAAGGTGTGACCTCACTGGAAGTAGGTGATCATGTCATTCCGTTGTACACCGCAGAATGCCGTACCTGTAAGTTTTGTACTTCAGGTAAAACTAATTTATGTCAGTCAGTGCGTGAAACCCAGGGCAAGGGTTTGATGCCAGATGGTACCAGCCGCTTCTCTTATAAAGGCGAGCCTATTTACCATTACATGGGCACCTCGACTTTTTCTGAGTACACCGTTGTTGCGGAAGTGTCTTTAGCAAAAGTGCCGAAAGGTGCACCGCTGGAAAAAATCTGCCTATTGGGTTGTGGTGTGACCACAGGTATCGGTGCTGTACTCAATACCGCTAAGGTTGAAGAGGGTGCGACGGTTGCAATCTTTGGCTTAGGTGGTATTGGTTTAGCCGCCATTATTGGCGCAAAAATGGCCAAAGCCAGTCGCATTATCGCCATTGATATCAACCCTGAGAAGTTTGCCATTGCCCGTGAATTGGGTGCCACTGATTGCGTTAATCCTAAGGATTTCGATAAGCCCATCCAGGATGTTATTGTCGAAATGACCGATGGCGG
Organism: uncultured Thiopseudomonas sp.; assembly: GCA_964385265.1. Lineage (GTDB taxonomy): Bacteria > Pseudomonadota > Gammaproteobacteria > Pseudomonadales > Pseudomonadaceae > Denitrificimonas. The sequence goes on from CAYLOI010000005.1 coordinate 92,071, forward strand.
AGTTGATTACTCGTTTGAATGTGTGGGCAATGTGCAGTTGATGCGTGCTGCACTTGAGTGCAGTCATAAAGGTTGGGGCGAATCAGTAATTATTGGTGTGGCCGGTGCCGGGCAAGAAATCAGCACCCGACCGTTCCAGTTGGTGACGGGTCGTGTTTGGCGTGGCAGTGCTTTTGGTGGAGTGAAAGGTCGCACTGAACTGCCGGGTTATGTTGCTAAGTCGCAAAGCGGTGAAATTCCGTTGGATACCTTTATTACCCATACCATGGGTTTAGATGAAATCAATACCGCGTTTGATTTAATGCACGAAGGTAAAAGTATTCGTAGTGTTATCCATTTTTAATTAAGCGTGATTCAATTTTAGTTTTTAGTCATCAACGTGCAGTGAGGCAGCTAGACCGCCTTGCTGCATGGCTATTTATGGAGTGAATTATGTCATTACAACAATTGTCATCACAGAAAGTTTTTGGTGGTCAGCATGTGCGTTATGAGCATCAGTCCGCTGTGCTCAACTGCAGCATGCAGTTTGCTGTGTATTTGCCGCCACAAGTCGAGTTGGGTGAGCCTTTGCCGGTGCTGTACTGGCTGTCAGGCCTTACTTGTAATGATGAAAACTTTATGCAAAAAGCAGGCGCATTAAAAACTGCGGCTGAACTGGGTTTGATTATCGTTGCACCCGATACCAGTCCGCGCGGCGCTGGCGTGCCGGATGACCCAGAAGGGGCGTGGGATTTTGGCTTAGGTGCGGGCTTTTATGTCAATGCCACACAAGAGCCTTGGGCCGAGCACTACCGTATGTATGATTATGTGGTGGATGAGTTGCCTGCGTTAATCGAGAAACACCTGCCTGTTTCAGAGAAGCGCAGCATCAGTGGCCACTCGATGGGTGGGCATGGTGCACTGATTTGTGCCCTGCGTGAGCCGCAGCGTTATCAGTCAGTGTCAGCCTTTGCTCCAGTGTGTCAGCCAACCCAGTGCCCGTGGGGCGAGAAAGCTTTTTCTAATTATTTAGGTCCACAGCGTGAAACCTGGATGGAGTGGGATGCCAGTGCGTTAATGGCAACTGCCAGTCAGCACCTACCAATGCTGGTTGATCAGGGTGATGCTGATAATTTTTTAGTTGAGCAGCTTAAGCCTGCAGCGCTACAAGATGCCGCCGAACGTGCTGGTTATCCGCTGACCTCACGACTACAACCTGGCTATGATCACAGCTATTACTTTATCGCGAGCTTTATTGACGAGCATCTGCACTTTCATGCGCAGGCTTTAAACGCCTAATCTGCGCGATATGATTTGCAGGCTGTTCAGGTGGGCGCTGTTAAATCTGTGTAGAATGGCGCCTGTTTTTAATAGCTAGGTAACAGCATGCGTATAGGTCATGGCTATGATGTACACCGCTTTCAACCGGGTAGCTTTATTACCTTGGGCGGAGTGCAAATTGCACACGATAAAAGCTTTGTGGCGCATTCAGACGGCGATGTTTTACTGCATGCGCTGACTGATGCGCTTTTGGGTGCGGCTGCGCTGGGTGATATTGGCCAGCATTTTCCCGATACTGATCCTGCCTATAAAGGTGCCGACAGCCGTCAATTGCTGCGCAAGGTCGTGGCGTTACTTGAGCAGGCAGGTTGGCTGGTGGGTAATGTGGATAGCACTGTTTTAGCGCAAGCGCCGAAAATGGCGCCGCATATTATGGCGATGCGCGAGCATATTGCTGCTGATTTAGGCATTGCCTTGGATCAAGTCAATGTGAAGGCCACCACCACTGAAAGCTTGGGCTTTGTTGGTCGTGAAGAAGGCATTGCGGCGCATGCTGTGGTGATGTTGGTTAAGCGATGAATGACTTAGAATTACTCGGCCCATTGGCCTGGGGCGAACCCTGTGGAACAGCGCAACTCAAAGCCTGCGCGGAAGACTTTCAAGTCGATGAGGTGTTGGATATTGCACTGTCCGGCAGCGGCGAACATTTGTGGCTGTGGGTTGAGAAGCGCCTGCTTAATACTGAAGAGGCGGCGCGTCGTCTGGCCAAGGCAGCTGGTGTCTCCTTACGCAATATCAGTTATGCCGGCTTAAAAGACCGTCAAGCCTTAACTCGACAGTGGTTTAGTATCCATCTGCCTGGTAAAACTGATCCACAGCTCAGTGCCGCTGAAGGTGAAGACTTGCGTATCTTAGTGAGCCAACGCCATAGCCGTAAGCTGCAACGTGGTGCGCATTCAGCCAATGGTTTTACCATTCGCTTAACTGATTTGAAGGCCGATCGAGCGCTACTTGAAGCACGCTTGCAGGTGATTGCAGCGCAAGGCGTACCTAATTATTTTGGTTTACAGCGTTTTGGCGAGAAGGGTAATAACCTTTTAGGTGCGCTGGAGTACGCGCAGCGTAACGAGTTGCCGCAGCAGCGCAATTTACGCTCACGCTTATTATCAACTGGACGCAGCGCTCTGTTTAACCGTGTGTTGGCGCAGCGGGTTAAAAACCAGACCTGGAACACTGCGCAAGTCGGCGATGTTTTGGCCTTTAGCGGCAGCCGTAGTTTTTTTGTTGCAGGGCCTGATGAATGTGATGATCCACGTTTAGCCCAACTGGATGTGCATCCAACCGGTCCACTGTGGGGCGATGGGGCGATGCCCAGTCAAGCGCAAACCCTGCAGGATGAACAGCAAGTGGCAGCCTTTTGGCCTGAGTTATGTACCTGGCTTGAGCGTGCCAACCTGAAGCAAGAACGGCGTATTTTACGGGTGCCTGTGCGTGATTTGACGTGGTCATACCCGTCAGACGACTGCTTACAGTTGCACTTTATTTTACCGCCTGGTTGTTTTGCCACAGTGGTGTTGCGCGAGTTAGTGGATCTTTTATCTGTAACTGAGGCGGTGCATGCGTGCGAATCTTAATTGCTAATGATGATGGTGTGAATGCACCGGGCTTATCGGCTTTACATGCAGCACTGAATGATTATGCCGCGTGCTCTATTATAGCGCCTGAACAAGACTGCAGTGGTGCCAGCAGCTCACTGACCCTCGATCGACCTTTGCACCCACAAACTTTAAGCAATGGTTATATCAGTTTAAATGGCACCCCGACCGATTGTGTGCATTTGGGGCTCAATGGTTTATTGCCACATACTATGGATATGGTGGTTGCGGGAATTAATCTAGGAGCCAATCTAGGCGATGATGTGCTCTATTCGGGTACTGTTGCTGCCGCCTTAGAAGGGCGTTTTTTACAGCGCCCCTCTTTTGCATTTTCATTGTTATCACGCCAGCCTGATAACTTAGCCAGCGCTGCATGGTTTGCGCGGCGCTTGATTGAAGCGCATCACGACTTACCTTTAGAAGCGCATGCAGTGTTTAATGTCAATGTACCTGATTTGCCGTTGGAGCAAATTAAAGGGATTAAGTTAACCCGTTTGGGCCATCGCGCACGCGCCGCAGCGCCGGTGCGTACTGTCAATCCACGCGGTAAAGAATGTTATTGGCTGGCTGCTGTAGGTGCGATAGAAGACGGCGCCGAAGGGACTGATTTTCATGCTGTAGCGCAGGGCTATGTGTCGATTACACCGTTGCAATTGGATCGAACCTTCCATCCACAATTGCACAATGTTAAGCAGTGGTTGGAGGATGTATTGTGAGTTATCAGCAGGATGATTTACATCGTGGCGGGATAGGTATGACCTCGCAACGCACCCGCGAGCGCTTGATTCAGCGTTTGATTGATGAGGGTTTAAGTAACCCGCAGGTTTTGGATGTGATTCGCCGTACGCCTCGTCATCTCTTTGTTGATGAAGCCTTATCGCACCGTGCTTATGAAGATACTGCTTTGCCGATTGGTAGTAATCAGACTATTTCTCAGCCTTATATTGTTGGCCGCATGACCGAGTTATTGCTGGCCGAAGGGCCGCTGGATAAGGTCTTAGAGATAGGTACCGGCTCGGGTTATCAAACCGCAGTACTGGCGCAATTGGTTGAGCGAGTGTTTTCAGTTGAGCGCATTCAGTCTTTGCAAGAGCGGGCTAAAGAGCAACTGGCTGAGCTCAATTTACGCAATGTTGTCTACCGCTGGGGCGATGGCTGGGATGGCTGGAATGCTTTGGCGCCTTACAACGGCATTATTGTCACTGCTGGCGCTAAAGAAGTGCCGCAAGCGCTGCTTGAGCAATTAGCACCGGGTGGACGCTTAGTGATTCCGGTCGGCGAGGGTAATGATCAGCAGCTATTATTGATTGTGCGTGAAAATGATGGATTTACCCGTCGAGCCCTCGAAGATGTTCGCTTTGTGCCTTTATTAAGCGGAGCTTTAGCGTGAAGAGCAAAGCTTTACTGTTTTTAAAAGGCATGGCGATGGGCGCAGCGGATGTTGTGCCCGGTGTGTCTGGCGGCACTATTGCTTTTATTACAGGTATTTATGATGAGTTGCTGATGTCTTTATCACGTATACCTGAAGCGGCTTGGCTGCTGCTGCAAGGGCAGGTTAAGCGTGCTTGGCAGCTGGCCAATGCAAATTTTTTATTAATTCTTTTTTCTGGGGTGTTGCTCAGTATTTTAAGTCTGGCGCGCCTGATCACTTGGTTATTAGAAACACAACCTATTGCACTGTGGTCATTTTTTTTCGGTTTGATTTTAGTCTCCTGCTACTTGGTTGCGCGCGATATTCAGCGCTGGCATCTTAGTCGTTGGCTCAGTTTTATTGTGGGGGCTGGCTTTGCTTGGTGGATTACTGTTGCCGCGCCGGTTGTCTGGGGCACTGATCCGCTGAGTTTGTTTGCTGCAGGTGCTGTTGCTATCTGCGCAATGATTCTGCCCGGTATTTCTGGGAGTTTTATTTTGCTGTTGATGGGTTTGTATCCAACCGTTTTGCACGCTGTTAAACAGTTGGATATAAGTGTTTTAATGGTATTTGCAGCGGGTTGTTTGTTTGGTTTGTTAGCCTTTGCTCGGATATTGCGCGCTGCATTACAGCACTTCAGAGACCTGACATTGGCTTTGTTAACAGGGATTATGTTTGGCTCTTTGAGTAAAGTCTGGCCTTGGAAAAATACCTTAAGTTGGCGCTTGGATAGTCATGGCAGTGAAGTGCCTTTGCTGCAAGAAAATATTTTACCGTGGCAGTTTGCCGATATATTCCAAAGTGATGCGCAGTTGCTTCCGGCGTTGCTGCTGATGCTATTGGGTGTGGTTTCAGTCATAGGCATCGAGCGTTATGCAAGCAAATAAATATATCGAAGACCACTGTTTAGCCGTCAAGGAGTCAGGCGTGAAGCCAGTGCACATAATCGTAACAAGCATTAAAAAAATCAATATACAGTGGTTGAGTGTTCTGTTGTTGAGCACCGTATTGCTGGGGTGTGCTGGATCCTCGGGTAAAGCGCCTGTGGTTGATCGTTCACACGCAGCTAAGCAGCGCCAATATAATCCCGTTAGCAAAGGGCAATATGTGGTGAAGCGTGGTGATACGCTGTACTCGATTGCATTTCGTTTTGGTTGGGATTGGAAAGCATTAGCGGCCCACAATGGGATTCGCTCACCTTATGTTATTGTGCCGGGTCAAGTGATTCGATTCTCGGCTACTTCAAAAGCGCCGGTTGTTGCTAAAAAAACCACAGCGTCAATCACCAGAAAACCTGCGCTAGCTACCAAAAACAAGCCGGTTTCCACTGCTAAACCTGTGCGCTCTGTCACATCTACACCACAAACTTCTCAACCTGTAGCTGCTGCTGTTGCACAAGGCAAATGGCTCTGGCCTACGCAAGGCACGCTGGTTGGTCGATATTCTTCAAACACTAGTTTGAATAAAGGGATTGATATTGCTGGTCAGCTTGGACAGTCTATTGTTGCGACTGCGGACGGTAGTGTTGTCTATGCTGGAAGTGGTCTTCGCGGGTACGGTGAACTGATCATCATCAAACACAATGATACGTTCATCAGTGCCTATGGGCATAATCGGCGTCTGCTGGTGAATGAAGGACAGACAGTTAAAGCAGGGCAGAAAATTGCAGAAATGGGTTCTACCGGAACAGATCAAGTTAAAGTGCATTTTGAGATTCGACGCCAAGGGAAACCTGTTGATCCGCTGCAATACCTACCCAGGCAATAGCTCGTAGGTTCTATTCAGACACAGTAGAAAAGTTGCTGCAGCGAGCATACAAGCTGTAGCGCACTCTGTGCTATGAAATAGGTGAAAGGGAATGAGACTAAAGGATTTAGTGCTGGATTCAGAAACGACAAAGGGAATGTCAGGCCAATATCGAGTACGCGCTCAAGCGCCACATCGGAAGGCTGCAGTAAAACATGGAGAGAAAACCAGGAGCAACAATAAGGACGTTAAAAACCTTGACGCAACACAGATCTACTTAGATGACATAGGTCTGTCACCGCTACTCACTGCAGAACAAGAAGTCAGTTACGCGCGGCGTGCTTTGCAGGGTAATTGCGCTGCAAGGCAGCACATGATTGAATGCAATTTGCGCTTGGTTGTGAGTATTGCTAAGCGCTACCAAAATCGAGGCTTAGCTCTTTTAGATTTGATCGAAGAAGGTAATTTGGGTCTTATTCATGCAGTTGCAAAATTTGACCCTGAGCGTGGCTTTCGTTTTTCAACCTATGCAACGTGGTGGATTAGGCAGGCGGTTGAGCGAGGCATCATGAACACTTCACGGGTCGTACGTTTGCCTGTGCATGTGGCCAAAGAGCTCAATACTTACTTAAGGGCTGTGCGCGAACTTACTCAGCAGGTGGGTGAGCAACCTAGTTTAGAAAAAATCGCGCAACACTTGGGTCTTTCTTGTGCTTATGTGCAGCAAATGCACGAATTTAATGAGCACGCACTATCACTGGATGCCGCTAATACCAATGATTCAGATGTGAATTTATTGGATACATTAGTGGATGAAACCCATGTCGACCCCAGTGATTGTGTTCAGCGCGAAGACTTGGCGCTCAGTATTGATCAATGGGTCTCGGGGTTACAGCAGCGCCATCGTGAGGTTGTGTTGCGCCGCTTTGGCTTGCGTGGCTATGATTGCCAAACCTTGCAGGAAATTGGTGACGCGCTGGGCTTGACCCGTGAGCGTGTACGGCAAATTCAAGTGGATGCATTGACACGCTTACGGCAGATTTTAGAGGCCAACGGTCTGACGGGCGAGTTATTGTTTAACGCCTAGCCTAGTACGTTCAGCAGTCGTGCTGTACGGCTGCTGAACCTTAGCAGGCTTATCGTGGTCTGCTATTTAGGCTAAACTATGTCGTTGTTGTAAGGCTTTTAACTTATCAAAGGAATCGACGATGCAGTATGTAACCCCTGATCTATGTGACGCTTATCCTGATGTGCAAGTGGTTGAACCTATGTTTGCTAATTTTGGTGGGCGTGATTCCTTTGGCGGTGAAATTGTCACAGTTAAGTGCCATGAAGATAATTCAGTGGTTAAAGCACAAGTCGGCTTGCCCGGTCATGGCAAAGTGATGGTGGTGGATGGTGGTGGTTCTTTGCGCCGTGCGCTGCTTGGAGACATGTTGGCTGAAAAAGCCGCGCAAAATGGCTGGGCGGGTATTATCGTCTATGGCTGTGTGCGCGATGTTGATGTCTTAGCGCAAACTGATTTAGGTATTCAAGCGTTAGCCAGTCATCCGATGAAAACCGACAAACGTGATATTGGTGATTTAAATGTTGCAGTAACCTTTGGCGGGGTAACCTTTCGCCCGGGTGCATTCGTATATGCTGATAATAATGGCATTATTGTCTCTGAAACCGCACTTAGTATGCCGCAGTAATTGTCTGACATGCAGCACTCTGATCGACTTAGCCAAGGCTTGCTGCACGCCTTTGTCTTGGATGGCAAAGGCTCTGCGCAGGCCATTAGCGCTGCAGACTTAGCCACGTTGCAGTTGACTGAGCAACAAAGTCTATGGCTTCACTGGGAACGCAGTCATCTGCATACTGAGCAGTGGTTGCGAGAAAGCAGCGGCTTAAATGAGTTTGCCTGTGACCTCCTGCTGGAGGAGAACACGCGACCTCGTTTATTGCGCTTAGAAGGGCAAGAACTGTTATTGTTTCTACGCGCGATTAATCAGATGCCTGATGCCGAGCCGGAAGATATGATTTCCTTGCGTTTGTTTGCGAATGCCCAACATGTGTACTCCTTGCGGCAGCGCCCAGTGCAAGTGACTGATGAGATTATCAAAGCTTTTAGCAAAGGTTTTGGGCCTAAAAACACCTCAGAAGTTCTACTTTTTTTCGCACAAAGCTTAACTGATCGCGTTGAGATCAGCGTCGGGCAGTTAGCTGATACAGTGGATCAAGAAGAGGCGAGTACCGACAATGATAAACGCTATGCGCCAGCGCTATTACCGTTGCTACAAGCGCGTCGGCGAGCAGCTAATTTACGCCGTTTTTTAGCACCGCAAAGGGATGTTTTTGCGCTGCTAACACAGAGTCAAGAGCCATGGTTTATGGCCGATGATGGCTTGTATTGGAATGAGCTTAATAACCGTCTTATGCTGCACCTAGAAGAATTAGAGTTGACGCGTGAACGCATAGGTTTAGTTTTAGAAACTGAACACCGGCGACGCAATGAGCGCATGAGCCATACCATGTATATGTTGGCTATTATTACTGGTTTTTTCTTGCCAATGACCTTTGCCACGGGCTTGCTTGGCATTAATGTTGGCGGTATTCCGGGTGCAGAGCAGCCGCATGGGTTTTTAATTGCCTGTGTGCTGCTTGGTTTTTTAGCCGTTGGTCAGTGGTTGTTTTTTCGATGGTTGCGTTGGGTATAATGAGACCTGAATTTAATCTGTCTCTAGACCCTTAACGTAGATAGGATTTATATAGCATATGACAGAGGATTATTTTGAGCAGTCGCTGCGCGATATGCTTAAAACACCAGAATCTTTGGGCGATGGGGATGCATCGCTAGATAAGGTGTTGAGAAAAGCTAATCGACAACAAGGGGCTGGTGCTATTTTTTCTGTATTTGGGCGAGCACTCGAATCTGTCATGATTGGCTTAAATAGCGGCTCTGAACATTTAAAACCAGTATCAAATTTATCTAATAAAAATACTGCAAACAAGGCTGATTAACTATGCAACTTGATTCTTGGACACAAAATTTAGTTGGAGCAATGAGTGGTTTATGGATCAAAATAGCGAGTTTTATTCCTAACTTATTTGGCGCTTTAATTTTAGTCATTGTCGGTTTTGTCGTGGCTAAGTTGCTCGATACGTTGCTGTCTAAACTGTTAGCAAAAATAGGTTTGGATCGGTTAATGAGCGGTACCGGCTTGACCAAGTTATTGTCACGCATTGGCGTTAAGGCGCAGGTATCAACCCTGATCGGTAAAATAGTTTACTGGTTCGTATTGTTAATATTTTTGATCTCGGCAGCTGAGTCATTAGGCCTTGAGCGGGTTTCAGCAACCTTAGACGTTCTGGCTTTGTATGTGCCTAAAATGTTTGCTGCTGCGTTGGTTTTGTTGGCGGGTATTTTGCTTGCGCAGTTGCTCAATAGCATGGTGCGTGGTGCTGCAGAAGGTGTGCGCTTAGAGTATGCCGCAGGTTTAGGGCGTATTGTGCAGGGCATGGTGATTATCATCAGTGTCTCGGTAGCGATCGGCCAGCTCGAAATTAAAGCGGAATTATTGAACTATGTTGTTGCGATTGTTCTATTAAGTATTGGCTTGGCGTGCGCACTTGCTTTGGGCTTGGCGAGTAAAAGCATAGTCGGGCAAATTATAGCTGGAATTTATGTGCGAGAATTGTATGAGCTTGGTCAGCATATCCAAGTGGATGAGGTGCAAGGACGTATTGAAGAAATGGGCACAGTGAAAACGATCTTGGTTAATGAAGCCGGAGAGTGGTTTTATATCGCCAACCGGGTGTTGCTTGAGCACAAAGTAACAAGCCGCTAAGGTTTTTAACGAGATTGGGTGACGATGCCGCATATCGTCGTTTGCAGCATTTATTTTGATAGCTGGTTTGATTTGTTTTGACTGATATTAAAGTGCCTCATCAACGTTATGTGCCGCAGGATCTCAGTGATGAGGAGCTTGCGGAGCACGCAAAACATGAATTATTCCATGTGACACGTGCGTATGAAGAGTTAATGCGCCGTTATCAGCGCACTTTATATAATGTGTGTGCGCGTTACTTAGGCAATGACCGTGATGCTGATGACGTCAGCCAAGAAATTATGCTTAAAGTATTTTATGGTTTAAAAAAGTTTGAAGGTAAATCAAAGTTTAAAACCTGGTTGTACAGTATTACTTATAATGAATGCACAACCCAGTACCGCAAAGATAGGCGCAAAAGACGCTTGTTTGATGCTTTGAGCTTGAACCCTCTTGATGAAGAGGTTGAACCAGAGCCGGCAGATATTAAAAATAATGATTTAGATCGTTGGTTAGTTGGTGTAAACGCTATTGATCGAGAAATTATTATTTTGCGCTTTGTAGCAGAACTTGAATTTAAAGACATTGCAAGCATTATGCACTTAGGCTTAAGTGCAACAAAAATGCGCTATAAACGCGCAATAGATCGACTACGCGAGAGTTTTTCGCATATAATAAGTTGATCACCATTTATGGTGCGCCAAACAGATTTCTGTGGCGTGTGATGAAACTAAGAAAGTAAAGAGGAATGTATAACATGAAATTAAAAAGCACTTTGGGTTTAGCCATTGGTTCTCTGCTTGCTGCATCTTCCTTCGGCGTGTTCGCTCAAGGCCAAGGTGCTGTTGAAGCAGAAGTATTTGCTAAGCGTTATTTCACTGACAGCTACCGCGATATGGACAACGGTAACCTGTACGGTGGTTCTGTTGGTTACTTCCTAACTGACGATGTTTCATTGAACTTATCGTATGGTGAGTACAAAAGCCTGAATCATGATAAGTACTTAGATACTACGGGTAATCCCGTTGCTGCTACTGTTGTTGGAAGCAAAAAAGCACGCGGTAGCCTGAGCTCCCTTGATGCTGTATACCACTTCGGTACACCGGGTGTAGGTCTGCGTCCTTACCTGTCAGCAGGTCTGGGTCATCAGAGCCTGAGCCAATCTCCGCGTTCAGGTCGTGACCACACGACTTTTGCTAACATTGGTGCTGGTGCTAAATACTACTTCACTGAAAACGTATTTGCTAAAGCAAGCGTAGACGGTATGCATGGTTTTGATAACCATCAGTCTGAGTGGATGGCCGGTGTTGGTGTTGGTGTGAACTTTGGTGGCAAACCAGCCGCTGCACCTTATGTTGAGCCAGTAGCAGTTGTAGCTGAGCCAGTTGTTTACGAAGAAGTAGCAGCAGAGCCAGTACGTGTAGAGCTTGATGTTAAGTTTGACTTTGATAAAGCAAATGTTAAACAAGACAGCTACAGCGATATCGAAAACCTTGCTGAGTTCATGAAGCAGTTCCCACAAACAGCAACAACTGTTGAAGGTCACACTGACTCAGTTGGTAACGCTGCTTACAACCAAAAGCTGTCTGAGCGTCGTGCCGCTGCAGTTCGCGATACTTTGGTTAACCAGTACGGCGTAGAAGCTGAGCGCATCAATGCGGTTGGTTACGGTAAAGACCGTCCAGTTGCTGACAACGCAACAAGCGAAGGTCGCGCGATTAACCGTCGTGTAGAAGCATCTGTTGAAGCACAACCTGAGTAATCAGTCTGTGTAATAAAAAAACCCCAACCTAGGTTGGGGTTTTTTTATACTTAAAATATAGGTATTTATGCTGCCCTGCGGCGGTATAAAGGTAAGCCATCTTGATCGCAGGCACCTTGATAGGTCACTGATAACTCGGTAAGGCCTTGTAATGCATCATTTGGGCAAAGATCTGCTCGCACTGCATAGGCGTCAAAGCCGCAGCGCTGCATATAGAATAGTTGATCACGAAACACATCGCCAATGGCTCTGACTTCCCCTTGATAGGCATAGCGCTCACGCAGTAAACGTGCGCTACTGAAGTGTCTGCCATCGGTGAAAACTGGAAAGTTTAAAGCAATCATGTCGAAGTGAGACAAATCTTCGGCTAAGTCCTCGATGATTTCACTGGCCTCAAGCCATACCGCTAGAGGTTTTATATGCTGCAATGCGTTTTTGTGTTGCTGCCACAGCGAGAATGGAATAATCGCCAATGGCGTCTGCAGTGCTTGATTGAGCTGCGTATCAGCGCTTAACAGTGTCCACTGATCTTCAATAACTTGGTTATTCTTGATGATTGCTTGCATATACCCGCTCCTTAAATTTGTCGATGCCAATGCGTTTATAGGTATCAATAAAGTGTTCTTCTTCAGTTCTTTGTTCGATATAGACATCAATCAGCTTGCTAATCACATCCGGCATTGCATCTTGGGCAAAAGAAGGGCCAAGAATTTTACCTAAACTGGCTTGACGACCACCGTTGCCACCGATTGAAACTTGGTAAAATTCTTCACCTTTTTTATCGACACCTAAGATGCCAATATGACCAATATGGTGATGACCGCAGGCATTCATACAGCCGGAAATATTCAGATCCAGATCCCCAATGTCGAATAAATAGTCAAGATTTTCAAAGCGTTCTTGAATAGCTTGTGCAACGGGGATTGATTTAGCATTGGCTAGGGCACAGAAATCACCGCCTGGGCAGCAAATGATGTCGCTTAGTAAGCCAATATTAGGAGTGGCGAAGCCGTGCTCACGTAACTGCTGCCAAAGTTCAAACAGCTTGCTCTGTTCCACGTCAGCCAGCACGATGTTTTGCTCGTGGGTATTGCGTACTTCACCAAAGCTGTATTTATCGGCGAGGTCAGCAATCGTATCCAGCTGCTTATCAGTCACGTCACCTGGGGCAATCCCCGTTTTCTTTAGGGATAAAGTGACAGCTGCGTAACCTGGTTTTTTATGTGCCACCACATTACGGCTGCGCCAGCGAGCAAAGCCAGGATGCTCGGCATCCAGAGCGGCTAGCGCGGTGTCTTGATCGCTAAGCTCAAGGTAAGCCGGATCAGTAAAGTGCTGGGAAACACGCTGCACCTCTTCTTCGGTCAGGGTGATTGGGCCGTCTTTTAAATACGCCCATTCTTCGGCAACACGCTGAGCAAAGACTTCTGGCGTCAGCGCCTTCACCAGTATTTTAATACGCGCTTTAAACTTATTATCACGGCGACCAAAGCGGTTATAAACGCGCACTATTGCTTCTAGGTAGCCAAGCAAGTGTTGCCATGGCAGAAACTCATTAATGCAGCTGCCGACAATAGGGGTGCGGCCTAAACCGCCGCCGACTAAAACGCGAAAGCCCAGTTCGCCGGCATCGTTGTGGACTGCTTCGAGGCCAATATCATGTACTTCAATCGCAGCACGGTCTTGAGTGCAACCATTGACTGCGATTTTAAACTTACGTGGCAAGCGGGCAAATTCGGGATGAAAGGTCGACCACTGACGAATGATTTCGCACCATGGGCGCGGATCAACCTGCTCGTCACGTGCCACACCAGCGAATTGGTCGGTGGTGGTGTTACGGATACAGTTGCCACTGGTTTGAATGGCATGCATTTGCACGCTAGCCAACGCTTCTAAAATATCAGGTACGTTTTCCAGTTCAGGCCAGTTCAGCTGCACATTGGTGCGTGTCGTGATATGCGCATAGCTTTTATCATACTTGCGGGTGATATGTGCCAGCATGCGTAGTTGCTTACTCGCCAGCAAACCGTAGGGCACAGCAATACGCAGCATTGGTGCATGGCGTTGCACGTACAGACCATTTTGCAAGCGCAACGGTAGGAATTCATCTTCGGTCAGTTCGCCAGCAAAATAGCGGCGAGTTTGCTCGCGAAATTGGCGCACGCGATCTTCAACAATTTGCTGATCGTATTTGTCGTAAATATACATGGTTGTCCCTGTATCAAGCAGCTGTAAGCGTATGGCACGGAGTGCAGAGTTGTGGCTACAGTAGCAATCATTGCTTATGCGATAAAGTAATTATTTATCATAAGATGATTCTTTTTTGATATAAGGGAGGGTTGTTGTCTTGGTCGGTGAATAAGTTGATGCAGTCTTGCTGTGGGCGACTTAGAGCCGCCCACAGCAAGACTTTACGCGTCGTAGCCTAGCGCAGGGCTGAGCCAGCGTTCGGTGTACTCCATATCGTCATTGCGGCGCTTGGCGTAGCTTTCCACCTGATCTTTTTCAATTTTACCCACCGCAAAGTACTGCGCATTGGGATGGGCAAAATACCAGCCGCTGACTGCTGCGGTTGGGAACATCGCATAGTGTTCGGTTAGCTCGACACCAAAATCTTTATTAGGGTCAAGCAAGTCAAACAGCGTGCCTTTTTCCGTGTGGTCAGGGCAAGCAGGGTAGCCAGGCGCAGGGCGAATGCCTTTGTACTTCTCGCGAATCAGGTCGTCATTACTCAGTTCTTCGTCCGTATCATAGCCCCAATAGCTTGTGCGTACTTGCTGGTGCAGCCATTCGGCGCAGGCTTCCGCTAAACGATCAGCCAGTGCTTGCACCATGATTGCATTGTAATCATCGCCAGCCGCTTGGTAAGACTTGGCCAACTCATCCACGCCAATACCGGCCGTGACAATAAAGCCGCCGATGTAATCGCTAATGCCGCTGTCTTTGGGTGCAACAAAGTCAGCCAAGCACATATTCGGCTTGCCATCCGTTTTCTCAATTTGCTGACGCAGATGATGCAGCATAGCGATCGGCTTGCCAGCATCGTCATACAGTTCGATGTCATCATGCTGGACTTGGTTGGCTGGCCAAAAGGCGAAAGTCGCACGTGCTTCGATCAACTTCTCGTCTATCATTTTTTTCAGTAAAACCTGGGCTTCATCGAATAAGGTTTGTGCAGCCTCACCCACCACTTTGTCTTTAAAAATACGCGGGTATTTGCCGACCAAATTCCACGAGATAAAGAACGGCGTCCAGTCAATGTATTCAGCCAGTACCGATAAATCGATATCGTAGAGGCGTTGAGTGCCCACTACATTGGGCTTTGGTGCGTGGTAAGTGCTCCAGTTATAGTCTGGTTTATTGGCTAAAGCTTGTTCATAGGTCAGGCGCTTAGTGCGCACGCTACGGGCGGCAATGCGCTCGCGCATTTGCGCATATTCTTCGCGAATCTTGCGGGTGTATTCAGGTTTAAGCTCTTTTGACAGCAAGGTGGTAACCACGCCTACTGCACGTGATGCATCGGTGACATAGACCACAGCATCATTGCTGTAATTGGGGTCAACTTTAACTGCAGTATGCGCTTTAGAGGTGGTTGCGCCGCCAATCAGCAGTGGCAGGTGGAAGTTTTGTCGTTGCATTTCTTTGGCAACGTTGACCATTTCGTCCAGTGATGGGGTGATTAATCCGGACAAGCCAATGATGTCGCATTTTTCCGCAATGGCAGTTTTGAGGATTTTATCAGCAGGCACCATCACGCCTAAATCAACAATGTCATAACCATTGCACCCCAGCACTACGGCAACAATATTTTTACCGATGTCGTGCACGTCGCCTTTAACTGTGGCCATCAATACTTTGCCTTTGGCCTCAGGTTTGTCGCCTTTTTCCGCATCAATAAAGGGTACTAAGTGCGCTACGGCTTGTTTCATCACGCGCGCTGATTTAACTACTTGTGGCAGGAACATTTTACCGCTGCCGAACAGGTCGCCGACAATATTCATGCCGGACATCAAAGGCCCTTCAATCACCTCAATCGGGCGGGCGTATTGCTGGCGGCACTCTTCAGTATCTTCCACGATCCATTGAGTGATGCCTTTTACCAAGGCGTGCTCAAGGCGCTGATTAACTGGAAAACTGCGCCATTCTTCCGACTCGACTTCTTTAACTGAACCATCACCACGGTAGTCTTCAGCAATCGCCAGTAAAGCTTCGGTGGCACCAGGGTGACGGTTAAGAATCACATCTTCAACCTTGTTACGCAGGTCAGCAGGAATTTCATCATAAATTTCCAACTGGCCGGCGTTAACGATACCCATGCTTAAGCCATTTTGAATGGCGTAGTAGAGAAAAACTGAGTGAATGGCTTCACGCACCGGATTATTGCCGCGGAAGGAGAAGGATACGTTGGACACGCCGCCTGAGGTCAGGGCGTATGGCAGGTTGTCGCGAATCCAGGCACAGGCTTCAATAAAGTCAACAGCGTAGTTGTTGTGTTCTTCGATACCGGTGGCTACGGCAAAGATATTAGGGTCAAAAATAATATCTTCTGGCGGAAAGCCCACTTGGTTAACCAAAATGTCGTAGGAGCGCGCACAGATTTCTTGTTTACGTGCGGCGGTATCAGCTTGACCTTGCTCATCAAAGGCCATCACCACCACGGCTGCACCATAACGGCGGCAGAGTTTGGCGTGCTTAATAAACTCATCCACGCCTTCTTTCATTGAGATGGAGTTAACGATGCCTTTACCCTGAATGCATTTCAGACCCGCTTCAATAATGTCCCATTTGGATGAGTCAATCATGATGGGTACGCGTGAGATATCCGGCTCACCGGCAATCAGGTTGAGGAAGGTGACCATGGCTGCTTTAGAGTCGAGCATGCCTTCGTCCATGTTGATATCAATCACCTGAGCGCCGGACTCGACTTGCTGCAAGGCAACGGCGAGGGCTTCAGTGTAATTGTCTTCACGAATCAAACGGGCAAAGCGAGCAGAGCCGGTGATATTGGTGCGCTCACCGACGTTTACGAACAGTGATTTACGATCAATAGTAAAAGGCTCTAGACCTGACAAACGGCAGGCTTTTGCAATGTCTGGGATGACGCGCGGTGGGTATTTAGCCACCTTTTCCGCGATGGCGCGAATGTGTGCTGGCGTGGTGCCGCAGCAGCCACCGACAATATTTAAAAAGCCAGATGCAGCAAACTCTTCAATCATTGCTGCGGTTTCGGCGGGTGTTTCATCGTATTCAGCAAAAGCGTTGGGTAAGCCGGCGTTGGGGTGAGCTGAAACGTAGGTATCGGCTTTGTCGGAAAGTTCTTGCAGGTAAGGGCGTAGCTCTTTCGCCCCTAAAGCGCAGTTTAGGCCGACTGATAAGGGTTTACAGTGACGGATTGAGTTCCAGAACGCTTCAGTGGTTTGACCTGAAAGGGTGCGGCCAGAGGCATCAGTGATGGTGCCGGAAATCATGATTGGCAGGGTTACACCCAGTTCTTCAAATACGCCTTCCACAGCAAATATCGCCGCTTTGGCATTCAGCGTATCGAAGATGGTTTCGATCATAATAATGTCAGCGCCGCCGTTAATCAGGCCGCGCGTGGCTTCGCTGTAGTTCTCCACCAAAATATCAAAGGTGACGTTACGAAAGCCTGGGTTGTTCACATCCGGTGATAACGAGCAGGTACGGCTGGTTGGGCCGAGCACTCCGGCAACAAAGCGTGGTTTGTTGGGCGTTTCTAAGGTTTTTGCATCCGCCACTTCACGGGCAATGCGCGCACCTTCAAAGTTCAACTCATAAGCGATCGCTTCAAGACCATAATCGGCTTGTGAGACTTGGGTTGAGTTAAAGGTGTTGGTTTCAATAATATCTGCGCCAGCATCTAAATAGGCTTTTTCAATCTCTTGGATGAGCTTGGCTTGGGTCAAGATCAAAAGATCATTATTGCCTTGTAAATCACTTGGCCAATCGGCAAAACGCTCACCGCGAAAATCGTCTTCAGTGAACTTATAGCTTTGAATCATTGTGCCCATACCGCCATCGAGCACCAGAATGCGCTGCTTTAAAGCTTCTTTAAGGGCGTGTTGACGATCTAAATGGTTGGCCATGAGTATTTACCTAATCAGTACTGTGCAGACATAAAGTCGCTAATCATAGCAAAACATCGGCATCTTGAGTGAGGTGCTGGGGTGTTAAAGGCATTTGTAGAATTTCTAAGGTTAAATATCTGCAGCGATGCTTTGTTTTTGTTGTTATATTTCTTCTTTTATTGGCTTGATTAATCAGTTGTTAGTTTATGAGCGTGTTGTTTTTAGGTTTTTTAAGTGTAATTTTTAGTCAATCGTTATTTGCTAATCAAACAAGTTACAGTGAGCAGATTCAGCCAATATTTACTAAGAAGTGTGTTGCTTGTCATGCTTGTTATGATGCGCCGTGCCAACTGAACTTAGGCAGTGGTGAAGGGCTTGAGCGCGGCGCGCATAAATTGCCAATTTATAATGGCGGGCGTCAGCAAGCGCAACAGACCACGCGTATTTTTCAAGATGGACACAGCGTTGCTGACTGGCGTAATAAAGATTTTTTTGATGTGCTCGGTGATGGCCAACCGCAAGCCGCGCTCTTAAGCAAGATGCTGGAGTTGGGTCGCCAAGCGCCGTTTGCCCCTAACAGCCGTTTACCCGATGATCTCGATATCGGCATTCTACGAGATAACCAGTGCGCTGGGCCTGATGAATTTGCTCAGTTTGCCCAAGACAATCCGCACAGCGGTATGCCCTTTGCCGTAACCGGTTTAACCGATACTGAATACAGCCGTATTGAGCAATGGTTACAGGCGGGTGCACAGGTGGACTGGCAGCCTTGGACAGCGAACCAGACTGAACAGCAACAAATTAAGCAGTGGGAAAGTTTTTTAAATGCATCAGGTGCGCGCGAGTCGATAGTCAGCCGCTGGTTGTTTGAGCATCTATTTCTGGCTCATATTCATTTTGCTGCAGGTGATCAGCAACATTTTTTCCGCCTGGTGCGTTCGCGCACACCAAGCGGTGAGGCGGTGCGTGAGATTGCCACACGTCGACCCAACGATGATCCGGGAGTAGAAATGTACTACCGTTTTGTGCCGGTGGCCGATGTGATTGTGCATAAAACCCATATCACTTACGCGCTGAGTGCAGAGAAACTGGAACGGACTAAAACACTGTTTTTAAGTGATAACTGGGCGACCGATAAAGTCCCAGGTTACGGCGCTTTCTCGCGCAGTAATCCGTTTGCGACCTTTGCTGCGATTCCTGCGCAAGCCCGCTATCAATTTATGCTGGATGACGCTGAGTTTTTTGTACGTACTTTTATTCGTGGCCCGGTGTGCCGTGGGCAAATCGCCACAGATGTGATTCGTGATAATTTCTGGGTGTTTTTTCAAGACCCAGAGCATGATGTATTTATCACTGATCCTGAGTATGCAGATCAGGCCGCTCCCTTATTAGCCATGCCCGGGCAGTTTGATGACATCAGTAATTTGCTGGGCTTTTGGCGGCACTACAAGAAAAAACGTAATGCCTATGAAGATTTACGCCGCAAGCGCTATAAAGATGCCGAGTATCCTGATTGGTCACATATTTGGGCAGGCAATGATCAAGCGCTGCTCAGTATCTTTCGCCAGCATGACAGTGCCAGCGTGCGTAAAGGCTTGATTGGTAGTGTGCCGCAAACCATGTGGGTCATGGACTTCCCATTGCTTGAGCGCAGCTACTATCAGCTGGCGGTTAATTTTGATGTCTATGGCAGTGTTTCGCATCAGGCACAGACTCGATTGTATTTTGATTTGATTCGCAATGGCTCTGAAGTCAATTTTTTGCGCTTTATGCCACCTAAAGTACGTGATGATGTGCTGCAAAGCTGGTATCAACGCAGCGGCAAGATCAAGCTTTGGCTCGATTACACTAAAATTGACCATAGCAGCAAAAGCGCGCTCGGCTTGCCTGAAGTGAAGAGCGTTGGGGTGTTTGCCGAGCGTGCGTTGCAGCGTTTTGCTGATATCAATGCGCGTGTTGATCCAATCAACCGCTGCTATGCAGCCTACTGTCATCGTGATGGACTCAACAGTGAAGCTGCAGCGGTTGAGCAAAGCTTATCGCGCTTAAGTAACCGCCCGGCAGCAGGTTTTGCGGCGATTAATTTCTTGCCTGAAGCGAGCATGCTGCGCATTGAGTTCAGCGATGGTGAACGCGAGATTTATAGCCTATTGCGTGATCGAGCACACACTAATGTGGCCTTTATGCTGGGCGAGGAGTACCGCTATCAGCCGGGCTTGGATACTTTAACTGTCTATCCTGAAGTTCTCAGCAGCTACCCTAACTTTATTTTTAATATGCAGGCGCAGGATGTGCCCAACTTTGTTGCGGCGTTGCAGCAGGTCAGTGATCAGGCCAGTTTTCGCCATGTGGTTGAGCGCTGGGGCATTCGCCGTACTCATCCGCAGTTCTGGCAGTACTTTCATGACCTGACGGAACATATCCGCGAGCGTGAGCCGCTGGAAGCCGGAGTGCTGGATATGAACCGTTATGAGAACTTATAAGTTGGAATGACCGCTGAGAATGAGGTGGCAGCGTCGATCAAAAACCCTTATACACCATGTGTATTAAGCAAGGGTTTTTATTTTACTGCTGATCCAAAAAGCGTTCGTGCCATTCCACCAACGGCATGGGTGCCTTGAGTTTCTCACCGTAGATCACCGAGTAGGTCAACACGTTTTGCACATACAAGCGGGTTTCATCAAACGGGATACTTTCCACCCAAACATCGTAAGGTAAGTGCTTGGCATCACGCAGCCATTGGCGCACACGCCCAGGCCCCGCATTGTACGCGGCTGAAGCCAGTACTCGATTACCCTTAAACTGCTCTAAAACTTGGCTTAAGTAAGCTGTGCCCAGTTGGATATTGGTCGATGGATTCACTGCGCTGCGTGGATTGGCTAAAGGAATACCGTAACGCTGCGCGGTTTCTTTGGCGGTGGCTGGCATTAATTGCATTAAGCCCATGGCGCCCACATGCGACTCGGCTTGAATCATAAAGGCGCTTTCTTGGCGAGTCACAGCAAAAGCCCAGCTGGAATGGATGCCACGGTTTTTCGACTCGGCAACGAAGTTTTGCTGGTGAGCCATGGGAAAGCGTATGTCTAAATCATCCCAGTATTTGGCTTTAGTGATGGTGCGGATGGCCGGAAAATACCAGCCCATGTCGTAGGCAATTCGTGCTTGTGCCACCAACTCATCACGGCTCAAAAATTCACTGAGGTGATACCATTCACGGCGTGACTCCGTCACTTCTTGCCGCGCATCAAACTCTAACGCACGTTGTAGGCCTGCAGAGTTGCGTACTTTTTGAATGGTTTTAGGCTGCAGTTTTAATGCTTGGTGTTTGAGCTGATAGGGTTGCTCACTGCGGTCTGCGGCCATAAACCCATAAAAGTCGCGCTCACGTGCCAGCGGTTGGTAGAGCAATAAAGGCTGCTGGCTGTTGGGTTGTGCCAACTGCAAGCTGCGTGCTTGCCAATAGCGCCAGCGGTTGCTACTGCTCAGTTCTTCCGGCAGCTGGCGGGTCAGTTGATAGGCTTCATCCCAGCGCCCTAAGCGTAGCAATAGACGTGCACGCCATTCAGTTAGGTTAGTGTTTTCAAGTTGCGGGTCGTATTTTTGCATGACCGCCAAGGCGCGTGAATCAAAGCGTTTGGCTAGGCGCAAGCCAATATCGTTAGCTAGGGTCAGTTGATCGGCAGGGCTGAAATTGACCTGTTTTTCGTAATGGTTGAGCAAGCGCAGGCTGGCATCTAAATCTTCTCGGGCTAGTTTGCGCAGGCCTAGGGCAATAATGGCTGCGCTAGCGCTGTCACGTGCAGCAAAACGTTCAGTTTGCTTGAGTAGACTTGGCTTTTTCGCCACATCGATTAGCAATTTGCCTTTTTGTTCTTGGCTACTCAGCAGTGTGACTAAGTACTGTGCTACGCCATAGTTGCCTGCATCAGTTGCGAGCATGAGGCGTTGCCAAACTTTATCTTGGGTCATTTGACCGGCGGCGCGCCAGCCGTCAAACAGCGGATCGCAGGCATTGGGTTGTGATTGCGCGCTAAGCCAGAGTTTATCTGCGCTGGCAAAAGCTGCGTGAGCTTGCCCATGCTGCAGTTGGTATCGGGCGAAATAGCAGTCCAACTCAGTGAAGTTAAGCTCAGGACTGTAGTACTGCAAAAACAGTGGCCACTGCTGGCGCTCACTGAGCAGGCGTAGCCAGCGCAGTTTCATCCATCTGATTTGCGGTAAATCACCGTGCTCCAGAAGGAACTTCTCGACCTCATCATTGCTGGCTGTTGGCAGACGTAGGGTCAGTTCGTCATAGGCAAGATAAGGGGTTAGCGGATAGTCACGCAAAGCTGCGCGATTATTTAAATACACTGAAGTGTCGTTTTTGCTCAGCGCTAGTTTGGCTTGGTTATAAAGCGTGCGCTGTTGCTGCAACGTGGCAGCATTTACGTTAAACGCGCTGTGACTTAGAGCTACAAATAGAACCAGCGGTAACAGATATCGACTGCGCATAAAAAGCCCTGAAAAATAAATGCCCAGTAAAACGCCACAAACATTATGTCTAGTTGGCAAAGGCAGCATAGCTTAGCCGCTTGTGTGCAGGCGTGATAGGGGGGAGCAGGCGGCTAAATGCAGATATCCAACGAATCACAGCGCGAAGCTGTACAATACCTCGCAGATTTTAGGAGAACGACAATGACTTTGCTCAAA
>CAYLOI010000005.1:114562-118184 GCA_964385265.1 uncultured Thiopseudomonas sp.
TGCGCGCGGCGAGCGCGTGTGCATCATTGGCCGCAATGGTACGGGCAAGTCAAGCATGATGCATTTGGTTAAAGGTTCGCGCTTAGCCGATACCGGTGAAATATGGCGTGCGCCCGGCCTGAAAATTGGCGAATTGCCGCAAGAGTTACCACCGGCGGATGATCGCACTATCTTTGATGTGGTGTCGGACGGGCTTGATGGCGTCGGTGCGTTATTGGCTGAGTTCAACCGTATCAGCCAAAATATTCAAACCGATGAAGATTTAAACAAGATGATGCACGTGCAGCAAGAGTTAGAAGCACGTGATGGCTGGCGCTTGCAGCAATTGGTGGATAGCACTTTAAGTCGCTTACAGCTGCCTGCCGAGAAAAAAATGAATGAGCTATCCGGTGGCTGGCGCCGCCGTGTGTTATTGGCGCAAGCATTAGTGGCTGAGCCTGATTTACTGCTACTCGATGAGCCGACCAACCACTTGGATATTGGTGCAATTGCTTGGTTGGAAGAAGCACTATTAAATTATACTGGTGCGGTCCTTTTTATTACCCACGACCGGGCATTTTTACAGAACTTAGCCACACGTATTTTTGAGTTGGATCGCGGCCATCTAATTGATTGGAATGGCGACTATGCGAGCTTTTTAGTGCATAAAGAGCAGCAGTTGGCCGCTGAAGAAACGGCTAACGCTCTGTTTGATAAAAAGTTGGCGCAAGAAGAAGTCTGGATTCGCCAAGGTATTAAAGCGCGGCGTACCCGTAACGAAGGTCGCGTGCGTGAACTTAAAGCGTTGCGCGTTGAACGCAGCCAGCGTCGTGAGCGCCAAGGCGCAGCGAATATCAATATTGGTGCTGCTGAGAAATCCGGTAAGCAAGTGATAGTGGTGGATAAAGTCAGCTTTGCGCACCCCGGCGGGCCAGAGCTGATTAAAGACTTTTCCATGGTCTTACAGCGCGGCGACCGTATCGGCTTGCTTGGTGCTAACGGTAGCGGTAAAACCACATTGCTAAAATTGTTACTGGGTGATTTACAGCCAACTAAGGGCACCATCGAAGTGGGCACTAAGTTGGAAGTGGCCTACTTTGACCAGCTGCGTCACCAACTTGATCCAGAAAAAACCGTGATTGAAAACGTCGGTGAAGGCAGTGATACCATCATGATTGATGGGCAGAGCAAGCACGTTTTGAGCTATTTGGGCGATTTCTTGTTCAGCCCGCAGCGTGCGCGCACGCCAGTTAAAGCGTTGTCGGGTGGTGAGCGAGCACGTTTGCTTTTGGCGAAGTTGTTTACCCGACCTGCCAACTTGCTGGTACTGGATGAGCCGACCAACGACCTTGATGTGGAAACATTGGAGTTGCTGGAAGAAGTGTTGATGGAGTTCAAAGGTACAGTACTGATTGTCAGTCACGACCGAGCTTTCCTCGATAACGTGGTGACCAGCACCTTGGTCTTCGATGGTACTGGGCGAGTCCGTGAATATGTTGGTGGTTTTGATGACTGGCTCAGACAAGGTGGCAGTATTCGCCTGCTTGGTGTTACTGATGACCTTGAAGCACCAGCAGCGCCAACTGCAGTGAAGGATGATGCAACGCCTGTTAGTGCAGCAGCAGTAACGGATGCTGCTGCAGCGCCAAAACAGAAGCTCAGCTATAAGCTGCAGCGCGAACTGGATGCGATTCCAGGGCAAATTGATAGTTTAGAAAACGAGCTGCAGGCATTGCATGAGCAAGTCTCACAAGCGGATTTCTATCAGCAGTCAGTGGATGTTACGGAGGCGGTACTGGCCAACATCAATACAGTACAAGAGCAGCTTGATACGCTGATTGAGCGTTGGGCAGAGTTGGAAGGTTAAACACTGCTATCTCTACTGCAGTCGGACCTGTTACTTAGATACGCGCAGTTAGAATAAATGCACCCAGTTGGTGTGTGCGCATAAGTGAAGGGCTAGGTTCGCTGATTATCAGCAGCGAACCTAGCCCATTGCACACTGTTACTCGTCTTCCTCATGCTCCTTGAGGTCAACTGCAAGCACATCACAAGGGGCACCCGATAGCAGGTCGTTGGTGGTGGAGCCCAGCAATAGCGCTAAACCATGACGGCCATGGCTGCCGACAATAATCAGGTCGCAATTATTTTCTTTAGCCAATTGATGGATTTCTTTACGTGGCTGGCCAAAGCATAAGTGGCAATTATTTTCTTTAAGCAGTTGGTGCTGATCGGCAAGAATATTAAGCTTTTCTTGTGCTTGCTCAGTTTGTTGCTGTTGCAACAGCGATAAGTCCATCGGTACGTCACCACCAAAAGCCATGGTTAATGGCTCAACTACGTGAACCAAAGTGGCTCGCGCAGATAATGCTTGGCAAAGCTTGCTGGCTTTATCCAGCACGCGATGACAGTCTTCTGTTAGATCAATAGCAATAAGCAGGTGTGAATACGCCATACATGTCTCCGTAGGCGCTCTATGTTGAAGCTCAAAGAGCGCGTTCAGCTTAAATATTTAACAGCGCATATTGAGCGGCTATTTGCTCAAGGCTTTGTGTGATGCTGCGTGCAAACTTATCAATCACGAAAGGTACGCTGTTTTCATTATAGTTTTTTAAAGAGTTTTCAATGTAGCGCCACTTCACTTCGATTGCACGTAATGATTTGTTGATATCTGGATTATTACCCGAGTGGTTTTGCATGATCGCTAGATTGCGCGCGAACAGCTCGCTGAGCTGATCCAGCGGCTGCTTCTCACCATCGGCGAAAAAAGAAGCGCCAACTGAAGCGCTGCGCGCGGCATAATCAGCAGCAATACTTTGCATCAGCAAACTTTGCTCGCGGGCCAGTTGGGTCAACTCAGGTGTCGTGTACTGCTGTTCCTGAGCAATTAACTGTGTCAGTTCTTGGCTATTTTTTAAAATGCTGCTGTTTAATAGTGCAAGGTTAGCGACCGGCTGCAGATCACTATAGCCGCGCTCTTGTATAGCACCGATAAGCCTTTCAAGCTGCCTATTATAGTCACTGAAATCATTGGTTAATTGAGCTTTTAGAGTTTGGCCATCAGCACTTTGTGGTGCTGCTAAACCCTGCAGGTAACGGGCGGCTTGGCTGGCGTTATCTGCCGCAGTTTTTGCGTAACGCTGATCTTGCTCTTGGTTGTTAAACATATAAAAAGCACCAATGCTTCTTTGTGTTGCTAGGCGCATCAAAAACAGCTGGTTGAGTGTACTTTGGGTTTGCGTATGCGTTGTTGGCGGCTGTGTATCTGCTGCAATGAGTGGAGTGGATAAGGTAATGAGTGTGCTCAAGCACACTGCAATAACAGGATTCCTCATGATTTGAAGCTCCAAATATGCGTAATGTTTATTGTTTTTATTGAAAGGCAAAACCACACCTTTTTTCGACTTTACCGTTTCATGGTTAGTTTGGCTACAGGTTCATGTGGGGAATATATTTTCAGCTTAAGCCTGTTGCTGTGCATTCCTCCGACTAAAGTTTTTACTCGTATAAAACCAATGACTTGCGACAAAGTGGCGCACATTTACGATATTTCTTCGGGGCTTATAATTGACAAAGAGGAAAAATTCCGTGAATGTGTGCACACCCCAAATCAAACGGGCGTATGAAATGCATATTGGTAAGG
>CAYLOI010000005.1:118303-126004 GCA_964385265.1 uncultured Thiopseudomonas sp.
AGATCAGTTGATGATTTACGAAGGTAAAGCCATCACGGTGAAGGCTCTTGAAAGCGGCATTGTCGAATTAAATTTCGACCTCAAGGGTGAGTCCGTCAACAAATTTAACCGTCTTACACTGACCGAGCTGCGTGCTGCAGTCGATGCAATCAAAGCCAATAATGCTGTTAAAGCTGTGGTTGTGACCAGTGCTAAGGATGTATTTATCGTTGGAGCAGACATTACAGAGTTTGTGGATAACTTTAAGCTTTCTGAAGAGGAGCTGGTGACTGCAAACCTTGAAGTGAACAAAATCTTTAATGATTTTGAAGACCTGGATGTGCCAACTGTCGTTGCAATCAATGGCATCGCTTTAGGCGGTGGTTTTGAAATGTGCTTGGCTGCAGATTATCGTGTCATGGCCGACAGCGCTAAAATTGGTTTGCCAGAAGTTAAACTGGGTATCTACCCAGGCTTCGGTGGCACGGTACGTTTAACCCGTGTGGCGGGTGCAGACAACGCTATTGAGTGGATTGCCGCTGGTAAAGAAGCGCGTGCTGAAGAGGCTTTAAAAGTTGGCGCAGTTGATGCAGTGGTCAGCTTAGACAAACTGCATGCAGCAGCTGTTGATTTGGCTGAGCGCGCGATTGCTGGTGAGCTTGATTACAAAGCTAAGCGTCAGCCTAAGCTGGAAAAAATCAAACTCAATGCCATCGAACAAATGATGAGCTTTGAGACGGCTAAAGGTTTTGTTGCGGGTAAAGCAGGTCCCAACTACCCAGCGCCAGTTGAAGCCATTAAAACCATCCAGAAAGCAGCCAATCATGGCCGTGATAAAGCGCTGGAAATTGAAGCCAAAGGCTTTGCTAAGCTGGCTAAAACTTCAGTTGCCGAAAGCTTAATTGGTTTGTTCTTAAACGACCAAGCGCTGAAGCGTAAAGCTAAAGCACATGAGAAAATTGCTCGTGATGTCAAGCTCTCAGCCGTATTGGGTGCAGGTATTATGGGTGGTGGTATTGCTTATCAATCTGCCCTGAAAGGCACGCCAATTCTGATGAAGGATATCCGTGAAGAGGGTATTCAGTTAGGCTTGGACGAGGCCGCTAAGCTGCTGGTGAAGCGCCTTGAACGCAAGCGTATTGAGCCGGGTGCGATGGCTAAAGCCCTGAATGCAATTCGTCCAACCATGTCCTATGGTGATTTTGGCCATGTCGATATCGTGGTTGAAGCGGTTGTAGAAAACCCGAAAGTGAAGCAAGCAGTGCTGGCTGAAGTTGAGCAGCATGTGCGCGAAAACACCATCCTTGCATCGAACACCTCGACTATCTCGATTAATTTGCTGGCTAAAGCCCTTAAGCGTCCAGAAAACTTTGTCGGCATGCACTTCTTTAACCCTGTGCACATGATGCCTTTGGTTGAAGTGATCCGTGGTGAGCATTCATCTGACGAAGCGGTAGCAACTACGGTTGCTTATGCACAGAAAATGGGCAAAAGCCCTATCGTGGTCAATGACTGCCCAGGTTTCTTAGTCAACCGCATACTGTTCCCGTACTTTGGCGGTTTTGCCAAGCTGGTCAGTGCTGGTGTTGATTTCGTGCGCATTGATAAAGTCATGGAAAAATTCGGCTGGCCGATGGGTCCTGCTTATTTAATGGACGTGGTGGGGATTGATACCGGACACCACGGACGTGACGTTATGGCTGAAGGCTACCCTGATCGTATGAAAGATGATCAACGTTCAGCGGTTGATGCGCTGTATGAAGCCGATCGTTTGGGTCAGAAAAATGGCAAAGGTTTCTATGCCTATGATAAGCGCGGCAAGCCAAAGAAAGTCGTGGATGATGCCATTGCTGAAGTTTTAGCACCGATTGTGTATGAGCAGCGTGAAGTGACTGATGAAGATATCATCAATTGGATGATGATTCCATTGTGCATGGAAACGGTACGTTGCCTAGAAGACGGCATTGTTGAAACCGCTGCAGAAGCTGATATGGGCTTAATTTACGGTATTGGTTTCCCACCTTTCCGTGGTGGTGCGTTACGTTACATCGACAGCATTGGTGTCGCTGAGTTTGTTGCTTTGGCAGACAAATACGCTGACTTGGGTGCGCTGTATCACCCGACCGAGAAATTGCGTGAAATGGCCAAAAACGGTCAAACCTTTTTCGGTTAATCGTGAACAGATTAGAGCGGGAGTAAAGAAATGAGCTTGAATCCAAGAGATGCAGTGATTGTCGACTTCGGACGCAGCCCGATGGGCCGTTCCAAAGGTGGCATGCACCGCAACACACGTGCTGAAAATATGTCAGCACAGTTAATTACTGGTTTGCTAAATCGTAATGACAAGGTCAATCCAGCTGAAGTTGAAGATGTGATCTGGGGTTGTGTGAATCAGACCCTAGAGCAGGGCTGGAATATTGCTCGCATGGCGTCATTGATGACCGCCATTCCACACACCAGCGCTGCGCAAACTGTGAGCCGTTTATGCGGTTCATCCATGAGCGCGTTGCACACCGCAGTACAAGCGATTCAAACCGGTAACGGTGATGTGTTTGTGGTCGGTGGTGTTGAGCACATGGGCCACGTCAGCATGATGCACGGTGTGGATCCAAACCCGCACATGTCGCTGTATGCCGCTAAAGCGTCTGGCATGATGGGCTTAACTGCTGAAATGCTCGGTAAAATGCATGGCATTAGCCGTGAAGCTCAAGATGCGTTCGGTGAGCGTTCACACCGTTTAGCACAAAAGGCCACCGTTGAAGGTAATTTTAAAAACGAAATTATCCCAATGGAAGGCTACGATGCCGATGGTTTCTTGAAGATGTTTGACTATGACGAAACCATTCGCCCTGAGACAACATTAGAAAGCTTGGCAGCCTTGCGTCCAGCGTTTAACCCGAAAGGCGGTACTGTGACTGCTGGTACGTCTTCGCAAATTACTGATGGTGCTTCTTGCATGATCGTGATGTCTGCGCAGCGTGCTAAAGATCTTGGTATTGAGCCAATGGCAGTTGTACGTGCAATGGCAGTGGCGGGTGTTGATCCAGCAATCATGGGCTACGGTCCAGTACCAGCGACGCACAAAGCACTGAAACGTGCCGGTGTGAGCATGGATGATATCGATTTCGTTGAGCTTAACGAAGCCTTTGCTGCGCAAGCATTGCCGGTTCTGAAGGACCTGAAACTGCTGGATAAGATGGAGCAAAAAGTGAACTTGCACGGTGGTGCGATTGCTTTGGGTCACCCATTCGGTTGCTCAGGCGCGCGTATCTCCGGTACTTTGCTCAATGTCATGCAGCAAAACAGTGGTACTTTAGGCTTGGCAACCATGTGTATTGGTTTAGGTCAGGGTATTTCTACGGTATTTGAGCGCGTGTAAACGCCAGCTCAATACGAAAGCCGGGGCCTTGTGCCTCGGCTTTTTTTATTAAGGATGTGCAGTGAGTATTCAAGCAGGTATTTATCAGCATTATAAAGGTCAGCAATATCGAGTTTTTGCAGTGGCGCAGCACTCTGAAACTGAAGAGCCGCTGGTGGTCTACCAAGCGCTGTATGGCGCTTTTGGTCTATGGGTGCGGCCTCTGGCAATGTTTGTTGAACAGGTTGAAGTAGCCGGTCAGATGCAGCCGCGTTTTGCCCTGCTCAGCGCTGAAGAATCAGTGCTCGGCTAACCATTAAGCTATAAGCAAATTGCGCAAAAACTTGACCTATGCTGCTCTCAACCTATATATAGCGTCACTATAAACAACGTTATTGTATTTTTACGTGATATTTACAGCGCTAGGTTAGGCATATCACTTTATCTATTTTCAGGAATATTCTAAGCAATGAGCAAATCGCTGGTTATCGTAGAGTCCCCTGCTAAGGCGAAGACAATCAACAAATACTTAGGTAATGAGTATGTGGTGAAGTCGAGCGTGGGTCATATTCGTGATTTACCGACAAGTGGCTCAGGCTCCGGTAAAGCGCCAGCTAAGCGTGGCAAGGTGGCTGACACTGCAGAACTCACGCCCAAGCAAAAAGCCATGCGCACTTTAGTGGCCCGAATGGGTATTGATCCTGAAAATGATTGGAAGGCCCGCTACGAAATTTTGCCGGGCAAAGAAAAGGTGATTGAAGAGTTACGTCGCCTAGCTAAAGACGCTGACACCATTTATCTCGCAACTGACTTGGACCGTGAAGGAGAGGCCATTGCTTGGCACTTGCGCGAAGCCATTGGTGGCGATGACAGTCGTTATAAGCGCGTGGTGTTTAATGAAATTACTGAGAAAGCCATTCAAGGTGCGTTTGCTGAGCCAGGTAAGTTGGATATTGATCAGGTCAATGCCCAACAAGCCCGCCGCTTTTTAGACCGCGTAGTAGGCTTTATGGTCTCGCCGCTGCTGTGGAAAAAAGTAGCGCGAGGTCTTTCGGCCGGACGCGTGCAATCGGTTGCGGTTAAGTTGGTGGTTGAGCGTGAGAAAGAAATTCGCGCCTTTATCCCAGAAGAATTTTGGCAGGTGCATGCTGATTTAAGCAATGCTGAACAACTTGCTACGCGCTTTGAAGTGATCCGTGACACGGGTAAAGTGTTCCGCCCAGTCAGTAAAGAACAAACGGATGCAGCGCTAGCGATTTTAGAAAAAGCCCCTTATACGCTGATTAAACGCGAAGATAAGCCTACCAGTAGTCGTCCCAGTGCGCCCTATATCACCTCGACCTTGCAGCAGGCGGCCAGTACTCGTTTAGGTTTTGGGGTGAAAAAAACCATGATGATGGCGCAACGCCTGTACGAAGCCGGTTACATCACCTATATGCGTACGGACTCAACCAATATCTCTGGCGATGCCATTGAAATGGTGCGCAGCTTTATTGAGCAAGAGTTCGGTGCTAAGTATTTACCAGAAAAGCCAATTTTTTACAGCAGCAAGCAAGGCGCACAAGAGGCGCACGAAGCGATTCGGCCTTCTGATGTAAACACCCAGACATCTCACCTCAAAGGCATGGAGCGTGACGCTGAGCGGCTGTATGAGTTGATTTGGCGCCAGTTTGTTGCCTGCCAAATGCCGGCTGCTGAGTATATCGCCACCAGTCTGACGGTTGAGGCGGCACAGTTTGAGTTACGTGCCCGTGGTCGTATTTTAAAATTTGATGGTTACACCCGTGTACAGCCGCAGCAAGGTAAGGCTGGCGAAGATGCAGTGCTGCCTGATTTGAAAAAAGGCGATGTGCTGAACTTGCTCAAGCTCGATCCGACACAGCACTTTACTAAGCCGCCAGCACGTTACAGTGAAGCCAGCTTGGTTAAAGAATTAGAAAAACAAGGCATTGGCCGCCCGTCGACCTACGCAGCAATTATCTCGACCATTCAAGACCGTGGTTATGTTGCCTTACAAAACCGCCGTTTCCATGCTGAAAAAATGGGCGATATCGTGACCGAGCGCCTTGGTGAAAGTTTTGCTGATCTGATGGATTATAGCTTTACTGCTCAAATGGAAGAGCGCCTCGACAGCGTTGCACACGGCACACTGCAGTGGAAGCAGTTACTGGATGAGTTCTATAAAGATTTTAAGAAAAAGCTTGAGCTGGCTGACTCTGCTGAAAATGGCATGCGTGAAAAT
The DNA here is from genome assembly GCA_964385265.1 of uncultured Thiopseudomonas sp. Taxonomy (GTDB): domain Bacteria; phylum Pseudomonadota; class Gammaproteobacteria; order Pseudomonadales; family Pseudomonadaceae; genus Denitrificimonas. The sequence continues at coordinate 123,883 of CAYLOI010000005.1, forward strand.
ACGCCGACCTTGACCGACATACCTTGTAAAGAGTGCGGGCGGCCGATGATGATTCGTACCGCTTCGACTGGTGTGTTTTTAGGTTGCTCAGGTTATGCCTTACCGCCAAAAGAGCGCTGTAAGTCAACCATGAACCTAGTGCCGGGTGATGAAGTAGCGGCTGATGATGAAGGTGAGTCGGAGTCGTTACTGTTGCGCAATAAGCGTCGTTGCGCAAAATGCGATACTGCCATGGATGCCTATCTGCTGGATGAGACACGTAAGTTGCATGTCTGTGGTAATAACCCAGATTGCAGTGGCTTTGAGGTCGAAGAGGGTCAATTCCGCATTAAGGGCTATGAAGGTCCTAGTCTTGAATGCGATAAATGTGGCAGTGAGATGCAGCTTAAGACCGGTCGTTTTGGTAAGTATTTTGGCTGTACCAATGCCGAGTGCAAGAACACTCGTAAGCTATTGCGCAGTGGTGAAGCAGCACCGCCAAAAATGGATCCAGTGCCGATGCCGGAACTGCAATGCCAAAAAGTGGATGATACTTATGTTTTACGCGATGGCGCTGCGGGGATGTTCTTAGCTGCCAGCCAGTTCCCGAAAAAACGTGAAACCCGTGCGCCCTTGGTGCTGGAGTTGATTCCGCATAAAGCAGAAATCGATCCTAAATACCATTATTTGCTCACTGCTCCAACCCATGACCCAGATGGTCAGCCGGCAGTTGTGCGCTATAGCCGTAAAAATAAAGAGCAATATGTGCAGTCGGAAATTGAAGGCAAGCCCAGCGGCTGGAAAGCATTTTACGATGGCAAAAAATGGCAGGTCGAAGATAAGCGCAAAAAATAAATTGCCGCTGTATTGATCGCAGGGCCGCTAAGCGGCCCTGCACGTTTTATTTGATTTTTAAGAGTTGTTTATGTCCAGTGCGTTTTTGGAAATTGTTGAATTGCCTGATGGCCGTATTGTTTTGCGTCGCTCGGAAGAGGGCACCGCTTTGGTGACTTTGACCTTTTCCAGCGAAGCACGTGGTTTTTTAAAAGCCAGTTACATTGATGTCGCCAAAGAAATGTTTCATGCAGGCTTAATGGCGGCAGGCCAGGTAGCAGAGGAAGAGGCTAGCAATGAAGCCGATGAAGATGACCCAGTTGGGCATACTTTGCATTAATTTTTGCGATGACAGTTTCTCGTTTGATAGGCGCAAGCAGAGTGCGTTTGCCGCAGGCAGCTTATCCATTGCTATTGGATTTCTTAGCTGAGCGTTTTGCTGCGATCAGCCGTGCTACTTGGCAGCAGCGCATGCTGGCCGGTAAAGTTTTAGATGAGCAGCTGCGCTGCCTGTTACCAGCTGAGCCTTACCAGGCCGGGGCCTTGATACATTACTTTCGTGAAGTGGCAAACGAGCCTTTGCTGCCCTTTAGCGAAACTATTTTGTATCACGATGAGCATTTGTTGGTTGTTGATAAGCCACATTTTTTGCCGACACAGCCTGCTGGGCGTTACGTTGAAGAGACTTTGTTGCGGCGTTTAATCAAGCGTTTGGATAATCCTGATATCGTGCCGATTCATCGCCTTGATCGCTTAACTGCCGGTGTTGTCCTGTTTTCAATGAATCCCAGCACTCGTGATGCCTATCAAAAGCTGTTTCGTCAGCGCAAAGTATTTAAGTGTTATGAAGCTCTGGCCGCAGCATTGCCAGATCGGCAGTGGCCGTACCGACATCAGAGTCGGCTTGAGCCGGCGCAAGAGTTTTTCCGCATGCAGGAAGTCGCTGGAGTGGTCAATAGTGAGACACTCATTGAGGTGTGCGAGCAGCAGACTGCTATATGGCGTTATCGTCTGTATCCGGTGACCGGGCGTAAACATCAACTGCGTGTGCATTTGGCGGCTTTAGGTGCGCCTATTATCAATGATCCACTGTATCCAGACCTGCAGGCACTGAATCAGCAGGACGATTACACTCAGCCATTGCAACTTTTGGCTAAACAAATTAGTTTTATTGACCCTTTCAGTGGTCTTTTGCGTAGTTTTAAGAGTCAAATGTGCTTAAAAGTGTGAGTTGCTTAACAATCACTAGGCACAAGTCTGCAAAAGTGGCTATAATATGCGCCGGCCAGATCGGCCCCCGTTAAGGTTA
>CAYLOI010000005.1:126082-137826 GCA_964385265.1 uncultured Thiopseudomonas sp.
GCAGCTTTCATGGGTCTTTGCGGATGCACATAAGGCATACCATGACCCAAGAAATCAGCACTACTCCAGACGTCGGCACTTTTGCCACGCTCAACCTTCACCCTTCAGTTCTTGCAGCTATTACTGCAGTTGGTTACGAAGAGCCATCCCCGATTCAAACCCAGTCTATTCCGTTGATTATGGCTGGCCACGATATGATTGGTCAGGCACAAACCGGTACCGGTAAAACCGCTGCGTTTGCATTACCTATTTTGTCGCGTATTGATGCTAACCGTCGCGAAGCGCAAGTATTGGTGCTAGCACCGACCCGCGAGCTGGCACTGCAAGTGGCCACTGCATTTGAAAGCTTTGCTGCACAAATGCCCAGCGTTAATGTTGTGGCTATTTACGGTGGCGCGCCCATGGGCCCGCAACTTAAAGCTATTCGCAATGGTGCCCAAGTGATTGTGGCGACGCCAGGTCGTTTAGTTGACCACCTCAGCCGTAACGGTGGCTTACTCTCTACCATCAAGTTTTTAGTCCTTGATGAAGCCGATGAGATGTTAAAACTCGGCTTTATGGATGACTTAGAAGTTATTTTCAACGCCATGCCCGATGAGCGTCAGACTGTATTGTTCTCAGCAACCTTGCCGGCATCGATTCGTGGCATTGCAGAAAAGCACTTGCGCAATCCTCAACAAGTTAAAATTGCGAGCAAAACCCAAACCGTTGCGCGTATTGAACAAGCGCACCTGATGGTACATGCCGATCAAAAAGTGAATGCCATTTTGCGTTTACTTGAAGTCGAAGACTTTGATGCGATGATCGGTTTTGTGCGCACTAAGCAAGCCACTTTAGATATCGCAGCAGCACTGGAAGCTAAAGGCTACAAAGTTGCCGCACTCAATGGTGATATCGCGCAGAATCAACGTGAGCGCGTGATTGACTCATTAAAAGATGGCCGTTTAAATATTGTGATTGCAACCGATGTTGCCGCACGTGGTCTTGATGTGCCGCGCATCACCCACGTCTTTAATATTGATATGCCATACGATCCTGAGTCCTATGTGCACCGTATCGGCCGTACTGGCCGTGCCGGTCGTGATGGCCGCGCATTGTTGTTAGTGACGCCGCGTGAGCGCCGTATGCTGCAGGTGATTGAGCGTGTCACCGGGCAAAAGGTTGCAGAGATCTTGTTGCCTGATGCAAAAACTATTTTGCAGGCACGTATTCGTCGTTTGACCCAAGATTTAGCACCGCGGGTTAAAGATAAAGAAAAGCAAAATACTGATTTGTTAGCGCATTTGACCACTGAGCTGGGCTGCACTGTTGAAGAGTTGGCATTGGCTTTGTTGGCGAAAACCACTGAAGGTCAGGCCTTTACGGTAGCTGGTGTTGAGCGTGAGCAGCCACCGATGACCTCGCGTAGTCGTGATGATCGTGGTCAGCGTGGTTCGCGCGACGGCGGTGGTCGTGGTGAAGGACGTGGTGATCGCGGAGATCGTGGCGATCGTGGCGATCGTGGTGAAGGTGGACGCGAGCGTCGTGCACCCTTAGCGCTGAGCGAAGGTAAAGTGCGGTGCCGTACTGCGCTGGGCACCCGTGACGGTGTGGCCGCACGTAATTTACTGGGCGCTATCCTCAATGAAGGTGGTCTATCCCGTGAAGCGATTGGTCGTATTCAAATTCGCGAAAGCTTTAGCTTGGTAGAGTTGCCCGATGAAGGCTTAGAAAACTTGCTCAATAAGCTCAAAGACACCCGTGTTGGTGGTAAAGCGTTGAAGTTACGCCGTTACCGCGAAGATTAATTACATGCTCAGTGCTGATGCCTAAGCATTGCCGGTAGTAAAAGCCGATTCAGCTGCGAAGTTGAGTCGGCTTTTTTGCTTTTAGAGTTCTGCTATGGCTATACAAGTACGTATCGAGTACAACGCTGCTGTATTTAGACCTATAAGATCAACGCTGGGTCAGGTTATACTGTGCTTTTGATCAGTACTTTGGGGTGCTTTAATGACCTTGCGTATGTGTATTTTAGAGTCTGATGATTTGCATCCGACGATGCAGGATACATTTATCGGCTTTGGACAGATGTTTAAACAGTTGTTTGCAGGGCAAGATGCTGAGTTGCAGTGCCAGGTGTTCAATGTGGTGCGCGGTGAGTACCCTGCGGCCAGCGAGCATTTTGATGCGTATTTAGTTACCGGCAGTAAAGCCGATTCTTTTGCCAATGACCCATGGATTGTGACCTTGCGCGCTTATTTGCGTGAGCGTTTTGCTCAAGGTGATGTGCTCTTAGGGATTTGCTTTGGTCACCAAATTCTTGCCTTAGTGCTCGGTGGTGATACCCAGCGCTCCAATAAAGGTTGGGGTATTGGTGTGCACCGCTACCGCTTAGAGCATAAGCCGCAGTGGCTGGCAGACAGTGCTGATGAGTTTCAGCTGTTGATCAGTCACCGCGACCAAGTGACTGTCTTGCCGGAGGGCGCACAGCGCTTAGCCAGCAGTGAGTTTTGTGAGAATGCAGCGTTTATGTTGGGACAGCAGGTTTTATGTTTTCAAGGCCATCCTGAGTTTACCCCTGAGTTTTCAAAAACGTTACTGGGTATTCGCCAAGCGCTGTATTGCCCAAAAGAGTATCAGAGGGCTTGCGAAAGTTTAGTGCAGCAGCATGATGGACAGCGTATTGCGCAGTGGATGCTGTCTTTTGTGAAAGCGGCTAAGCAATCTCGGACCACGCATTCTGCGGAGCCAGTGACGCTGGCGCAAAGAGACGGCTTATGCTCAGCTTAGCCGTGCAAGAACTCAGTCCATATGCTGCGCCGTTATTGGCGGGCACGCTTGTGCTGGGGTTGGCCGTGCAGCAGTTTATTCGCGCGAAGAATATACAGCGGCTACTGATTGAAAACCAAGCACAGCTGTCTGCAGTGCAGCAGCAGTTGCATGAGCAAGACATTGAAGTGCAAGTGCTAAGCAGTCAGCAGCAGCAATGGCAAGCGCAACTGGAGCGACGCGAAGCGGACTATCAGCAGCTTAAAGCTGAGCACAATGCGCTGCATGCGCAGTTGTTGCAAGGGCGTGGCGTGGCTGATGCGGCACGGGCTGCTTATCGCGAGCTAAAAGAGCAGCAGTTGCAGCGTGATAATGCTCTGACTGAGCAGCAATCACGTTACCGTGAGTTGCAACAGGCACACCAGCAGTTGCAGCAAGACCATAGCGCCTTAACGGGTTTGAGTGCGCAAAAAGAGCAGCATTTATTAGAGCAGCAGCAGTTGCTCAAAGACAGTCGTGAGCAACTCAAGCTTGAGTTTGAACAGTTGGCAACGCAAATTTTTGAGGCGCGCGGCCAATCCTTAACGCAAACCAGCCAGCAATCTTTGGAAGCCATGCTTAAACCCTTTCGCGAACAGATCGATGGTTTTCGGCAGAAGGTTGAAGATATTCACCATAAAGATGCCCAGCAGCAGGCCTCCTTGCAGCAACAATTGTTGCAGCTCAAAGAGCTTAATCAGCAGATTACCCATGAGGCGCACGAGTTGAGCAGCGCCTTGCGCGGTCAGAAAAAAGCGCAAGGCAACTGGGGTGAGTTAATCCTCGAAAACGTGTTAGAGCGAGCCGGCTTACAGTTGGGTAAAGATTTTGCCCGAGAAGTTAGCTTTACCACCAGCGAAGGGCGTAAACGCCCGGATGCGATTGTCTACTTGCCACAGAATAAGCACTTAGTGATTGACGCTAAGGTGTCACTCAATGCGTACTTGCGCTACGTCAATGCCGATGATGAGGTGTTGCGTGCGCAGGCCTTACGTGAGCATGTCAGCGCCTTTACGGCGCGGGTTAGTGAGTTGGCCGAGCGTGATTATGCAGGACTGCCGGGTCTTAATTCGCCGGATATGGTGTTTATGTTTGTGCCGATAGAGTCGGCGTTTGCTGATGCGATGCGTGCTGATGACGGTTTGTTGCAGCGCGCCATTGAGCAAAATATCTTGATTGCTACGCCCAGTACCCTATTGGCCAGTTTGACCATAGTGCGCCAGTTATGGCGCTTTGAAGAGCAAAACCGCAGTACTGCTGAGTTGGCTGAGCGTGCTAGTAAAGTTTACGACAAGCTGCGCATCTTCCTAGGCAGTATGGATGGCATTGGTAATAGCTTAGATCGTGCGCAGGAAGCCTATCGCAAAGCCTGTGATCAGCTGGTTAATGGGCGGGGTAATTTGCTTAAGCAAGCTGGTGATTTTCAGCAGTTGGGGGTTGCGGTTAAAACTGAAATTAGCGAGCAGTGGCAAGATCGCGCACGGCTCGAGTTAACCCATGCTGATAACGACGACAGCGTTAGCTAGCTTTCAAGATGCTTTGCAGTTGCTCTACCGCCTGTACCGACGCTCTTTTATGCTGTAGTTCCAGTTCTGCGAGCAGGCTCTCATAGGGCTTTTTTTCTACACTGCTGAGTGCGCGCCAAGCATCATGGGTGGGGATGTTTTCAGTGGCGTTAAATACCTGATGCAGGACTTGATAGTCTGCCTGCTGGCCGAGTTCAAAATCATAGTGATCTAAAATAACTTTGATCCGGATACAGCCTTCTGCCCAGGGCATTTGTTCAGAGATAAAACTGCTAGTCAGTACCAGCAAATCATCATGCAGCTGTTTTTTTTGCGCTGTACGTTGTTGTTTGCGCTGCTGTTCTGTTTGCCAAACACGGCGCCATAGAGCAATCGAGTAAACTGCTAAGGCCAGAATAAAAATGGCACCGGCAATCATTGATAGCATTAACATATTAAGCACCGTGACATTTTTTGAATTTTTTCTGGCTGCCACAGGGGCAAGGATCATTACGGCCAATGGCTTTGAGTGGGTTGGTCACAGGTTCTTGATGACTGTGGTTGCAATGTGGGCCATGCACGTGCGGGGTAGGCGCGTGGTTATGGCTGTGATCATCATGTTGGCAGTCTGGGCCGTGAACGTGTTTTGGAGAAGGCATAGTCATTACTCGCGAATATAGTCGCCGGGGATGATATCACCGTGACGTAAGATATTGATTTTTTTGCTGAATAAAAGCCCAGTTTTAACATCCGCATGCAGTGCATAGTGAATGGCTTGGTCAGGTTTTTCCAGCATACGTACAATCACTTTCATATGTCGCCATAGGTTGGTGTGTACGGGGATTTTGAAATACGCATGAGAATTGCCGGGTACTGTCAACCACTGATTATTGCTGCCGGTCGCCAGCGGCGTATCGTTGAGCAAAATGCGGTAATTGACGCTGCGTATCGGCAGGCTTTGCGAATTTGGGTTATCAACACGAAAGTGTAAAATAAACTGCTGTTCAAGCAGCTTTGCATGCACCAGTTCAATGTCTACTAATTGCATATCAGGCTTTTTAAAGCTGCCACTGAGCCAAGTAGAGCAACCGCTCAGCGATGCTAATACGGCTAAGAGTAACAACAGTGCCGGTGTTTTTTGTATAGTTGCCAAGTAGCTCATTGATTAACTCCAAATCTCGCGGCAGTGTATCAAGCAAATGTTGGGCGCAGTAATAAAAGATCAACAGTGCCTGTTTAGCTAAGATATATCAATTAGATTGCTGGGCGAATCATGAATGACCGAGGGTTGACTATGCAATATTTTGAAATTGCTTTTTGCGGTGAGATTTTACCGGGTGCAGAACTTGAGCAGGTTAAGGCCGCTATTGCTGCTTTGTTTAAAGCTGATGAAGCCTTACTGAACAAGCTCTTTTGTGGTCAGCGTATGGTGATTAAGCAGCGCCTTGATGCGCAATCGGCAGCTAAGTACCAAGCGGCTTTTCAGCGTGCAGGTGCAGTGCTTGAGGTGCGTGAATTAGCTAATAGCAGCGCTGCCGGTGAGGCGCTCAGCACCGAGCCCAGTGCGCCTAGACAGACGCAGCAAGAGTCAGCAGCACACAACAATACGACAACAACAGGACCAGCAATGCTGCAGGTTGCCCCTCGTGATGAGTATATGGCTGCATTTCGTGATGTGCAGGCACCGGATTTTGGTCTTGCGCCGCTAGGTGATGATTTGCAGCCGACACCGGTCGAAAAATCTGCACCTGAATTAGACTTATCCGCGATGTCGCTCGCGCCTGTCGGTAGTGATATGGGCCAGCTGCCAAGCGCACCCGCGAGTGCAGTGCCGGATACTTCGCATATTCAATTGGCTGATAAGAAGTAAAGTGTTGCTGCTCTGATTGTATTTATAAGTAGTCTGCGCAGCATTTTTTGAACTTTATAGTGCTGCCGCACGGGCAAGGCGCATTGCGTTCTGCATGCAGCGAAACGTTAGGATCATAAAAATACCATTGCTCGGCAGGTCTGATAAATAACGATGTTTCTTGATGCTGATGCACACCTTCGCCATCTTGCCAGTGTGCAATAAATTCGACAGTGGCATGCCGTTGATCAGTATGGATGCGCTCAGCGAGTACCTCTAAGCCTAACCAGTGGCTGTTCTGACTCCAGTCGGCAATCGCGGCCATATCCAACTGCGCTTGCTGCGCCGGCAAGCTGGTATCTCTGATAAATTCAACATTGTGCTGGACATAGGCGCTGTAGCGTGCGCGCATTAAATCTTCTGCGCAGTCAGGCTTAGCGCCTTCATGGTAACGGCCGCAGCAGTTTTGATAATCAAGATTGGAGTTGCAAGGGCAGGCAATTACAGCGGTCATAAGTAATCCGTAAAGCACAAAAGGTTTAAGCAGGCTATTATAGGTTTTTAATAGGCACTGAACAAATATACAGTTCGATTAAGTGGAAGCAGCATGCTCAGCGATGAATTAAAAAACACCATTCAAGGCGCTTACACACGCTTTTTAGACAAGAAAGGTCTCAAGGCTCGTTATGGTCAGCGTTTGATGATTGCTGAAGTAGCGAAAGTCTTAGGCAATATTGCCGTCGATGAAGAGGGTAAGCGCTCGGGTGAGCCTGCCGTAGTCGCCATCGAAGCAGGTACGGGAACCGGTAAAACAGTAGCCTACAGTTTGGCCGCTATTGCGGCTGCGCGTGCTGCAGGTAAGCGTTTGGTGATCGCCACAGCCACCGTCGCTCTGCAAGAGCAGATCGTCGATAAAGATTTACCCGATATCATTAAAAACAGTGGTTTGCATTTCACTTATGCCTTAGCCAAAGGCCGTGGCCGTTACCTGTGCTTATCTAAATTGGATGCACTGTCACAGCATGGTGAAGCAGAGCAGGCGACTGCGCAGATGTTTGCCGATGACGGCTACCATATTGATGTGGATAGCGAGAGCGAAAAACTCTTTAGCGAGATGATTACTAAGCTCGCCAGCAACCGCTGGGACGGTGATCGTGATAGCTGGCCGCAGGTTCTCGAAGATGTTACTTGGTCGCGGGTGACTACTGATCATACCCAGTGCACCGGTCGCCATTGCGCTAACTTTCAGCAGTGTGCTTTTTACAAAGCCCGTGAAGGCATGACTAAAGTGGATGTGATTGTGACCAATCACGATATGGTTTTGGCTGATTTAGCGCTAGGGGGTGGCGCAGTGTTACCGGATCCGCGCGAAACCATTTATGTCTTCGATGAAGGCCATCACCTGCCAGATAAAGCTATAGGTCACTTTGCGCATTTCACTCGTTTGCGTTCGACCGCTGATTGGCTGGGGCAGGTGGATAAGAATCTCACCCGTTTGCTTGCGCAAAATCCACTGCCTGGCGAGTTTGGCCGCTTGCTTGAAGCAGTGCCGGAAATGGCGAAAAGTCTGCGTACACAAATGCAATTTATGTTTACCTTCTGCGAGCAGTTGGCTGAATTTCGTCCTAACAGTGATCCCGACAGTTATGAGAAGCCGCGCTATCGTTTTGTCGGTGGGGTGATACCCAGTGAAATGGCTGAGCTTGGGATTGAACTGAAAAAAGAGTTCTCAAAACTGACCGATATTTTCAGTCGCGTCGCTGAGTTATTAAAGAAAGCCATGGATGATGAGCCGGGTTTAGGTGTGCCCAGCCATCAGGCGGAAGAGTGGTATCCGTTGTTTGGTAGTTTATTGGCGCGCGCGCAAAATAACCAAGAACTCTGGACTGCCTTTACTGCTGAAGATCCGGAGAAAAGCCCACCCATGGCGCGCTGGTTGTCACTGGCTGACAGTGGTGGATCTTTTGATATTGACGTCAATGCCAGTCCGATTTTGGCGGCAGAAACGCTACGCCGACATTTATGGAATGTTGCCCATGGCGCGTTAGTCACCTCGGCTACTTTAACTGCGCTGGGTACGTTTGATCGTTTCAATATGCGTGCCGGTTTGCCTTACGATGCAAAGAAAGCCGTGGTGCCTAGCCCCTTTAAATATGCTGAGGCGGGCGTGCTTAGAGTGCCGGACTTGCGCGCTGATCCGCGCGATGCTGATGCGCATACGCAGGCGATTATTCGCGAACTGCCGAGTATCTTAGAGGACGCGCAGGGTAGTTTGGTGTTGTTTTCTTCGCGCCGACAAATGCAAGATGTGTTTGCTGGCGTCGATGCTGAGTGGCGCAAGCGCGTGTTGATGCAGGGCGGTTTATCACGTCAAGAGACTTTGGCTAAGCACAAGGCGCAGATTGATAAAGAGCAGATCAGCGTGTTGTTTGGCTTGGCCAGTTTTGCTGAAGGCATCGACTTGCCTGGCGCGTATTGCCAGCATGTAGTGATTGCCAAGATTCCTTTTGCCGTGCCGGATGATCCGGTCGAGGCAGCGTTGTCTGAGTGGATTGAAGCACGCGGCGGTAATCCGTTTATGGAAATTGCTGTGCCGGATGCATCTTTGCGCTTGATTCAGGCTTGTGGTCGTTTGCTGCGTAATGAGCAAGATATTGGCAGTATTACTTTGCTGGATCGACGTCTGGTGACGCAGCGTTATGGCAAAGCGATTTTGAATTCATTACCGCCGTTTCGACGTGAAATTGATTAAGTTTTTAGCGTTATAAAGAGGTCAGTATGCATATTGATGGTCGCAGCGACAGCGCGTTTTCTAACGTTCTTGATGTATTTAGCCAGATTCTGCAAGACCCAGAACAACGCGGCGCCGCTTTGTGCGTGCAAGTTGCCGGTGAAACTGTCATTGATGTCTGGGGTGGGGTGATTGACCGTCATGTCGAACAGTTATGGCAGCGCGATACATTGGTGAATATTTTCTCCAGCGGTAAACCAGTCGCGGCTGTGGTGTTGTTGCAGTTAGTGGCAGAAGGGCGCTTGCAGTTGGATACGCCGATCGCCGAGTACTGGCCAGAATTTGCCCAGCAAGGTAAACAACTGATTACTCTGCGTCATGTTTTGAGCCATCAAGCGGGCTTGTCTGCGGTACTTGAGCCGTTAGCGCCAGAGACCTTGTTTGATTGGCAGCAGATGGTCAGTGCGCTAGAAAATACTCCGCCATGGTGGACGCCGGGCAGTGCCCACGGTTATGCGCCAATGACTTATGGATGGTTGGTCGGCGAGTTGATTCGTCGTGTCGATGGCTGTGAGCCGGGCGAGGCGATTGCTAAACGTATCGCCGAACCTTTGCAGTTGGAGCTTTATCTCGGGCTGAGCGCGCAAGAATTGCCGCGTGTCGGCGATGTGATGCGCATGAAGGGTGTGTATGCTGATGCTGCCTCAATGCGTTTAATGCAAGCCATTGGTAGTGATCCGCGCGGTATGACTGCTAAGGCTTTTGCTAATCCGCCTTCAATGTTGACCAGTACCAATAAGCTCGAATGGCGCCAGATGCAGCAACCAGCAGCGAATGCGCACAGTACTGCGCGCGGCTTGGCTGGTTTCTATACGGGATTGCTGCAGGGTAAATTACTCGATACTGAGATGCTCAAGGAAATGCTGACTGAGCATAGCGCTGGAGCAGATTTAACCTTGCTCACGCAAACCCGCTTTGGCTTGGGATGTATGCTTGAGCAAGCTGATCAGCTGCCCGCCAGTTACGCTTTAGGTGCGCGCAGCTTTGGCCATCCAGGAGCGGGTGGTACCTTAGGCTGCGCCGATCCTGAGCGTGAGGTGAGTGTAGCTTTTGTCAGCAATAGCCTTGGGGCCAGTGTCTTGATGGACCCACGTGCGCAGAAAATTAATGCCATGCTAAAGAAGTGCTTATAGCGCTTTTCTGCGTTGCTTACTAAGCGGTACACGAAGGTGTTAGGTATTATTTTGTGTGCCTTATGCCCCAGTAAGGCAGCAGCTAAAACATCGTTGATTATTTACGTCTACCGCACCGTGCAAGTGCCATTCTTTTCTGAATGAGCCTTGCACAGGTAGTGCTTACAGCGCCTTTGGTCAATGAGTGCTTCGGGGTTGGTGTGATGAGCGAGCCAGGGATGGCGAAGCGCCGGAGTTGAACCCTGGATGGGTTCATCGGCGGATAAACAGCAATTCCGGAGCACGGTATGCATCGCTAATAAGCTCGCCTGTAAGATAAGAATCAAAAGCATCAGAATTATCGAGGTATACCGCACCGTGCAAGTGCCGTTCTTCCCTCAACACGCCATCCTGGCGTGAATTCGGGCGCTGCGCCATCCATGGCGCGCTTGCCACGTCACCCGCACGCTGCTTGTTGAGCATTAGTGTTGTTTTCAAGCTTGTAGCGCGGCTCTTTTAAAAGTAAAGCCTTGATCATCAGGATGGATTTGCTAGCAAGCTAGCAAATCAAATCTATAAAACGAAAGCCCTGAGTTTATAAAAAGGTGGTTTGAACAGTTAGCGCGAGCATGAATGGGTGCGGCGCTTATTGCTCTGCTTGCTCGCAGGCTTGCAAGGTGTTCTCTAGTAAACAAGCACGCGTCATTGGGCCAACACCACCGGGCACCGGAGTAATCCATGCAGCGCGTTCCAGTGCGGCATCAAAACCTACATCACCAATCAACTTGCCATTGTCTAAACGATTAATACCCACATCGATAACAATGGCGCCAGGTTTAATCCACTCACCTTTGACTAAGTCAGGAATACCTACGGCAACCACAACCAAGTCAGCGCGGCGCACATGGGCTTCTAGGTTTTCCGTGAAGCGGTGAGTGATAGTTGTCGTGCAGCCGGCCAATAACAACTCAAGCGCCATGGGCCGACCTACAATATTAGATGCGCCAACGATCACCGCATCTAAGCCGTGTAAATCCACGCCTGTGTGCTCAAGCAAAGTCATAATGCCTTTAGGCGTGCATGAGCGCAGTAATGGCATACGCTGTGCTAAGCGGCCAACATTATAGGGGTGAAAACCATCGACATCCTTGTAGGGGCTGATGCGCTCAAGTAGCAATGATGAATCTAAATGCGCGGGCAGTGGTAGTTGCACCAAAATACCGTCAATGCTGTCGTCAGCATTAAGGCTATCGATCAGCTCCAACAACTCTGTTTGTGAGGTTGTAGCAGGCAAGTCATAGGCCTGTGACTGAAAGCCAACTTGCTCACAGTCTTTACGTTTATGCGCTACATACACCTCAGACGCAGGGTCGCTGCCTACTAAAATGACCGCTAAACCCGGCGCACGCAAACCTTGGGCTAGTCGTTGTTGTACGTGCGAGGTGATATTTTTACGAATATCTGCGGCGATTTGTTTGCCATCAATCAATTGTGCTGTCATGAGCTTATTAGCCATACTAATTCAAGTAGAGAAGATGGCGGGTATTCTCGCATGACCGACCGCATGGGGCAAAGATGCCTAAGGCTATTTCAACAATATTGACTATCTATTTGATTCTTTTGCAAAAAATGGTTGACGAGCATCGGGCTCCTCGGTAAGATTCGCCCCGCTTAGCAAGTACAGCCTGAAGCTGGATACG
>CAYLOI010000006.1:0-107711 GCA_964385265.1 uncultured Thiopseudomonas sp.
GGCGATAGGAATAAAAGCGCGGATCAGTCAGCGTACACAAACCACCACCATACACCGCCTGCACGCCGCAAGTAGCTAAACGAATGCGCGCCAGCTGATAGATATCAGCCAGCCAACGCTGCGGATTATGACTGGGCACAAACGCCTGTGCGGCCTGCGTATGCTGTTGCACAAAAGCTTCTCGCACTTCAGCGCCGACTTCAAAAGCAGCAGGGCCAATCGCTGGCCCCAACCAGGCAAGAATCTGCTGTGCTGGCACTTGCATGCTGGCAACAGTATTTTCTAACACCCCAGCAGCCAAACTGCGCCAGCCCGCATGGGCTGCAGCGACACAGCTGCCAGCTTGATCAGTGAATAAAACCGGCAAACAATCCGCGCTCATAATGCAGCAGGCTAAACCGCTCTCGCGGCTGACACTGGCATCGGCAGTAAGGATTTGCCCAGCATCGGCAGTCACCACAGATACGCCATGCACTTGGTTAAGCCAGGTTGGCTGACACTGTAAAGTCTCAGCCAAGTACTGACGATTGCGCTGCACTTGCTCAGCCGCATCGCCCACGTGCTCACCCAAATTAAAAAAGGCAAAAGGCTCTGCGCTATCACCGCTGCTGCGCGTGGTCACACAGGCACGCACATTTCGCGGCGCTGGCCAATCAGGCACAAGCCAATCGTTTGGCCAAGCCACGCCTGCGCGTTTCAACCGACAAACGCCTCACGGTCTTGACGCAACAAGCTGAGCAACCAAGTAAAGTCTTCTGGCAGCGGCGCTTCCCACTTCATACGCTTGCCTGTAGCAGGATGATCAAGCTCCAAAAAGCGCGCATGCAAGGCTTGGCGTGGAAACTCTTTCAGGGTTTGCAGCATGGTTGGATTGGCGCCCGGCGGGATGCGAAAGCGTCCACCATAGGCTTGATCACCAACCAAAGGAAAACCAACATGAGTCATATGCACGCGAATCTGGTGGGTACGCCCGGTTTCCAGAATCACTCGCGTGTGCGTATGCGAGCGAAAACGCTCTAAGACTCGGTAGTGGCTGACCGCAGGTTTACCACTGTCAATCACTGCCATGCGCTGACGCTGCTGGCCATGACGTCCAATCGGCGCATCAATGGTGGCGCCGGAGGTAATCACCCCCACCACAATAGCTTCATAGGTACGACCAACACTGCGCGCTTGCAGCTGATCAACCAAGCTAGTGTGTGCTTCTAAGGTTTTCGCCACCACCATTAAACCTGTGGTGTCTTTATCCAAACGATGGACAATACCGGCGCGCGGCATTTCAATCAGTTCTGGCACATGAAACAGCAACGCATTTAATAAAGTCCCATCAGGATGCCCCGCAGCCGGGTGCACCACTAAGCCTGCTGGTTTATTTAAAACCAGAATATGCTCATCTTCATAGACGATATCCAATGGAATATCTTGTGCGAGCCACTCACCTTGGGCTTCGCGCTCAGCAGTCAACTCAAGGGCTGAGCCACTATAAACAGTATCGCGCGGGCGTAAGATTTGGCCGTCAACCGTTAGGCGGTTTTCTTTAATCCAGGCAGTTAAACGTGAACGGGAATGTTCTGGGAACACCTGCGCTGCAACCTGATCTAAGCGTTGACCACCCAGTTCCACTGGAACCTTTGCGTATAATTGAATTGTTTCGGTCGTATTTGTTGGCATACTCATCAACAGAGAGTGCGTAGGCTTTGGTTTCAAGCGCACGCTTGTGGTTAAATACAGCATTATTTGCCCTGAATCACGATTCAGGGTGTTTACTATAACAGGACGGCTCACTGCAAGTCAGCCGACCGTTTACCGGCGTACCCAATCATGCATCTAAGGCACCTGCTATTTATCGCTCTTTTTACCTTACTAGGCGCTTGCGCGTCCAAGGATATTGATGAAAATCTAAGCGAAACCGCGCTCTACCAGCAAGCGCAAACAGATCTTGAGAAGAACAGCTACTCTGCAGCAGTTAAAAAGCTGAAAGCACTGGAGTCACGCTACCCTTTTGGACGTTACGCCGAGCAAGCGCAACTCGAATTGATTTATGCGTACTATAAAAACATGGAGCCAGAAGCCGTACGTGCGTCTGCTGACCGTTTTATTCGCCTGCACCCACAACACGCCAATGTTGATTATGCTTACTACATGAAAGGCTTAGCCTCTTTTGATCAAGATCGCGGCCTACTCGCGCGCTTCTTGCCGCTGGACATGACCCAACGTGATCCTGGCGCAGCGCGTGACTCTTACAATGAGTTCTCCCAGCTGACCAATCGCTACCCCAATAGCCGCTACGCCCCTGATGCCAAACAGCGCATGATTTATTTGCGCAACCTGTTGGCCGCTTATGAAGTGCATGTGGCCCATTACTACCTCAAGCGCCAGTCCTATGTGGCGGCATTAAACCGTGGTCGTTATATCGTCGAGAACTTTCAAGAAACGCCCGCAGTCGGCGATGGTTTAGCGATTATGACGGAGTCTTATCAGCACCTGGCGCTCAATGATCTCGCACAAACCAGCTTAACCACCTTGCAGCTCAACTACCCTGAGCACCCAAGCTTGGCCAGCGGCACTTTTAAAGCGCGAGAAAAAGACACTGATAGCCGCTCATGGTTAAGTAAAGCGACGCTCGGCTTTATCGGTAATAAAGAAGATTTACGTCCACAGCAAACCCAAGCCAGTAAAGATGTGATTCGTCAGTACGAGGATGCAGCTGAGCAGGTCCCAGATAGCGTGCGCACTGCAATTAATAACGATCAGCCTAAGCGCAGCTGGTTAAACCGTTTAACCTTTGGTGTGTTCGGCAAATAATCCAGCACCGCGCCGCGCAAACTAAAAAGGAGGCTTTAAAGCCTCCTTTTTTAATTCTAGCCGTACCTATCTAACTGACTTGCGCAGCCAAGGCATCTTCAATGGCTTGCAACAACAATGGGTCATCAGGTTCTGTACGTGGTGAAAAGCGAGCCAGAACACGTCCTGCACCGTCCAGTAAAAACTTCTCAAAATTCCAGCTAATCTCACCAGGAAACTCAGCGCCTTCACCGGCTAATAAGCGATAAAGCAGATGATTGTCTGCGCCATTAACCTGCAACTTTTCTGTTAAAGGAAAAGTCACGCCAAAGCGCTGGACACAAAAGTCACGAATTTGCGCCGCAGTACCGGGCTCTTGCTTACCAAACTGATTGCACGGCACTCCTAACACACTAAAGCCTTGCTTTTGATACTGCTGGTAAAGTGCCTGTAAACCGGCATATTGCGGGGTTAAACCACATTCTGAAGCAACGTTAACCACCAACAGCACACGTCCTGAAAACTGCGACAGCGGTAACTCAGTGCCATCCAGTGCTACGAGTGTTAAATCATGCAAAGCACTCATTTTACGTCCTCTATGCTGCTTAACGAAAATACCTAGCGCAGATTATCGCAGAGTCACACGGCTTATTCACCCCATCAATAGCGAGTCTCAAACAAGCATGCAGCAGCTATAAACAGCAGATACAAAAAAGGAGCAACCTTGGCCGGTGCTCCTTCAATGCGCCCTCATCAACAGTTGTGCTGTCGGTTCAATCGAGCATCGGGTGAGATGATCGAACTTGCTGGACAAACCCCCGGTAAGGCGTTTTAACCTGCACCGCCTCGGTAAAGGTAGTGCTCATGGGCATAGATGCTATACAAGCTGTGAACTTGCATTTAGTTTACACAAGCGCCTACAGATAATGTTTGCGCATTTCGCTCAAAAGCACAGCTTTAAGCAAAATAATCTGGCCAATATTAAATTATTAGCAATAAACAACCTATCCTGTATAATTACCAGCAATCAAATCAATTAATCGAGGCATTTATGGACAAGCTTGACCGCTACGATCTGCGGATTTTGCAAGAATTACAGGCCAACGCTCATCTATCTAACCAAGACTTAGCTGAGCGTATCGGTTTATCCGCTTCACCCTGCTCGCGACGGGTTAAAACTTTAGAAGAGGAAGGCTATATTCATAAATATGTAGCGCTGCTCGATCGTAAAAAGCTCGGCCTGACTTTAACCGCCTACGTTTTAATCGGCATGGATCGGCATACACCCGAGCGTTTCGAGAATTTTCAAAAGCATATTTGCCAATGGCCTGAAGTGCTTGAATGCAGCCTTATCACAGGCATGGATGCGGATTATCAGCTGAAAGTCATTATTCCAGACATGGATCATTATCAAAAATTTTTACTGGAAAAAATCACCCGAGTCGAAGGCGTCACTAGCGTGCGCTCAAGCTTTGTCCTCAATCACGTACAGCTCTCAACCGCTTTACCGCTGAGCCACCTGCAGATCTGAGCAGGGCAATACAGTTAGCCGACGATTAACACACTAGGCTGCGAGCTGATTTGGCAACAGTCGCCGCAACTTACATCAGCGGTCATATGCCGTATAATCATCCAGCATATGACCGCTCAACCCAGTGCTACTGCTGTTTGAGTGCACCGGATTGATTTTACAGCCCTTCACAACCAGCCTCGCACGCTGGTTGTTGCAATTGGAATTAATATGGAAACTGAAGCATTTGAAAGCTTAATGGTGACCGTCTTAGTCGGTGGCTTGATCTTATTTATGGCTTTTATAGTCTGGGATCTCGCGAAAAAATCTAAAGCGGGCCGCTATGGTACGGCTGTATTATTTTTCGCTCTAGGCCTTGGCGTATTAGGCTTTTTGATTAAAACCATAGTCATTGCAATAAAAGGCCTGTAAGCCTTTTTAAGCGCCCCGAGCAAGACTTGCTTGAGCAGCAACAGCCGAACCTCGCCTTTTTTACACACCTATTGCCAAGGAAATTCCCGATGAAAGCTGCAGATATCGTTATGCAAAGCTATGGCCGCTGCTGTGCAAGCGATGGTTTTTTTGATTCTTTTTATGATCATTTCTTGGCCAGTTCGCCAGAAGTGCGTGACAAGTTTGCTAACACCCATATGCCGGGGCAAAAACTACTGCTGCGTCAGGGTATTTTAAATGTTGTTTTGTATGCGCGCGGCATGCCCGGTACTAAGCTCAAGGCCTTGGGTTGCTCGCATTCACGCAAAGGCATGAACATTCGCCCGGAACTCTACACCCTATGGTTTAACGCCCTGGCTGCGACAATTCGTGAGCATGATAAAAACAGCAGCAATGAGATCATCGCTGCTTGGCGCGAAGTGGTGAATAAAAGTGTTGAAGTAATTATTGCAGAATATTAATTACCGAGCTAAGCAATGGGCAGACTCTAACACTGCCCTCTATGCACCCTGTCAGTCGTTGTTCACTGATCAGCACAGGGTAATGCCAGTTCACACCATTGACCGCTGGCTAAATCCGCCAAATGCCAATCGCCAATTTGCACCCGTACCAAACGCAAGGTCGGCAAACCCACTGCCGCAGTCATGCGCCGCACTTGGCGGTTGCGCCCCTCATAAATAGTCAATTGCAGCCATGCGGTTGGAATATATTTGCGCTCACGCACCGGCGGTGTGCGTGGCCATAGATCAGGCTCAGCGATACGCTCAACTTGCGCCGGCGCAGTTAAACCATCTTTAAGCTCAACCCCGGCGCGCAAACGCTGCAACTGCTCATCGCGCGGCTCACCCTCAACTTGCACCCAATACACTTTAGCCAACTTATACTGCGGATCAGCAATGCGGGCCTGCAGGCGACCGCTATTGGTCAACAGCACCAAACCTTCGCTGTCCCGATCCAGACGACCGGCCGGGTAGACCCCAGCAATAGGCACATAGTCTTTGAGCGTGGCACGCCCCTGCTCATCTGTGAATTGGGTTAAGACATCAAATGGTTTGTTCAGCATCAACAAGCACGGCCGCTCAGGTTCGGCTGCCTTACGCTGCGCAGTTGCACGTGGCGGACGTTTGTAAGCTGATTGACGAGGCGTTTTAACGGGCTTTTTCACTGCAGCAACCTACACAACACTTAAGCTGGCAGCAAACTCAGCTAACCATGGCTCAGCATCCGACTCTGGACTGACAGTCTCGCTGGCGTCCAAGCGCAACATATCCTGCAATTCAACCACACCAAGTGCACTGTATAACTCACGCACAGCTTCGCCACCGGCACAGAAATCATCGCCGTAGCAGGCATCACCCAGCGCAATAACAGCGCCCAACACGCCACTCCAGCTTGGCGGCTGTTCCAGCAAGCTATCGAGCAACGGCTGTAGGTTTTCCGGCACCTCGCCCATGCCTGTGGTTGAGGTGACAAACAACAGGGCATCGGGCTCAAGTGCTAATAATTCAGAGTGGGTAAAGCGCGGCTTATACATAACATTCAGACCAGCTTCAGCCAATATTTGCGCTGCGTGATGTGCCACATCTTCCGCTGCACCAAATACTGTTCCCGAAACCATCACCACATTAATCGCCATGCTGTGTCATCGCCTTCTCAATAAATAAAATAGGGTATGTTTGAAAACACCTTGAATAATTTTCATCATAACAAGAAACCGCAAAGCTGTAACAAAGGCTATTCACCTAACGTTTGCAGGTTGTACAAATCTTAACTCTAGTATAACTTTGCCTGCCTGAGCAACGCGACTTGATATAAAGCATTGCTGTATACAACTGACTAGGATAAAGCCCACCGATGAGCGATAACACTCCTATTCTTCTGACAGGTGCCAGTCAACGACTGGGATTGCATTGTGTTCAGCGTTTTTTAGAGGCAGGGCAAGCGTTAATGATCAGCTATCGCCAAGAGCGTGCTGAGGTTGATGAGTTACGCCAGCGCGGCGTGCACTGTATTCAAGCCGACTTTGCCAGCGAGCAAGGTATTTTAGAGTTTATTGCCCAGGTACAGCAGGCCACCCCAGCTCTGCGTGCGATTATCCACAATGCCTCGCTATGGATCGCTGAAGACGCTGTGGATGCCAATGCGTTTATCCAGATGAACAATGTGCACGTGCTTGCACCCTATTTAATTAACCAACTCTGCGCGCCCTTACTGATGCAATCGGCCAAGGCTGATATCATCCACATCACTGATGATGTGATCCGCAAAGGCAGCGCTAAGCGTATTGCCTACAGTGCCAGTAAAGCTGCGCTAGACAATCTCACACTATCCTTTGCCGCACGCTTGGCGCCGCATATTAAGGTGAATTCATTGGCTCCAGCATTAATCATGTTGCACCCAAACGATGACGCAGACTACCAGCGTCGCGCCACAGCTAAATCTGTGATGGGCACTGTGCCCGGCCCAGAGGTTATTTACCAAAGCCTGCGTTACCTACTTGATACGCCTTATGTAACAGGCACAACCCTTACCGTTAATGGCGGCCGGCATCTAAAGTGATGCTTGCTCTGGAGAACTAATAATGAGTGATGATTTAAGTAAACACTACCAACAAATCTTAGTCGGTCTGGGTGAAAATCCCGAACGCGAAGGTTTGCTGGACACCCCTAAGCGCGCCGCTAAAGCGATGCAATACTTATGCAACGGCTATGAAAAAAATCTTGATGAAATTGTTAATGGCGCACTTTTTGAGTCATCCAGCGATGAAATGGTAATTGTCCGTGATATCGAACTTTACTCATTGTGCGAACACCATATGCTGCCCTTTATTGGTAAAGCACACGTGGCCTATATCCCCACTGGCAAGGTGATTGGCCTATCGAAGGTGGCGCGCATTGTAGATATGTTCGCTCGTCGCCTACAAATCCAAGAAAACCTCACTCGACAAATCGCTGACGCCATGCAACAAGTCACAGGTGCTGCTGGTGTTGCAGTGGTGATTGAAGCTAAACACATGTGCATGATGATGCGCGGCGTCGAAAAACAAAATTCGGTGATGACTTCTTCTGCCATGCTGGGTGCATTTCGTAACTCCGGCACCACTCGTCAAGAGTTTTTACAACTGATTAGGAGTCACTAATTTATGGCACGTCTCGAACCGGGCATGGCGCGCATTCGTATTAAAAATCTGCGGTTGCGCACCTACATTGGTATCAATGAAGATGAGATTCGTAACAAACAAGATATTTTAATCAACGTCACCCTGTTCTACCCAGCAGACGATGCTGTACAGATTAATGACATCAACCACGCCTTGAACTACCGCACCATTACCAAAGAAATCATCCAGTATGTTGAGGAGAACCGCTTTGCCTTACTCGAGCGCCTCACCCAAGATGTATTGGATTGCGTGATGCGCTACGAGCAGGTGCGCTATGCCGAGGTTGAGGTGGACAAGCCGCATGCATTGCGCTTCTCCGAATCAGTCTCGATCACCCTCACCGCTCATCGTGCAGCCTAGTGATGCAGCTTGCTGACTTTTTAAGGGCCATCAGACAGCCAGAGCATAGGTTTGCTGACAGCTTGGCGTTTATTGATAGCCACTACCAATACACGCCATGCGCCTTTACTAATGCAGGGCTGCACAACCCTGCTGGTAGCAACCAAGGCTCCTGCAAGATTCTAGGTTTAGCCTTACTGGAAAAACTCAGCACTGAGGATGCTTTATTGGCGTTTGCCGAGCACTATAGGTATGTGCTGACCACGCCGGACGAAACTGAGCACGCCAATATTCGCCAACTACTAAAACATGGCCTTGAGGCTGTGCACTTTAGCCAACTACCGCTACGCCGACTTGCTATCTAAAGCCCACTGATAGAGTGCTTTCTTATTCACCCCGGTAATCTCGGCCGCAATCGCAGCGGCACGTTTGGGTGGTAACTCGGCCATTAGCAAGGTTAAAACGCGCTGCGCTTCCAGCGAAACTTCTAACGCTTGCGCAGGCTCTTGATATCCAGCAACCAGCAGCACACACTCGCCACGCTGCTGATTACTATCCGCAGCAATCCAGTCATGCAGCTCAGCTAAAGGCAGGTCTTGAATGGTTTCAAAGGCTTTGGTCAGCTCACGTGCCAGCACTGCAGGACGTTCAGCACCAAACACGTCACGCATATCGGCGACGCTGTCCAATAGTCGGTGCGGCGCTTCATAAAAGATTAAGGTACGTGGATCATGTTTAACTGCGCCCAGACGCGTACAGCGCGCCGCCTGCTTGGCCGGTAAAAAACCTTCAAAAACAAAGCGATCGGAGGGCAAACCCGCAGCAGACAACCCAGCAATTAGTGCACAGGCACCGGGCACAGGTACCACGCGCACCTGCGCAGCACGTGCTTGGCGTACCAAGTGATAACCCGGATCGGAAATCAACGGTGTACCCGCATCAGAGATCAGCGCCACATCTTCGCCGGCGAGTAGGCGGGTAAGAAAACGCCCGCCCTCTTCTCGCTCATTATGCTCATGACACGCGGCCAAAGGGGTACGGATCCCAAAGTGCTGCAGCAGCCGCGTGGAATGGCGTGTATCTTCGGCAGCAATCAAGCTCACCTGCGCTAAAATCTGTAAGGCACGTGCACTGATATCATCCAGGTTACCAATGGGTGTCGCCACCACATACAATGTACCCAGCGTACTCAACTGAGATGTGGTTACACTCACAACACACTCCAAAGATGCAAAATTAAAAACTATTGTAGCCTGATTTAGACCGACAAGATCGCACCAATGCGCGCGCTTGGGTACAATCAAGGCATTCATCTAAATATGCTTGGATTGCTTGTCTATGAAAATCCCGTTTCGTCTACTCTCCACTCTATGCTTGTCTGCTTTTTTAGTGGCCTGCTCCAGCTCTCCAAGCAATACTTTGGGGCAGCTACCACCAACAAAATACAATGACTTAGAGCAGTTATTGCTACAAGCCGAGAAGAAAAGCGACAGCCAAGCGCTGGGCTTGTATCTGGCTGCGGCCGACCTTGCCTGGCAACAACACAAAGCACTGCAAGCCCGTGAGATTTTAGCAAAAATCGACTTGAGCCTAGCATCACCTGCACAACAGATCTTCGCTAAAACCCTCGAAGCGGAATTGGCGCTCGATCGCCAGCAAGCCAAAAGCGCCTTAAAAGCACTGCAGCACCCAAGCTTTGCGCACTTAAGTGAAATGCCACTGAACCAACAAATACGTAGCCAGCTGGTTCGAGCACAGGCGCTGCAAAACAGCGGCAAGCCGCTTGCTGCTGCACGTGAGCGTATTTTTATTGCACCACTGCTAGATGACGAAAAAGCACTGCAGAACCACCAGCAAATTTGGCAGTTACTCAGCGACCTACCCCGCACCCAGCTGAAAGACAGGGGCGCAGCAGACTTGGATGGCTGGTTGGCTTTAGTGCGTATTACCAAAGCCTCGGGTTCGTTAGAACAACAGCAAGCCCAAATCAAGCAATGGGTACTCAATAACCCACAGCACCCTGCTGCGCTGCAACTGCCCGAAGTTCTGCAGAAGCTACTAAACTTACAAGCACACAGCGTTAAAACATTGGCGCTGTTACTGCCCTCACAAGATCCCAACCAAAATGTGGTGACTGCGCTACGCAATGGTTTTTTTGCCGCGCATTACATCGCGCAAGCCAGTGGACAAACAACACCCTCGATTCGTCTGTATGACAGCAGCAGCATCAGCTCCATGGATGCTTTTTACCAACAAGCCGCCGCCGATGGTGTAGAGCTGGTGGTGGGCCCTTGGGAAAAGCCTTTGGTGCGCCAGTTAGCCAATCGCGCACAACTGCCGATCACCACTTTGGCCCTGAACTATGCTGACACTGAGCAACAAGCACCTGAGCAACTGTTTCAGTATGGCTTAGCTGCCGAAGATGAAGCTCGTTTAGCCGCCGATCGAGCCTGGGCTGACGGCATGCGGCGAGCGGCTGCTTTAGTGCCTAAAAACCCCTGGGGTGATCGAGTACTGGCTGCGTTTTCAACCCAGTGGCAGGCGCTCGGTGGAGAGTTTATCGCCGCTAAGCATATTGACAGCCCAACCGAGCTCGCCGGACAAATTGCTGATTTATTTGAACTGCGCGCCAGCGAACAACGTGCCAAGCAACTCGAACAGACTTTAGGCACTAAGCTAGCAGCACAGCCGGCCCGACGCCAAGATATCGATTTTATTTTCTTAGCGGCCACTCCACAGCAAGCGCGGCAAATCAAACCCACACTGACCTTTCAGTATGCAGGCGATGTACCGATTTATGCGACCTCAGCGGTCAACTCAGGTTCGGCCATGAGCTACCCAGAACTGGACGGTGTACAGTTCAGCGAGATGCCTTGGTTCATTGAGTCTAACGATGCTACTCGACAGCACATCACTTACCATTGGCCGCAAGCCTTAGGCAGTATGGGGCGTTTTTATGCCATGGGCGCCGATGCCTACCAGCTCGCCAATCAGCTACAACAATTGCGCACGCTACCCAATAGCAGCGCGGCAGGCTTAACTGGCATACTCAAGCTTAATCAACAGCAACGTGTTGAGCGCACTCTATACTGGGCACAATTCATTAATAGCAGCATTGAACAGCTGAGCGAAGCGCAAAGTGACTAAAGCCGTAACTCTCGGTAAGACCGTTGAACAGCATGCTCTAGAGTATTTGTGCGCTGCAGGCTTAAGCACCCTGACACGCAACTGGTCATGCCGCTTTGGCGAAATCGACCTGGTCATGTTAGAACAAGATACTGTTGTTTTTGTTGAAGTGCGCTACCGCAAAAACAACTCTTTTGGTGGTGCGCTGGACAGTATTGACCAGCACAAACGTGACAAACTGCTCACAACAGCAGAGTATTATTTAAACCAAAACCCACAATGGTTAGAACACCCGTGCCGCTTTGATGTCATTACTGCACACCCAAGCAAGGCAGATACATTTGTCCTAGACTGGATTCAAGACGCATTTGAATCCTAATAAAATTTTAGTAAAGGCTGATCCTATGCAATCGCGTATTCAACACATGTTTCAAGCCAGCATTGAAACTAAACAACAAGCACTCAGCGTGCTACCCCAAGCCATTGAGAATGCTAGCCTCATGATGGTGAGTTCATTACTTAATGAAGGCAAAATCCTCAGTTGTGGCAATGGCGGCTCTGCCGGTGATGCACAACACTTTTCTTCAGAAATGCTCAACCGTTTTGAACGTGAACGGCCCAGTTTGCCAGCCATAGCGCTGACCACTGACACCTCGACCATCACTTCAATTGCTAATGACTACAGCTACGAAGAAATATTTTCCAAGCAAATTCGTGCTTTAGGACAGGACGGCGATGTACTCCTAGCCATCTCCACCAGCGGTAACTCAGCCAACGTGGTACAAGCCATTCATGCGGCGCACGATCGCAATATGCATGTAGTGGCCTTAACCGGTCGCGATGGCGGTCAAATAGCACCATTGCTACTGCCGGATGATATTGAAATCCGCGTGCCATCCAATGTCACCGCCCGCGTACAAGAAGTGCACCTATTGGTCATTCACAGCTTGTGCGATTTAATTGACCACCAACTGTTTGGGAGCGAAGAATGATGCGTAAAGTTCTTGCAATAACCTTGCTTGCCCTACTGGTCAGTGCCTGTGGATCACGTAGCTTTGGCAACAAAATTGATGATCAATTCATCGGCCCAGAAGTCACCCGAGAAATTAAAAACGCACACATTGACCTTTCCACCACGACCTCACGCATTATTGTCACCAGCTACAACGGTGTTGTCTTGGTGACGGGGCAAACACCGCGTGCGGAACTTAAAGAACTGGCTGGTAAAGCAGCGCTATCAGTTACCAGCGCCAAGAAAATCCATAATGAACTGCAAGTCACTACACCGACATCAGGCTTGGTGCGCAGCAATGATGGCTTACTCACGACCAGCATTAAAGCCCGCATGTTGTCTTACAATGACGTACCCGCATCAAAAATTAAAGTCGTCACCGAGAATGGCGTGGTTTATTTATTGGGTATTATTAGTCGTGCAGAAGCCAGCCGTGCAACAGCTGTCGCGCAAGAAGTTAACGGTGTACAAAAAATTGTGCGTTTGTTTGAATATATTGACTGATTCTGCATTGCACAGAAATAGAGTGGTACTTATTTAATCATGTAGCAACACTGCTTGCAGCTCAGCAAAAGCCTGCAAGCAGTATCACAACATTTGAACTATTTAATAATCCGTAAGCTGGGTCGCCCGGCAGGTGGCGTTGGCGGCTCATCATCTGGATCAGTCGGCGCACTTACTGTGTCTACTGCATGCAGCACTGGTGGCTGCTCATCGCTCTCACTAGTGTCACTTGCAAGCTCTGCCTCCTCTCCCTGCTCGTCTGAACGCGCATCGAAGAACATACCTTGCCCATTCTCATTGGCATAGATCGCCAAAACAGCGCCGATTGGCACATACAGTAAAAATGGCGCGCCGGAAAAGCGCGCCTCAAAACTTATCGCCTGATTATCAACAGTAAAGTAACGTACCGCAGCCGGTGCTGTATTCAGAACAATTTGTCCGTCAGCAGCATAGCCCGGCGGCACTTTGACTTGTGGATAGTTCACATCAACAAGAATGTGCGGCGTGCACTCATTATCAACAATCCATTCATGCAATGCGCGCAGTATGTAAGGGCGACTGGAGTTCATGCTATCTTCACTCCACTGCTTAAGGACGCATCAGGCGCTCAGCCTCAGACAGGCTGGCCTGAAATGCTTCGCGCTCAAAGTTTCTATCCATGTAATCGAGCAAAGGCTGGGCAGCTTTAGGTAACTCAATGCCTAAGACCGGTAAACGCCACAACAATGGCAACAAGTAGCAATCCACCAAACTCAACTCATCACTCATAAAATATTTCATGCTAGCAAACACAGGTGCAACACCTGTTAGGCTTTCACGCAATTCTTTACGTGCTTTGGTGCGAGCTGTTTCTTTGGTTTTTTTATCAAGAATTAAATCTGCCTGGGCACTCCAATCACGCTGCACGCGGTACGACAACATGCGCGTATTAGCGCGTGCTACAGGGTATACCGGTAACAGCGGAGGGTGCGGATAACGCTCATCTAGATACTCAAGAATGACCGTTGAATCGTACAATGCTAAATCGCGATCAACCAGTGTCGGTACTGTGGCATAAGGATTAACCTCAGCTAAGTACTCAGGACATTCGCCATCTATCACATCCATGATTTCAGCAGTTACTGCTTTCTCCGCTAGCACCAAACGCACACGATGTGAGTACTGGCAGCTCGGATCAGAATAACAGCCCAACTTATTGGGTGCAGACATTGCTTCCTCCTTCACTATTAAATATGCATAACGCACAAAAACGCACGCGCCCATCAGGGCGCGCGCGTCACTCGTTAACGATGCGATTGTGTATCAATGCACATCTTTCCAGTATTCACGCTTCAATAAGTAAGCAAATACAAAGAAGAAGGCAAGGAACAACAACACATATGTTCCGATACGCTGGCTCTTAAGCTTAACAGGATTAGCAGAGTATTCGAGGAATGTCACAAGATTTTTAATTTTCTCGTCAAATTCAGCCTCACTCAAAGTACCTGTATTGGGCTCAATGGTCAGCTCGTCACAAGACTCTTCGGTCACTGCTACACCGGTTAACGGATCAAATACTTTCTTTCCGTCTTCAACAACCTGTACTTGCGTGCAACCAATTGTTTGCTTTCCTTGCAAGCCCACTAAAACGTTAGGCATACCAACTGAGTCAAAAACCTTGTTGTTAACACCATAAGGACGCGATGGATCTTCATAGAATGTACGCATATAGGTGTACAACCAATCTTTCCCGCGCACGCGCGAAACCAAGGTTAGGTCAGGCGCTGCCGCACCAAACCATTTTTTACCATCAGCTTCACTCATACTCGATATCATGTGATCGCCATACTTAGCGTCTGTTAACACTAAGTTTTCCATCATCAGCTCTTCACTGATCCCGAGATCATCAGCAACACGCGAATAGCGCTGGAACTTTGCGCCATGGCAACCCATGCAATAGTTCACAAAGGTTTTTGCGCCATCTTGCATAGCCGCTTTATCAGTCAGATCAATTGACACCTTGTCCAATGGATAGGCACCACCCGCAGCAAAACCAAACATAGGAATTGCAGCCAAAATTAATGCAGCAATTTGCTTTTTCATTAGCCAGTCACCCTTTCCGGAACCGGTTTAGTCTTCTCCATTCTGGTATAAAAAGGCATCAGAATGAAGTAAGCGAAGTAAATAACAGTACAGATTCGTGCAAGTAATGTGCGCTCTGGTGTTGGCGACAATACACCTAACACACCAAGGATCACAAAGCTGATGCAGAACACTAGTAACCAAATCTTGCTCATCCAACCTTTGTAGCGCATCGATTTAACCGGACTACGGTCTAACCAAGGCAATACAAACAACACAGCAATCGAGCCACCCATTGCCACAACACCCATTAACTTATCAGGCACTGCACGCAAAATAGCGTAGAAGGGTGTGAAATACCAAACCGGAGCAATATGGTCAGGTGTTTTCAGTGCGTTAGCTTGTTCAAAGTTAGGCTTCTCGAGGAAGTATCCACCCATTTCCGGGAAGAAGAACACGATGAAGCAAAACACAAACAAGAACACAATAACGCCAACGATGTCTTTAACTGTGTAGTAAGGATGGAAAGGAATACCGTCTAAAGGAATACCGTTTTCATCTTTATGCTTTTTGATATCGACGCCATCAGGGTTGTTTGAACCCACTTCATGCAGTGCCAGGATGTGTAAAACAACCAGCGCTAACAGAACAATAGGTACAGCAACCACGTGCAAGGCGAAGAAGCGATTCAGCGTGATACCTGAAATCAGATAGTCACCACGAATCCACTCAGTCAAGTCAGCACCAATTACTGGAATCGCACCAAACAGTGAAATAATCACCTGTGCGCCCCAATAGGACATCTGACCCCATGGCAGCAAGTAGCCCATGAACGCCTCAGCCATCAGTGCCAAGTAGATTAGCATACCGAAGACCCAAACCAGCTCGCGTGGCTTCTGGTAGGAGCCATAGAGCAAGCCGCGGAACATGTGCATGTAGACTACGATAAAGAATGCTGACGCACCGGTAGAGTGCAGGTAGCGCAGAATCCAACCGTATTCGACATCTCGCATGATGTATTCAACAGAAGCAAACGCACCTTCTGCCGAAGGCTCATAGCTCATTGTTAACCAGACACCTGTTAGCAACTGGTTAACCAGGACTAACAATGCTAACGAGCCGAAGAAATAGTAGAAGTTAAAGTTTTTTGGTGCGTAATATTTAGCTAAGTGGTCTTCCCACATTTTCGTAGCAGGAAAACGAGCATCCACCCACTCCATGAACTTACTCATCAGGCTTCTCCCTCACCAATACCAATAATGACGATACTATCCGTCTCATATGAATGTGGGGGAACTGGCAAGTTCAACGGCGCTGGCTGCGACTTATACACACGTCCAGCAAGGTCATAGCGTGAGCCATGGCATGCACAGAAATACCCGCCAACCCATTCAGGCCCTAAGTCTGCAGGCGCTACTTCTGGTCTAAAGTTTGGTGCACAACCTAAATGCGTACACACACCAAGAACAATCAGCAGCTCAGGCTTAATTGAGCGTTCTTCATCATCAACATAGGTCGGTTGATCTGATTCTTTTGACTCCGGATCAGCAAGTTTGGCTTCAATCTTCTTCAGCCCTTCCATGATTTCCGGTGTACGGTGCAAAACAAAGACAGGCTGGCCACGCCACTCAGCAACAATTTGCTGACCTGGCTCGATCTTGCTTATATTGACTCGTACCGGTGCTCCCGCGGCTTTCGCCCTAGCACTGGGGGCCCAGGACCCCAGAAACGGGATCGCAGCCCCTGCCGCTCCAGCTGCACCCACCACGGAGGTGGCTGCCACTAGAAAGCGACGTCGGCCCGTATTCACGCCGTCATTGCTCATTAAGTCGTCTCCCATCAGCTATGTAGCCTGTTGTCAGGCCTTGTAATAAGAAAAAAGCTACTTACAGTCTTGAATGAAACAAATGGTAAAGAAAAGGTGTCTTCTTGACAAGTTTATCGCGCAGCGCAATTCGCTTAAGAGCTTGCCACACCAGAGCCAGCAAGCGAGTGGCAAATTGTCACAGTACGAATTAGACACAAAAAACGCCCTGAGTCCTTGCGGAAACGGGCGTTTTTCTGCAGCAAGTGTCGATCAGCGCTTAGAGTACTGAGGACGCTTACGTGCTTTACGAAGACCCACTTTCTTACGCTCAACTTCACGCGCATCACGCGTTACAAAGCCGGCTTTGCGCAGCTCTGGACGTAAAGTTTCATCGTAGTCCATCAAGGCACGAGTAATACCGTGACGAATTGCACCTGCTTGACCACTTGCACCACCACCAGCAACGGTGATCATGATGTCAAATTTCTCAAGAGTATCTGTTAACTCTAGTGGCTGACGAACCATCATTCGCGCAGTTTCACGAGGGAAAAAGCTATCTAAAGTGCGGTTATTAATAGAAATACTGCCTGTTCCCGGACGTAAAAAAACGCGTGCGGTTGCAGTCTTGCGACGGCCTGTGCCGTAATTTTGAGTCGCCGACATAATCAACTATCCCGTTAAATCTTAAGTTCTTGGGGCTGCTGTGCAGCATGCGGGTGGTTAGTACCTGCATACACTTTCAGCTTGCGATACATGTCGCGGCCCAGCGGATTTCTTGGAAGCATACCTTTAACAGCGGCTTCTAGAACGCGTTCAGGTGCTTTAGCAATCAATTTCTCAAAGCTAATTTCCTTAATACCGCCTGGGAAACCAGTGTGTGAGTAATAGACCTTATCTGATGTTTTATTACCAGTAACACGAACCTGCTCAGCATTAATAACAACGATGTAATCGCCAGTATCAACGTGCGGAGTATACTCAGGCTTGTGCTTACCGCGCAAACGGCTAGCAATCTCAGTGGCCAAACGACCCAGAGTCTGGCCTGCAGCGTCGACGATGTACCAGTCGCGCTGTACTGTTTCATTTTTTGCTGTAAAAGTTTTCATTCGCTATGGCCTCAGGGCCGCCTTAAAAATAGGCGGCAAATCCTAATGAATAGTATTGTCTTTGACAAGTCAAAGTAAGCTCATATGACAGACGCTACTTCGGGGGCTCGGGTCTATCACGTCTGCTATGGCTCTAAATTCGGTAAATTTGCATCCTTTACCTTCTGTTTTGCATTAGGCTAGGCATTGCCCACAAAACAGCCGCGTAATTATGACTGCTGGTGAGAAAATTGCAACTGCTTAATGGCTTACACAGGCTTTACAGCTGTTTTTTAGCTAAATATAGCAATGGTTAAATTTATACCGAGCATAAAAGCCCTATCAATCGCTATATTTAAAGCGCTAGATACTAGAGTCACACACTAAAACCACACCATCTCCACAGGTACTAGCTTTACCTACGCTGCATGGGTCTATAATAACGCGGCACGCACTTGTGGAGCCATCATGTACATTCCGCCATTATTTTCCGCCTTACGTCAAACATTTGCCGAAGGCTATACGCTCAATTCTTTACGCGGCGATATTAGCGCCGGTCTCACCGTCGGCATTATTGCTATACCTCTGGCGATGGCATTAGCTATCGCGGTAGGTGTCCCGCCACAGCATGGTTTGTATACCGTACTGATTGGCGGCTCAATCATTGCCTTAACCGGTGGCTCGCGCTTTAACGTCTCTGGGCCCACCGCAGCCTTTGTCGTTATCCTTCTACCCATTACTCAGCAGTTTGGTGTGGGTGGCTTGTTACTCTGTACGGCAATGGCCGGGGTTATCTTAATCAGCATGGCTGTGTTGCGTGCAGGCGCATTACTGCAGTTTATCCCCTACCCAGTCACTCTAGGCTTTACCGCCGGGATTGGTATAGTAATTGCCACCTTGCAAGTTAAAGATGCATTCGGTTTAACCAATATTGAGCCGACCGCAAACTATATAGAGCAGATCGGTGCGCTCGCGCATGCCATGCCAAGTATTCAACTGGGCGATACTCTGGTTGCCGCAATCACTCTTTTAGTACTGATTATTTGGCCACGCTTTGTGCCAAAAATACCAGGACACTTAGTCGCCTTAGCTGTCGGCAGCTTTATTGGCTTAGCTTTAAATAATGCTGATATTTCTGTGGCAACCATAGGTGATAGATTCAGTTATAGCGTCGATGGCATTAGTCATCCGGGCATCCCTCCTTTCTTGCCATCATTTATGTGGCCTTGGCAGTTTTCCGGCCCTGACGGTAAACCACTGGTACTTTCTTTTGAATTGATTCGGCAACTACTCGCCCCAGCCTTTGCAATTGCCATGCTTGGCGCGATTGAATCCTTGCTTTGCGCCGTTGTTTCTGACGGCATGGCAGGCTCTAAGCACGATCCCAACGGTGAATTACTGGGCCAAGGCATAGGCAATATTCTTGCACCGATGTTTGGCGGGATTACCGCCACAGCCGCTATCGCTCGAAGTGCAGCAAACGTGCGCGCAGGGGCTTTCTCACCGATAGCCGCCATTATTCATGCTGGCGTGGTTTTACTCGCAGTGGTATTTCTCGCACCTATGTTCAGCCATTTGCCAATGGCCGCACTCGCTGCACTGCTTTTAATGGTGGCGTGGAATATGAGCGAGCCCAAGCACGTGATCCATACTTTGCGTATCTCGCCACGCAACGACGTACTAATCTTAATGACATGTCTATCACTGACGGTGCTCTTCGATATGGTGCTCGCAGTGGGTGTCGGCTTGCTGTTAGCTGCCGGCTTATTTATTAAGAGCATGAGCGACTTAACTGACACCACCAATGTCTCACGCGATGATCAAGATCTGGCTGACTTGCCAGACTCGGTTACTGTCTATGCGATTAATGGACCTTTGTTTTTTGGTGCTGCGGAAAAAGCGTTAAGCGTATTGCGTAAATTCAACCCTGAAATACGCATAGCCATTATTGATCTGCGCGCAGTGCCAATGCTGGACATGACCGCACTCGCCGCGCTGAGCAATGTGATGAACGACTATCAAAAAAACAATATTGGCATTATATTTCTTGGCGCATCAGCTAGAGTTCGCCACAAAATGCACCGTGCGGGTATCAGCCTGGAGCACAATAAATTTGCCTATGTGAGCAACTTCACCATGGCCAAAGTACGCGCGCAAAGTTGGCTGGATGCCGAGTCTCAGCCGACCGATGAAACGCCTAGCGTAGCGCCTTAATCCACAGCACAGAGCGCCCAGCACAGCGCTGCAGCGCTCTGAATATTCATGGTAAACTTGATTTTATGAACACATACACATCTCGCCCATCTGTACTGTGCCTATCGGGTCACGACCCTGTTGGTGGCGCTGGTTTGCAAGCTGATATTGAGGCGCTCATCGCCCAAGGTTGTCACGCCACCCCTGTGATTACTGCGCTGACCATTCAAGACACTGTCAATGTCAGTGACTTTAAAATCCTTGAGCATGACTGGGTGGTTGCGCAAGCGCAGGCGATTTTGCAAGACATGCCCATTGCAGCCATTAAGCTGGGCATGCTTGGCTCATTGGCGATGGTTGATACGGTGGCAGAAATCATTCAGCAATTGCCTGATACACCTTTTGTTTGCGATCCAGTTCTGCGCGCGGGCGGTGGCGGTGCTTTAGGTAAAGACGAAGTCGGCTACGCCCTGCGTAGCAAGCTGATGCCGCTGGCAACGATCGTCACCCCCAACTTGCCAGAAGCACAGATTCTCGCTGAACTACCTCAGGGTAGCGCAGATGAATGTGCTCAGGTGCTGCTCAAGCATTGTGATAACTTACTGATTACTGGCGGCCATGGTGACGAACACCAAGTGCACAACCGTTTGTATTGTGCCGATGGCAGCACCCATACTTTTACCTGCGCACGCTTACCCGGTGAATACCATGGCTCTGGCTGCACACTGGCCAGCACCTTAGCTGGCCGCTTGGCTTTGGGTGAAGAGCTCGTCAGCGCGGTTGAATCAGCACTCAATTACACTTGGCGCACCTTGCGTGATGCTGAAGCCCCAGGTCGCGGTCAATATATTCCACGTCGCCTACCCTTGGACTTCTGCCGCCCATGACTCAAAAACACACTGTATTACGTGGCCTCTATGCCATCACCGACTCTGCTCTACTAGCAGATGGACGCTTGCTACCCTACTGTGAAGCAGCACTACGTGGCGGTGCCAAGGTTGTGCAATACCGCGATAAGTCCAACGATACAGCACGCCGTTTAAGTGAAGCTCGTGCCCTGCAAGAGCTTTGCCAGCGCTATGCTGCGCGTTTGATTATTAACGATGATCTGGCTTTAGCTGCTGAACTTGGCGCTGATTTACACCTTGGTCAAACAGATGGCAGCCTACTCAATGCACGCCAGCAACTGGGTACCGATGCCATTATCGGTATCACCTGTCACGCACAACTTGAGTTAGCTGAGCAAGCAGTCAAGCAGCACGCTGACTATATTGCTTTCGGCCGTTTTTATCCTTCACAGACCAAGCCTGGTGATATTTTAGCAACCAGCCAACTGCTGCAGCAGGCCCAACAGTTTCAGCGCCCTATCGTCGCCATTGGTGGCATCACCTTAGACAATGGTGCTGAACTGATCCAACATGGCGCCACGATGCTAGCGGTGATCCACGGTTTATTTGCAGCAGACTCACCTGCTGCAGTCGAACAACGGGCGCGCGCCTTTAGCGCGCTCTTTATTGATTAATTTTTGCAGCGACAGGCTCACTGCTTTTCTTAGATGAGGTTTTAATGTCACGTTCAGCATCTCTTTTTGAACAAGCCAAGCACCATATTCCAGGTGGCGTCAACTCTCCAGTACGCGCTTTTGCTGGCGTAGGTGGCACACCATTATTCTTTAAACATGCGGCCGGCGCTTATGTTACTGACGAAGACGATAAGCGCTATGTCGACTATATCGGCTCATGGGGTCCGATGATTCTTGGCCACAGCCATCCGGATGTGATTGCTGCCGTACGTGCGCAACTCGAGCACGGCTTATCTTACGGCGCACCGACTGCACTGGAAGTTGAGATGGCTGATCTAATCTGCAGTATCGTGCCCTCAATGGACATGGTGCGCATGACCAGTTCGGGTACCGAAGCGACGATGAGCGCGATTCGCTTAGCGCGCGGCTACACCGGACGCGACAGTATTATTAAATTTGAAGGCTGCTACCACGGTCACTCTGACAGCTTGTTAGTTAAAGCCGGTTCCGGCGCCCTGACCTTAGGCGTGCCCAGCTCACCGGGTGTACCTGCAGCCTTTGCCCAGCACACCATTACCCTGCCATTTAACGATGTTGATGCAGTTGCGGCCTGCTTAGAAGAACATGGCAAAGACGTGGCTTGCATTATTGTTGAGCCTGTGGCCGGTAACATGAACTGCATTCCACCTGCACCCGGCTTCTTACAAGGTCTGCGCGAGCAGTGTGACAAGCACGGCGTGGTACTGATTTTTGACGAAGTGATGACTGGCTTTCGTGTTGCTCTGGGCGGTGCACAAGCGCTGTACGGCGTTACTCCTGACCTGACCACATTCGGTAAGATCATTGGCGGCGGTATGCCGGTGGGTTCTTTTGGCGGCAGCAAAGAAATCATGTCGCACATTGCACCTTTGGGTCCGGTGTACCAAGCCGGTACTTTGTCGGGTAACCCATTGGCCATGGCTGCCGGCTTGACCACGCTAAAACTGATCAGCCGTCCCGGTTTTCACGACGAGCTAACGGACTACACTGCACGTTTGCTGCAAGGTTTGCAGGAACGCGCTGATGCGGCAGGTATTCCATTTACTACTACGCAAGCCGGCGGTATGTTTGGTTTATTCTTCACTGAGCGCAAAAACATCAGCAGCTTTGACGATGCCACCAGTTGTAACCTTGAGCACTTTAAACAATTCTTCCATCTGATGCTTGAGGGCGGTGTATATCTGGCGCCAAGTGCCTTTGAAGCAGGCTTCAGCTCCATTGCCCTAGGTGATGCTGAGCTAAAAATCACGTTAGATGCAGCTGAAAAAGCCTTCGCTAAAATGAAAGGCTAAGTGTTCGCGCTGGATAACAAAAACGCCCGTTAATTCGGGCGTTTTTAATTATTTACTATAGATTTGTATCGGCCCGCCTGCACTGTCTCCACATTTACTTGCAGCTCATCAGCAATCCTTTAGCTGCTAATACTATAAAACTCGCTGCAAATATTTGCGTCGGGCGTACTGCATTATAGCTGTTGTTCCGTCGATGAACCCATCCAGGGTTCAACGCCGGCGCTGCGCCATCCATGGCTTCGCTCGTCACAGCTACAATACAGTACTTGTCAATCATCAGCGCCGTCAGCACCAGTGCGCCAGGCTCGACAAGCAGCATTTGCGTGAGTCTCAACACCAACTAAGCACAGCCAAGTACTCTGTTTAATCACAAACAACCACACAAAACAAAGCCCTACGCAAAACATACAAAGCACACCAATACTCAGAAGTGCCTCGCTGGTGACGCGGCAAGCGCAGCCAAGGATGGCGTAGCGCCCGAATAAGGTCAGGATGACCTTTTGCGGGAAAAGCGACACCAGCGAGGTACGCTCAGTACATACAGTGACTCTTGCTTTAACGCTTTATACGATGCCCTATCCAAAAAGTGAGCACTTTCAGCTAAGCAAGTAAAAAATAAAAACTACTCCCCAAGCCGCTTAATCACCTCAGGCAACTGCGATATCTGACTGACCTGCGCATCCGGCTCACGCTCGCCGGTCCAGATTTTTTGTTCTGGGTTAAACCAAATCGTACGCATGCCCACCTGCTGCGCACCG
Organism: uncultured Thiopseudomonas sp.; assembly: GCA_964385265.1. GTDB lineage: Bacteria > Pseudomonadota > Gammaproteobacteria > Pseudomonadales > Pseudomonadaceae > Denitrificimonas. The sequence continues at coordinate 23,646 of CAYLOI010000006.1, forward strand.
AAAATATCATCCTGCGGATGGTCACCCACATGAATACTGTGCGCAGGCTTAACTTGCGCTCGCGCCAGCGCGGCTAAAAACACCTGCGGTTCAGGTTTAGCCACACCTAACATGTCGGCATTGAGCGCAAAAGAAAAATACTCACCCAGCCCCACGCGGCGTACATCCGCATTACCGTTACTCAGCGCTGCCAACATATAGCGACTACGCAATTGCTCTAAGGTGGGCAACACATCAGCAAATAACTCAACCTTTTGTCGTGCGGCCAAGAACACCTGAAACGCCTGCTCAGCGATGTCTTGTGCCTCAGGCTGGGCATAGCCTGATTGTAATAAAGCGCGCAGCAGCACCTGATAACGCAACTCACTGACACGCCGGTCTAATTGCGGCTGCTGCGCGACAACCTCGCCGCGCAACCGCTGCAAACGTTCAGGTGTTAATTGCTCTAAGCGCTCTGCATGCTGCGCCAGCCAAGTGCGCAAGGCATTATCGGCGGCGATAATAACCGGCTGCACTGACCACAGGGTGTCATCTAAATCAAAGGTAATTAAACGAATACTCATTCTGTCAGTTTACGCCTCGCACGCGGATGCGCTTGGTCATACACCTGCGCTAAGTGCTGAAAATCAAGATGGGTATAGATTTGCGTGGTACTGATATCAGCATGCCCGAGCAATTCTTGCACCGCACGCAAGTCATGGGATGATTCCAGTATATGACTGGCAAACGAGTGCCTGAGCATATGTGGATGCAAGTGCTGGCCCAGCTCACGCGCGCCGGCTTGGCGTACACGTTCACGCACCAATTGCGGGCTCATGCGCCGTCCACGCACACCAATAAATAAAGCCTGATCCGAGGACTGTACCTGCTCACGCGCCACCAGCCACTGCTGTATTGCGGCAACCGCTTTGCTGCCCACCGGCAACATGCGCTGCTTATTGCCCTTACCCAACACCAAAACCAAACCTTGTTGAAGGTCGATATCAGCCAGATTTAAACCCACCAATTCTGACAAACGTAAACCCGATGAATAAAACAACTCTAAAATAGCGTGATCACGACAGGCTGCAAAATCATCGGCAACCGGGCTGTCGAGCAATTGCTGGGCGCGATCAACATCCAACACCTTAGGTAACTTACGTGCGCCTTTGGGTGGGCGAATCCCTGCGGCTGGATCATGCAGACAGACACCTTCACGCACTAAATAGGCATAGAACCCTCGCAGTGCCGACAACAAACGAGCAATGCTACGACCGACTAGACCACCGGCGTGCAATTCAGCCACCAGCTCTCGTACGTGCGCCACCTGAAGATCTTTCCAGCTATTGAGCTGCTGGCGCTTAGAAAAAGCTAAAACTTTAGCCAAATCACTGCGGTAGGCACTTAAAGTGTGGGTTGAGACCTGTCGTTCAGCCTCCAAATACTGGAGAAAAGCAGCCAACTGAACATACATAGAGCACCTCGCATAACGGGTGTTTATTTGAGCGAGCGTAATGACAGCAACAGCGGCGCTAAAACACGTGCCAACACATCGGCAAGGTAGGTTAAAAACAGCGTATCCACCGAGTTGCTGTAGTGCTGCTGATCGCTGCTGCCCACCGCAAGCACACCCTGTATACCTTGGTAGTCTAAGGCAACCACTGCGGCGGACTTAATCTGCGCAGCTTGCTCATCACCAAATAAGAACTCAAGCTGTTTAGGCCGCAACACACCACAAAAGGCCTTACCAGCAACCAATAAGCCACCGATTTGCTGCTGTGCAGTTTTTAGGCTGGCACTGCGACCAACACTGATCTGTTTCTCACTGAACAATATTAGAGCCGAAAATGGCACCTTAAATGAATGACGCAAACTGTCATCAACCACACCGACCAGCTCATCCAGCGTTTGCGCATCCAGCACTTCGAGGACTAAGCGCCTGACTTTCTCAAAGAGGCGATCATTGTCGCGGGCGACATCCATTAAGTGTGCTAAACGACTCTGTATATCAGCATTACGCTCACGTAAAACTGTCACTTGTCGCTCAACCAGAGAAATTGAACTGCCGCGCGCATGCGGAATCCGCATCTGCGCAAGCAAATCATCCTGATCAATAAAAAACTCTGGATGAGCCTTGAGATAAGCTACAACCTGCTCTTGTGTCAGCGGTTGCGATTGCTGGGGATTACTCATAGACGAATCTGCCCTTCATAAATACGGGTTGCAGAGCCAGTAAAATACATCTGCGGAGCATTTTCTAGCCACTCTAAATGCGCGCTAACAGTGCCATTGCCACACTCAATCTGCGCCTGTCGATCCAGCCAACCTTGCTGCATTGCTAAAACAGCCAGCGCACAGAGATCGGGGCTGAAACTGTCAATAACTCCAGCCCCTAATTGCCACATTTGTACAATTAAAGTCTGCCGACTCTGCACCTGTAGCAAGCTAATGACGCTGCCCAAAGGCAAGCAAGCATGCGCCTCTAGGTGCTCAAGTAGCTCAGCCATCGGCACCTGCATCACATCGACTACGCGCAGTAGCGCGTGTGAACCAGAATTATCCGTTAACATAGTAAAGCAGCTATCAAGTCGCCACGGCGCATGGCGTGGCTGTTCAATAAAAGCCAGCGCCAAGGCAGTCGGCTCGGTTAAGAGCTCTGGCTTCTCAAGTGCAACAGTCACAGAACCATCGGCATGCACCTGCACATCCAGCACCGCTTGGCGGACTTCGACGCGCATCTGTGCTTTAGAAATTAGCCGTTTATCAGCCACCAACCGCGCCACACAGCACAGGTCGCTGGCCAACCAGTCGACCTCTACACCATCGCCATCAAATATGCGGCAACTGAAATCAACATCGGGATCCTGCGGTACTTCAATTAAAGCCAAGCGCGCAAAACCAACACCACAGCGGCGATCACTCCAAGCACGCATATGCTGCGGCTGGATATAGGCATACTGGCTGATTAAATCAATCACCATCAAATCAATGCCTAAGCCGTGCATCTTGCTAAAACGCAGCAACATGCTATGACTCCGACAGTAGGCTTTCGTGAGCGAACAACTCTTTTATGCTTTCACGTCGGCGAACCAGATACGCTTGCTCACCATCCACCACCACTTCTGCAGCACGGCCTCGGCTATTGTAATTAGAACTCATCACAAAACCGTAAGCACCAGCTGAACTGACGCTAAGTAAATCACCTTCTGCCAAGGTTAAATCACGCTCTTTAGCTAGGAAGTCACCGGTTTCACACACTGGTCCAACAACGTCATAACAGCGCGGCATGCCGCTACGCGGCTTAACCGCTTGCACATCCATCCACGCTTGATACAGCGCTGGTCGCAGCAAGTCATTCATCGCGGCATCCACAATGGCAAAATCTTTGTGCTCAGTATGTTTAAGGTATTCAACTCGAGTCAGCAGCACTCCAGCGTTGGCAACAATATAACGACCCGGCTCAAACACTAAGGCTAAATCACGTCCTGCCACACGCTTGCGCACTGCCGCCATATAGTCACCGGCACATGGCGGCTCTTCATCTTGATAGCGCACGCCTAAACCGCCACCCAAGTCTAAATGGCGTAGGGTAATTCCATGCTTAGCTAGGCGATCAACCAACAGCAGCACCCGGTCCAGCGCGTCTAAAAATGGCTCAAGAGTAGTCAACTGCGAACCAATATGGCAGTCCACGCCCTTGATCGCAATATTACTCAGCACCGCGGCACGTAGATAAACCGACTCAGCAATATCAATATCGATACCAAATTTATTATCTTTTAAACCTGTGGAAATATAAGGGTGCGTGCCTGCATCCACATCAGGATTAACCCGCAAGGACACCGGTGCGATAACGCCTAAGTGCGCAGCCACTTCTTGCAGTCGCTCAAGCTCATCTACCGACTCGACATTAAAGCAATGCACACCCACTTCTAAAGCGCGCTGCATTTCTTCGCGAGTTTTACCCACACCAGAAAACACCATACGCTCAGGCAGGCCGCCAGCAGCCAGCACTCGCTCTAACTCACCCACCGAGACAATGTCAAAACCAGCGCCTAAGCGCGCTAAGATATTCAGTACGGCAATATTCGAGTTGGCTTTTACCGCATAGCAAACCAAGTGCTCAACACCTTGCAAAGCATCGGTATAGCTGCGGTACTGCGCCTCAATATGAGCGCGCGAATAAACATAAGTGGGCGTACCGAACTGCTCAGCAATGCTCGATAATGCAACATTCTCTGCGTGCAGCTCACCCTTTTGATAAGTAAACGCTTGCATAGCAGCCTCCATTAAAGTTCATAACGATCTTTACGATGCTCATGTGCCGCTTTTTCATCATCAGGATCATACAGGGGGCCTTTTTGGCCGCAGGCGCTTAAGCTCATCAATACAACTGCCAGCGCAATGAATGGAAGCACGATACGCTTCATAATAAATCCTTCATAAAATTCAATAATGCATTGAGTATACCGACCCCTCATAATCTTGCCTATGCGCAGATCGCCTCACAGCACTAGGATAGTCCTGAAAAAGACGTATTATTGCTTATCAACGCAACTTGTTTGATAAAGACACCTTGTTTCGCCACTCCAAACACAAAGGAGCTCGTAATGAGCCTGACCGTTAGCCAGTTCCACGACCTTGTCGATGCCACCCAAAGAAACCTTGAAGACATTATCGATGCGAGTGATGTCGATATTGATATTGAGAGCAGCGCGGGGATTCTGACTCTGACCTTTGAAAATCAACATCAAGTCATTCTCAGTCGCCAAGAACCACTGAAACAATTGTGGTTAGCTGACCGCAGCGGTGGTTTCCATTTTGACTACGACAACCAGCAAGCCCAATGGCACTGTGCAAGCACCCAACAAAGCTTAGCGCAGATGCTCAGCAGCATCCTCTTGGCACACACCCAGCACAGTTTCGATTTAAACAACTTGTAACTGACTGCAACTCATAATGGCCTCTTTAGTATTGCGGCCCTTGCATATTTAGATGGCTGTGGTAGGTTGCACAACACTTGCTGTAAAGAATAAACAGCATCAAAAAAACCTCGTCATTCGGCGGGGTTTTGTGTTTTTTAATTACAACATTAAGCCCTAGGAGCATCACAGATACCATGAGTAACAAACCTGCAATCACTGTCACTCGTCTAGATATGCAGCGCCTAGAGCAGATGCTCGAGCATCTAGACAACTATGACACGGCCGCCGAAGCCTTAGAGGCAGAACTGGCCCGTGCCAACTTTGTTGGCCACACAGAAATAGCCAACGACATTGTCACTATGAACTCCAAAGCGCACTTTTATGAGGAAAGCAGTGCTAAGGAATACCAGCTGACCTTGGTCTATCCGCAGCAAGCTGGCATTGAAGGTAACGTATCTATTTTAGCGCCCATCGGCACAGCACTGCTGGGCTTAAGTGTTGGCCAAAGCATTGACTGGCAGACACCAAAAGGCAAAGTTTTAAAGTTGACGTTAAAGCAGGTTGAGTTCCAGCCCGAAGCAGCGCAGCAGTACAGTCTCTAATTAGGATGACAGCGCAGTTCAGCGTGTTGCCAACTCACAAGGCTTGTAAAGCCTCATTCAAACGTTTTTCTAAAACTGTTTTACGCTGCAAAAAGTGCATGCTTTGTACACTGTTGCTTGCCTGCACTTTTGATAGATCAATGTCCGTAATGTAGCAAGGGTAACGCTCTGTGGTGCGCCGCATACCCAGAATATAGCGCGCAACATACTGGTAAAGTCGCGCGCCATACTCCAACTCAGAGAACTCTTGATGGTTACAAAATAGGCTCAAGTGCCCCTCTTCTTCGTAGATCGCTTGCACCGCATGAAATGTATGCTCACGCTCATTGTCAACTAATCGACAGCGCTCAATACGCTGCGGACTGTCTTGGCCGTCAGGATAAATCCGGTGGTAATTAACCGCCAACGTAGCCATATAAGGTTGCTGCTCGACAAAAGATTCTGTGGTGGCTTGGCGGTACAGCAGTGAGTTTAAAAAACGCTGCAGTGGCATCAATAAGGTTTGCTGATCGATAAAGTCCTGCGTGTGCTGCCAAAAGCCATTGCGCTCATCGAGCACATAAATGTGCGCTTGCGCGCCCTGCACACGATAAAAGACCTGTATGGCATCAACACGTCCCACCGGCAAAATAAACTTCAGCACATGCCCTTGCAAAGCATATTCATCCACACGCCAGCGTACATACTGAGCCTGCTCCTGAGATAAATATTCGAGCAACCCATCAGCATCAGCAAACGACATATAACCGGCACGCCCAGCACGCCACTCGAGTACATGCAGTTGCTGTTCAATTTGTAATAGATAGCGGCTGTCTTGGTTTTGTTGAATATTAGCAAATGCCTGCGTCACCACTTGCTCAACACGCTTGACAATCGATGCCGCTCGGTTTTGACAGAAGCAAGCGACATGAGTCTGTACGTCATCACTGTGTGCCGAGCAATCGTTAAGTAAGCCGCTTAGACATTGCAACAATGCATTATCACCACTAAAACGGCTGACGATCAGCTCATTCCAGCTATTTAAAACAACTTGATCAATGCTTAATACAAGGTTCTCACGCAGCCCAGAGAAACCTAAAGCATCCACTTGCTCACTGAGCATATGCACATTGGCTTGACTATGCTGCGGTAGCGGATCAATACCGACATTCACCAGTAAAACAACAGTGCTCGGGTAGCTGCTGGTTAAAAGTGCTGCTTCGCTGAGGGCGGTGAAGGGAAGCGCTAGCGCACGGCGCAGTGTTTTTAAAATACCCTGCAACTCAAGCTCGCTCAAAGCGCTGTCCTCAATCACTAAACTGAGCCTTGTCGCCTGATTAATAACGCCATTTAAGTGACCCCAGGCCAACACTGCAAGCAAGTCTTTAGCACGCTTGAGCGGCAAATGATCCTGCCACTCCTGCCCTGCCAAGCTGCCTCTAAACAGGCCCCAAGAACTGTGCTCAGACTCACCACTGCAGCATTGCACTAGGGTTAGCGTGTCTTCTGATAAATCCGGCGCAATACCAGGATTAAGGTACTCAACCTTACCAGCCTTGCGCTCAAATGCAGCATACAAGCGGCGTCCAAGTACAGCTAGATCACGTGGATTGATCACCTGTTGGGCCTGCATGTTCTGCGCAAGCTGGCTTAAAAAACGGTAGCTGTATATCAATTCATTGACCAGCAAGCGACGTTCTTGTTGCGCTTGAGCAACCTTCCACTGCTGACGACGATCCAAACCACTAAGCTGGGTATCACTCCAGCCCCAAGCATCTGTCAAACGCTCTAAAATCAGGCGCTGCCAACTTTTTTCACGCTGCAAACGGCTTTGGGTTAAGCGCTTGCCAACTTTGAGATAAAAACAACGACGTACCAATTCTAAGCGCTCTAACTCGTTGCGCTCGAGCAAATAAGCTTCCAACCGCCGGTAAAGCAAGACATAGGCATCCAGCTCATCCACATTAAGCTGGTTAGCATAAATAGCCTGTTTATAGCTCAAGCTTAAACAGTGCACCTGCGGGTGCTCTGACGCATAGACTTCAATCAGCAACAGCTTCAGCAAAGATTTGTAAGGCGAGTCAATGCCTTTATACAGCTGCCACATGCCGGCACTCACGAACTCACTGGCCGGAATGTGCGCTAAGCAACCTAAATCCAGCACCTCCTCGTGGCGAACAAAGCGCTTGGCTAACAAAATAGCGCAATACTCATCATAGCGCTGCTCTTCATACACTGGCACCAGCCACCAGATTGGGATGCGCCCAGCGAGCCACAGTGCTGTGCGGTAGAATTCATCTAACAGCAAGTAATGCTGGGTTGTGCCGCAGTCATCTAACGTCAGCTGACGCTCATCATCTTGGCCACTGGCAAACTGTTTAGGGTCAATTAAAAACAGATGTATTTTTGCGCCCAGGGTTGCAGCCCAAACGCTTAGCAGATCGCATTTTTTACGTAATTCTTGCAATTGTGCAGCGCTTAAGTCGGCACTATGGCACAGCCAAAAGTCCATATCGCTGTCTTCTGCATGCGCCACAGAGCCGATACTGCCCATCAAAAAAAGTGCATACAAGGGTTGCTCAGCACGGTAGCCACGTGCTGTTTTATAGGTAAAAGAGCGGGCTAAGGCTTGCGCTTCTTGAATCACGTCTGCACCGGGCTCATAACCACTTAAGCCTGCGGGGGTAGTGCCAGAGACATAACCGGGTAATAGTGGGTGGTTGACATGCAGCAGTAGCGGCAGCAAACGTAATAACAACTGCTGACGGGAAGAGAGAACATGATTTGCACGCTGTAAGCGGTCATGGTTGACAGACAAAAAACGCTTACGCAAACGGGTCAGATCTTGTCGATCAATCCCGTTATCAATGTCTAAGCGTATATCAACCACGACCTCGCTAGACGCTCTAGTCAGCAGCCAAAACAGTCAACACCGCATGCGCATGTGCTGCTGTTTCAAGACCAAGACTGGTGAGGTAACCTCCGTCATCTTGACTGATCAGGCCTTTTTCAAATAAACGCTGCACCGCAGCCACTCGCTCTGCACCCGCACTGCTGTGCACTTTAATACCCTCTTGGGTGCTGTCTAAGTTGTATAAACACAAGACTTCCAGTTCCGCGACAATCTCAGGGGTCCAAGACATAATCTACTCCAGTGGCTCATTAGGTAAGAACACATTTGTGTAGCAACTGCCGCACGCTTTAAGGCGCTTCAGGCAACTGCGGTAGAGCACGTAATGCGCGTTCGTAAGCAAGCATATCGAAAGGCTGCCCACTCCCTAGCATTTCGCTAATCTGCCACGCCAAAACTTGCGCCATCATCTGCACAACTTCATCACGTGTATGCCCGACTAAAGTCAGCATATTCAACACAGCTTGCGCTGCTGCAGGCTGCTGCGCTGACAGCTGATTTTCAATCGCTTCAATCAGCTCTTGTTCGACCAGCTGCTCTTCAGCTTCATCATCGACAACCTCAGGCTTTGCTGGGCTTTCTTGTGGCGCGGCTACTGGCACCGCTGTATCGCCAACCGGCACGCCACCTTCATCAAGCTGACAGAGCATGCAATCATCCACATCACCTTGATTGGTCTCCACATAGCGCACTCTGCGGCTGGCTGAAGTGCGGTCTGCCGATATTTGGAAGCGCGCATCTCTCGGTTTATCGGTCACACTGACCTCCTAAAGGGTTTATCAGCCAAGCCACAATCGCGCTAGCTTAGCGTTGCTTTAATAATTCATAACCACGCTGCACCGCAGCACGCACTTGTGCCGGTGCAGTACCACCAATGTGATTACGCGCATTGACCGAGCCTTCTAAGGTCAACACAGTAAACACATCATCAGTAATCTCGCTGCTGAATTGCTGTAATTCGCTTAGGCTCATTTGCGCTAAATCTTTGTTATTTTCTACGCCATAACGCACGGCAAGACCAACAATTTCATGACAATCGCGGAACGGTAAGCCTTTGCCCACCAAGTAGTCGGCCAGATCAGTTGCGGTAGAAAAACCACGCAAAGCTGCTTTGCGCATCATCTCGCCCTTAGGCTTGATCGCAGGCACCATATCGGCAAATGCACGCAAACTATCACGCAAGGTATCCGCCGCATCAAACAAGGGCTCTTTATCTTCCTGGTTATCTTTGTTGTAGGCCAATGGCTGGCCTTTCATCAAGGTTAACAAGCCCATCAGTGCGCCAAACACACGACCACTTTTGCCGCGCACCAGCTCGGGCACATCAGGATTTTTCTTCTGCGGCATGATCGAGCTGCCAGTGCAGAAGCGATCCGGCAAATCAATAAACTGGAACTGCGCTGAAGTCCACAGCACTAATTCTTCGGAAAATCGTGACAAGTGCATCATGGCAATACTGGCCGCGGCACAAAATTCAATGGCAAAGTCGCGATCGGAAACGCCATCCAGCGAGTTACCAGAAATGGCTTCAAAGCCCAACAGTTCACAGGTCATCTCGCGATCAATTGGATAAGTGGTTCCGGCCAATGCGGCGCTGCCCAATGGCATACGGTTGGTGCGTTTACGACAATCGAGCAAACGCTCATAGTCACGCGAGAGCATTTCAAACCACGCCAGCATGTGGTGACCAAAGGTTACCGGCTGCGCGGTTTGCAGGTGAGTAAAGCCCGGCATAATGGTTTCAGCATGTTCTTGCGCTAAACCTAATAAGCCCTCTTGCAAACGGGTCAATTCAGACAAGATCAGATCAATTTCATCACGCAGCCACAGGCGAATATCAGTGGCCACCTGGTCATTACGACTGCGACCGGTGTGCAACTTTTTACCAACAATCCCAACCTGCTCAGTCAGACGCGCTTCGATATTCATATGCACATCTTCAAGCGCTGTGCTCCAAACAAACTGGCCAGTTTCGATTTCTTTTTCAATCGCCTGCAAGCCAGCAACCACAGTGTCGCGCTCGTCAGCGGTTAAAACACCGACTTTCGCCAACATGGTGGCATGGGCAATCGAGCCCATGATGTCATGCCTGTATAGGCGCTGATCAAAATCCACCGAAGCGGTAAAGCGCGCGACAAAGGCATCCACCGGCTCACTAAAACGGCCACCCCACGATTGATTGGTTTTTTCGTTGCTCATTGAACCTGCCCAGCTAAACAATAAAAGATGCGCACATAATAACAGGATGGCACGGGGTTATGCCGCCCCACGGCTTTAATTATCTACACCATTGTGTTTAAGCCAGCCCAACAGACGCACTAAAGGCAAGGCCCCGCTTTGTCTGTCCACTTCTTTACCGTTACGAAATAAAATTAAACTTGGAATTGAGCGCACGCCAAGCTCACCGGATAGCGCGGGGTGCGCTTCACTGTCCAACTTGGCAAAACGGCATCGCGTACTCAATTGCGCTGCCGCTTGACTAAAAATTGGCGCAAATTGACGGCAAGGTCCACACCAACTGGCCCAGACATCGACTAATAAAGGCACATCACCTTTGCTTTGTTTGGCGAACGTAGCCTGGCTCAGGTCAAAGGGTTCAGTACTAAAGATTTTTTGCTTGCACGCGCCGCATTGGGGCTGCTCTGCTCGCTTGTCATTAGGAATACGATTTAAGGTCGCGCAATGTGCACAAGGCACAACAATTAACTCAGTCATTTTCACAGCCTCTTAATTCAACACAACAACACTTTACCAAAATATTAATTATTTAGCTGCGACTTCTAAAGTCACCATTTGCCAGCCTCTATTTCTTAGGCTACAACGTGAAGTATTCATGGAATGAATGCCGTACAGCACGGAGGCTGTCTGCTTATGAACCATCAACGCGCCTTTACCCTAATAGAAATGTGTATCGTGCTGTGCCTGCTGGCTATTTTAGCTCAGGTTGCAGTACCCGCTCTGCAAGATTTTTTAGAGCGTAACCAACAACAAGCGCTCTACCATCAGATTGCTCGCGCGATTAACCATGCTCGAACGCATGCGGTCACCCACCGCGTCCGCGTTGAACTGTGCGGCACACTGGATGGCTTATCTTGCAATAAAGACTGGTCGCAAGGCTGGCTACTGCGCGAAATAAATCAACCACTGCCCATCGCAGTGACTCAACTTAAAACAGACCGACGGCGCTTACAATGGAGCGGCTTTCAGGCAAAAATTCAGTTTCATAGCAACGGTATCAGCCCCACCGGCAATGGACGCTTTTATAGTTGCCATAAACACCAAATCAGCTGGCAACTGATTCTCAACCGCCAAGGTCGTTTACGCAGCGCCAGCAGCACAGAAAATGCGGAACAAATAACACGCTGCAGTTGATGTGCAACTGGCTCACAATTTACTGATTTATGCACAACAACACTTGCCGCACACAGCAGCAACGGGTAACACTGCAGCTATGACTCGAGTCCACAAAAACAGCAAAACCACCGATGATTTTTTTATTCCAGAGCTCTGCCAAGCAGAAGCCTTGCTGGGTCTGATTTTATTGGCTGAATTATTGGTTTTGGTCTTGGTTTTAGCTGAGCCTATGCTGTCCGGTTTTGACTGGATGCGTTTAGCGCTGACCTCATTATTTGTACAATGGATTGTCTTACTATCAGCCGCCGCCCTGTGCCATGCGCGCCCTTACTTAGCGCACTTATCGGCGAGCGTTGTGGTGCTGATTGTCTGCATGCTGGTGTTATGCCTAACTTTGGCATGCACCGCAGTTGCGGAACACTTTTACTTGGCTGAAAACCTATCGGCTGAAGCACGCAGCCATCTTTATATCCGCCATGCGTTAATCAGCTTAATCATGTGCGCCCTGCTATTACGTTATTTTTACTTGCAAGGGCAATGGCGCTTACAACAGCAAGCCGAACTGCAAGCCCGCTTACAAGCATTGCAAGCACGCATTCATCCGCACTTTTTATTTAACAGTCTCAACAGCATTGCCAGCTTAATCGCCTCCAACCCTGATAAAGCAGAAAATGCGGTACTCGACTTATCTGACTTATTTCGCGCCAGCCTGAGCCAACCCAATGCATTGTCAACCTGGCAAGATGAGCTGGCACTAGCAAAGCAATACCTGTCAATTGAACAATACCGGCTTGGCAAGCGTCTACATATAGTATGCAATGTTGCTACGGTGCCTGACGACCTGCCTATCCCGCATTTAACCCTGCAGCCATTATTAGAAAACGCAGTGATTTATGGGATTCAACCGAGCATCCAAGGCGGCACCATTGAAGTCACTGCGCAATACATTAAAAATGCGCTGACAGTGCAAGTTAGCAACCCCTTTATGCTCGGCCACAGTGTCAGTAATCCGCGTGGCACACGCTTAGCACTGAATAATATTGAGGCACGCTTAAAGGTTTTATTTGGCCCTAGCGCCCGTTTAACCATCCAGCAACAGCTTGACCGTTACACTATAAGTCTGAGCTATCCCTGCTCTAGACCCTCAGCAGAGGCGCACCCACAAGATGAAGATCTTAATCGCTGATGATGAGCCTTTAGCTCGCGACCGCTTAACTCGGCTGGTAAAACAGATTCCCGGCTGCACAGTACTGCAACCTTGTGCTGAAAATGGCCAGCAAGCCCTGCAACTGATTGAGCGCTACAAACCCGATATTGTCCTGCTTGATATTGGCATGCCTGGTTTAGACGGCTTGCAAGTTGCTGCACAGCTATGTGAATACAGCGATCCACCAGCGGTTATTTTTTGTACAGCTCACGACGATTATGCTCTGCAAGCCTTTGCCGTTAGCGCCGTTGGCTACTTAGTCAAACCGATACGTAGCGAACAACTGCAAACTGCGATAGCAAACGCTCAGCGTCTTAATCGTGTGCAATTGGCAGCACTGTCACGCGCACCGACAACAATCAATCAAGCCCGCACTCACCTCAGCGCACGCAGCCATAAAGGTATTGAGCTGATCCCGCTCGAGCAAGTGATTCATTGTGTCGCGGATAATAAATATGTCACCTTGCGCCACCTGCACGGTGAAACCTTGCTCGATGAGTCACTTAAATCACTCGAAGATGAGTTTGGCGATTATTTTGTACGCATCCACCGCAACGCCTTGGTCAGTCGCGCGCACATTGAACGCCTGCAGCGTAGTGCCAATGGCTGCTACCAATTGTATCTGCGTGATGCCCCGCAACCGCTGACTGTCAGCCGCCGTCATGTTACGGCCCTACGCAAACTGATGGATAATCTGTAACTGTCAGAGTAAAACTTGACGCTGCGCATGAGGCGCGCCTGCGCTGTGCCTGTTATCATCTGTAAGATATACACCTATCATTTTGGATCCTAATTATGTCTTTAAGCGAACAACCGGTAACCGAACTGCGCATTGCTACCCGTAAAAGTGCACTGGCACTTTGGCAGGCTGAGTTCGTCAAAGCCGAACTTGAAGCGGCGCACCCCAATTTAAAAGTGACCTTAGTGCCTATGGTCAGCCGTGGCGATCAGCTGCTGGACTCACCGCTGGCTAAAATTGGCGGTAAAGGCTTATTCGTTAAAGAACTTGAAGCAGCGTTGCTGTCTAAACAAGCCGATATCGCTGTGCACTCAATGAAAGATGTGCCAATGGCTTTTCCTGAAGGTCTAGATTTGTACTGCGTATGTGAACGTGAAGACCCGCGCGATGCCTTTGTATCTAACACCTATGCCAACTTGGCAGAGTTACCGCACGGCAGCATCGTTGGCACATCAAGCCTTAGACGCCAAGCGCAAATCTTGGCGCAACGTCCTGACTTACAAATTAACTTTTTACGCGGCAACGTCAACACCCGTTTAGCCAAGCTCGACGCCGGTGAGTACGATGCAATCATTCTTGCTGCTGCAGGTTTATTACGCCTTGGTTTTGCTGATCGTATTCGCAGCAGCCTAGATGTCAGCGCCCACTTACCGTCCGGTGGTCAAGGCGCAGTAGGCATTGAGTGCCGCAGCGACGATAGCGCAATTCATGAGCTATTAAAGCCCTTACACCACGCGGATACCAACTACCGCGTGACGGCTGAGCGTGCGCTGAATAAGCACCTCAACGGTGGCTGCCAAGTGCCAATCGCCTGCTACGCCACCTTAGAAGGCGACCAATTATGGCTGCGCGGCTTTGTTGGCCAGCCCGATGCTTCAGTACTTTTATATGCAGAACAACGCGCACATAAAGACGATGCCCAAGCTTTAGGCATTGCAGTGGCGGAAGAGCTTCTCGCACAAGGTGCAGGAGAGATTTTGGCGGTGTTGTTCGAGCAAGAGACACCCCTCACGTGAATCAGTGGCGTGTATTAATCACTCGGCCAACAGCAGATAGCGCCGTACTCGCTGCACTGCTGGCCGAGCAAAAAATATACAGCAGCAGCTTACCGCTGTTAGAGATTGAAGCATTACCCGAAACGCCAGCGCAACGCTCACTGATACTTAACCTTGATCGCTACTGCGCAGTTATTGTGGTGAGCAAACCCGCCGCGACTTTGGGTATTGCACGTGTTGATCAGTACTGGCCACAACCGCCAGCCGAGCAACATTGGTTTAGTGTTGGCGAAGGTACAGGACGCATTCTCGCCGACTATGGCTTATCGGTCAGCTGGCCTGAACAGGGTGACGACAGCGAAGCCCTGTTAGCCCTGCCCAAGTTTCGCGAAACACTAAATATCGATGCGCCCCGGGTTTTAATTATGCGCGCCGATGTTGGCCGCGACTTCCTCTCTGAGCAATTACAACAACGTGGCGCACAGGTTGACTTTTTACCTCTGTATCGTCGGCGCTTACCCGTTTATCCTAGTGGTACATTGACTCAACAGATCCAACAAGAACAACTGAACGGCCTTGCAGTCAGCAGTGAGCAAGGCTTGCGTCACTTAATTGAACTCGCTGGAGACGCGTGGCCTAGGCTAACGTCTTTAGCCTTATTTGTGCCCAGCCCACGTGTTGCTAAAATAGCTCAAGAGCTCGGTGCAGAGCATGTTATTGATTGCCGTGGCGCAAGTAACCAAGCTTTATTAAACGCCCTGAATGCGCATGGCGCACCATCAGCATAAGGATTCAGTCATGACCCAACCATCAGACAAGCCCAAAGCCAACGCGGACACTCAAAGCACAACCGCATCGAGCAAAGACACAAAAGAAACAACAGCAACACAGCAACCGGAAAAAAACAAAACACAACCGAGCAAACCGACAAAATCAGCCTCATCAGGCAAAGGCTTAGCAGTACTGGCCTTACTGTGCAGCATAGGCGCGCTAGGCGCCGGCGGTTGGAGTGTTTGGCATATTCAAAACACTGAGAGCCTCAGCGCACAGCAGCAAAAAAACCTGTCGGCGATGCAGGCGCAAATCTCAGATTTAACTCAACGCGAACAGCAGCTCAATAGCAAAATCGCACAAATGCCAACCAGCAACCAGCTGCAACAAGGCCGCGATTTATTTGCCAACGTTCAGGCTGAGCAGCAATTGTTAGCACAGCGCTTAGGAACTATTTTAGGTGCCAGCCGCCAAGACTGGCGTCTAGCCGAAGCCGAACACTTATTACGCATGGCCAGTTTGCGCTTAAGCGCCCTGCATGACACCAACAGTGCTCGCTTTTTACTGGAAGCCGCTGACCATATTTTAATGGAACAAGATGATCCAGCAGCATTCGCCGCTCGTGAGCAATTAGCCCGCAGCATCGTTGCTTTAAAAAGCAGTGGTAGCCTAGACCGCACCGGCTTATTTGTGCAGCTCGGTGCGCTCTACCAGCAAGCCAACCAACTGACCCACTTAGCACCTGAATTCACTCGCGGCCAAGGCCAGCAAGCTGAAGTCGCCAGCGGCGATGGCGCTGGACGCTGGGCGCAGTGGTGGGAGCAGATTTCACGCTACCTGCGTGTCGACTTTAATGCCAGCGAGCAAGTCCAGCCCCTGTTAGCAGGGCAAAGCCTTACTCAAGTACGCTTAGCCTTAGGCCTGGCCTTAGAGCAAGCGCAATGGGCCGCTTTAAATGGTGCCAGCGAGGTATACCAGCAAGCACTGCAACAAGCACTCAGTATTCTAGATGCGCACTTTAGCCCTAAAGACCCTAGCGCTAGCAGTCTAAGAGAACAAATCAGCTCACTACACGAGCAACAAGTAACCCAGCCAATGCCCAACTTAAATGCAGCACTGAGCACACTACAGGCTTACATAAACACACGCTCTGCACCGCAAGAGTCTGATTCAGAGGAGTCCAACTGATTATGAAACGGACCTACCTTATTTTGCTCATTGTTGTGGCCTGCGCCGCCACCTTGGGTATGTTCATCGCAGAACACACGGGCTATGTGCTGATTTCCTGGAAATCATTTCGCTACGAGTCCAGCTTATGGGTATTTATTGCCGTGCTGGCCGTTGTGCTGGCGGTGCTCTACGGTATACGTACGCTAATTAAAATGGCTTTGATTTCTACCGGGTTGATTAACCCATGGTCACGGCGCAATCAAAGCCGACGTAACCGCCAAGCGGCAGAGCAAGGCATCCTTGACCTAGCCCAAGGTCATTGGAAAAACGCACTGCGCCACCTGCGTCGCGCGGCTGAAGGTGAAGCCAAGCCACTGGTGTATTTACTGGGTGCTGCGCGCGCTGCAGAGCAATTGGGTTACAGTGAAGAAGCCGATGAGCTGCTTGAGCAAGCACTGATTAAGCAACCCTCTGCCGAGGTTGCGATTGCTTTAGCGCACGCTGATTTACAGCTGCAACGCGCCAATGATGCTGGCGCTCAAGACACCCTACAAGCCATGCATGAACTGCACCCTCAACACCAAGAAGTGCTATTACGCCTACAGGCTTTACTGCGCCAGCGACAAGACTGGTCAGCGTTGATAGGTTTACTGCCTGCGCTACGCAAATCTAAACGCTTAAACAGTGAGCAGTTGCAAAACATTGAGTATCAAGCGTGGTCTGGGCGCCTAGCCAATGCTTGCCAGCGCACACAAGATGCACAAGATACGCAGCAGGCTTTGCAATCACTGGAAACGGCCTGGCAAGGACTGTCTAACAAGCTGAGAAATGACACCCACCTTGTCGCATCCTATGCCACAGAGTTACTGCGCCTAAACGCCCATACGCAAGCAGAGTCACTCCTGCGCCATGCGTTAAAGGATAATCTCGACAATGAGTTGCTTGAACTCTACGGTAAAAGCCACGCTGAAGATGCCTCTCGCCAACTGCAGTTAGCGGAAAGCTGGTTGAAAAAAGAACCGCATAACGCCATTTTACTGCGCACATTAGGGCGCTTAAGTTTGCGCAATCAACTTTGGGGCAAAGCGCGCGACTACTTTGAAAGCAGCTTGCGCGAGCATCGGCAAGCGCACACTTGCGCTGAGCTAGCGCGACTACTTAGTCACTTAGGCGACACTCAAAGAAGTAATGCTCTTTTCGCCGAAAGTTTCCAATTATTAGAGCAATCTTTACCAACATTACCGCAACCAGCACTACAAAAAGACACGGCATAGTCGTTATACTATGGCGCAAACAGCGTGTTGGCATTGCAGCTGACACGCTGTTTTTATTTGCGCGCAGCCACGCAAATGTCGCACTTGCGGCGTTATGCCATAACGAGGAATACCTATGCAGCTCCCTTCATCGCGCCTACTTTTTTTATTGGCATTTTTAGGCTGTGCAGGCATTATCGCTGTAGCCTTGTACTTAGAGCATGTCGTTGGCTTAGTACCATGCCCTTTATGTTATGTGCAGCGTGTGGCCGTGATTCTCTTTGGCTTAGCCTGCCTATTGGCGATCCTGCATAACCCTGCCGGCTTGGGGCAGCGTATATATGCAGCACTCAGTACTCTTGCCGCCGGCTTGGGCGTAGCTGCAGCAGGTCGACAAATTTGGTTGCAAGGCCTCCCGGAAGACAAACTGCCTGCTTGTTTGCCTTCACTGGACTACATGCTTGAAGCCTTTCCTATCCAAGATATCATTAGCAAAATGCTGCATGGCACGGCTGACTGTGCCGAGGTAACTTGGACACTGCTGGGTTTGAACTTGGCAGAATTTAGCTTGATTGGTTTTATTTTGATGCTGGTGTTGAGCGTCTTTATCATGCTGCGCAAAGCGGCAGACTAATCTCATTCTCTGCAGCGCCCTGCCGTAGCGCTACGCAGACACGGGACAACTCATCCCGTGTCTGCGCAGCAATCGTCAATTACTCTTTTAAAGGTACTAAGCGCGGCGCAATCATATTCTCTGGGCGTAAAATATCGGCCAGCAGATCATCATCCAATAACTGCTCTGCACGTACTAACTCTAAGACCCCGCATCCGCTTTCTAAAGCTTGCTTGGCAATGCGCGTGGCATTGTCATAGCCAATGTAGGGGTTAAGCGCTGTAATCAAGCCAATTGAGTGCTCCATTAACGAGCGGCAGCGCTCTTCATTGGCGGTGATGCCCACCACACAATGCTCGCGCAACATGTCCATCGCGCGACGTAGCAAGCGAATCGAGTCAAACATTTTCCAAGCAATCAGTGGCTCCATCACGTTCAACTGCAACTGCCCAGCTTCCGCAGCTAATGTCAGTGCTAAGTCATTACCAATCACCTCATAGGCGACCTGACTGACCGCTTCTGGAATTACTGGGTTGACCTTACCCGGCATGATCGAACTGCCTGGCTGTCGTGCCGGCAGATTGATCTCGTTTATTCCCGTACGTGGTCCACTGGACAATAAACGTAAGTCGTTACAAATTTTCGACAGTTTCACCGCAGTACGTTTGAGCATCGCTGAGAATAAGACAAACGAGCCCATATCAGAGGTGGCTTCAATCAGATCCGGTGCGGCTTTCATGGGGAAACCACAGATTGAGTGTAAGCGCTCAACCGCAATACCTTGATAACGAGGATCGGCATTAATTCCGGTTCCAATGGCTGTACCACCAAGGTTAACCGAGGTAAATAAATCGTTAGCGAGGCTTTTTAAACGTACCAAGTCACCGGCTAAATTCGCCGAGAAGGCCTTAAATTCTTGGCCTAAGGTCATGGGTACCGCATCTTGTAACTGGGTGCGACCCATTTTCAACACATGCGAGAACTCATCGCCTTTTGCAGAAAACGCATCAATCAAGCGCTCTAAACTAACTAATAAATCATTGTGTCCGAGCAACAAACCCACACGGATCGCCGTTGGGTAGGCATCATTGGTTGATTGCGCCATATTGACGTCATTGTTTGGGTGCAAAAAGCTGTATTCACCTTTTTCTTTGCCCATCGACTCCAAGGCTAAGTTGGCAATCACCTCATTGGCATTCATATTGGTCGATGTACCAGCTCCCCCCTGGATCATGTCAACGATAAACTGATCATGGTGCTTGCCGGCAATCAGCTGGGTGCACGCACTGGAAATTGCCGCATGTTTTGCATCGGTCAAATAACCCAACTGATGGTTAGCATCAGCAGCGGCTTGTTTAACCATCGCCAGCGCACTGACAAAATTAGGATAATGCGACAGCGGCACACCACTCAGGTGAAAGTTGTGCATGGCACGCAGTGTCTGGATACCGTAATAGGCATCTTCAGGGACAGGCAAAGAGCCGAGTAAATCATGTTCAGAACGAAACGCTGTTGCTGTCATAGCTAAGACACCCTTTGTAAGCTAAATCATCAATAGTTAAATAATAAATGTTAGGCCTTGTTCACTAGCAAAGCTAACCTGACGCACCTAGCAGCTGCTGCATAACACTCATGCTACCTGTGGATAACTCTGTGGACAGTCTGTGTAGATCTTTCAAAACGCTGCACTTAAATTCCATAAAAATCACAAGCCGCTGATTACAAACAACTATTTTATTATTTTAGTAAGTCAGCCTAATTCACAGCAGTGCTCACTCTGTGGATAAGCCCCTGTATTTTATTCTAAATAATTACGCGCCTGCCACTTTAGACTCATCATCCGGTAAATCAAGCTCGGCAATGGCACGCAAACGTGCGACAACCTTGGCGTTAAGCGATCCATCTGGAAAATTATCCTCTGCATCAGCACAGCCTGCGCTAACCCCGCTGAGCAAACACAGTGCTTGATCCACGTGGTTAACCGCATAAATATTAAATTTACCAGCTTCAACCGCGGTAACCACAGCTTCATCCAATAGCAGGTTAACAATATTAGAGTGCGGAATAATCACGCCCTGCTCACCAGTTAAACCGCGCGCTTCACACAAGCGGAAAAACCCTTCAATTTTCTCATTCACGCCACCCACCGCTTGCACTTCACCAAACTGATTAATCGAGCCGGTAATCGCAAATGATTGCTTTAAAGGTGTGCGTGATAAAGCTGAAATTAATGCACAGACCTCACCCAATGATGCACTGTCACCATCAACGTAGCCGTATGACTGCTCCAGAGCGATACTCGCCGATATGGCTAAAGGAAAAGCTTGCGCATAACGACTACCAAGGTAACCGGTCAAAATCATCACCCCTTTGGAGTGAATCGATTGCCCTAGGCTGACTTCGCGCTCAATATCAACAATCCCGCTGCTACCTGGATACACAGAAGCGGAGATGCGTGCTGGCACACCAAAGGCTGAGTCACCCACGGCTAACACAGTTAGACCGTTACACTTACCCACAGCAGCGCCTTGCGTATCAATTAAAATCACACCCGAGAGCATGTCATCCATAATACGCTCGGAGACACGCCCAGTACGTGTGCGGCGTGCAGCAATTGCACTGTCGACATGCTCGACATCAGTCAGCTCAGCACCAGCACTATGGCGTAAAAAATCTGCCTCACTGAGCACTTGAAATAGATCCGCGAGACTGGCTGAGATACGTTGTTGGTGCTCAGCTAAACGCGCGCTATAACGGGCCAGATGCATCACTGCAGCAACTGTTAATGGCGCCATGCCCTCTTCATTGGTACGGGCGCAAAGCAGTTGGGCAAACTGAGTTAAGGTCTCATCAGTCAATGGGATATCTTCATCGAAATCCACCAACATACGAAACATTTCTTGAAAGTCTGGATCCAGTTCCTGCAAGGCGTAATACAGATCGCGCGAACCTATAACCACCACTTTGACTTGCAAAGGAATAATCTGCGGAATCAGTGTGGCAGCAGCCACTCGCCCTAGCTCAACCAGAGGCGACTCCATTTTTAGTTCGCGCGAATGTAGCGCTCGCTTTAGCGCTTCCCAAACAAAGGGTTCAGACAGCAGCTTTTCTGCTTCTAAAATTAAATAGCCACCATTGGCTTGGTGCAAAGCACCTGGGCGCAATTGCCGATAGCTGGTATAAAGTGCGCCTTGCTCATTACTGTATTCAATCCGGCCAAATAAATTATCGTAGGTTGGATGTGATTCAAACACCACAGGTGCGCCTTGATCTGGCGCATGCCCCACCACCAAATTGGGACTGTATTGCTCTTCTAATAACTTGCGCGCCAATGCATCGCTGTGCTCTTCATCAACCAATTGCTCAACCACTGTTTTTAACAAGTTGGTCTGCATAGCCTGCAAATAAGCCACTACACAAGGATGCTCTGCATAAGCCTGCGCCAGCGGCGACAACAAGGGCTCTAGGGCTAGAGCAATGGTTTCTTCGTTGAGCTGACGCAGTTGATTACTCGATTCACGCTTCCATTGCAGTAAGCTGGACAGCTCTTTATTGAGATGCTCTTCAAGCACTGCAATATCGGCATGAAATTTTTCTCGTTCCTCATCAGGGCGCTGAGCAAACTCGGCTTCATCCAATGCTCTACCTTCATGCATCGGAGTAAAGGCAATATTGATGCTGTCGCGATACAGGGCAATATTCTTTTCCAGCGCCAGCTTTTCAACCACATCAATGGCTTTGTCATAACGACGATTAAAGCGTCGATCAATCGCGCTTTTCTTTTGCTGCCAGGCCGGCGTTTCAAATACAGCTGGAAAGGTTGCTAATAAATTATCTAATAATGTGCTGATATCGGCACAAAAGCGGCTGCCTTCGCCAGCCGGAAGCTGCAATGCATGAGGCTCACGCATCTCGGTAAAGTGGTTGACGTACAGCCAGTCAGAAGGCGTTGAACGCTGTTTAGCCTGCTCAACTAAGTAACGCTGGGCATAAGAAAATCTGCCAGAGCCTGACTCACCCATGACAAACACATTATAGCCATGGCGCTGCATGGAAATACCAAACTGCAAAGCCTGCACTGCACGCGCCTGGCCCAAGACACCTGCTAAGGGCTCAAGGTCAGCAGTGGTGACAAAATCAAACTGCCCATTAAAGTTGCGGGTTAATTGTTCGGGTAATAAACGCTGTGCATTGTGAGTTGTATCAGGCATTAGATTTCCTTGCAGCAAGCGGCCAAGCCGCGAAGTGAACGGCGCATTTTGGCCTTGCTTGATAGCTCCCTGCAAGGAAGGCGTAAAAAGAAAGGGGGCGCAGCGCAGCTATGTTCTACTAAGAAACGGCAGGCAATCATAGTGAAGGATGATTTCTCATGCGCCTGCAGGTAGCTCGCAGGCAAAGAAGCTGTCGCAAAGTGTGTGTGCCTAGCATATTTCGAGGCTATTATTTTTCTGTTGGTGGCGCTATTTTGACTGCAACTCTGCTGCTACGCAACCCAAAGCAGCCCACGTCAACTCATTTAGAGTCAGCCTGACGCCTCTATTAGCGCCAAGCGACTCCCCGCGTCAGATGCACATATAGCAGCTACTCCGTTAATCTGCGCAGTTAATACAATGCTCAGCGGCAGGTAAAGCTTCAAGCCGTGCGGCACTGATCGGCTCTCCACACTTACTGCATTCGCCGTAAGTACCCGCATCTAAACGTTCTAATGCTTGTTTTACTTCTTGCACACTGGCGCGTGCATCAGCCAGCAGACCTTGCAAAACCATATCATTTTGGCGCTCTGTGGCCTGCTCAGAAAAACTTTGTGCATGCTCACGAGACAAGTCTCGCTCAATCGCCTCGGCTCGAGTTCTGTACTCGGTCATTAAGGCCTGCAAACGTATACGCGGATCAATTTTTGTCATAACAACCTCTGCTCAAGATGCACTCAATAAAAACTGATGCTTAAGACTTGAAGTCTAGCTGCTTACACTGCAGTACGCACTGATACTTATCAACCTGTATAGATTAAAAAAGCATCAACATAAAAATGCCCCGCAAGTGCGAGGCATTTTTATTGGACTAGCGAAGGACTGTCTGTTTTAGACAATACCCTGCGCTAACATAGCATCTGCAACTTTAACAAAGCCGGCAATATTTGCCCCTTTGACATAGTTCACGCGGCCATTTTCCATTCCGTAATGAACGCAAGCAGAATGAATGTTTTGCATAATACTGTGTAACTTGGCATCTACCTCACCGTCGGTCCACAACAAGCGCATCGCATTCTGGCTCATCTCTAAACCACTCACCGCGACACCACCTGCGTTAGAGGCTTTACCCGGTGCATACAAAATGCCTTCATCAATGAACAGATCAACAGCTTGCAATGTTGAAGGCATGTTGGCACCTTCAGCCACGCAGATGCAGCCATTTTTAATCAAGGTCAATGCATCCTCAATATCAAGCTCATTTTGGGTGGCGCACGGTAGAGCAATATCACACTGCAAACCCCATGGGCGTTGGCCAGCAAGGAACTGCAAACCAAAGTGCTCTGCCATTTCTTCAATGCGGCCGCGGCGGATGTTTTTGAGATCCATCAGGTACTTCCAGTGTTCGCTATCCATACCGTTTTCGATATACAGCGTACCGCCGGAATCGGATAAAGAAATCACTTTGCCGCCCAGTTCAATAACTTTTTGTGCAGCATATTGCGCCACATTACCCGAACCAGAAATAGCAACACGCTGACCCTCTATGCGGCGCTTAACACTTTTCAGCATTTCTTCAGCAAAATAAACACAACCGTAACCTGTAGCTTCGGGGCGAATTAAGCTGCCGCCGTAAGTCATACCTTTTCCGGTTAATACCGCCGTAAACTCATTAGCAAGGCGCTTGTATTGGCCAAATAAATAACCAATCTCACGCGCACCGACACCAATATCACCGGCTGGGACATCAAGGTGGTGGCCAATATGGCGAAATAGCTCAGTCATAAATGACTGACAAAAGCGCATAACCTCATTGTCAGACTTACCCTTAGGGTTAAAGTCTGAACCACCTTTACCACCACCCATCGGCAATGAGGTCAATGAGTTTTTAAAGACTTGCTCAAAAGCTAAGAACTTTAAAACGCCCAAGTTGACCGACGGATGAAAGCGCAAGCCACCTTTATAGGGGCCAATGGCACTGTTCATTTGAATCCGGTAGCCACGATTGACATGCACTTTACCGGCATCATCCACCCAAGGTACGCGGAATAGAATCACACGCTCAGGTTCAACCATTCGCTCAATGATGCCAGCCTGCATATAACGCGGGTTATCTTCAAGGAAAGGCCACAGAGTGCGCAGCACTTCTTCAACAGCCTGATGAAATTCTGGCTGATCTGGGTCACGCTGTTTTATATGGGATAAAAACGCATCAAGAGTTTGGGACATAATAATAAAGCCTCAGCAAACCGCACATGTACGGCTATTGTTCAAAACCATCTGACTTTATCAGTGCTTGAGTGCTTTGCGATAGAAAAAAATATATTTTTTTAAAAAACCTTTCTTCCGTTTGCTCTTTTACCCCAAGTTCAATGATACCTCTGGCGCAATCAATTCAATTTGGTGACTTGCTTATACTTAACAAATCGATATAAAGTTATATTATAACTAAACGTTTAACTGCCATTCGGAGTTTCAGCATGCGCCCCACTGATCTATTGCTACCTGCAGCACTGCTCCTCACCTCTTTCAACTTGACCGCCTATGCGCAACAACACCAGCACGCACCCAGTTTAGAGGCGCACCAGCATGGAGTAGCGACACTCAATATAGCCCTTGAGGAGCAACAACTGGCTCTAGAGTTACACAGCCCGGCAATCAACATCGTTGGCTTTGAATACCAGCCTCGCTCAGATGCTGATAAGCAAGCCGTATTAGTGGCTGAGCGCACGCTGAAAAATGAGCAGTTACTGTTTAAACTCACCCCGGCCGCACAATGTGCATTAAGCTCAGTCAGCATTAACAATGATCTAGCTGAACACAGCGATGAGCATCACTCGCCCGCAGAGCATGAAGACCAGCATCAGCACAGCGATATTCAAGTCAGCTATCAGTTTAACTGTGCTGTACCAGCCAAACTGGCGGAAATTGATTTGGATGGTTTTTTTAAAGCCTTTCCGCTGACTGAGACAATTCACGTGCAGCTCATTAGCGCAAACGCACAGCAGGGCGTCGAACTGTCTCAGGGTAATACTGCAATCCGCTGGTAAGCTAAGACTATGCGTGTGTTAGCCCTGTTTTATAGGCTTTAAGTTAATCTGCTATTGAGATGACCATGACCAGCCCGACCCCAATCATTGAGCTGCATGCTTTACGTTTTGCTTGGCCCAAGCAAGCAGTGCTATTGGATATTGACGCATTTCATCTTGAGCCTGAGCAAAGCGTCTTTCTAAAAGGTCCTTCGGGTAGCGGCAAAACCACCCTACTCGGCCTGCTGGGTGGTGTGCAATTGCCACAAAGCGGCACGATTCGCCTGCTCGGCCATGACTTAAGTGCACTCAGCGCCAGTGCTCGTGATCGCTTTCGGGTCGATCACAGTGGCTTTATTTTTCAACAATTTAATTTACTGCCATTTTTATCTGTACTTGATAATGTGCTGCTGCCTTGTCAGTTTTCTAAACGCCGGAGCGCGCGTGCAATAGAGCGCCACGGCTCAATCCTGGCGGCTGCGCAAGCTTTGCTTAGCGGTTTAGGCCTTGCGTCAGAGTTGCATCAACAACGCGCTGATACCCTTTCCATAGGTCAACAGCAACGTGTTGCCGCCGCGCGCGCGTTAATTGGCCAACCGAAACTGGTGATCGCCGACGAGCCAACATCAGCTTTAGATAGCGACAGCCGTGAAACCTTTTTAAAATTGCTGTTTGCCGAGTGCAAAGCTGCAGGCGCGAGCTTGCTGTTTGTCAGCCATGATCAATCTCTGGCGCACCTATTTGACCGCAGTATCGATCTGAGCCAACTCAATCGCGCCACGCGCACGCAGGAGATTTAAGATGCACCTCTTGCGCATCGCCCTACGCAGTTTAGCCAACCGCCGTTTTACCGCATGGCTGACAATTTTTGCTATAGCCCTGTCCATCACTTTGCTGCTGGCTGTTGAGCGTGTACGCACTGAAACCCGTGCGAGTTTTGCCAACACCATCAGTTCAACCGACTTAATTGTTGGCGCACGTTCCGGCTCGATTAACTTATTGCTCTACTCGGTATTTCGCATTGGCAATGCCACCAACAATATTCGCTGGAGCAGCTTTGAGCACTTTGCTCAGCATCCGCAAGTGAAGTGGGCTGTGCCCATGTCGTTGGGCGACTCGCATCATGGCTATCGTGTGCTGGGTACCTCTGCTGATTACTTCACGCATTATCAATACGGGCGCAAACAGCCGCTAAAAATGCGCGACGGTCGTTTCTTTAGTGATCAAGCGCCTTTTGAAGTGGTACTGGGTGCAGAAGTAGCGGATGCACTGAATTACGCACTAGGCCAAGAAATTATCCTGGCGCATGGCATGGCCACCATTAGCTTAGTCAATCACGATGACAAGCCTTTTACCACAGTTGGCATTTTGGAACGTACCGGCACCCCTGTTGACCGCACCTTGCATATTGCCCTAGCCGGTATGGAGGCTCTGCACATTGATTGGCAGCATGGTGCGCCAGCCTATGGCAAGCGCAAGATCAGCGCTGAGCAAGCCTTACAAATGGATCTACAGCCCAAAGAAATCACCGCTATGCTGCTGGGTTTAAACAGTAAAATTGCCACCTTTGCCGTGCAACGAGAAATCAATCAGTGGCGCGGTGAACCCTTATTAGCCATTTTGCCCGGTGTCGCCTTGCAAGAACTTTGGAGCCTGATGGGTACCGCAGAAAAAGCGCTGTTTGTGGTCTCGCTGTTTGTCGTGCTGACTGGCTTGATTGGGATGCTGACAGCAATTTTGACCAGCCTGAATGAGCGGCGTCGAGAAATGGCTATTTTACGTTCAGTGGGCGCGCGTCCGTGGCACATTGCCAGCTTATTGATTCTCGAAGCCTTCAGCCTAGCCTTTGCTGGAATACTGCTCGGACTGGTGCTGCTGTATCTCGGTATTGCCGTCGCCCAAGGCCCACTACAAAGCCACTACGGCTTATACCTACCATTCTCTGCACCCAGTTTGTATGAATGGTCTCTGCTGGCTGCTGTATTGCTGGCTGGTGTGTTAATGGGCGCAGTACCGGCATGGCGTGCATACCGTCAGTCCTTAGCGGACGGGCTTAATATTCGTTTATAAACTTTTAAGCAGAGACTGAGTCATGCTGGCGAGAAAGACAGAAACGGGCGAAAAATGCAGTTTATGAATGAGCAAACAAGCCTTCTAATGCCGGCTGTTAACACCACTGCGCCAACCCAGACCATTACTCAGCGTGTGTATCATCTGATTGTTGTTCAATAACCTTAGGCCTGATTGATATGCGAAAACTGTTTTGTGTTATCGCGCTGCTGTGCAGCGTTACTGCAGTCTATGCCGGTGAATTACGCACGCTCAAATGGCAAGATATGATTCCTGCCGATGCAGCGCCCTTGCCTCCACCGGCAGCGCTGCACGACCTCAATCAACTGGCTGATATGGCTGACATTTTAGCTGCAGAAAGCGCTCCAGCTGCGCAGCAGCAATACCCCAACGCACCGGTGGTAGCAGAACTGCATGGTTTGCGGGTCAAATTACCCGGCTATATCGTGCCGTTGACTATTGATGAAAGCAGCCGCATCACTGAGTTTTTGCTGGTGCCCTACTTTGGCGCCTGCATCCATGTACCGCCACCACCGTCCAACCAAATTGTTTACGTGCACAGCGAAGGCGGCGTCGCCATGGGCGATATGTGGCAGCCGTATTGGCTTGAAGGCAGGCTCAAAGTTGAATCCTTTGACAGTGATATGGGCACAACGGGTTATAGCGCCGAAGCCGAGCAGGTCTACCGCTATGAATTTGATAGTCCTGCACTTAAATAAGCCTAAGACTAGCCACTGCTCGCGACTAAAAATCACCATTTATCTAACTCTAGGCTAAGAGTCTTAAAAATAAGCGCCTTTATCGCTTAACTCGCCGTATAATGCGCGCTCGCAGGAGAGAGAACAGACACCACTCTGCTCCGCCGAAGGCGCAAACTCCCATAAACGCTCAGGCTCATGTACTGCGAAACAACTTAGATTCGCCAACTGGAGAGCGGTTGCTTAAAGCAATCCACCGAAGGGGCAAGCGGCACACTGCTGCATAAACTCTCAGGTACACAGGACAGAGGGAGAGGCGTTACTGTCAGCAGGAGTCCTGCGTGCTTACTAATATTTTTATTATTGCTATTACCGCTGAAGCCATGTCCGGTGCGCTTGCCGCTGGACGCCGTAATATGGACTTATTTGGTGTCGCACTTATCTCTTTTATCACTGCACTGGGCGGTGGCACTGTGCGTGACATGCTGCTAGGTAACTACCCTGTCACTTGGACCCAACACCCTCTCTATATTTATCTGACCATTGGCGCAGGTCTAGCCACGATACTGTTAGCGCGCTTTATCCATAGACTCAACCAGATCTTTCTAGTTTTGGACTCCATGGGTTTAATTGCCTTTACTATCATCGGTTGTAACGTCGCCTTAAAGCTGGGTTACGACACCCCAGTAGTCATTATGTCAGGTATGACTACAGGTATTTTTGGCGGTATCTTGCGCGATATTATGTGCAACCGCACCCCGCAAGTATTGCGCCACGAACTCTACGCCAGCGTCTCTTTGGTGGTTGCAGTGGTGTATTTAACTCTAATGTCACTCGGCGTATCCCACGGTGTTAATACTTGGGGTACATTTTTCTTCGGGCTCCTGCTGCGCCTTTCAGCGATTCGCTGGAAATTGTCTTTACCTGTATTTTCATACTCACCGGGCCGCTGGGGTGATTAGAGAAGTGCTATACCTGTCTAACCGTATGATTCCAGCATAGATACGAATCAATAGCACCACCCTTGTTTTTACTGAGATCCCGACCGAATCAAAAACTTCTTAAAGTTGCAGCAATTTACGCTTTATTTGCACTGCGCTTTAATTTAACCAGCATAAAAAAACCCGCAAGCGCTGCCGCTGCGGGTTTTTGTGTAACTAACGTAAATTAGACTTTGCTACGGCCGTGACGCTTACGCTCATTTTCAGTTAAATACTTTTTGCGTAGGCGAATCGACTTAGGCGTTACTTCAACCAGCTCATCATCTTCGATGAACTCAAGTGCTTGCTCAAGAGTAAACTGGACTGGCGGAACCAGAGCCGTGGTCTCTTCTTTACCTGACACGCGCATGTTATCGAGCTTTTTCGCTTTAGTTGGATTAATCGCCAAGTCATTATCACGACTATGGATACCGGCCAACTGACCTTCGTAAATTTCTTCACCTGGTGTTAAGAACAACTTACCGCGCTCTTGCAGCGTTTCAAGCGAGTAGGTCAATGCCTTACCTGTAGCCATCGACACCAACACACCGTTTTGGCGGCTGGTCATTTCACCACTTTTGATTGGACCGTAGTGGCTGAACATGCCGGTCAAAATACCCGTACCTGAAGTCATGGTCATAAACTGGTTACGGAAACCAATCAAACCACGCGCCGGCACTGTGTACTCGAGACGAATGCGGCCTTTACCGTCTGGAACCATATCGGTGAGCTCACCTTTACGTAGGCCAAACTGTTCCATAATCGCACCTTGGTGCTGCTCTTCGATATCAATAATGATATTTTCGTACGGCTCTTGCTTCTCGCCATCCACTTCTTTGATGACAACTTCTGGACGAGAAATACCCAGCTCGTAGCCTTCACGGCGCATGGTTTCGATCAGGACTGACAAGTGTAATTCACCACGGCCAGACACTTTAAACTTATCCACATCGTCGCCTTGCTCAACACGCAATGCAACGTTGTGCAGCAACTCTTTTTCTAAGCGCTCTTTAAGGTTGCGACTGGTAACGAACTTACCTTCTTTACCAGCAAAAGGAGAATCGTTAACTTGGAACGTCATGCTTACGGTTGGCTCATCAACGCTCAATGGTGGCAGAGCTTCAACGTGTGCTTGATCACATAAGGTGTCAGAAATAAACAATGGATCAAAACCACTGATACAAACGATATCACCCGCTTGCGCTTCTTCTACGTCGACACGGTGCAAGCCATGGTGACCCATCAGCTTGAGAATACGACCATTACGACGCTTACCTTCAGCATCAATCGAAGTGACTGGGCTATTGGCTTTAATGCGACCACGAGCAATACGGCCAATACCGATAACGCCGAGGAAGTTATTGTAGTCCAGTGCAGAAATTTGCATCTGGAATGGGCCGTCTAAATCAACTTTTGGCGGCTCAACAAAATCAACAATCGATTGGAATAAAACATCCATATCATCAGTCATTTCCGCTGGATCTAAACCTGACACGCCATTCAGTGCACTGGTGTAGACAATTGGGAAATCCAGCTGTTCTTCAGTGGCACCCAGGTTATCAAACAGGTCAAAGACCTGATCAACCACCCAGTCCGGACGCGCACCAGGACGGTCAACTTTATTGATCACAACAATAGGGTTCAAACCAGCTTGGAACGCTTTTTGTGTTACAAAGCGAGTTTGCGGCATAGGACCATCAATGGAATCAACCACCAACAGCACGCAGTCAACCATGCTCATCACACGCTCAACTTCACCACCGAAATCGGCGTGGCCTGGAGTATCAACGATGTTGATATTGTAGTCGTGCCACTTAATGGCAGTATTTTTTGCCAGAATAGTAATTCCGCGCTCTTTTTCCTGGTCGTTAGAGTCCATAACACGGTCAGAGTCGAGCTCTTTGCGGTCTAGGGTACCTGACGCACGTAAAAGGGCATCAACCAAGGTGGTTTTACCATGGTCAACGTGGGCGATAATGGCAATATTACGTAAATTGTCAATCACAAGCTTATCTCAAATAATAATATGTAGGCTGCACGCAAAGCGTGTCAGTTCGTAGCAAAGCGACAAAGGTTTATGGCTTATGGGTCTGGTGGGCGTAACTGTTGCGGCATAGCCACACAACTCCACAAGCACACATATCTAATCATGCGTGACTGCTTGAGCGCGGCTGCTGCATTGGATCAGGACGATACACGCGCACATTTGCATAACCTTCATGCAGTAAGTGATCGGCATGTAATTTGCTCATTATACCTTGATCGCAATACAGTAGATATTGGCGATTAGGATCAAACGCTTTAAAGCGGCTATTAATCGCATAAAAAGGTACAGCCAGTTGTTCAATACCGTCCAAAACTAATGGCTGATCCTCAACTTGGTCAGGATGACGAATATCAACTACGATATGGCTCGCTAGTACCTCAGCAACCTCTTCTACCTGAATATCTTTGCCCAGTTCATTCAGAACTTTATCCATGGTAACCATAGATGCACGCTCAACTGCACGCAGCAAAATACTCGGATCTAAACGCGTTTCTTCATGCTCAACGCGGCCCAGTTTAGCTTTGGTTTTTGGGTTTACCGAAATCACACCGCAATATTCAGGCATATTTTCAGCAAACTCAGCCGTGCCAATTTCAACCGCCGTACGGATAATATCTTGCTTATGCTCGGTAATTAGAGGACGCAAAACCAGCTTATCAGTGGCTTTATCAATCACGGCCAGGTTAGTCAGTGTTTGGCTGGCAACTTGTGAAATCGCTTCACCGGTAACTAAAGTGTCTAGATACAAATCTTCAGCGATGGCATCAGCAGCTTTCAGCATCATACGTTTGAGCACAACACCCATGTGACTATCATCGACATGTTCTAAAATATCGCCGAGCACTTCTTCAAAGGGCACGCTAATAAAGAGTACTCGATGCGAGCTGCCATATTTTTTCCACAAGTAGTGCGCCACTTCTTTTACGCCCAACTCGTGGGCGCGGCCACCCAAATTAAAAAAACAAAAATGGGTTAACAAACCACGACGCATCATTTGATAAGCCGCCACAGTGGAGTCAAACCCACCCGACATCAGCACCAGCGCCTGCTCCACGGTACCCAGTGGATAGCCACCAATGCCTTGGTGACGCTCGTATTCAATAAATAATTTATTGTGGCGAATTTCAAAGCGCACTTCTACGTCGGGATTGCGCAAGTCAATGCCTGCGGCGCCACATTGCTGACGCAATTGACTGCCCACATAGCGCTCAACATCCATTGAAGAAAAAGTATGTTTACCTGCTCGTTTGCAGCGCACAGAAAAAGTGCGACCCTTTAACAGGTCCGCATAGTGCGCTTTGCAGTGCTGAACAATCTGATCAAAGTCACCCAGCGGATACTCTAGCACTTGGAAAAAGTGTGAAATACCGGGTGTACAGCGCAAGCACGCATAGAGTTCTTGTAACTGTGCGGGATCTTCAATTGCAGTGAATAACTCTAAATTATCCCACTCGCCAACCACCTTTACATCAGGATCAAGATCACGCAGTACACTGCGGATGTTTTTGCCTAACTGACGCATAAATTGTCGACGCACAGGCCGACTTTTAATGGAGATTTCAGCAAAAGATTTTAGAATTAATTTCATTGTGCAAACAGGTCGCTAAGAAGGGTCACTAAAGCAACCGCAAAAATGGGCGCAGATAATAGCATAATCTTCTAGAAAATGCTCAAAAAGTAGGCAAAGCACTGCGTCACTTAACCGACACGGCTCAACCTACTTATTGTTTCAGGCCTTAACAGCTGTAGTACAGCTCATACTCAAGAGGATGCACAAAGGTGCGCACACGCAACTCTTCTTCTGCTTTTAAAGTAATAAAGGCATCTAAGAACTCATTGCTGAAGACACCGCCACGCAATAGAAATTCACGATCAATATCCAACGCATCCAATGCTTCTTTTAAGCTGCCTGACACCTGTGGAATCTGCTTGGACTCTTCAGGGGGTAAGTCATACAGGTTTTTATCCGCTGCATCACCTGGGTGAATACGATTTTGGATACCGTCTAAACCTGCCATCAGCAGTGCGGCAAAAGCTAAGTACGGGTTGGCTGAAGGATCAGGAAAACGCGCTTCAATGCGACGTGCTTTTGGGCTGGTGACATAAGGAATACGAATCGATGCAGAGCGGTTACGCGCCGAATAGGCCAACATCACTGGTGCTTCAAAGCCCGGCACTAAACGCTTGTACGAGTTCGTGGACGGATTGGTCAGCGCATTTAATGCCTTACCGTGCTTAATAATACCGCCGATAAAGTACAGGGCATTATCCGACAGACCGGCATAACCTTCACCAGAAAAAGTGTTTTTGCCACCTGAAAAAATAGACAGATGCACATGCATACCCGAGCCGTTATCGCCAAACAGTGGCTTGGGCATAAAGGTCGCTGTGCGGCCATAGGCATCAGCCACATTATGCACAACGTACTTTAACGCCTGCACTTCATCGGCTTTAGCCACGAGAGTATTAAATTTGGTACCAATTTCGTTTTGGCCTGCGGTCGCCACTTCGTGATGGTGCACTTCAACCAACTGCCCCATTTCTTCTAAGGCATTACACATCGCGGTACGGATTTCATGATCATAGTCGCTGGGCTGGGTTGGCATATAACCGCCCTGCACAGCTACACGATGGCCTTTATTGCCACCTTCAATGTCTGCATCACTGTTCCAAGCCGCTTGCGCAGAATAAATTTTAAACATTGAGCCGGAGATATCAGACTTGAATTTCACCTGATCAAAAATGAAAAACTCAGGCTCAGGTCCGACAAAAACCGTATCACCAATCCCTGTTGATTTTAAATACTCTTCCGCGCGTGAGGCGATCGCACGTGGATCACGGTCGTAGCCTTGCATGGTAGAAGGCTCAATAACATCACAGACTAAAATCAGGGTCGGTTCTTGGGTAAAAGGGTCCATCACCGCGGTGCTGTCATCGGGCAGCAAAATCATATCTGATGCTTCAATGCCTTTCCAACCGGCCATAGAAGAGCCGTCAAACATCTTGCCTTGCTCGAAAAAATCATCGTCAGCGTCACGCGCTGGCATAGTGATATGGTGCTGTTGCCCACCAATATCGGTAAAGCGCAAATCAATCCATTTTGCGTTATGGGTTTGTATCAGTTCGAGCGACTTTGACATCATGGACTCCAAGATTTCATCAACGGGGTGCCGGCCCAGCAACAGTCTTCCGGGCAGTGCGCTCGCCACATTCTTGTCTCGGCAAGACAAGGCGTGTGTCAAAACCGAGGACGAGACACATACTATAAGTTGTACCCGCTATTTTGACTGCTAGCTGTCTCTAGCGCTAGCCCCTAACGCACACTATTGCAGGAAATCACGCTAATAATTAACGCAGCAGACAAGCATTTAAGCAGACAAACACAGGGTGCTATAGTGTACGCGGCAGCGCTTAACAATTCAGTCTTTTATTTTCAGCAACTGCAGCATCCATGCGCCCTGTGCTTATAGGCTCTTTTACTCAGCCGCGTTGCGAAACACTTGCCTAAGCCTGCAGAGCATGTAACGCTTAAGCCATTATTAAAAGGAGTGAATTATGCGCCTTGTATTTGCCGCGGCCATGCTTGTAGTAGCACTGCCTGTCACTGCTCAAATTTTTCAATACACGGATGACAAAGGCAATCGTGTTTACACCGATCAACCCCCAATGGGTGTCGATGCAACCAGCATCGATATACGCGGGATAAACAGTTTACCGGCTCCCACTCGCAGTAAAAGCGCTAACTCCAACAGTGCTGATGACTTAGATACTGCAGGACAGACAGCACCCTATAGTGTCCTGCAATTGAACGGGCTGCCTGACGACGAGGCACTGCGCGCCAACAATGGCACCTTTAGTCTGCAAGTTGAAATCACACCTAAACTGGCCAGCCAGCACCGTTTGCAACTTTTAATCAACGGGCAAGCCTATGGCGCAGCCAGTACATCGACCACACTGCAGGTAGTCAACTTAGACCGTGGTGAGCACACATTAGCCGTGCAAGTTTTGGCCAACGGGCAAGTTGTGCAAAGCAGTGCCGAGCAGACCTTGACCGTACAGCGCGTGCACACTAGCAGCCCAGCCTTACGCCCTCGACCGACTCCCCGTCCAACGCCATGAGGTTTAACTACTTTATAGGCGCACTGTTGCTGTGTGTCGCACAAATCGCCTCGGCGGCTATCTATACTTACATCGATGGTAACGGTGAGCGCGTCTACACCGATAAGCCGCCGCAGCATCAGCGCGTTGAAACAGTCCAGATGGCACCCATCAATCAACTGCCAGCAGTGCCCGCAGCACAAGTGATCAATCCACCACCGGTGTATCAAGACGACACCACAAATCCAGCCTTGCACTACCAAGTTCTGCGTATTTTATCGCCAGAGCCCAATGCCACCATTCGTGCCAATGATCGGCAAATGATTGTCATGATCAGCAGCGAACCAGCCCTCTTAGAAGGACACCGCTACCGCGTACTCGTAGATGGCGAGCCGGCTGCTCAAGCCAGCCGCAGCCCCGTGTTTCCCTTAAGCCAAATTGAACGCGGTACACATAAACTCGCGGTAGAGATCATCAATCAACAAGGTGCTGTACTTGAGCGAACACCCGCGCAGCCATTTCATTTCCGGCAAACCACCTTAAATGATAAGCGTCGCGTGCGCCCATGCGAAAAAGATGATTACGGCGTGCGCCCAGAATGCCCACTCAAAGATAAACCAAAAGAAAAGCGCTCGCTTATTCCTTTCCTGGGGCTTTAGCGAGCAACTGATCGACAGATGCACAGTCAGCACAAGTCTTTTGTTTGCTGTGCTGCAACCCTACTTGCTACAGTGCGCTGCATTTATAAAGAGTAACCCTATGCAAGACCAGCATTTTGACGACCTCTCTATTCGTTTTGCGCAAAAAATCTATGGCAGCAATAAAGGCGCCATACGTTTAGCTGTGCTGCAAGCCGATCTCAATGAGGTATTAGCGCAGCGCCCATTGCGCGTGTTAGATATTGGCGCCGGCCTTGGCCATATGGCCTTATGGCTCGCGCAGCAAGGCCATCAAGTCACCTTAGTTGAGCCGGCACAAGCCATGCTTGAAGCGGCGCAACACCGCTTCAGTGATGCACACTGCCAAGCCAGTTTTATCCATGCCGACTGGCAGACTTTTGCCGAGCAAGAGCATGAGCCCTATGATTTAGTGCTGTGCCATGCCGTTTTAGAATGGCTGGCTGAGCCCAGTGCAATCTTGGCTGCGCTGCACCGTTTAACCGTGACTGACGGCTGGCTGTCATTGGCGTTTTACAATAAAGATGGGCTGATCTTACAAAACCTGATTAAAGGTAACTTACGTAAACTCAGCCAGCAGCGCTTTACCGGTGATGCGGGCGGTTTAACCCCGCAGCAGCCACTTGATCCACGTGAGCTGGCGCAGCTTGTAGAGCCTCTGTGGCACATCCAACAGCGCAGTGGCATCCGTGTTTTTCATGACTACATGCCGCCACAATTTCGTCAGAAAATCGCCGCTGAAGAATTGATCAGCACTGAACTGAGTTACCGCCGCCATCCGGCTTTAGCAGGCTTAGGGCGTTACCTGCATTGGCTTTGCCAGCCTCGCTCGATCGCAGTAGACTGACCACTAAGCAGTCTTACAGGAGGCTCGCCATGCTTCGTTATCTAGTGCTGAGTAGCACAGTTGTTGTTTTGTTCGGTTGCCAAGCAAGCAACCCTTATCAAGCGCAGAGCCGGCCTTTACCGCCAGCACCTGCAACGGCGGCCACGCATTTTGATAGCAGCGCCTACCCTGCCGCAACTGAAAAGAAACACTACAATTACTGGTGCTGGTCAGCACCGCTCTCGGCAGCAGCCTTAAGCCCAGACAGCGCACAAACTATACTGGCGCAACAACTTGAGCAATACGGATTACGCGCAGCATCGGCAACACAGCAATGCCAGCTTAAAGTGCAACTCAGCAGCCAGCACAGCCAACGCAGACGCCATGCTGACTACAATTACCCGTCAGCACACTATGGCTACGGTTATGGCCGCGGCCATCCTTTCCATGATCGCTATCGCTACTCAGGTATCGGCCTTGAGGTGCCTATCACGTCCCGCAGTTACACTGAACATTACCAGCAACTGAGCTTGACCTTTAGCGATGCGCAAAGCGGTGCAGTGGTATGGCAAGCACAAGGCGAAACAACCAGCAACCAGCAGGCGCAGGTCTCAGAAGAAGCCTTACGCAAAACATTCAATAGCATGCTGAACAGCTACCGCTAATTACGCGACTCGCAAGCAGTGACTGCACTGCCTTTGGGATAAGTAACTGAGTCGGCTGGTTACTTAACCACCAACACATCGCACGGCGGATACTCTAGAAAGTGCTGCGCTAAACTGCCCAGCAACGCATCCGCTAAAATACCGCGCCCGTGTTTACCAATGGCTAACAGTTGCGGCTTTTGCTCGGCAATCACTTGGGTTAAACAATTGTGCAGCTCACCTTGGCGCAACTCATGCGTAATGCTCGGGCCGGTCTCGGGCAATTTAGCGCGCTCATCGATCACCAACTGATCAAACAACGAGGCTTGCCAGGTTATTTCTGCATCACTATCAGCCCCATGCACTTCAGCCATTTCTAACACATGCAACGCATGAATCGAGGCGCTGTGTGGCAACAACTTAAACACATGGTGCAACGCATGACAGGCACACAAAGAAAAATCCAGCGGCACCAAAGCGCGCTGATATTCGACGATATTTGGCTCAACCGCCAGCAGCACAGGCACTGCGCTGCGCTGTAAGACGCGTTCCAATGTCGTACCGGAAAAGTACTCGGGCGACTCCTGGTGATGATCGCCCATGACCAAAAAATCAACGCTGTGCGCTTGCTGTGCGGCGACAATGGTTTGTGCCGGACGGCCCATCTTAATTAACACTTGGGCGGTTTCAGCACCACACTCGGCCAGCTGCTGGGTCAGTAAAGCATCCGCCACCAGCATCTGTTTTTCTATCACCGCCATCGGCAAATGATTCTCTAGAACATACAAAACACTCAAGCGCGCTTGATGCTGTTGCGCCAACTGCGCACCGCGCTGCAAAGCAATCTGAGCTTGTGCACTGAGGTCGTGAGCAACCATTATATGCTGCATAAATGTGCAATCCTTTTCAAAGAAGCAATATAAAAGCGCGCAAACGGCACACTCGTTTGCGCGCAAGCAGTTAACGCGCGGCGTCTAATGCTTGAGTAATGTCAGCCAAAATATCATCAATGTGCTCAATACCAATCGACAAGCGAATCAGGTCTTTGCTCACGCCTACAGCCGCCATTTCATCGGCATTGAGTTGGCGGTGTGTGGTGGTCGCTGGGTGGCACGCCAGTGATTTAGCATCACCAATATTGACCAAACGATAAAGCAGTTGCAGCGCATCAATAAACTTCACCGCTGCAGCTTCACCGCCCTTTATGCCAAAGGACATAATAGCCGAGGCCTTACCGCCCATATATTTCTGCGCCATAGCGTGATCAGGGTGGCTGGGTAAGCCGGCAAAGTTCACCCAAGCCACTTGTTCGTGTGCTTCTAAGAATTCAGCAACTTTCTGTGCGTTTTCGCAGTGACGCTCCATCCGCAGTGATAGGGTTTCCATGCCCTGCATAATCAAAAACGCATTAAAGGGTGACAAAGCGGCACCCATATTACGCAAAGGCACCACACGGCAGCGGGCAATAAAAGCCGCTGGGCCAAAATCTTTGGTGTAAACCACACCGTGGTAGGACACATCAGGGGTGTTCAATAATGGAAAACGCTCGGCGTTCTCAGCCCAAGGGAATTTACCCGAATCAATAATGGCGCCAGCAATGGTGGTGCCGTGGCCGCCCATATATTTAGTCAGCGCTTGAATCACGATATCCGCGCCGTGCTCAATTGGGCGACATAAGGCTGGGCTTGGCACTGTGTTATCGACGATTAAAGGCACGCCATGGCGGTGAGCGATATCAGCCAAAGCTTGAATATCCACCACGTTACCCGCTGGATTACCGATACTTTCACAGAATACCGCTTTGGTTTTGTCGTCAATCAGTGCTTCTAAGGCAACCAGGTTATTGTAGGGCGCAAAACGCACCTCTAGACCCTGACGCGGCAAGGTGTGGGCAAACAGGTTATAGGTACCGCCATACAACGAGGCCACAGAAACAATATTGTCGCCCACTTCAGCCAGGGTTTGAATCGCTGCAGTGATGGCCGCCATACCTGAAGCCATAGCCAAAGCAGCAACACCACCTTCCAGCGCAGCTACACGCTTTTCCAGAATATCGTTGGTGGGGTTGGTAATACGGGTATAAATATTGCCTGGCACTTTTAGATCAAATAAATCAGCACCGTGCTGGGTATCATCAAAGGTGTACGAGGTGGTTTGATAAATCGGCACAGCGGCAGATTTGGTGGTGGGATCAGATTTGTAACCGACATGGAGCGCAATCGTTTCTGGTTTCATGGTATTTACTCAAGGCTGCTGAAATAGTGGTGCAAAGCATGCCCAGCCAGCCGGCGAGGGTCAAGCTGTACATGGATAGATGTCTTCTAAATACAATATGTGCACAATATAGATTCTTATCACAATCACCCTCGAGTGCATACATGACGTGGCGCTATATTATCAAGCAACTGGCTTTTCCACCCAGCAGCTTTTTGCTGTTACTGCTGTGCAGCATCCTGCTGCGCAAACGTTGGCCAAAACTAGCAGCTGCAGGCTTCATCATCGGCACCCTTGGGCTGTACAGCATGAGCCTGCCGATTACTGTTGAATATGCCGCCCACGCTTTGGAAACAGAGCCTGCGCTAATGCCCGAGCAGTGGCCAGGATTAAAGCAGCAGGCTGATGCGATTGTGATACTCGGTGGCGGCCGTGAAACTAACGACCCCGCTTGGCAGACGGATCAGCCTTCGTTGATGGCCATGCAGCGCATTCGCTATGGGGCACGTTTAGCCAAAGCTTCAAATTTACCAATACTGGTTACTGGCGGCCTACACTTCGGAGAGCCACCCAGCGAAGCACAAATAATGGCTGACAGTCTGCAACATGACTTTGGCGTCAGGGCACGCTGGCTGGAAGGTGAAAGCCGTACCACTTGGGAAAACGCCAAATTCAGCGCCGAAATTTTGCACGCACAAGGTATGCAACGCGTGGTTTTGGTGACCCATGCTTGGCACATGCCGCGTTCGCGTTGGAGTTTTGAGCAGTTTGGTTTTCAGGTAATCAGCGCGCCTGTCGGTTTTTTAAGCGGCCCTAATAGCCGCCCACTTAACGGCTGGCTACCCGAGAGTAAAGCGCTGTGGCACAACACTGCACTATTGAATGAGGCCTTGGGCGCTGCACTGTACCGCTTAAGCTATAACGCCAACTAGCCTTACAAGATAAATACAGCAGCGCGTGCCTCTTGTGTTGAGTGACTGCAGTCAGGGCGCTGGGTTGATCATCCTGCTCTGTAACTCTTATCAGCAACCTTGCTTTGCCTTATCCAGACAAGGCTCTCTTCTTTACCTATCACATCTGCAGCGTCCTTAGCATTCGGCTCGCTCGACTCAAAATAGCAGTTAGATTATTTCATCCAACAACCTTTGATCTAGATCAATAAAACTACTATTAGACTTTTGACTAGGCAGTCAAGGAAAAATTTGTCTGCTAGCTTCTGTGGCAGGGTATGTATGTTTGCCTGATTGTCACCAATATATGCCCTGCCCATTGCCATTGCGCTGTTGGCTTTGTTTTCCTAACTTGCTTGCGGTTGCTTGTCAGCCAACCGCATGAATATAAAGCAACAGTTGCAATCGTGCTGAAGCATGAGAGGAGATAATCACGATGGATATTAATCGTCGAGAGTTTTTCAAGTTTTGCGGTGTGGGGCTCGCCACATCAAGCTTTGCCGCACTCGGTATGGCGCCGCAACCGGCATTTGCCGAATCGATTCGCCATTTCAAACTGGCCAACACTAAAGAGACCCGAAACACCTGCCCTTACTGCTCAGTGGGCTGCGGTCTAATTATGTACAGCCGTGGTAGTGGCGGCAAAAACGTTAGCCAAGAAATCTTTCATATTGAAGGTGACGCTGATCACCCGGTCAACCGTGGCACCCTGTGTCCAAAAGGCGCAGGCCTGATTGACTTTATTCGCAGCCCTAACCGCTTGCAGTATCCGCAAGTGCGTGAAGCAGGCAGCAATGAGTGGAAACGCCTGAGCTGGGACGATGCCCTGACCCGCATTGCGCGCTTAATGAAAGATGATCGCGATGCCAACTTCGTGGAGAAGAACGAAGCCGGACAAACTGTTAACCGCTGGTTAACTACAGGTTTCCTCGCCGCATCCGCAGCGTCCAGTGAAGCAGGTTATATGACGCACAAAGTGGTACGTTCGCTGGGTATTCTCGGTTTCGACAACCAAGCGCGCGTTTGACACGGTCCGACGGTGGCAGGTCTTGCCCCGACGTTTGGCCGTGGAGCCATGACAAATCACTGGAGCGACATCAAAAACGCCAACTTGGTGTTAGTGATGGGCGGCAACGCGGCAGAAGCGCACCCCTGTGGTTTTAAGTGGGTCACTGAAGCCAAAGCGCATAACCAAGCTAAATTATTGGTGGTTGATCCGCGCTTTACTCGCACCGCCTCCTTGGCCGATGTCTACGCGCCGATTCGTACCGGTACGGATATCGCTTTTCTAGGTGGTTTGATTCACTACTTACTAGAAACTGATCAAATTCAGCACGAATACGTGCGCAATTACACTGACATGCCGTTTATCGTCAAATCAGGCTTTAGCTTTAAAGACGGCTTGTTCAATGGTTATCAAACCGCTTCGCGCAGCTACCCAGACAAGAGCGACTGGGACTACGAGCTCGATGAAAATGGTCATGCTAAGGTTGATATGACCTTGCAGCATCCAAACTGTGTCTATCAACTGCTGAAAAAACACTACAGCCGTTACACCCCTGAAATGGTCAGTAGCATTTGCGGTACACCGCTCAAGCGCATGATGCAAATCTGGGATCATATTGCCGAGACTGCGGTCCCTGGCAAAACCATGACCATTTTGTATGCGCTCGGCTGGACCCAGCACTCAGTGGGTTCGCAGATGATTCGTGCCGGTGCCATGCTGCAACTGTTGCTGGGTAATATCGGTATGCCCGGCGGCGGTGTAAACGCCCTGCGTGGCCACTCCAATATTCAAGGTTTGACGGATCTGGGCCTGCTTTCCAATCTGCTGCCGGGTTATCTGACCCTGCCGCGCGATAACGAACAGGACTACGATGCTTATATTGCCAAACGTGCACCTCAGGCACTGCGTCCTGGGCAAATGTCGTACTGGCAACACTATGGACGCTTCCATGTCAGCCTGATGAAGGCGTGGTATGGCGATGCCGTCAACAAAGAAAACAACTGGGGCTACGACTGGTTACCTAAGCTTGATGAGCCGATGTATGACGTGCTCAAGTACTTCGACATGATGTACGAAGGCAAGGTCAATGGTTACTTCTGCCAAGGTTTCAACCCGATTGCTGCGTTCCCCAATAAAGCTAAGGTTGGCGCAGGATTGGCGCGACTGAAGTATCTGGTAATCATGGATCCGCTGGTCACTGAAACCTCAGAGTTCTGGAAACACGTCGATAAATACAATGATGTGGATACGGCCAGCATTCAGACTACGGTTTTCCGTCTACCGACCACCTGTTTCGCTGAAGAAGACGGCTCTCTAGTCAACAGCAGTCGCTGGTTGCAGTGGCACTGGAAAGGTGGCGAGGCGCCGGGTGAAGCGCGTCCTGACGTGGCTATTATGGGTGGCCTCTTCCATCGTCTGCGCGAACTCTATGCCAAAGAAGGTGGCGTTTTCCCAGATCCAATTATGAATCTGGATTGGTCCTATATGCGCCCTGATGAACCCGCACCGGAAGAAATTGCCAAGGAGTACAACGGCAAAGCGCTTGTCGACCTCAAAGATCCAAATACTGGCGAAGTGCTGGTGCGTGCCGGACAGCAACTGGCCGGCTTCAGTCAACTGCGCGATGACGGCAGCACGTCCAGTGGTTGCTGGCTGTTCTGTGGCTCCTGGACCGAAGCAGGCAACCAAATGGCGCGGCGCGACAACGCTGACCCCTATGATATGGGCCAGACCTTGGGTTGGGCTTGGTCATGGCCAGCCAACCGCCGCATTCTTTATAACCGTGCCTCGGCAGACCCAGCAGGTAAACCTTGGAACGACAAAGATAAACGTTTGGTCTGGTGGGATGGCAGCAAGTGGACCGGCACTGATGTGCCTGACTTTGCGCTGACCTCAGCACCGGAGGACGGCATGAACCCGTTCATTATGAATCCCGAAGGTGTAGCGCGCTTCTTCGCTCGCGGCAATATGGCCGAAGGCCCATTCCCTGAGCACTATGAACCCTTCGAGACACCAATCGGACGCAACCCATTGCACCCCGACTCAGCAGGCGTTACCAGCAACCCTGCGGCACGAGTGTTCCGTAACGATATGGAGGTATTTGGCACGGCGAAAGAGTTCCCCTATGCGGCAACCACTTATCGCCTGACCGAGCATTTCCACTACTGGACCAAGCACTGTCACCTGAATGCAATCATGCAGCCACAGCAGTTCGTCGAACTGGGGGCGGT
The DNA here is from genome assembly GCA_964385265.1 of uncultured Thiopseudomonas sp. Classification (GTDB taxonomy): domain Bacteria; phylum Pseudomonadota; class Gammaproteobacteria; order Pseudomonadales; family Pseudomonadaceae; genus Denitrificimonas. The sequence goes on from CAYLOI010000006.1 coordinate 67,804, forward strand.
GATGGCTGGGGAATTGGGGATCAAGGCCGGTGATCGGGTGCGAGTCTCATCCAACCGCGGCTTTATTGAAGCGGTAGCGGTGGTCACTAAGCGTCTGCGACCTTTGTTGGTGGATGGCAAAACCGTGCACCACGTGGGTATTCCGCTGCACTGGGGCTTTGTTGGGGTGGCCAAAAACGGTTATCTGACCAATACGCTGACGCCGTTTGTCGGCGACGGCAATACCCATACGCCGGAATACAAATCCTTCCTAGTTAACGTGGAGAGGGTGTAATCATGGCCACACAAGACATAATCGCACGTTCTGCCACCACTACAGCGAGCCCCTCGATACGTCAACTTGACGAGGTGGCAAAACTCATCGACACCACCCAGTGCATCGGCTGCAAGGCCTGCCAGGTGGCGTGCTCGGAATGGAATGACCTGCGCGATGAAGTCGGCACGAACGTTGGGGTGTACGACAACCCCAGCGATCTGACGGCCGAATCATGGACGGTGATGCGCTTTGCCGAGCACGAAACCACCGATGAAGACCTGGAGTGGCTAATCCGCAAGGATGGCTGCATGCACTGTGAAGACCCAGGCTGCCTCAAAGCCTGCCCAAGTCCCGGTGCAATCATCAAATATGCTAACGGCATCGTCGACTTCAACCAAGATAAATGCATTGGCTGCGGCTATTGCATCACCGGTTGTCCGTTTGACGTGCCGCGCATCTCAAAAAAGGATAACAAAGCCTACAAATGTACTCTGTGCTCTGACCGGGTAGCAGTCGGCCTTGAGCCTGCTTGCGTGAAAGTCTGTCCGACTGGAGCGATCGTCTTCGGCACTAAGCAAGACATGAAGGAGCATGCCGACTGGCGCATTGCCGACCTGAAACAACGCGGCTATGAAAACGCCGGACTCTATGACCCTCAAGGCGTGGGCGGAACCCACGTGATGTATGTGCTGCACCATGCTGACAAAGCCAACCTGTACAGCGGCTTGCCGCAAAACCCAAGCATCAGTCCTATGATTGGAGTCTGGAAAGGTCTGAGCAAACCCTTGGCGATGGCGGCAATTGCAACCACCGCACTGGCTGGATTCTTCCATTACATGCGGGTCGGGCCTAATCGCGTCGAAGATGATGAGGACACTCCTCAGACGTTAGCATCGGTCGAGCACTGCGACCCTGCCGAGCAACGCGATCCAAGCTCGGGAGGAGAATGATATGAACCATAACAGCAAGCAAAACCTGCAACGTTACACAGCAAACGAACGTTCCAATCACTGGGCCGTTGCTCTGCTCTTTATCTTGGCTGGACTGTCGGGCATGGCGCTCTTCCATCCAGCTTTGTTTTGGCTGAGTAATCTGTTTGGCGGCGGAACCTGGACGCGCATTTTGCACCCCTTTATTGGTGTGGCAATGGCGATCATGTTCGTCTTGATGGCGCTGCGCTTTGCCGGGCGTAACCGGATTAAAGCGCACGACCGTCAATGGCTGTCGCAGTGGCGTAAGGTGATGAACAATAATGAAGAAGGCGTACCTGCAGCAGGCAAGTACAACGGCGGCCAGAAGCTTTTATTCTGGGTGCTGATTGTCAGCATGCTAATGCTACTGCTCAGCGGCGTGGTGATCTGGCGTGAGTACTTTAGCGGCTTCTTCGCCATCGGCCTAATCCGCCTTGCCAGTGTATTGCATGCGTTCTTCGCCTTTGTGCTGATTGCCAGCATTGTCGTCCACGTCTACGCTGCCATCTGGGTGAAAGGCTCAGTCGGTGCCATGACCTCCGGCAAAGTAAGCTGGGCTTGGGCGCGCAAGCACCACAAATTGTGGTATGACGAAATGCGTAAAAAAGAGCGCTAAACGATACCGTTCAGTGTCGAAAATTTTCGCTCTGAACGGTGCCACTGACACAGTTGGAGTAATCAGGCAGCGTAGCAATGCGCTGCCTGTTTGTTTTTGCTCTATGCTCTCAACCACGCACTTGCAGATTTACTTAGACAAGGATCCAAGCCATGTCATCTAAAATTCTCGAACCTGGTGAAATCGAAAGCGCGGCGATGACGCCGCCCTTCGTGCAACTGCCGCCAACAGATATGTTTGCCAAACGTGCCGAGCGCTTTGCCAGCTTAGCCGTAGATCATCCGATGAGCGCTTACCTGCACTTACTGGCCAAGATTTGCCGAGCGCAACAAAGCGTACTGGATGCACCACCCAAATTGCCCGAACTCGAGCGCACGCTGATTGATGCCGCGCTCAAACATGATATGCCACCGCTGGCAGTGGATACCTTACTCCACGATAACGGTTGGCAAACCCAATTGGACGCTTGGCTCGCGGCGTTTACTGAGCAAAATCCGGACGTACCCGAGACTGTTCGCAGCGCATTACAGCGCTTGCGCGAGGCCGATGCGGCACAACGCCAAACTTGGGCGAGTGCATTGCTCGGCGGTCGTTTTAGTCAAGTCCCTGAAGCGCTCGTGCCTTTTCTTGGCGCAGCTTTACAGTTGGCTTGGCGCCATTGGTTAAAAGCCATTGATATCGAACAAATCCGCGAATGCGAAGATCAAACTGAATGCCCTTGCTGCGGCTCGCTGCCGGTTGCAGGGGTTATCCATCAACGCCGCCCCATTGATGGCGTGCGTTATCTTGTCTGTTCTTTATGCGCCGCCGAGTGGCACTATGTTCGCTTAAAATGTAGTCACTGCCGAAGCACTCAGGAACTTGATTATCTGCACTTTGATGACAGCCCTCACGCAATCAAAGCTGAAGCTTGTCCCGAATGTCATACTTATTTAAAGCAAATTTACCTTGAGCTTGACCCCAATGCCGAAGCGCTCAGCGCCGACCTGGCCAGCCTTGATTTGGATCTGTGCTTAGCCGAACAGAATTGGCAACGCCGCACACCTAATCTGCTCTTAGCGCCCGGTGGTGAAGGTGAGCCAGAGGAACACAATTAATGAATGCGCCACAACGCTCGCACCCGCCCTCAGTGGAGCAACTGCTCAATGCCGACGGCATGACGGCCTTACAAGAGCGTTACGGCCGCGCATCGCTACTTAAAGTGATACGTGATTATTTAGCCGAGTTAGGAGACGCCTACCAACGCAGCGAACTGCCAGCACAGATGCTGGCAGCAGAGTCGCTAGTGAGTGAAGTGGCTGCGCGCTTACAACGCCAGCACAGCCCTAACCTGCGGCGCATGTTTAATCTGACGGGGACAGTGCTGCACACCAACCTAGGCCGCGCATTACTGCCTGAGGAAGCCATTGCAGCGATGACGCTGGCGGCGCGTTACCCAACCAACCTTGAATTTGATCTAAACAGCGGTCAACGCGGCGACCGCGACACTTTGATCGAGCAGTTGATCTGCGAGTTAACCGGCGCCGAAGCGGCCACTGTGGTCAACAACAATGCCGCGGCAGTGCTTTTGGCATTGAGCGCTATCGGCGCTGGCAAAGAGGCGGTAATTTCACGCGGGGAGCTGATCGAGATCGGCGGCTCCTTTCGTATTCCCGAGATTATGGCGCAGGCTGGGGTGATTCTGCACGAAGTCGGCACCACCAACCGCACCCATCCGCGCGACTACCAAGGCGCGATTAACCAGCAGACTGGGCTGATTTTACGCGTGCATCCCAGTAACTATGTAATCCAAGGCTTTACTGCCAGTGTCGCAACCAAACAGCTGGCCGCCATTGCCCACGAGCAAGGCTTACCGCTACTGGAGGACCTCGGCAGCGGCAGCTTAGTCGATCTATCCCAATGGGGTTTGCCACGTGAGCCTCTGGTCCAGGAGTCTGTGGCGGACGGCGCGGATATCGTCACCTTTAGCGGTGATAAACTGCTTGGTGGTCCGCAGGCCGGAATCATCGTCGGCCGCCGCGATCTGATTGAACAGATCAAAACCCACCCACTCAAGCGTGCGCTGCGTGTGGATAAATTCACCCTGGCGGCTTTAGAGGCGGTTTTACGTCTGTACCAAGACCCCGATCGCTTGGCTGAGTGCCTCACCAGTCTGCACATTCTGACCCGCCCCGCCGCAGATATCGAAGCGCAGGCTCAACGCTTAGCACCACGCATAGCGCAGCAGTTAGGCTCAAGCTGGCAGGTCGATGTCTGTGCGGCGCTCGGCATGATCGGCAGCGGCGCACAACCCATCGCCCGTCTGCCCAGCGCCGCGCTGTGCATTCGTCCGCACGGCGCGCGCAAACAACGTAACCGTGCACTGACTGCGTTAATGGCGGCCTTGCGTGCCTTGCCGATTGCCGTAGTCGGTCGTCTGGATGACGACGCTTTATGGCTCGATCTGCGCCAACTGGATGATGAAACCTTATTTATTGCGCAACTGCCGGAGTTACAAGTGAGCAACACATGATTATCGCTACTGCAGGGCACATCGATCACGGTAAAACTGCACTATTAGAAGCGCTGACTGGACAAACTGGCGATCAGCGTCGTGAAGAACAGGAACGCGGCATTACCATCGATCTGGGTTACCGTTATGCAGATTTAGGCGGTCAAGCAAGCTTAGGTTTTATCGACGTGCCAGGCCATGAGCGTTTCGTGCATAACATGCTGGCCGGTGCGACTGGGGTTGATTTGGCCCTGCTCGTGGTCGCTGCCGATGACGGGGTGATGCCGCAAACCCGCGAGCACTTAGCGATCCTAGCACTACTGGGTATTAGGCGTTTATGGGTGGTACTGAGCAAATGCGATAGAGTCGACAGGCAACGTCAGACTGCTGCAAAAATTGAAATCAAGTCTTTGCTGACGCTAAGCCCCTACGCTGACGCGCCTATTTTTGCTGTTTCAAGCACCAAAGGTGACGGCATTGCTACGCTGCGCGAGGCGCTGTTAGCAGAAGCCCGTCATATCACCCAGCATGCTGAGCAGAATCATTTTCGTCTCTCAGTGGATCGTGCCTTTAGTATTTCCGGTTCTGGCACAGTGGTGACCGGCACCGCCTTGTCTGGACGGGTAACGGTCGGTGACAACCTGCTATTGGTAGACGCAAAGGGCGCTTATCAAACCGTGCGGGTACGCGGCTTGCATGCGCAAAACTGTGTCGCCGAGAGCGCTCAAGCAGGCCAACGGGTTGCCCTTAATCTGGCTGGCGATCGACTTAAAGCACCAGACATTCATCGCGGCAATTGGCTGCTGCCCACGCCACTGTTTAGTCCTAGCCGCAGACTGGATATCCAGCTCACTTTATTACCCGATGCTGCTCGAGCACTAGAACACTGGACGCCCGTGCATGTGCACCTCGGCGCACAGCGTTTAACCGGACGCGTGGCACTGCTGGAGGATACGCGCCTCGCCCCCGGCAGCAGCGCTCTAGCGCAACTGGTACTGGATGAGACGACACAAGCCGTGTATGGCGACCGCGTGGTGCTGCGCGACCAATCCGCTTGGCACACACTGGGTGGCGGCATGGTACTGGATCCAAGCGCACCGACAAGGCAGCGGCGCACACCAGCACGACTGGCGCAACTGCAAGCGTTGCAACACGGTGGGCTCGAAGTCGCGCTGCCGGCCTTGCTGAGCGCCGCTGATAACGGCTTGGCGCCAGCGACCTTAGAATGCAAATTCAACCGACCCCAGCACGGCTGGTTATTAGCGCAAGGCACTCTCACCAAGAAAACCTCGAGTGGCCCGCGTTTGTTCACTGGGGAGGTCTGGCAACAGCATCGCTTAACGCTGGTTGAGGCGTTAACTCGCTTTCATCAGGAGCAGCCAGACGAGTCAGGCCCTGACCGTAGTCGCTTGCGCCGCTATGGCCTTCCTTATTTAGAACCCGGCGTATTCAGTGCTCTGCTCGATGAAGCATTAAGTGACGCCAGCATCGCAAGCAGCGGCCCATGGCTGCACATGCCAGAGTTTCAGGTCCGTTTAAGCGCAACCGAGGAAACACTAAAAGCCCAGCTCTGGCCACACCTTGAAGCCGGTGGTGTTAACCCACCTTGGGTGCGCGATCTGGCACAACTTGAAAATATTGAGGAAGCCACAGTGCGTGCACTGCTACTGAAACTGGCGCGTTTAGGGCAATTGCATCAGGTGGTGCGTGATTTGTTTTATCCCGAACCGGCCATCGAGCAACTGGCAGAATGCGCCATAGGTTTGGCCGCCAGCCATAACAGCCTAGAAGTGGTGGCGTTTCGCGATGCTTTGGGTTTGGGGCGTAAACGTTGTGTGCAATTATTGGAATACCTCGACCGTCTTGGCGTAACGCGGCGCTTCGGTAATCAACGGCGCATTCGCGAAGAAAGTAGCATGGTACTGCGCATCAAAACCCGTTAGTATTTGGCGCCTACGGAGGGCAATCACATCCGGTGGTGTGGCCGGACTTCAAATCCGGTTGGGGACGGCAGCCGTTCCTGGGTGGGTTCGACTCCCACTGCCCTCCGCCACTTCGTAGCAATCTTGCATTTCAAATTCAGTCTTTTAACTTCAGCGCCTGCACACTTTCATCATGCGGATCAAAACCATCACTTTGTGCTTGCGCAACAAAAGCAGCCCGCGCTTGCTCACCGCGCACCAACTGCAACTGCGCAGCGGTCCAATCATCAGGGCGCAGGCGAATCATCCAGCCAGCACCGTAACAGTCTCGATTGATCAACGCGGGACGCTGCGCCAGCGACTCGTTGTGCGCCACCACCGTACCGGCAATCGGGCTTTTGGCCGAAGCCGCAGCCTTGGCAAACTCCACCACTCCTAAACTGCGATCAGCCTCGATATGCAAACCCAAGCGTTTGGGGGTAAAAGCAAAAATATCGCCAAACAAAGCTACACCGTAATCGGTCAAACCCAAGGTTACTGCACCATCTGCTTCCTCGCGCAGCCACATGCTGTGCTCAGGGGCATACCAGAGTTCGTCAGGAAAACGCATAGCATCCAATATCATAATGACAGCACCTTTTCGTATTCGAGAATCATCGTGGCCAGCTCACCGCCGCTGCCGTAATCATCCACTTCAGCAATTAAAACCGGCTCGGCAAGCATTGTTTGCCCAGCAATTGGCGGCTTACGACACAGCAATAAACGCACACCCATTTGCTTGGCTTGGCGAATAAAGTGCAGCACTGGCGCACCACCCTCCTCAGGGAATACCGCCTCTGCCACGCCTGGATAGGCAAACTGCGCCGCCTCCCCGGTCAAATACAGGGTGACCTCGGCATCCATACAGGCTAATAACGTAGCAATATGAAAAGGCGCGGCGCAGCGTGCCGGCGTGCTCGGGCCACTGGTCACCAGAATCAAAACACGCTGCGGTGATGCTGCAGTCAAGCGGACCTCCTAAAAAAACCTCGCAAGGCATAACCCAATAGCTGCACAGCCGCTATGGCATAACCTAGAGCTGGGTGTTTTTTGCAAAAATTCAGCATAGATAAAAAGTTGTGGTAATACCAGCCGCCAAGCCCTGATCCTGTCAGGTCATTTGCACGGCTGACAAGAATAGTATTTATCCAGCTCGCAGCGCGCGGCCCGATATACCCAGTGTCAGCAGCATAGCAACGCTGCTCTATCCAAAAACATCAGTGCTGGCTTGCGGGTTTGTCGACCTCAAGGTCGCCCTATAAAAGATCTGCGCTTGCCGTTTCCCTCCTTGCGCCCGCCTCATGTATGCTAGGCAGATATTTTTCATTGATGCGCTGCGGCGCGTCATTCTTATGACTTTCTTGACGATAACCACATAAAATCATGCACGAACAGTATCTGCCTCGCGACATTGAAGCCGCCGCTCAGCGCCATTGGGCCGAGCACAAATCTTTTGAAGTGACCGAACAAGCCGGTAAAGAGACCTTTTACTGCTTATCAATGTTCCCTTACCCCAGCGGTCGCCTGCATATGGGGCATGTGCGCAACTACACCATTGGTGATGTGATTGCCCGTTACCAGCGTATGCTGGGTAAGAACGTGCTGCAGCCGATGGGTTGGGATGCGTTTGGCATGCCAGCAGAGAACGCAGCGATTCAGCACAAAGTTGCGCCAGCGGCGTGGACTTACGAGAACATGGCCTATATGAAGGCGCAGTTCACCCAGCTGGGTCTGGCGATTGATTGGTCGCGTGAGATTACCACCTGCAAGCCTGACTATTACCGTTGGGAGCAGTGGCTGTTCACCCAGTTGTACAAAAAAGGCATCATTTATAAGAAAGTCGGCACAGTCAACTGGGATCCGGTCGATCAAACCGTACTGGCCAATGAGCAAGTGATTGACGGTCGCGGCTGGCGTTCCGATGCGTTGGTAGAAAAACGCGAAATCCCGATGTACTACTTCAAAATCACCGCTTACGCTGATGAATTGCTGAGCGGTCTTGATGACATGCCAGGCTGGCCTGAGCAAGTTAAAACCATGCAGCGTAACTGGATCGGTAAAAGCTTCGGTGCCGATATTCTGTTTGATTACGATGTTGATTCAGTCGGTATCGATGGCCAACTCAAGGTGTATACCACCCGCCCCGACACTTTGATGGGCGCAACTTATGTTGCCGTGGCAGCCGAGCACCCGCTGGCACAACGTGCCGCAACGAACAACGCCGAACTGACTGCCTTTATTGCTGAGTGCAAAGGCGGTTCTGTGGCTGAAGCCGATATGGCGACCATGGAGAAAAAAGGTCTGCCCACTGGCCAGTTTGTCATTCATCCATTAACCGGTGACAAACTGCCGGTATATGTCGCCAACTATGTCCTCTGGGGCTATGGTGAAGGCGCAGTGATGGCGGTGCCTGCCCACGATGAGCGCGATTTTGCATTTGCAAATAAGTACCAACTGCCAATTCAGCAAGTGTTTGCCTCAAGCAATCCTGACAACAGTTTTGACGCCAAAGAATGGCAAGACTGGTATGCCGACAAAACCAACGTCAGCGCAGTGAACAGCGGCAAATACAACGGTTTAAACGTGCAAGATGCTTTTGATGGCATCGTCGCTGACCTTGAAGCCCAGCAGCACGGCGAGCGCAAAACTCAGTTCCGCTTACGTGACTGGGGCATCAGCCGTCAGCGCTATTGGGGTTGCCCAATCCCAATTATTCACTGCCCAAGCTGTGGCGATGTCGCGGTACCTGAAGATCAGCTACCGGTGGTGTTACCAGAAAATGTGATTCCCGATGGCTCAGGTAATCCGCTGAATAAAATGCCCGAGTTCTATCAGTGCAAATGCCCATCTTGTGGCGCGGATGCCCGTCGTGAAACCGACACCATGGACACCTTTGTTGAGTCGTCTTGGTACTACGCACGCTATGCCTCACCGCATTATGAAGGCGGCTTAGTCGAAAAATCAGCAGCCAATCATTGGTTACCGGTTGATCAATACATCGGTGGTATTGAGCACGCCATTTTGCACTTACTCTATGCGCGCTTCTTCCATAAATTGATGCGTGATGAAGGTTTGGTCAACAGTAACGAGCCTTTCACTAAGCTGCTGACCCAAGGCATGGTGATTGCCGAAACCTATTACCGTATGCGCCCTAACGGTGGTCGTGAGTGGTTTAACCCTGATCAAGTCACGGTTGAACACGACAGCAAAGGCAAAGCGCTATCCGCCACTTTGATCAGTGATGGTCAGCCGGTAGTGATTGGCGGCATTGAGAAAATGTCCAAATCAAAAAACAACGGCGTTGATCCACAAGTGATGATCGACGAGTACGGTGCCGATACCTGCCGTTTGTTTATGATGTTTGCTTCGCCACCGGACATGAGTCTGGAATGGTCAGATTCTGGTATTGAAGGCGCCAGCCGCTTTATGAAGCGGGTTTGGCGTTTAGCCTATAAGCACGTTAATGCAGGCGAGCATGATGCTTTAGATATTGCCTCTTTAACCGATGAGCAGAAAGAAATTCGTCGCGCGATCCATGCCGTGATTAAACATGCTAGCAACGATGTCGGCCAACACCAAAAATTCAACACCGCTATCGCGCAAGTGATGACCTTGATGAATGTGCTGGAAAAAGCGCCAATCGAAACCGCGCAAGACCGCGCCTTACTGCAGGAAGGCATGGAAACTGTAGTGCTATTATTAGCGCCGATTACGCCGCACATTTGTCATGAGTTATGGCAGCAATTAGGCCACAGCACGCCAGTGATTGATGCGACTTGGCCACACTTTGATGAGACTGCATTGGTGCAAGATACCCTTAGCATCGTGATTCAAGTCAATGGCAAATTGCGCGGACAGATTGACGTGCCAGCCAGCGCCAGTCGTGAAGAAATTGAAGCTGCAGCCCGTGCCAATGAAAATGTGTTGCGCTATGTTGGCGACTTAACCATTCGAAAAGTGATTGTTGTTCCCAATAAGTTGGTTAATATTGTTGCCAACTGATTGAGTTATGCTTTTTTACTCACCCCTGTCTAGCCGCACAACGCGGTTAGACACAGAGGACATACCATGCTGAAACGTTCTATTACTGTACTGGGTCTGGCTTTTTTAATGACCGCGTGTGGCTTCCAATTACGCGGCACCGGTACTACGCAAATGGCATTGAACGAACTGAACTTTGCCGCCCGCGATGCGCTCAGCCCACTGGGTAAGCAAGTCAAAGAAAGCTTGGTCAATAACAAGGTCAAGGTGTCAAGCAATGCGCCCTTCACCCTCTATGTGGGTGCGGAAGAAACCAGCCAGCGTACCGCCAGCTTTACCGCAGGTACACGCAGTGCTGAGTACACCTTAACCAGCGCCACGACCTATGAACTGCGCTCAGGGAGCCTACCGGCGCTGATCCAAGACCGTGTCGAAGTGCAGCGTACCTATGCGCACAATCAAAATAACGTTACCGGTTCAGGCCAAGAAGCTGCCTTATTACGCGAAGAAATGCGCCGCGACTTAGTCATGCAATTAATGATGCGCCTGCAAGCGGTCACCCCTGCGCAACTGCACGACTTAAAAGATCATGCTGATCGCAAAGTGCAAGCCGAAGCACAAGCGCGTGAAGCAACGATTCGTGCACAGCAGTTCGATGAGCCGCAACAATCACCGATCACTCTGCCTTAATAGTCTAGGGCCTTGTCACAACAAGGCCCTCCTCTTGCCCTATGCGCATTTATCCTGAAAAACTCAACGGCCAACTTAAGCAGGCCCTGCTGCCGATTTATTTAGTCAGCAGCGACGAGCCGTTACTCGCCCAAGAAGCCAGTGACGTGATTCGCAGTGCCTGCCGTCAAGCCGATTATTCAGAGCGCCAAGTATTTCATGTTGAGCGTGGTTTTGACTGGAATATCATCCGCGAAGCCAATGCCAGCCTGTCCTTATTTGCAGAAAAACGCTTACTGGAGTTACGCATCAATTCTGGCAAGCCCGGCGATCAAGGCAGCACTGTTTTACAGGAATACCTCGCGCGTCCCGCTGAAGACACCATCTTGCTGATTAACGTGCCGCGCCTTGATGCCAGCACCTTAAAAACCAAGTGGGCGAAAGCCCTGATGGACAGCCCGCTGTGTGGCTTTGTGCAACTGCCAAGCATCACTATTGAGCAGCTGCCCAGCTGGATCAATCAGCGTTTAGCCCAGCAAGGCTTAAGCGCTGAGCCCGATGCCATCGATTTAATCGTAGCGCGCACCGAAGGCAACTTACTCGCTGCCGTGCAAGAGATCGAAAAACTTAAATTGCTCAGCAACAGCAGCCACATTGACTTAGCAACCATTCAATCCAGCATTGCCGACAGCGCACGTTATGACGTATTTGGCTTGGTTGACGCAGCTCTTGAAGGCGATACCGAGCGCAGCTTAAGAGTTTTAGCCGGCTTGCGCGGTGAAGGCGTAGAGATTCCCATTATTTTATGGGCGCTGGCACGCGATATTCGCCAACTGGGCAACATCGCACAACAGCTCAGCCAAGGCACCAGCATGGATCGCGCCCTCTCACGGGTTTGGCCAGCAGCGCGCAAACCCTTATTTAGCAAAGCTTTAAAACGCTTGTCCGGGCAACAATGGCAACAGCTATTTAAAGACGCCCAGCTGATTGACGAACAAAGCAAAGGGCAGACCGTGGGTGATGCTTGGGTCGGCACCGCCTCTTTACTGCTAAAAATATCTGGCTCACGCCTGCCTATTTTTCAGCATCAATAACCGATAGAGGCGAAGCTGTGCTGGTTTTTTGCTAAACTACTGGGCTTGTTAATTGGAGCAGCCGAATGTCGGATATCTACCAGCACCGCGCCCGTAAGCGCTTTGGTCAAAACTTCTTGCACGACACTGGCGTGATTGATCGCATTATTCGCGCGATCTCACCCCGTGCAGGCGATCGACTGCTCGAAATCGGCCCAGGTCAAGGCGCGCTCACTGAAGGTTTAGTCAACAGTGCAGCACAGCTTGATGTGATCGAAATCGACCGCGACTTAGTACAAATCCTCAATACAAAATTTGCCTTGAGCAACAACTTCACCCTGCACGAAGGTGATGCGCTAAAGTTTGACTTTAGCCGTCTTGATCCTGCAGCGAACAGCCTGCGTGTGGTGGGCAACCTGCCCTACAATATTTCCACACCATTGATTTTCCACCTACTCAACAACGCCCACTTAGTCCGTGACATGCACTTTATGCTGCAAAAAGAAGTGGTCGAACGCTTAGCCGCCACACCCGGTGGCCGTGATTGGGGCCGCTTATCAATTATGGTGCAGTACCATTGCCGCGTTGAGCATTTATTTAATGTCGGCCCTGGCTCGTTTAGCCCACCACCCAAAGTGGATTCCGCAATTGTGCGTTTAACCCCGCATGCACAGCTGCCGCATCCAGCCAAAGATGCACGCGCGCTAGACCGCATCGTTCGCGAAGCCTTTAATCAGCGCCGTAAAACCTTGCGCAACACCTTAAAAAACGTCTTACCGGTTGAAGCGATAGAAGCCGCCGGAGTAGATGGCAGTCTACGTCCAGAACAATTGGATATTGCCGCGTTTGTACGCTTAGCAGACCAGTATTCTGAGCGACAGGCCGCAGAATCACCTTGAGAATTCCTATGACTGATCTGTCCAATACAATTGATATTAATGTGCATACGCGCTATCTGGTCGAGCATTCGCACCCAGAAGATAACCGTTATGTGTTCGCTTACGACATCACCATCCGCAATAACGGCATAGAGTCAGCGCAACTCTTGAGTCGGCATTGGATCATTACCGATGGCAATGGCAAAACCCAAGAAGTACGCGGCTCTGGCGTGGTTGGCGAGCAACCGGTGATTGATGCGGACGATGAGTACAGCTACAGCAGCGGCACTTTAATGGCTACCGCGGTAGGCAGCATGCACGGCAGTTTTACTATGCGCACTGAGGACGGTGAAGAGTTTGAAGCGTACATTGCACCCTTTAGTTTAGCCGTGCCAGGAGCCTTGCATTAATGGCGACCTATGCTGTTGGTGATGTACAAGGCTGTTTAGAGCCACTTAAATGCCTGCTTGATCGAGTCAACTTCGATCCCAGCCAAGATGTGTTGTGGCTGGTTGGCGACCTGGTTAATCGCGGCCCACAGTCATTAGAAACATTACGTTTTCTCTACGCCATGCGTGACTCGGTCGTCAGCGTACTGGGCAATCATGATTTACATTTACTAGCGATTGCCAATCACACCGCGCGGCTAAAAAAGAAAGATACTCTACGTCCAGTACTCAACGCACCTGACTGCGCCGACCTGCTATTTTGGCTGCGTCAGTTACCGCTGATGCACCATGACGCTGAACGCAAAATCAGTATGGTCCACGCCGGTATTCCACCGCAGTGGAGCATTCAAGACGCGCTCTCGCGTGCCGAAGAGATGCACCTAGTGCTGCGCGATGACAGCTTATTACTGCCCTATTTAGACGGTATGTACGGCGATCACCCGACCGTTTGGAACGAGCAATTGCATGGCATTGAGCGCTTACGGGTAATTACTAATTACTTCACCCGCATGCGCTTTTGCACTGCCGACGGTGAGCTCGACCTTAATGCCAAAGAAGGCATCACCAGCGCGCCAAAAGGCTTTGCTCCATGGTTTAGTCATCCTCAGCGCTTAACCCGCGACGATACTATTTTATTTGGCCACTGGGCGGCACTCGAAGGCCGCTGCCCTGCACCTAACACCATAGCCCTAGACACCGGTTGCGTCTGGGGCGGCAAAATGTCGTTGTATAATATTGACACTCAGCATTTTGAACGCTGCGCTTGCTCGCCAGCTAAATAAACACCGCAATTGCCAGAGGATCCAATGGACGCTTTTAAACGCATCAATGTGACACAAGCCCAACAACTCTGTGCCGAAGGTGCAGTTATGGTCGATATTCGTGACCCTGAGAGCTTTGCTAATGGACACCCTACTGGTGCCATCCATTTAGACAACCACTCATTGGCCGAATTTATTGCCCAAGCCGATTTGGATGCACCGACCATTGTGACCTGCTACCACGGCCACTCCAGTCAAAGTGCTGCGGTTTATTTACACAGCCAAGATTTTAGCGAGCTGTACAGCATGGATGGTGGTTTTGAAGAATGGCGGCATGTATTTCCGCAATTGGTTAAGCGCGACGCTGAATAAACTAAGGGCATAGCCTAAGTACAACTTAGGCCACTGAACATCATTTATCGTGTGTCGCGCCTGTTTATTTGTTGGCAAGCTATGCCTCAGCCAGTAGCTCCTAGCTCCGGTGAGGTACTCAGCGCGCCATTGCCGAGAACTATATGAGGCTATCAGTAACATCGGCTAAAGGGGTTTACGGCCACTGATCACCCGCAGCAAGACGATAATGACCGCGATCACAAGAAGAAGGTGAATAAATCCACCAATAGTCACTGATGAAACCAAGCCCAAAACCCACAGGGCTATAAGTACCATTGCAATTGTATATAACATAATTCGTATCCTTCATCTGTGGAATGACACTAGCACTAGTTTTGAGGGCTTCACGCAGCTTTAGTTCAGCTTATTGTATTTAGCATACTGTTTTGCTCTCTTCTAACCTCGCCTAGAAGATATTGAGTAGGCATGGCAGTAGCTAAAAAAATCATGCAGACCACGTATTATTATCAACACAGACAACCAAGCTTTCTCGATCAAGCCTCCTGCTCAACAACAGAAACCCGTGATTGATTACGCCCTGCATTTTTTGCGCTGTACAGTGCTTTATCAACACGCTCAATCAAGTCTGCTAAGGCTTCATTAGGCTGCAACTCGCCAATGCCTATCGATACAGTGACAGGGCCAATATCGCCATGATCGTTATTGTAAACAGCGAGCCTACAGCGTTCAGCCAGCAGTAAGCCATGCTCCAAATCGCAACCACTAAAAATAAGTAAAAACTCTTCACCACCCCAACGTATCACCGCATCGTTGGCTCGCAGCGTCGCAATCATGCTGCTGGAAATCGTTTTCAGAACAGCATCACCGGTACTATGTCCCCACTGATCATTAACCTGTTTGAAATAGTCGATATCAGCCAGTGCAATCGACATAGGTAACTGCTCACCACGGTGTTGTATGTAGGCTTTTTCCAGCGCTAATTCACCGGCAGATCGAGTCAGAGCGCCAGTCAAACCATCAAATCGAACCATTTTACGCAGCTTTTGTTCTTCTAAAACCCGGGCTGTTTTATCACGTAAGATACTCACATAGTGGGTGATGTTATTGGCCTCATCCGTCAGCGGTGTAATTGTCTCATCACAATAGATCAACTGATTACTCTTGCTGCGATTCACAAAAGTACCCTTGTAGGACTTACCCTTTTTTAGAGTGCTCCACATGTCCTTGTAAAAATCATAGTCTTGCTCTCCAGACTTGAACATACTTGGATTGCGACCGAGCACTTCGGCCAGCCCATACCCAGTAATTTTCTCAAAGGCTTTGTTAACGAACTCTATGGTGCCGCGGTTATCAGTGATCAACACACCATCACCGGTAGCGTTGAGCACGTGCGCAAACAGTTGAGTGGTCTTTTGCGCAGCCACTAAACTACTAATATCCTGCTGCAAGGAAACAAAGTGGGTAATTTCACCAGCATGATTGCGCACCGGAGAAATATTCCACTCCACGGTGTAAGGCTGTCCATCTTTACGATAATTAACCGTTGAACCTTCAAAATAGGTGCCTTCTTGCAGGCTTTGACGTAACCGCTCAATCACCTCAGGGCTGGTATCCGGGCCTTGCAAAATATTTGGATTGCGCCCCAGTAATTCTTCTTCGCTATAACCTGTCATCCGTAAAAATGCTTGGTTTACAAAAATAATACGATGCCCTTCTTCACCAGAATTTGCATCAGTGACTAAGACAGCGTTGTACGATTGATCAAGCGCAAAGGCAATAACACTCGGATCGATGTGGTGCGCAATCGTATTCATAACAATGAAAAGCTCCGCGTAATTTTAATCCATTCAACGGCAGTGAACAGAATATATTTTATATATTCAATTTGCAGCATAAACGTAACAGCAAACACACTTAGCACAACTCACTGGCTATGTGGAGTTGCTGCTACTCTTGCGATCAATGCTATTCTCAACCCACACTTTTGTGGGTTACTTAATCACTCAAAGTATTTTCAATGATAGCGCTTCGCTTAACAAAGGTTGCGCCAGCGCAGAGCTAAAACACAAAGCATAACTATTATTGCTAAATTCATCTGCTCAAAAGCAGAGCAATACCTTAATCAACTAGGAGTAGCAACATGAATAAGATTGAAATGACCGAAGAGATTATGGCTGCAAAAAAGGCATCTGGTATTAACTGGGAGACGCTTGCAGAGAAAGTTGGCATCTCACCGGTGTTTTTAACCTCGGCTTGCTTGGGTATGAACAGCTTAAAAAAAGAGCCAGCTGACAAAGTATGTGCAGTGCTTAACCTACCCACAGAAGTCTCCGCTGCCTTGCAAGAGTTCCCACATAAAAGCTGGGACAAAGCTGTACCTACCGATCCAGTCATCTATCGTTTCTATGAGGCGATTGGCGTCTACGGTGAGACCATGAAAGAACTTATCCATGAAAAATTTGGCGATGGCATCATGAGTGCCATTGATTTCTCCATGAATATCGACAAAGAAGAAAACCCACAGGGTGATCGTGTGGTCATCACCATGAATGGTAAATTTTTGCCCTATAAGTCTTGGTAAAAACGTTAAGTTGAGCTTTGCGGCCAGAGCCAACAAGAAGTATTAGCTAGATTACAGCGCAATAAAAACGCCTCAACAGATCGCGCTGCTGGGGCGTTTTACTTATTGTTACGTGTATCACAGTATGCTTCAACCGCCCACCCCTGCAGAGTGCGCCTATAAAGCTGATCATGAGGCGCGCTACAGGCTCGTCAAACTTAGCTCTAAGACTCTAACGACAACTGCAATCCTCAGGCATAGTCATATTCGCCGCCCTTCTCGAGTGCGCGCTGATAGGCGGGGCGTGCCTGATAGCGTTTAACATAATTGGCGATATTGGGTCGATTACGGCCGATGATGCCGCGCGCTAAAGCGGCTTCCAACGGGAAGCTCATCTGAAAATCAGCTGCGCTGAGTTCATCACCTAAAAACCATTGATGTTTACCAAGATGAGCTTCGATAAAATCAAGATGGTTATTCAACTGTGGATCAATAAATTGTTTAGCGGTTTTATCGGCAATACCTTTAGCAACAGGTTTAGCAAAAAACGGCATGGGGCTGGTTTTGATTTTTTCGAACACCAAGCGCAACAGTAAAAACGGCATCAGCGAACCTTCGGCATAGTGCAGCCAATAGTTGTAATCAATCCACTGCTGGCTTCCAGGTGTCGGCAGCGCGGTTTTATCGCCGTAGGTGTGAGCAAGGTAGTCAATGATCACACCAGACTCAGCAATGGTCAGAGCACCGTCAGTAATTACCGGTGATTTACCCAGCGGATGCACGTTGCGCAGAGTGTCCGGCGCCAGCATGGTTTTCGGATCGCGCTGGTAGCGTTTTATTTCATAAGGCTGCGCCAACTCTTCGAGCATCCATAGAATTCGTTGTGAACGTGAGTTGTTCAGGTGGTGAACAGTAATCATTGAGCTCTCCAAATAATGAGTCAGTGCAAATCAGTCGTGCTGAAGAGTCTCACTTTATTTAACGAAATTCAGGTGAAAGACAACAATCAGCACTACCACCCAAAAAGATATAACACTACTGCGCCACGCAACATAGCCCGTGCTAGAGGTAAGCTTAAATATGTTGTTTTCTAAATATAATCACACAGCACATAGAGTGCTTTAACACATGCCATCATCGCGCCTAAAGAGCAGTGTCGATAGTGCGCTAATCGGCATATTTAACCCACACTCAAAGTAAAACGCCTCAACAGAAACAATCTGCGGAGGCGTTTTCTATCTATTTCCAGCAGTAGCCATTACAACATACCCTGCTCTCGCGCCATGGCCATGGCCGCTTGTGGGCCAGCCCATAACGAAGGCAGAATGATGACTGAGACCGGAATTGCAGTGATCACAATAAACTGCTGTAGCACGCCAACCTGGCCTTCACCCATATAGAGCAAGATGCCCGCCATCACCGCCATAGCACCGCCCCAGAACGCACGAATCAAGAAGTGCGGCTCATCATGGCCTGCGCCGACTACAGCAATGGCGTAACTCATAGAATCACCCGTGGTCGCGACAAAGATCGTGGTCAGCAACAAAATCGCCGCTGCCATCCAAATACCACCTGGCAATGCTTGTGCTACTGTCAGTGTCGCCACGTCAAACGAGAAATTTTGTAGGGTTTCAGTCAGTTCAACCGCGCCTGTCAGTTGGTAGTAAATACCTGAGCCACCCAACAGCGTAAACCAAATAGTCGTGGCAATCGGTGCCAGCACCGCCACCGCCAACACCATCTGGCG
This sequence comes from uncultured Thiopseudomonas sp., assembly GCA_964385265.1. Classification (GTDB taxonomy): domain Bacteria; phylum Pseudomonadota; class Gammaproteobacteria; order Pseudomonadales; family Pseudomonadaceae; genus Denitrificimonas. Next base: position 86,571 of record CAYLOI010000006.1, read on the forward strand.
AATGGTACGACCGCGTGAGATGCGCGCAACAAAAATCGCCATTAGTGGTGCATAGCCAATAAACCAAGCAAAGAAGAAGACCGTCCACCACTTCATCCACCAATCCGGCGCAGTTTCACTGGTCATGGTTGCCATGGCGAAAAACGAGGTCATGTACTCACCCATCGACTGCAGATAGACATCAGTCAGAAATAGGGTCGGACCGAAGACAAAGATCACCGCACCAATGCCCAGCGCAAGGAACACATTGAAACGACTGAGGATCTGAATGCCTTTATGGATGCCACTCATCGCCGAGGTGATATACACCGCCGCCAGCAACATCAGCACAAATAGCTGCGTGGTATAGCCGTTTGATAAACCGAACAGCACATGCAAGCCATAACTCATCTGCGTCGCTAGGAAACCAATAGGCCCTACGGTACCGGCCACAATGGCAATCACACATAAGGCATCGACCACTCCACCCACCCAACTGGTGAGAATCCACTCGCCAAATACCGGATAGAGCAACGTGCGCGGTTGCAGTGGCTTGCCTTGGTTATAGTGGGCATAAGCCAGCACTATTGCGGTCAACGAGCCCAATACCGCCCAGGCTAAAAAACCCCAGTGCATAAAGGATTGCGCCAAGGCCGGAGCTACCGCAGCAGCACTCGCAGCTTCAGTACTAAACGCAGGTGGTGTCACCACAAAGTGATAAATGGGCTCACCTGCAGCGAAAAACACCCCGCCACCGGCCAGTAAGGTACACATCACCATGGATAACCAGCGGAAGGTGCTGATTTCTGGTGCGTCCAAATTACCAATTTTTGCTTGCCCAGATCGGCTGATGGCAATACCTACGGCAATAAAGAAAGTGGCCAGCAGCAAGGCTTGGAAAAACGAGCCCATATATTTGGCAGTCCAAGCAAAACCACTGCCAATTTGCTCAGTCAGCCAAGCTGTGTCATAAATCGACAGCCCGATGAACAAAGCAATAAAGCCCATGGTTAGCGTGAGTACAACAGGATCACCAAAACGATGCGAGGAAGGGGTTATAACTGAATCGGGTAAAGCAGATTGAGAAGCAGCAACAGAATACGACATTAGTCCAACGTGGTTTTAAAATTGGCCGCCTATGATACGGACTGCCACCCTCATTGCACTGGTAAAGACTGATTAACCGTCATCGTCCAGCCCCAGATAAACACGTTCGAATGCCCTGGTGCTGTATTGCACAATCAATTATCGACACTTATTACTCATAGAGAGATGCGGGGCCGGCTCATACTTGACTTGCTGCAAACCATCCTTGCCTTGAAATATAAAATACTTAACGCGACAACTGTTCAGCATGGATGAATAGCCTTCTGCTCGAATACCACCTCCGGCAATTGTTTTAGTAATTGCGTGATTCGGCTGCAGTTTTGCTAATACTTTTTCATAACTATCACCCATACTAATCCCCGGCTCACCGGTTGGGCTAAGCGACATGGCACAAGAGCTCAGCAAAATAAGCACAGGTAAAAAATACATTTTCATACGGTCAGTCCCTTAGTTATTTTCATAAAGTGTAGATGCATTTCATCCAGCGTCAAATATGTCATACAACACAGTTGCATCACGTCACTGAATAGCCTAAGAGCACCCCGCCTTGCGCTACAATCAGCAGCAGTCCCATTTTCTAGACCGAAGTTGCCATGCTGCCCATTGATACCATACTGCCAGAACTCAAAAAAGCTCTTGAGCAACACTGCACTGCACTGCTGCAAGCGCCGCCTGGTGCAGGTAAAACCACCCGCGTACCTTTGGCCTTACTCGATGCGCCTTGGCGTGCCGGCAAGAAAATTCTAATGTTGGAACCTCGGCGTCTGGCCGCGCGTTCGGCGGCACGTTTCATGGCGCAGCAGCTGGGTGAGAAAGCTGGGCAAACCATCGGTTACCGTACCAAACTAGACAGCCAGATTTCCGCCAGCACCCAGATTGAAGTAGTCACTGAAGGTATTTTGACCCGCATGATTCAAAGCGATCCCATGCTGGAGGATTACGCTGCGGTGTTGTTTGACGAGTTTCATGAGCGCTCCTTGCATGCCGATTTAGGCTTGGCGTTGGTCCGTGAGTCGCAACAAGCCTTGCGCGACGATCTGCGCATTCTGGTGATGTCAGCCACTTTAGATAGCGCACCGATTGCCCGCGTACTCGGTGATGTGCCGGTGATCAGCAGCGCCGGCCGTGCTTTTCCGGTTGATATTATGTATCGCCCAGTGCAGCTGAGAAACAGGCAGCAAACGGATGCTGTGGTCGCCGTGATTCATGAGGCGCTGGCTGAGCAAAGCGGCTCGCTGCTGGTTTTTCTACCTGGCGCGGCGGAGATTCGTCGCGTGGAAAACCAGTTACGCGGACAGGTTGCCGATGATGTGCTGCTCACTCCTTTATACGGCAATCTCAAAGCTGACGAGCAAGATCGCGCGATTTCACCCACCACTGAGGGCACGCGTAAAGTGGTGTTGGCCACCGCCATTGCTGAAACTAGCTTGACCATCCAAGGCGTGCGCGTAGTGATTGATAGCGGCCAGCAACGGCGCGCAGTGTTTGATCCCAATAGCGGCATGACGCGACTGATGACCACGCGAGTCTCCAAAGCCTCGGCCGAGCAACGCAAAGGCCGCGCCGGACGTATTGAGCCGGGCGTGTGCTATCGACTCTGGAGCGCAGAAGAACAGGCCACGCTGGCGGAATTCACCCCACCAGAAATTCAAGAGGCGGATTTAGTCGCACTGGTGTTGGAGTTAGCCCAATGGGGCGCTCGCGATCCAGCGCAGGTGACTTGGATTGATCCACCGCCAACTGCGCATTGGAATCAAGCCCGTGAGCTACTGCAACTGCTCGGCATGCTGGATAAAGAAGGGGCTATTACTGAACATGGCAAAGCCGCGCGTGAGTTAGGCATGCACCCACGTTTAGCCAATATGGTGTTGCTCGGGCGCACATTGGGGCTTGGCGCGACTGCCGCTGAACTGGCCGCCCTGCTGGATGAGCGTGATCTGCTTGGTAGTAACTCGGGTGCTGACTTGCACGAGCGTTTGCGCGTATTGCACGGCGAATATCGACCTGAACGCTTAGACACGGCGCGCTTAAACAGCATCCGGCAGGTAGCAAAACGTTTGCTGCAAAAAAGTGATGTACCCGCCCAGCTTGCCAGTCCGACAGAAACCGGCCGTCTGTTAGCGCTGGCCTACCCCGACCGTATTGCTCAGCGCCGCGCGGAGCAGTCCGCCCGCTACCAACTGAGCAACGGTAAAGGCGCGACCTTACGCGCCGATGACAGTTTGCTGAGTCATGCTTGGTTAGTGGCTGCCGATCTGGATGGCAAAACCCGTGAAGCCACCATTTATCTGGCGGCACCGGTGGATATTGCCGATATCGAGCACGACTTAGCCCATTTAATTCACACCAGCGAAGAAGCACTATGGGATGACAAGCGCGGCACCATCGTCGCCCGTCGCGTACGCAAATTAGGCGAGCTGGTGCTGCAGGAAAAAGAACTGGCTAAAGCTGATCCTGCGCTGATCCAACAAGGCTTGCTCAATGCCGTGCGCAACAAGGGGCTTTCCAGCCTGCCTTGGACAGATGCAGCGACCCAGTGGTGTGCGCGGGTCAAGTTGTTGGCCAAAATTTTTCCTGATGATTGGCCGAATGTTAGCGAAACAGCTTTGCTCGATACATTAGAAGCGTGGCTGCTGCCTTTTTTAACAGGCATGCAACGCTGGTCTGACCTGAAAAAACTCAATCTCACTGAAGCTCTTAATAGCTTGCTGACGTATCCACAACAGCAACAACTCAACAGCTTAGCGCCCACCACCTTGGCTATTCCCACCGGACAAAATGTGCGCTTGGATTACAGCGCAGAAAACGGCCCCGTCCTCGCCGCTAAGTTGCAGGCGCTGTTTGGTTGGCTCGACACACCTAAAGTGGTCGACGGTAAAGTCCCAGTGCTGATCCACCTGCTCTCACCGGCACAAAGACCACTGGCGGTGACGGCTGATTTGGGCAACTTTTGGCGCAATGTCTATCCGCAAGTGCGCAAAGATGTGCGCGGGCGTTATCCGAAACATCCCTGGCCGGAAGATCCTTTGACCGCGCAGGCGCAGCAAGGCGTAAAGAAGAAACCCTAGCTGCGGTTCTTACTCATACATAATTCAGACTTAATTTCCCTTGCCGCGCATCACCCAGAGCAGCACACCGACACTAAATAAAAGCAGTAACGCAGCGAAGCTCAAAGTGATGCCATAACGACCATTCAGTGTATTGATTAACTCTGCATGACGCTGCGCGGGATCGACCAGCAGTGGTATCGGATCACCTAGCTTAAGCGAGCGCAGTCCGCTAGCAAGGTCAACAATGCCAAAGCGCGTTTCAAACTGATAGCGCTGCTCCTGTAACTCATAGCTAATCCTGTAGCCTTTGTACACAGTGCCGATCACCTGCCCAGTGACAGGCCGCATTTCGGAGTTGCGTGATGCTTCCCAAGCAAAGCTGCCTGCACAGATAAACAACAACAGAATAACTATCCGCGTTATCGCGCCACGCATCGATGCTTTCATAACGCCTCGAACTGATTGAAATAAATAAACAATCACCTAAACAGCCGCAACAACTCTGTACGCTTATTGCGTAACTCTGGAGCGAAACCTATGTACGGCGCCGTCTAGCAAAGCTAGACAGGGTACCGTTGTCTTGCTCAACTGAAGCAATTTGTCTGCTCTAAAAAGCATCCACGCCGATATCAGCCAGCACAACACTGCAGGCAGATTCCAGCTTAATTGTGCTCTAACACGTCACCCAGTGACTGCGCTCAGCGTTCAGCAACACAGCTGCTAAGACACTATAAAACAGCATCAATCGCCTGCGTTAGAGTCTTGCTCTCAGGACCCGTGGTGCTGCCAAACCGCTCAATCACTTCACCTTTTTCATTAAGCAGGTATTTTGTGAAATTCCACTGCGGCGCTTTGCTCTGCTGGTTAATGTGGGCAAACACCGGTGTTGCATCAGCGCCGGTCACTGGACCTGGAGCAATCATGGTAAAGGTCACGCCAAAATTCTTGAAGCAAATCGTCGCGGCTTCTTCTTCAGTTTTTGCTTCCTGATTAAAATCATCACTGGCAAAGCCAACCACCACCAAACCCTGCTTGGCATAACGCTCGTGCAAGGCTTCCAGTCCTTTAAATTGTCCGGTAAAACCGCAGTGGCTGGCGGTATTCACCACCAGCATCGGCTTACCCGCCGCCAAGTCACACAAATTAACCGTGTCTTTGGAATGCAGTTTAGGTAAATCGTGATCAAGAAACGCCGGGCAGGCCACGCTTTCATCTGCGAACGCGGCTGTAGTGCCGAGCGCGAGCATTAATGTCGCACTGAGTAGTGATCTCAACATAGCCTGTCTCCTGATATTTTCATTGTTGGAATAGAGTTCGTTACGCTAGACAAATGGGCAACACTTGGCCGTCGCGGTTTTGTCCATTTAAGCACAACTGCAAGGCAATCAGTCAATAACATGACTGGCACTTAAGGGTTGCCTCTTCTAGACAGCAAAGCAGCATGTGTACAAACAAGCTGGTACTACAAACACAGCAAAGAGACAGCTAAAAAAGGCACCCAAGAGGTGCCTTTTTGTGTTGCATAAAAACTGATTAGCCAGTGAAGCGCGCTCGTGCCGCATGCAACTTTTTCAAGCTATCGAGCAAACGCAGGTGTTTATCCAATCCTTCCAGTTTCATACTGGTTGGGGTTAAACCGTAGAAGCGTACGCTGCCCGTGATCGAGCCAATGACCGCATCCATGCGTTCGTGACCAAACATGCGGCGAAAGTTCGGCTCGTAATCGTCCATATCCAAGTCATCATCCAAAGCAACTTCTAAAGCAGCGTTCATCGCCTGATAGAACAGTTCGCGCTCAACCGTGTTGTCGTTAAACTGTAGGAACTCTTCAACCAACTCTAAGGCTTCATCCAGCTGATTTAAGGCCAAATAAATCAGCAATTTAAGCTCTAAGATCGTCAGCTGCCCCCAGACGGTGTTCTCATCAAACTCGACACCAATCAAGGTTTTAATATCGATGTAATGATCCAGCTCGCTTTCTTCTAAACGCTCAACCAAGGCTTTGAGTTCAGCTTGTGTCAGGCGATGCAGATTGAGAATATCTTCACGGAAAAACAGCGCTTTATTGGTGTTATCCCAAATCAAATCATCGACCGGATACACCTCGGAATAATCCGGTACTAGAATCCGGCAGGCGGTCGCACCGAGATGCTCAAACACCGCCATATAGACTTCTTTACCCATGTCTTCGAGCAGGCCAAATAACAGTTCTGCTTCCTGCACATTGCTGTTATTGCCGCCATCGGTGAAATCCCACTCGACAAAATCATAATCCGCTTTGGCACTAAAGAAACGCCACGACACCACGCCGCTGGAGTCAATAAAGTGCTCCACCGAGTTATTGGGCTCAGTCACCGCATGGCTGGAAAAAGTGGGTCGAGCAATGTCATTTAAACCTTCAAAACTGCGGCCTTGTAGCAACTCAGTCAGAGTGCGCTCCAGCGCCACTGCAAAGTTGGGGTGCGCACCAAAGGAGGCAAATACACCGCCGGTGCGCGGATTCATGAGCGTCACGTTAATCACCGGAAACTGACCGCCCAAGGAGGCGTCTTTGACCAGCACCGGAAAGCCTTGCTCTTCCAACGCCTGAATACCGGCCAGAATGCTGGGGTATTTGGCCAATACCTCGTGCGGCACATCGGGCAGCGCGATTTCGCCTTCAATAATTTCACGTTTGACTGCGCGCTCAAAAATCTCCGACAGACACTGCACCTGCGCTTCTTCAAGCGTATTACCAGCACTCATGCCGTTACTTAAGAAGAGGTTTTCAATCAGATTAGAGGGGAAAAACACCTCTTTACCATCAGACTGACGCACATAAGGTATCGAGCAAATACCACGCTCAATATTGCCCGAGTTGGTGTCGTATAAATGTGAACCGCGCAGCTCACCATCCGGGTTATAAATCGCCAAGCAGTGCTCATCTAAAATCTCACTCGGCAGTTCATCATTAGCACCCGGCTGAAACCAGCGCTCATTGGGGTAATGGACAAAGTCGGCATGAGCCAGCTCTTCACCCCAGAATTGGTCGTTGTAAAAGAAGTTACAGTTGAGCCGTTCAATAAACTCGCCCAGCGCCGAGGCCAGCGCGCTCTCTTTGGTTGCGCCCTTACCATTGGTAAAGCACAGCTGCGACTGCGAATCACGCAAGTGCAGCGACCACACATTGGGCACAATATTGCGCCACGAAGCGACTTCAACCTTCATACCCAGATTCGCAATCAGGCCCGACATGGTCGCGATGGTTTTTTCCAGCGGCAGGTCTTTACCGGCAATAAAGGTTTGACTGTTTTCATCCACGGACGTGCCCAGCAACGCCTGTGCATCAGCGTCGAGGTTAGCCACCGCTTCAATGACAAAATCTGGGTTATTTTGCACCACACGCTTCACCGTGCAACGCTCAACCGAGCGCAAAATACCTTGGCGATCCTTATCAGAAATATCTTCAGGCAGCTCCACCTGAATTTTAAACATCTGCTTATAACGGTTTTCTGGATCAACAATATTGTTTTGTGACAGGCGAATATTTTCCGTGGGAATATCGCGAGCCTGGCAATATAACTTAACGAAATAGGCCGCACACAGCGCCGATGAGGCTAAAAAGTAATCGAACGGACCCGGCGCAGAGCCGTCTCCTTTGTAGCGAATCGGCTGATCAGCCACCACAGTAAAGTCATCGAACTTGGCTTCAAGACGCAAGTTGTCGAGAAAGTTAACCTTGATTTCCACAGCACATCACCAGAATACAGAGCAAAAGAATGGCGGCTATTATCCAGTATTCCAGCAGGATATGTTGCTAAATGTAGTGCACACATTCACCCTCGCCCATTTGCGCTGTCCTCCACTACGACAAGACCCCGCACCTCGCAGAGAGTGACTGACTTAACCGCGAAAGCAGGCGTTTGCATCTTCTGCAACGACTGCAAAAAAATCTTCGAGTCGAGGAACTTCAGGATCTGGAGCATAACGATGCCACTTTAAGTCTTGGCGCATCCAAAATATCTTCCATGAGTTGCTTTTTTTCACATAAGTCGTTTTTGCAAAAGGCAGTTCATTGATCTCGTTCGGGTTACGCCAGTTGGGACGGATATCAAACAACTCTAAACTTTGCCCTGTGATACGAAAACCCAAATCAAGCTGCGCACGAATATGTACAGGTGGTCGATTTGCTTCTACAAAGTGCTGCGCCAGCTTTTCAATTCTTTTTAACTCAAACTCACTAAATGCCATCCTAACTCTCCAGCCAAACCTTAAATCCGATAATTTTGCCTCGTTTTGGACGTAGCCTAAACTATTATGAAAACGGCAGGCTTTCAGCAGCACTTTATTGCCGAGTATGGCTCACTTCAATAAACCATTTAGGCTGCATGGCCGCAAAATCTGTTCGCAGATTGCTGGGCAAATAACTGGCGGAATCAAGCACCATTGATTGCTCATCGACACGTTTAAACACCACCCAATGCCAAAAATCTTTATCACCTTCACGGTGATACTTGATCGACAATAGCGCCAAATCTGGCAGCGCATCTGGCCGTCTAAAAAGGGAAAACACACTCAGACTCTACACTTAAACGCCGCCGACAAATAGCCGCTGTACTCAATAGTCAAAGACTCAGACGAATCGCTAAAGCACTGAGGGTCACCAGTAACACGGGCAAGGTCAACACCACCCCGACTTTAAAATAATAACCCCAACTGATTTTGATATTTTTACGTGCCAATACATGCAGCCACAGCAGTGTAGCTAAGCTACCAACTGGAGTGATTTTCGGCCCCAAGTCGGCACCAATCACATTGGCATACACCATCGCCTGCTGAGTTACAGCATCGACACTCGCCGCATCAATCGACAGCGCACCAACCAACACGGTCGGCAGATTATTCATTATCGAGGACAACACAGCGATGAGCAGCCCCGTGCCGAGCGTTGCCGCCCATAAACCCTGCGCCGCAAAAATATTTAACAACTGGGCAATATAATCAGTGAGCCCTGCATTTTTTAAGCCGTAGACCACCAGATACATCCCTAGCGAAAACACCACGACTTGCCACGGTGCTTCTTTGAGCACTTGAGTGGTGCCAATGACATGGCCACGGGCCGCAATGACATAGAGCAGTGCCGCACAGACTGCAGCAATCGCACTGATCGGCACCCCCAGCGGCTCAATCACAAAAAAGCCCACCAGCAATAAGCCCAACACCCACCAACCCGCCACAAAAGTAGCATGATCACGGATCGCCTCTTTTGGCTGTTTGAGTTCATTCAGGGCATAAGTGCCCGGTACATCTTTACGAAAAAACCAAAACAACATCGCCAAACTGGCCGCGATGCTGACAAAGTTGACCGGTACCATTACTGCTGCGTACTCATTAAAGCTAAGCTTAAAGTAATCCGCAGAAACGATATTGACCAGATTCGACACCACAAAAGGCAAGCTGGCGGTATCGGCAATAAAACCTGCGGCCATAACAAACGCCAAGGTGGCCGCCGGAGAAAATCGCAGCGCCAACAGCATGGTAATGACAATGGGCGTGATAATTAACGCCGCACCATCATTGGCAAATAACGCCGACACCGCCGCGCCCAACAGCACAATAAAGGCAAACAATTTACGCCCACTGCCGCCGCCCCAGCGCGCCACATGCAAAGCCGCCCACTCAAAAAAGCCCGCTTCATCAAGCAGTAAACTGATAATAATAATGGCAATAAAGGTGGCCGTAGCATTCCAGACAATCTGCCAAACCAAAGCAATATCTGCCAACTCAACCACACCACAGAGCAACGCCAACAGCGCACCCATAGAGGCACTCCAACCCACCCCCAGACCGCGCGGCTGCCAAATAACCAAGACAATCGTAATCAGAAAAATCAGCAACGCGATCAGCATGAGCAACACTCAGTCCGTGGAAATAGTTGAAAGGGTTTAGTTACATACAGGTTGATTCAGCGACCCACGCGGCATCGCCTGTAAGCGCTACAGATCATCCGCTAACCACTGCTGATTCGCTGCGAGGGTTTGCTGATCAATATCCAACACACAGAAAACGCCCGATGCAACTTAATGCAGCGGGCGTTTTATTGTAGCGCTGCCACACTCGAAGTGTCTGCAGCGTCTTATCTATTACGAACGGATGATATGATCAAACGCACTCAGTGACGCTTTTGAACCTTCGCCCATGGCGATAATGATCTGCTTGTACGGCACTGTTGTCACATCACCTGCAGCAAACACGCCTGGGATATTGGTTGCACAGCGCGCATCAATTTCGATCTCACCATGCTTGGACAATGCCACCGTGCCTTTCAACCACTCAGTATTGGGCAGCAAGCCAATCTGCACAAAGATGCCTTCTAGCTCAACAGTGTGTAGCTCTTCTGTGCTGCGGTCTTGGTAGATCAAGCCCGTCACCTTACTACCATCACCAATCACTTCAGTGGTCATAGCACTTTTAATCACAGTCACGTTGGGCAAGCTGTGCAGTTTTTTCTGCAGCACTGCATCAGCACGTAAGGTGTCAGCAAATTCAAGCAAGGTCACATGCTTTACTAAACCAGCCAAGTCAATGGCGGCTTCAACACCTGAGTTACCACCACCAATAACGGCTACACGCTTACCTTTATACAAAGGACCATCGCAGTGTGGGCAGTACGCCACGCCCCGGCCACGGTATTCTTGCTCGCCGGGTACATTCATTTCACGCCAGCGGGCACCGGTCGAGAGAATCACAGTTTTAGCTTTTAAACTGGCACCGGACTCAAACTCAACGGTATGCAAACCGCCTTGCTCAGCTGCTGGGACTAAACGGCTGGCCGTTTGTAGGTTCATCACATCGATATCATAGTCACGCACATGCTCTTCTAGCGCGCGAACCAGCTTAGGACCTTCAGTTGCTTTAACTGAAATAAAGTTCTCAATCGACATGGTATCCAATACTTGGCCACCAAAACGCTGCGCAGCAATACCGGTACGAATACCTTTACGGGCTGAATAAATAGAAGCTGCAGCGCCAGCTGGACCACCACCGATGACCAATACATCGAAGGCGTCTTTTTCATTCATCTTCTCTGCATCACGCTCAACACTGCCGGTGTCAACTTTAGCCAGAATTTCTGCAACGTCCATGCGGCCTTGACCAAACATTTCGCCGTTAAGGAAAATCATCGGTACAGACATCACTTGACGCTGTTCAACTTCGTCTTGGAACAATGCGCCATCAATCGCCACGTGACGAATATTTGGATTGAGTACCGCCATCAAGTTCAGTGCTTGTACAACATCTGGGCAGTTCTGGCAGGACAATGAGAAGTAGGTTTCAAAATTAAACTCACCTTCTAAATTGGCAATCTGCTCAATCACATCTTGCCCTAGCTTCGATGGGTGTCCGCCAACTTGCAGTAGCGCCAACACCAATGAAGTGAACTCATGACCCATTGGGATACCCGCAAAACGCAAGCTGATATCACCATCAATACGGTTTAAAGAAAACGAAGGTTTACGCGCATCATCACCGTCAGTACGTAGGGTGATTTTGTCGCTCATGCCGGCAATTTCTTCCAGCAAGTTTTTTAATTCGGTCGATTTTGCACCATTATCAAGGGACGCAACGATCTCGAAGGGCTGCGTCACCTTCTCTAGATAAGCTTGTAATTGTGCTTTTAAATTAGCGTCCAACATGACTGATATTCTCCAAAATCTGTTTTTTGAAAATAAAACGCCCGAGCGGTGTGCGCCCGGGCGTCGGGCTTACGAAGTTGGATCACAACTGAGCAAGCGGGGTAAAGGTAAGGAGTAAACCTTAGATTTTACCGACTAAGTCTAATGAAGGGGACAGTGTTGCTTCACCTTCTTTCCACTTAGCTGGGCATACTTCACCTGGGTGAGCTGCAACGTACTGTGCTGCTTTAACTTTGCGCAATAACTCTTGTGCGTCACGGCCAATACCACCAGCGTTGATTTCAACGATCTGGATTTTACCGTCTGGATCGATTACGAATGTACCGCGATCCGCTAGACCGGCTTCTTCAATCATCACACCAAAGTTGCGGGTGATTTGGCCAGTTGGGTCACCAATCATTGGGTATTGAATCTTGCCAATTTCTGGTGAAGTGTCGTGCCATGCTTTGTGAGTGAAATGGGTGTCAGTTGATACTGAGTAGATTTCTACGCCCATTTTCTGGAATGTTTCGTAGTTGTCTGCTAGGTCACCCAGCTCAGTTGGGCAAACAAAGGTAAAGTCAGCTGGGTAGAAAAACACCACAGACCATTTGCCTTTCATGTCTGCTTCACTGACATCGATGAACTCACCTTTGTGAAATGCAGTTGCTTTGAATGGTTTTACTTCGCTATTAATATAAGACATTGAATAATTCCTTTAAGTGGTTAAGAACTTACGCTGTTAATACTAGGGCATTCGCATGCTTAGGTATAATTGATTGATATCATCGAACCGATAGCCTTTAGCTATAACTGGTTTTTACTGCACTCGAGCAAACGCTCGATATGCAAAGCTGGCAGCCAGCACTGTGTATAATCAGCAGCCTGATTCACAACAGATTAAACAACACAGCTCGCAAGCAACCAAAGACACCAACTTATCGGTATCCTTGTGTTTATATCTATTTAAGGTACGTCCCTGTATGCAGATTTTCAAGGTCGGTGGTGCGGTTCGCGATCAACTTTTAGGCCGCGCGGTGGTCGATATCGACTGGGTGGTGGTCGGTGCAACACCAGAACAAATGCGTGCGCAAGGCTTTCGTCCGGTGGGTGATGATTTCCCTGTGTTTCTGCACCCAACCAGCGGCGAAGAATACGCCCTCGCGCGCACCGAGCGTAAAAGTGGTCACGGCTATGGTGGCTTTACCTTCCATACCAGCCCAGATGTAACCTTGGAAGAAGACCTGCTGCGCCGCGACCTAACGGTTAATGCAATGGCGCTTGCCGATGACGGCACACTATATGACCCCTACGGTGGTCAATCTGATCTTGCAGCACGGGTTTTACGCCATGTGTCGCCATCTTTTACCGAGGATCCACTGCGCGTCTTGCGTGTCGCTCGTTTTGCTGCGCGTTATGCTTATTTGGGTTTTAGAGTTGCTCCTGAGACGCTCGAGTTGATGCGCAGCCTGTCTGAATCCGGCGAGTTGGAGCATTTAACCGCCGAGCGCATTTGGCAAGAGTTTGCCCACGCACTGATGGAAAACAATCCAGAGGTGTTTATTCAAGTATTACGTGATTGTGGCGCACTAAAAGTGTTGCTACCTGAGGTTGATGCCTTGTTTGGTGTACCGCAAACCGCTGAGCATCACCCTGAAGTCGATACAGGCGTGCATATTCTTAGTGTGCTAGAGCAATGCGTGCGCTTTAGCCAATCACTTAATGTGCGCTGGGCTTGCTTGCTGCATGATTTAGGTAAAGGCTGCACCGACCCAGCGCTATGGCCACGGCATATTGGCCATGAAGCCCGTGGTTTGCCGCTGATTAAAAAAGTTAATAAGCGCTTTAAAGTGCCTAATGAGACGGCCCAGCTAGCCTTACTGGTCGGCGAGTACCATACCCATGCGCACCGCGCTTTGGAGCTACGCCCCGCAACCTTATTAAAATTATTAATGGCCTTCGACATCATGCGTCGCCCACAGCGTTTTGCTGATTTTATCGCTGCCAGCGAAATGGATTCACGTGGACGCTTAGGCCTTGAAGACCGCCTCTATCCGCAAGCCGACTATTTACGCCAAGCTGCCGAGGTGGTGCGTGCAGTTAGCGTTAAGCCGTTGCTTGAACAAGGTTTACGCGGCGCAGATCTCGGGCTCGCGCTGGATGCTGAGCGCCTGCTCGCGCTGCAAGCCTATGTGGCACAAGCGCGTAGCCAAGATTAGTCATTTGCTGCATCCGCTACTGCTATGCCGCGTAGCGCCAGCGGGTCAACCAAGTCTGCAGCAATCGCCATTCCAACCAACTCAGGCAAGGTCTGTGCCTGCATATGGCGCATCACTCTGCTGCGGTATAAGTCGACAGTTTTAACACTGATGCCCAGCTGCTCAGCTATTTCACGGCTGGTATAGCCTTGCACCAAAGGCAGCAGCACATCATTTTCGCGAGGGGTCAGGCTGGTGATACGCTGCAACACCAGCTGCAACCGGCTCTGACTGTCAACACCACTCAAGCGACTGTGCAGCCGCTGTACGCGACTTAATAACATCTGTTCGTTATAGGCTTTTTCCATACAGTTTAAGTCTCCAGCACCTAGCGCTCACACTAAACATCCTGTTTGCTGTCACAACAATCGCCACATCAAGCTCTGGCGTGCGCAGATCGTCAGCGTCGATTTACGCCTGCGTGCATCCAAGCAGCATACAACTAAAAACCCAACAGTTATTGCTATTCAGAGCGGCATTTAAAAGTGTTTGATTCCCATTAAAAGGGATGGCACTCATCAAGCAACTCTAATAAAAACCGGACCAAGTTCGGTATTGTTTGCTCATTATTAACGGCATAGACAACCTGCCCTGTCATTAGGGCAGCCTCTTATGATGACCTATACTTTAGCTGTAATACAGCCAGCAGTGCGATGCCTAGCTGATACGCACTAATTTAAATACAAACTGCCTCAAGCGCCTCTTTTCTCCAGCGCTCTGCATTTCAGTCAAGTCCGCCCAGATGGCTGAGTTTTCTTTAGAAACCCAGTAAAGACTGTTCGCTCTAGCCTTACAAGGCGGGCTTTTGCCGCCTTAAGCAATACTAAACAGGCTTTTTTTGACTGAAAAGTCATTGCAAGTGCCGCAGGTACAACGCCTATTGCAGCGAGTATACATAGGCTTGCCACTCAATATAGTACTTCTACTATAAAACTATAGTTTTTATACCGTTATAAAAACGCTAGGTATTATTAAAGACTATTAAATCTAACAATAAATCAAGCGCATAGTTGCTTAATAGTTAGCGTTCAGACTTAACAAAAAATTACAGGGAATTACTATGTCTATTTACGAACAGGGCCTTGCTCGCAATGAGGTAAACCATATTGCGCTCAGTCCGTTAAGTTTTATTGAGCGCACCGCCGCCATCTACCCTAATTACCCAGCCGTCGTGCACGGTGCTATTCGTCGCACTTGGAGCGAAACCTATACACGCTGCCGCAAACTTGCCTCTGCGCTGTCCAATCGCGGCATTGGCAAAGACGACACCGTCGCAGTCATGCTGCCCAATATTCCAGAAATGCTGGAGTTACACTTTGCCGTACCAATGATTAGTGCGGTGATCAATACTTTAAACGTACGCCTTGATGCTGAAACCATCAGCTTTATGTTGCAGCACGGCGAAGCAAAAGTACTGGTGGTTGACCGTGAGTTTTGCGCAGTGGCGCAAACCGCCTGTCGCATGCTGGAAAACCCGCCGTTAATTATTGATGTGGATGACCCTGAGTACGGTCAAGGCAAAGCCGTCAGCGACTTGGATTATGAAGCGGTCTTAGCTGAAGGTGATGCAGATTTTGCTTGGCAGTGGCCAGACGATGAGTGGCAAGCCATTGCTTTAAATTACACCTCAGGCACCACCGGTAATCCCAAAGGCGTGGTCTACCACCACCGCGGTGCATTTCTTAACTCCATGGGCAACCAAATGACCTGGGCGATGGGGAATCACCCGGTCTACCTGTGGACGCTACCTATGTTCCACTGCAACGGTTGGTGCTACCCATGGACCATTACCGCTCTGGCCGGTGTGAATGTGTTTTTACGCCGTGCCGATGCGCAGCAAGTTCTGCAATTAATTCACGATGAGCGAGTGACCCACCTGTGCAGCGCACCTATTGTGATGCAAGCCCTGGTTAATTTACCTGCAGAGGCCAAAGCCACGCTTGAACACCCAGTTAAAGCCATGGTTGCTGGCGCGCCACCACCGGCCCAAGTGATTGGTGCAGTAGAAGCAATGGGTATTGAAGTTACCCATGTTTATGGTCTTACTGAAGTGTACGGGCCTGTCACCTTGTGCGCATGGCAAGCCGAGTGGGATGCATTACCCCAGGAAAAACGCGCCGAACTTAAATCACGCCAAGGTGTGCGCTACCCAACACTGGAAGGCGTGATGGTTGCTGATCCAACCACCTTAGTCCCCACCGCAAAAGATGGACAAAGCATCGGAGAGATTTTCATGCGCGGTAATACCGTGATGAAAGGCTACTTAAAAAACCCAACCGCCAGTAAAGAAGCTTTTGAAGGTGGCTGGTTCCATACCGGCGACCTGGCTGTATGGCATGCCGATGGCTATATAGAAATCAAGGACCGCTCAAAAGATATTATTATTTCCGGTGGCGAAAATATCTCCACCATTGAAGTCGAGGGCGTGCTCTACCACCACCCTGCGGTACTTGAAGCAGCTGTAGTAGCACGACCTGATGAGCGCTGGGGCGAAACACCTTGCGCATTTATCACTCTAAAAGCTGGCCAAGAACACATTAGCGAAGCCGACATTATAAGTTTCTGTCGTAACAATCTGGCTGCATTTAAAGTGCCAAAAACCGTCATATTCACCGAGCTTCCAAAAACCTCAACCGGAAAAATACAAAAATTCGTTCTGCGTGAAACAGCACGAGCCTTATAAAGGCCGAACACAACCATTACAACAATAACAACTAACGCTGTGCGGCAATTGATGCTCGCACAGCGCTAGCACATGCCATTTTTGAGGTTATAACTATGCAACTTTATCAACGTAAAGACGGTGATGAGCAACCCTACTGGCCAGCTGGCCCTTTTAAAGTAAGGCTGCCTTTTGTCCACTACCGCTGGGAAACTGCGGAAATGTTTCAAGCGCTGATCATGTTCGTGGTCAGCTTAGGGATGATCCCTCTGCTCGAAAAATACTTAGGCCTACCCTACGACGTCGCTCTGGCCTATGTCACGGTGTGCGGCATTGGTTTTATGCTACCGGCACTGCTTGGCGTGCCTTTTGTGCCCGGTTGGATTACCCCTGGCATCCCAGTCGTCTTATTGTTTCTAGGTGATTACGAGCCCGGCCCAGAGGCTATTCAAGCTTTATTTGCTTTACAGTTTCTGGTCTTTGTCATCTTTCTTGTTTTAGGTGTGACGCGACTGGGCAGCGCACTGGTGCGCATTATTCCCAACTCAATGAAAGGCGGCATCATCATTGGTGCGGGTATCGCGGCCTTAATTGGTGAAATTGATGCGGGCGGACGCCTTGCCAACACGCCCATCTCGTTGGTGATTGGCAGCTTGGTGTGCTTATACCTGATGTTCTCCGTATCCTTCCGCGGCCTCACCGACAGATTGCCTCTAGCACGTAAAGTTGTGAACTACGGCATGGTGCCTGGCATGTTGATTGCTATTTTTACCGGTATTGCTGTCGGCGAATACAGCATGCCTGATGTGCGCTTTGGTATCACTGCGCCGGCTTTCGGCGACATGTGGAACTATCTGCCATTTACCCTAGGCTTCCCGGATGCCAAAGTCTTTATGCTGGCTGTGCCAACTGCGGTAATTGCTTACATCATTGCTTTTGGTGACATTATTGTTGGCCAATCATTAATGCAACGGGCGGATGAGTTGCGTCCTGATGAGCAAATCGATACCAATATCGACCGCGTGCACTTGGTCACCGCCTTGCGTAACGCCTTGCATGCGTTCTTCGCGCCCTACCCTGGCTTAGCCGGTCCAATCTGGACTGCAGTTGCCGCGACCATGGCCGAGCGTTACAAGTACGGGCGCAAAGCCATGGATTCAATTTACAGCGGCGGCGGCACCTTTTGGATTACTGGTTTCCTCGCACTGTTTATGCTGCCACTGGTCACCTTTTTCCAACCAGTACTGCCGATTGCCTTATCGCTGACCTTGGTTCTGACCGGCTATATTTGCTTAATGGTAGGCTTTGAACAGCTCAACAATAATACTGAGCGCGGGATTGCTGGAACCATGGGTGTTGTGCTGGCAGTGTATGGCGCAGGCTGGGGCTTAGCCACAGGTGCGGTGCTGTATATTTTAATTGAACGCACCCACCTGCTGAAGTTCACCACAGTCAACCCGGCTAAAGACGCTGATGTCACACCTGAAAAATAGTCAGCCTACTGTTACTCGGTAGCTCGCTCAAACAGCGGCTACCGCACTCTAAAGAGAATAGATCATGTCTGATTTTAATGCCCCTTTACGCGACTTACGCTTTGTTCTGCATGAAGTGTTTAACGCCAAACAAGTCTGGGAGCAATTGCCCCAGCTGCAAGAAAACGTAGACAGCGAAACTGCTGATGCCATCCTCGAAGAAGCCGCCAAAGTCACCAGTCAATTAATTGCCCCTCTAAGCCGTAACGGTGATGAGCAAGGCGCGCAATGGGATAATGGCTCGGTCACTACGCCTGATGGCTTTAAACAGGCTTACAACACTTACATTGAAGGCGGCTGGGTTGGCTTAGCCGGTAATCCTGCTTACGGTGGCATGGGCATGCCGAAAATGCTCTCGGTGCAATTCGAAGAAATGCTCTACGCCGCTGATTCAAGCTTTGCTCTGTACTCAGCACTCACCTCTGGCGCCTGCTTAGCCATTGATGCGCATGCCAGTGAAGCGTTGAAAAACACCTATTTGCCGCCGCTGTATGAAGGCCGCTGGGCCGGTGTGATGTGTTTAACTGAAGCCCATGCGGGCACCGACTTAGGACTGATTCGCACACGTGCGAGCGAACACAGCGACGGCAGCTACACAATCACCGGTAGCAAAATATTTATCACTGGCGGCGAACAAGACCTCACCGAAAACATCATTCACTTAGTGCTGGCCAAATTACCAAATGCGCCCGAAGGTGCGCGCGGCATTTCATTGTTTTTAGTCCCTAAGATCAAGGTCAATGCCGATGGCTCACTGGGCACAGCCAACGCAGTCAGCTGTGGTTCCATAGAACATAAAATGGGCATCAAAGCCTCAGCCACTTGCGTGATGAACTTTAACGAGGCCACCGGCTACTTGGTAGGCGAGCCTAACAAAGGCCTCGCAGCCATGTTTACCATGATGAACTACGAACGTTTATCCATTGGTATTCAAGGCATTGGTTGCGCTGAAGCCTCCTATCAGCGCGCAGCAGCTTATGCCCGAGAGCGTCTGCAAAGTCGCGCTGCCACCGGTGCTGTGAGCCCCGAGCAAGCAGCAGACCCAATTATTGTCCACGCCGATGTACGTCGCATGCTGTTAACCATGAAGAGCATGACGCAAGGCGGTCGTGCGTTTGCCTGTTATGTCGGCAAACAGCTGGACATTGCCAAGTACAGCCCCGACAGCGCGCTGGCTGAACAAGCGCAAGACTTGGTCGCGCTACTGACCCCAGTGACTAAAGCCTTTTTCACCGATACCGGTTTAGAGAGCTGTATCCACGGTCAACAAGTGTTTGGCGGCCATGGCTATATTCGTGAGTGGGGCCAAGAGCAATTGGTCCGTGATGTGCGCATTGCACAAATTTATGAAGGCACCAACGGTATCCAGGCCCTGGATTTACTCGGCCGTAAATTGGTTGCCAATCGCGGTGCATTCCTAACCACTTTCACCCGCAGCATCCGTGCACAAATCAGCCAACCTGAGACCTTATACGCTGCCCAAGTGCAAGAGGCTGTCGAACGCTTAGAAAGTGTCAGCCAGTGGTTACTGGAACATGCAGCCGAGAATAAAAATGAGATCGGCGCCGCTTCGGTGGAGTACCTGCACCTGTTTGGCTACGTTGCTTACGCTTGGATGTGGTCACGTATGGCTAGCACCGCGCAGAAAAACCTTGCTCAAGACCCTGATTTCTATAGCGCTAAGTTAGCCACAGCCGATTTCTATTTCAACCATATGTTGCCACGCACACTCAGCTTAGAGGCCAGCATCAAAGCCGGCAGCCAATCTTTGTATGGCCTTGCTGCAGAGCAATTTTAAGCAAAGTGACTCAGCCCTACCGTTCTATAGCACGGCTGGGCTGAGCAAAAACACTGAGAAGGAGCACAATTTTAATGAGAACCTTAACCACCCTGCAAGGTAACAGCCAAAAACTTGATGGCGGCGCAATGTTTGGTAACGCCCCCAAGGCCCTCTGGCAACGCTGGATGCAGCCTGATGAGCTAAACCGTATTGACCTCGGTTGCCGCGCGCTACTGGTACAAGAAGACGGCCGCAACATTTTAATCGAAACCGGCATTGGTGCTTTTTTCTCGCCGCAGATGAAAGAGCGTTTTGGCGTACAAGAAAGCCACCATGTGCTGCTCGACAGCTTAGCTGAGCAAGGCTTAAGTCATCAGGATATTGATATTGTCGTCCTCACCCATCTGCATTTTGACCATGCCGGCGGCTTATTGTCTGCTTGGCAGGACGGTCAAGCCGCTGAATTGCTATTCCCCAATGCGCAGTTTATTACTGGCTCGGGGCAATGGCAGCGCGCTAATAACCCCCACGCTCGTGACCGTGCATCCTATATCCCTGAACTGCTTGCCCTGCTCAAAGACTGCGGCCGTTTACATTTGGTTGAAGATGACAGCCCAAACCACCCGTTGCTGGGTGAAGGTTGGCGTTTGCACTGGAGCCATGGCCACACTCCAGGACAAATGCTGCCAGAAGTTGCCATGCCCAACGGTCCGGTAGTGTTTCCTGGCGATCTTATTCCCGGCGCGCCTTGGGTGCACCTCGCCATTACCATGGGTTACGACCGTTTCCCTGAAGGCTTGATCGAAGAGAAGCAAGTACTACTCGATGATCTATATGCACGCAATGGCCGTCTGGTGTTTACCCACGACCCCGCCGTAGCAATAAGTGCCATCAGTCGTGACGATAAAGGCCGCTATAGCGTAGCCGATCCGCAAGCTGCGATAGAAAAACTGGCCAGCTAACCGCTATTGTTACTGACCCATGGCAGCCATTGGCACGGTTGCCATGCCAATCAGCAAAACAACCGATGCTAAATATCTCTCGCCCCATATTGGTAACCGCAGCGAAACTGCTAAACTGCGCGCCATGATACGAATCTCAGAACTGACCCTACAACG
>CAYLOI010000007.1:0-103448 GCA_964385265.1 uncultured Thiopseudomonas sp.
AACTCCGGCGCTCGCCATCCCTAGCTCGCTCATCACACCAACCCCGAAGTACTCGTTAATCAGCGGCGTTATTTTCACGTCTTGTATAAACTCAAAGCGAGTAAAATCCTAGTTACTCTGCACACCTCATGCTTGCTTCATACGTTACTGAGTCAGCATCTATTACACATGACAGCTAATCAGCTGCACTCGCTAAAAAGAGACTTACGCAAATCTAGCAAAACATGCACATGGTCAACGCGTACTGCGCTGGGTCTGTGGCAAGCGAGCCAGGGATGGCGAGCGCCCGAATCGAGCCCCGGATGGGCTCGTTGAGGGAAGAACAGACTTAGCGCAGTGCGTATCACACATATCGTCTCAGGCTGTTTGCCTTTGCCTTTGCCTTTGCCTTTGCCTTTGCCTTTGCCTTTGTCTTTGTCTTTGTCTTTTTCTTTACTGGAGGATGCGTTGCCTAGAGCGTAGCTGGAGAAATATTTATCCAACTACGCAGCAAAGACAGACTCATTAGAGGAAGAACCGACACCCTAGACTCTTAAGCTCAATAGTCAGACATAAAAACCCCATTGCCGCTTTTACAGCAATGGGGTTTTAAAGTTGCGTTAGCTGGGCTTATTTAGCCGCTGCACGCGCTGCATCTAACCAGCCGTCAAATGTGGCACGGTTGGCTTTAATCCACAGATCCGTATGACGGATAATGTCTGCATCTTTATCCTGACCATTGCGCATCACTAGGTTCTGTGCAGAAATATCAGCACTCGACAGCTCCATTGCATTAAATAAAGCACCAGTCGAAGGATACTTCTCTACGAACGCTTTATTGGCAACAATGTGCTGAGTGTTAGGACGGAAACCGTAGTTGGAACCATCCGGTAGTGCCGTATCCGCTTTGTCGCCCACACCTGGCAAGGATGAAAATGGTACTTCAATCCACACCACATCTTGACCCGGCTTCATCACCGCACTAATCCAGTAAGGCACCCATGTGTAATAGAGGATTGACTCACCACGCTCGTACTCTGAGATTGTGCCCGCCATCAGTGCTGAGTAAGAACCTTGGTTGTGATCAACCGTATCGCGTAGACCATAGGCATCCATATGGTGCTCAATGATTTGCTCGCATGACCAGCCTGGTGGGCAACCAGTCAGATCAGCTTTGCCATTGCCGTTATTATCAAAGAGCTTGGCAATTTTCGGATCTTTAAGCTGAGCAATATTAGTAATGCCATGCTTATCAGCGGTTTTCTTATCAATTAGGTAGCCACTTAAAGCACCGCCTGAGTAAACATTGGAACGGAACAGCTTGTCATCGCCACCGGCTTTTTCATAAAAGTCGATATGCATTGGGTACCAATGGTCGGCCAGAAATGTACCATCGCCATTGGCAATCGCAATATGCGCTGCGGGGTATTCAAGTTCACGGATTTTTTCAACTTTAAAACCCAACTCTTCCAGCGCACGACTGACCAGTAAGGTTTGAAAGGTTTCCTCAGCAATGGAGCTCTTTAGCGGGGTCACAACAGCGCCCTCGCCTGGCCTATCATTGGCCTGCACACTCAGACTTGCGGTCATTGCGGCAGCGAGCAGACCTAGACCTGCTTTTCTTAACCATGATGAAGTCATATTATTCTCCTAATTTTTTTATTTATATCAATTGCACACAGGGTTATCACAGGCGAAATGCGCTGCAATAACCTAAGTGTTTTAGGGGGCTTCGGCTGACTTACCGCCGAACAATTTTGTGAATAAGCCAATTGGGCCACGCTGGTACCAGTGACGCACACCAGAACTGCGCTCATCACTGCCCAAAGCTTGGGTCATGCGGTCCAAAATAATCGCCAACAGCACGATACCTAAGCCACCGACAGTGGCTAAGCCCATATCTAAACGGCCAATCCCGCGCAACACCATCTGCCCTAACCCGCCAACTGCGATCATCGAGGCAATCACCACCATCGATAATGCCAGCATCAAAGTTTGGTTAACGCCGGCCATAATGGTTGGCATGGCTAATGGCAATTGCACTTTAAATAGCAGTTGACGCGGACTGGCACCAAAGGAGCGCGAGGCTTCCACCAAGTCCTCTGGTACTTGACGAATACCCAAGTTGGTCAAGCGGATCAACGGCGGTAAAGCAAAGACAATGGTGACCACCACGCCCGGCACGTTACCAATACCAAACAGCATTACGATCGGCACTAAGTAGACAAAAGGTGGCGTGGTCTGCATCGCATCAAGTACGGGCCGCATCACACCTGCGATCCGATCATTACGCGCCAGCCAAATACCTGTCGGCAACCCAATTAATATGCAGAAGACCAGCGAGGTTATCACCAAGGCCAAGGTGATCATGGCTTCTTGCCATGCACCAATAAAGCCAATCAAACCCAATGAAATAATAGTTGCTAGCGCTAAACGCTTACTCGACAGCTGCCAAGCCAGCAACGCCATAATGGCAATCACCAAAAGCGCAGGCGCTGCGCCTAAGGTGGCTTCAACACTGGTCAAAACGGTATCCACAGGTGCGCGCACGGCTTGGAACACACCACGAAAGTTATCCACTAACCAACCCAAGCCTGACTCAACCCAGTCTTGCAGTGGCAATGTGTAATGATCAAAGGGGTTGAGCAAGCTAAAGCTTTGTTCGTCTTGCGGTGCTGCAGCAAGCCAGTCCATTGCAGGCTCAACTGCTTCAGCGGTTTCTTCATTTGCGCTCGTACCCCATGGGTTACTGGCATCGGTTGCAGCAGCAGGCGCGCTGTCAGTAGTGGCCCATGGATTACTCGCTTCAACAGCGGGCTCGCTAGTTGTCGCGCTGCTCGCCCAAGGATTCGAAGCTTCAACCGCAGGCTCACTGACCTGATCAGTGCTGGCCCAGGGATTACTTGTATTTGTATCAGTCATGCTTAATCCTCCTCCCGATCAAGTGCGCGCAGCATGGCAACCCGAGTGATCACACCCAAGTAGCGCCTTGCCTCATCAATCACTGGTAAACCAAAAGGATATTTAGCCACCTGACCAATCACCTCACAGAGCAAGGTATCGTGCATCAGTGGCGCATAGCCGTTGAGAAAGGCATCAGACAGCTTGCCGCCACTTTTCTCAGCTTTGAGTAAACTTTCTAGCGATACCACGCCATAAAACTCACCCCGAGGTGACACTACATAGCCATAATCACGCTCGTTATGGCGTAACAACTCAATTGCCGCAGTCGGGCCAAAACCCTCTCGATCAATCACAGTCGCGTGTTGTTTGTTGGCAATATCTTTAGCCGACAAAATAGTGGTGACATCGACATTACGGAAGAATGAACGCACGTAATCATCAGCAGGGTTATTCAGGATCTCATCTGGTGTACCCACTTGGATCACGCGCCCGCCTTCCATAATGGCAATACGATCACCAATGCGCATGGCTTCATTGAGGTCGTGCGAAATGAAAATAATGGTGCGTCGTGCTTTGCTCTGCAGCTTCACCAACTCATCTTGCATCTCGGTACGGATCAGTGGGTCAAGTGCCGAAAAGGCTTCGTCCATCAGCATAATTTCAGGATCGTTGGCCAGCGCTCGGGCTAAGCCCACACGTTGCTGCATACCGCCAGATAGCTCATCGGGGTAGCTCATATGCACGGTGTCTAAACCAACTTGCTCTAAAGCCAGCATCGCACGCTGATTACGCTCTTTGATATCCATGCCGGCCAGTTCTAAACCAAAAGCAGCGTTTTGCAGAACATTAAGGTGGGGCATTAACGCGAAGGATTGAAAAACCATACTGAGCTTGCGTCGACGCAATTCACGCAGCTGTTTATCTGAGAGTGCAGCAATGTCTTGCCCATCGATCAATACTTGACCGGCACTAGGTTCAATCAGACGATTGAGTAAGCGCACCAATGTGGATTTGCCTGAGCCAGAAAGGCCCATGATGACAAAAATTTCACCTTGTTTGATGGTGAAAGAGGCATCCATAACACCGACGGTCTGCCCAGTTTGCGCAAAGATCTCAGATTTTGGAATGCCATCTTTGACCATTTTTATTGCTTGCTTAGGATTATCTCCAAAGACTTTAAATACGTTTTTGATAACGACTTTATCAGTCATGTGCCTAACCTGTTGTATATAACACCAACAATTAAAACACTTCTCAAGCTATGTGTCCAAATTCTGCTGTAATGAAAAATGCAAGGCTTTATTTCAAAAATCAATAATAAAATATTTTATACCTTATATAAGAAAGATACAGTAACCTACTTTTTGTATTTATCTTATAAATAAAAACAGTAATCACATAGAGTCAAAAACCATAATAAGCAGTCTCTCTTAAATCGATTTTATATACTGCTGCAAACTCGAATAAAACTATAAATGCTGTTGTTTAGACAGATCAGCCCTAAATTTCAGGCATTTCAGGAAGAAAAAGCCAGAAAATGAAAAAACTGACAACTTGATTATTACCGAGATAGTGACTGACAGGCTATTCAGTAGCCTAGAGAACACAAACCACTACGCAATAGGCCAGGAGTAGCTGTTACTACTCTAAGTGCCAATGAAGATTTAAAGCAACAGTTTGCGGCATGTTTTATATGTATTAATAGACACAAGACTGTAGCACCCGTTAAATAACTGCCAACCACTCATTAGTATGCTGAGCTATATTTTTAATAAGCACATAGTATTATGTGGCTCTTACAGAATCATTAATAACTATTTGATAACCAATATACAAAAAAACTTTATTTTGCTGCTGGCCAAGACAGTCGCTTACAGCGCGCGAGCGCGCTATTGGTATATTTTCAAAGCGCAGCTCTGAGCAGCCACACAGAACAGATCAAGCCAAAACCTCGTCCTCAACTCTGACGCCTAGCGAGACCTGCTTGCTATCCACAGCTGGCAGTAAAACACCATCCTGATAGCAGGATATAAATACCTCAGGCTCATCCGTGACAGCTGCTTGAATCACTAAACGCACGCGAGTGCCCAGTATTCTAGCTTCGAGTAGCTCGACCTTCTCACCATCAATCCATGCTTCACCGCTGAGCATTTGAAAGGTTTGATTTAAGGTCACTCGGTAAATTTTGCTATCGTCTGCAAGCCATTCCCAAGTGCCTTGCATCGGTGCAGGCACGACCCACTTATATAAGTACACACCCCCCATTGCGCGTTTGGCATCAGGCTGCCATCTACCCATGTTAAAGGCATGCGCAATAATTCGAGCACCAGGTTGCAGTTCAGACAAAATGCGTGCCTTCAATTTCACATTAAGCGATGGCAGTAAATACAGGGTCACTACAGTGGCATCACTAAAATCCACAGTCAGCAAGTCATCTTGGATAAACTGCACACGACCTTCAACATTGACCATCTCTGCCAGCGCATTCGCTTCAGCAATACGCCGCGGATCCATATCAACGCCTACTGCATGAGCGCCACGTTCCATAGCGGCGGCGACAACAATGCGCCCATCACCGCAACCAAGGTCGTAAAGAATATCATTGGCTGTGACATCTGCCATTTTTAGCATCGCCTCAACCACCAGCTCATCGGTTGGCACATAAATGACATCCAGCTCAGCATCCACTTTGCTAAATCCCTCTTCAAACGATAAGTCAGTAAACAAAAAGAGCACCCTAAAGGTTAAGAGTAAAATCAATAATCTGGCATACGCCTGAAATACTAGTGTTACAGCACAAGGATATGGCGTTGATAGCCTTTATTCTGCCAATTCGCGTATTTGTGCGCTCTATTGTATACCTAGAACAACAGCTAGAGCAGGCTGCTATGCTCAAGTACGCCATGACGTTAGATTAACAGGCTTATTTGGCCTGCGGGTGCATACAATTACTTTATACAATAGTATACTATAACCCTCTACTAATCTGCTTGACGCTGCTGCAGCACGCGCAGCATTGCATTCGGAGCTCGAAATGAAGTACATCACTTGGTTAAGCAAGAATTTAAGCCTAAGTATCCCCTTATTTTTACTGCTTGGTTTACTCGCCGGCCTGACCTTGCCTACGCAAAGCTTAGGCATCTTGATCGCACCCTTAACTATTTTGATGGTGTACCCAATGATGGTGGGCATTAAGCCCAAGCAACTACTAACCGCAGGTGATAACGCCGTACAGTTGTGGGCGATTGCCATCAACTTTTTGTTTATTCCCTTCGTCGCCTACCTGCTGGGCCGCCTATTTTTTGCCGAGCAGCCTGAGTTAGCCTTGGGTCTATTATTGGCAGCGCTATTACCCACCAGTGGTATGACGATTTCTTGGACTGGTTTTGCCAAAGGTAATCTGCCAGCGGCAATCAAACTGACCATTATTGGTTTATTTATGGGCTCGCTGCTGACACCTTTTTATGTACAGTTTTTGCTCGGTTCAGAGATTCCAGTGCAACTGCTGTTGGTGTTCAAGCAAATTATCTTGTTTATTGCCATCCCTTTAATTGCTGGGCAAATCACCCGCACACTGTTGGTGCGCAAACACGGCGCAGAAGGTTTCCAAAAGAACTATGCGCCTAAGTTCCCCGCATTTTCTAGCTTAGGAGTACTGGGTATTGTCTTTGTCGCGATGGCGCTTAAAGGGCCTGATTTGCTCGACTCACCGAGCTTAATACTGCGCTTATTTATTCCGTTACTACTGCTATACGCTATTAACTATGTGGTTAGCACTGTGGTTGCTAAAAATCGCTTAAACCGAGGTGATGGCATCGCCTTGGTCTATGGCACTGTGATGCGTAATTTATCCATCGCCTTAGCGCTATCTATGACCGCTTTCGGTGAAGCCGGCGCGCAAGCCGCACTGCTGATTGCTTTGGCCTATATCATCCAAGTGCAGTCTGCTGCGTGGTATGTAAAACTATCCGATAAGCTGTTTCCGCTGGAGCAGGAAAAATAAACCAGCTGATCTCAGGCTATTTTCTAGACCATAAAAAAGCGCTCATCTCGAGCGCTTTTTAGTCCAAACAGATTTTTTCGAATCACTCTAGAAAGAATCACCTGGAATACGTACCCAGCCTTCCATTAATACCCGGGCACTGCGGCTCATAATGGCTTTTTTAACAATCCACTTGCCGTTTTCTTGCGCGGCTTCGGCACCGACACGCAAGGTGCCGGATGGATGGCCAAAGTTCACCGCTTGACGATCACCGCCACCGGCGGCCAAGTTGACTAAAGTGCCAGGAATAGCGGCTGCCGTACCAATCGCCACCGCAGCAGTACCCATCATCGCATGGTGCAATTGCCCCATGGATAAGGCACGCACCAGCACATCAATGTCAGCTGCGTGAATGGCTTTACCGCTGGAGGACACATAGTCCGCCGGTGGTGCAACAAAGGCTACTTTTGGCGTGTGTTGGCGCGCGGCAGCTTCGGCGACATCCTTGATCAAACCCATTTTGACTGCGCCATGCGCACGAATCAGTTCAAACTTAGCCAAGGCCTCTTTGTCACTGTTGATCGCTGACTGCAATTCAGTACCGGTATAACCAATATCTGCAGCATTAACAAAGATGGTTGGAATACCGGCATTGATCAGGGTGGCTTTGAGCGTACCGACACCTGGCACCTCTAAATCATCTACCACATTGCCAGTGGGGAACATCGCTGCATCATCACCGTCGCCATCAGCAGGATCCAAGAACTCGATTTGCACTTCAGCAGCTGGGAAAGTCACACCATCCAGTTCAAAGTCACCGGTTTCTTGCACTTCACCATTAGTGATCGGCACGTGAGCAATAATGGTTTTTTCAATATTGACCTGCCAAATACGCACAGTGCAGATACCATTTTCTGGAATCTTGTCCGCCGCAACCAGGCCGTTAGAAATGGCAAACGAGCCCACAGCCGCGGTTAAGTTACCGCAGTTACCGCTCCAATCTACAAAGGGCTTATCAATCGAGACCTGGCCAAACAGATAATCGACATCGTGATCCGGCTGGGTACTTTTGGCTAACAATACCGTTTTACTGGTGCTGGAAGTCGCACCACCCATGCCGTCGGTTTGCTTGCCGTATGGGTCTGGGCTACCAATCACGCGCAACAACAGTGAATCACGTGCCGCGCCGGGCTGTTGCGCGGCTGCAGGCAAATCATCAATACGGAAAAATACACCTTTACTGGTGCCGCCACGGATATAAGTGGCTGGAATTTTAATTTGTGGGACCTGACTCATAATGGAATCTCCCTAAGTTAACCCTAGAAATAGTGGTGACCACAGCCAAGCAGTCACCAGAAAGTAATAACCCGCTAAGCAAGGGTCGCTCACTTAGCGGGTTGGGTCATGCATCAACCAACGTTAGGCACTGGTTGCTTCTGAAGCAAGAAACTCTTGCGCAAAACGCTGCAATACACCACCGGCCTCATACACCACCTGCTCGGCAGCCGTATCAATGCGGCTGAGCATCGGCACACGGACGATATTGCCGTCACGCCGCGTGATGATTAGAGTCATGGTGTTACCCGGCTTAAGCTCACCTTCCACATCATAGGTTTCAGTACCATCCAAACCTAAGGTGAGACGTGTGGTGCCTTCGGCAAACTGCAGCGGCAACACACCCATACCAATCAAGTTGGTACGGTGAATGCGCTCAAAACCTTCAGCGGCAATCACTTCGACACCAGCCAAACGCACACCTTTGGCGGCCCAGTCACGCGATGAACCCTGACCGTAGTCAGCACCGGCAACAATAATCAGCGGCTGCTTGCGTTCCATGTAGGTTTCAATGGCTTCCCACATGCGCGTCACTGTGCCTTCTGGCTCAATCCGTGCGAACGAGCCTTGACGTACTTCGCCCTGCTCGTCCAGAACCATTTCGTTAAACAGTTTTGGGTTAGCAAAGGTCGCACGTTGCGCAGTGAGGTGATCACCACGGTGGGTGGCGTAAGAGTTGAAATCTTCTTCTGGCACGCCCATTTTGTGCAGATATTCACCGGCCGCACTGTCCATCATAATTGCGTTGGATGGTGACAGGTGGTCAGTGGTGATATTGTCACCCAGCACGGCTAAGGCACGCATACCTTTCATCGTACGCTCACCCGCTAATGCACCTTCCCAGTACGGTGGACGACGGATGTAGGTACTCATCGGACGCCAGTCATATAGCGGACTCGGTGATTGGGTAATCGAGCCCAGATCAAACATTGGGATGTAAACCTGATTGAACTGCGAGGGCTTCACACTAGCAGCAACAATCTCGTCAATCTCAGCATCCGTTGGCCACAGGTCTTTCAGGGTAATAGGATTGCCGTCTTTATCATGGCCCAGCGCATCCTTTTCGATATCAAAACGGATGGTACCGGCAATTGCATAAGCAACGACTAAAGGCGGCGAAGCTAAGAAGGCTTGCTTGGCGTAGGGGTGAATACGGCCATCAAAGTTACGGTTACCGGACAACACCGCAGTGGCGTACAGGTCGCGATCAATGATTTCTTGCTGGATCACTGGATCCAACGCACCGCTCATACCGTTACAGGTGGTGCAAGCAAAACCAACAATACCAAAGCCTAACTGCTCAAGCTCTTCCAGCAAGTTGGCGTCTTTGAGGTACAGTTCAGCCACTTTAGAGCCTGGAGCAAAGGAGGTTTTCACCCAAGGCTTGCGCTCTAAGCCAAGCTTGTTGGCATTACGAGCAATCAATGCTGCAGCAATTACGTTACGTGGATTACTGGTGTTGGTGCAACTGGTAATGGCGGCAATAATCACAGCGCCATCGGGCATTAAGCCTTCTTCTTTTTCCCACGCGCCAGCAATGCCTTTGCTCGCTAAGTCGCTGGTGGAGACCAGTGCGTGCGGGTTAGAAGGACCGGCCATATTGCGGCCGACTTTAGACAGATCAAAGATCAAGACGCGCTCGTACTCAACCTCTGTTAAAGCATCGGCCCATAAGCCGGTGACTTTGGCGTAGTTTTCCACCAGTTTCACTTGCTCTGGCTCGCGACCGGTCAGGGTTAAGTACTCGGTGGTTTGGCCATCAATATAGAACATACCGGCAGTGGCGCCGTACTCAGGAGTCATATTGGAAATGGTGGCACGGTCGCCAATCGACAAACTGGCCGCACCTTCGCCAAAGAACTCTAGGTAAGCACCGACCACACGCTCTTTGCGCAAGAACGCAGTTAACTCTAAAACGATATCAGTGGCAGTAATGCCAGGCTGGCGCTCGCCAATTAACTTAACCCCAACAATATCAGGCAGGCGCATCATCGATGGCAAACCGAGCATCACAGTTTCTGCTTCTAAACCACCGACACCAATGGCCAGCACACCCAACGCATCAACGTGGGGGGTGTGACTGTCAGTACCAACACAGGTATCAGGGAAAGCTACACCGTCACGCGCCTGAATCACTGGCGACATTTTCTCCAAGTTGATTTGGTGCATGATGCCGTTACCCGCCGGAATCACATCAACGTTTTTAAAAGCCGTTTTGGTCCACTCAATAAAGTGGAAACGGTCTTCGTTACGACGATCTTCAATGGCACGGTTTTTATCAAAGGCATCCGGATCAAAACCACCGTGTTCAACCGCCAACGAGTGGTCAACAATTAACTGGGTGGGTACCACTGGATTGACTTTGGACGGATCCCCGCCCTGCTCGGCAATCGCATCACGCAAACCAGCTAAGTCAACCAAGGCGGTTTGCCCCAAAATATCGTGGCACACGACGCGCGCTGGATACCAAGGAAAATCCAAATCACTTTTGCGATAAATCAGTTGCTTAAGCGAATCCGTAAGCTCACTGGGCTCGCAACGGCGCACTAAGTTTTCGGCTAAGACGCGTGAGGTGTACGGCAGCTTGGCGTAAGCACCAGGCTCAATGGCATCAACCGCTTCACGCACGTCATAATAGTCGAGCGTTGTGCCGGGTAGTTTTTTACGGAATTCGGTATTCATAACGTTTTAAATCCCTCGGGTAAACATGGAAAACGCCAATCGCTTAACCACAAAAACCAGTTGTGCCTAAACACAACTGGTTGCTGGTTCAGCTTAAGCGCACAAACTCTTAGCGTTGCTCAAGCGGCGGTACTGGGCGCTGCTCTTCACCGATATATTCAGCACTTGGGCGAATAATGCGGTTATTAGCACGCTGCTCAAAGACATGCGCGGCCCAACCAGTGACGCGCGAGCAAACAAAAATCGGCGTAAACAGTTTGGTTGGAATACCCATAAAGCGATAGGCCGAAGCATGGAAGAAGTCAGCATTAGGGAACAAACGCTTTTCATCCCACATAAAGGTCTCAATGGCTTCGGAAACAGGGTAAATCACGCTATCCCCAACTTCATCCGCCAACTTCTTGGCGTAGCCTTTAATCACTTCGTTGCGTGGATCAGAATCACGGTAGATGGCATGACCAAAGCCCATGATTAAGTCTTTACGCGCAATCATTGCACGCAACTCTTCAACCGCTTCTTCTGGTGAGCTGAAACGATCAATCAGATCCATCGCTGCTTCGTTAGCACCGCCATGTAAAGGTCCACGCAGCGAACCAATCGCGCCAGTGATGCACGAGTACAAGTCAGATAAGGTGGACGCACAGACACGGCCGGTAAAGGTTGAGGCGTTAAACTCATGCTCTGCATAGAGAATCAGTGAAACGTTCATCACTTCACGGTGTAATGCGCAAGGCGATTTGCCATGCAACAAAGCCAGGAAGTGACTACCAATATCAGGTTCGTCAGTCGTGCACTCAATGCGCTTACCATCGTGGCTGAAGTGGTACCAGTACAACAGAATGGCCGGAAAAGCAGCCAACAGACGATCAACCACATCCCGTTGTTGCTCGAAGCTCAGTTCTGGCTCTAACGTACCCAGCATGGCGGTACCTACACGCATCACATCCATCGGGTGAGCATCAGCCGGGATACGCTCTAAAACTTCTTTAAGGGTTGCTGGTAAGTCACGCATAGCATGCAAACGCTTGAGATAAGCATCGATCTCACTTTGGTTGGGCAAGTGTCCATAAAGCAGTAAATAGGCCACTTCTTCAAAGGTTTTACAGTGTTTGGCCAGATCACGAACATCGTAACCACGGTAAGTTAAGCCAGCACCTTCTTTACCCACTGTACAGAGTGCGGTTTCTCCAGCTACTTGGCCGCGCAGACCCGCGCCACTGAGTACTTTTTTCTTTGCTTCAGTCATCAGATTCTTCCTTATACTTTTATTATTGGTCATCACTCTTCATTAAGCGATTAAGTTGAAATTAGCTTTTTTTCTGAGCAAACAAAGCGTCTAGACTTTGTTCAAAAGCGTGATAGTTGATGCGGTCATACAGCTCCATACGGGTTTGCATGGTATCGATCACATTTTTTTGCGTACCATCACGGCGTACCGCGTTATACACATTTTCTGCGGCCTTGTTCATGGCGCGAAACGCCGACAGCGGATACAGAACCAAGCCCACATTGGCAGCTCTTAATTCATCTACAGTGAACAAAGGTGTGGCGCCAAACTCAGTAATATTGGCCAAAATTGGCGCATTAACACGCTCAGCAAATAACTTGTACATGTCTAGCTCGGTAATGGCTTCCGGGAACACCATATCGGCACCGGCTTCAACGCAAGCAGCAGCACGGTCTAGGGCAGAGTTCAAACCCTCAACGGCCAGCGCATCAGTACGCGCCATAATCACAAAGCTATCATCGGTACGTGCATCAACTGCAGCTTTAATACGATCGACCATTTCTTGCTGGGTGACGATTTCTTTATTGGGGCGGTGACCACAACGCTTAGCACCAACTTGGTCTTCAATATGAATCGCGGCAGCGCCGGCTTTACTCATTGAGCGCACAGTACGTGCAACGTTAAAGGCTGACGCACCAAAGCCAGTATCCACGTCAACCAACAATGGCAGCTCGCACACATCAGTAATGCGGCGTACGTCAACTAACACGTCTTCAAGGCCAGTGATACCCAAATCTGGGATACCCAGTGAGCCGGCAGCCACACCACCACCTGACAGGTAAATAGCTTTAAAGCCAGCACGTTGCGCTAATAAAGCATGGTTGGCATTGATCGCACCGATAACCTGTAGCGGGCTTTCTTCGACAACAGCATCACGAAAGCGTTGACCTGGAGTTGTACGGCTCATAATTTACCTCGTAGGGATTGGACGGTGTCATTGGCACCTTGGTAATGGCGCTCGACATTACGCCGCGAAGCAGCAATGTGTCGGCGCATCAGTAACTCGGCTAATTCACCATCGCCAGCGGCAATGGCATCTAATATGCCGTGATGTTCTTTAAAAGCTTGTTGCGGACGATTGGGCGTGGTCGAGTACTGAATACGGTACATACGCACCAACT
The DNA here is from genome assembly GCA_964385265.1 of uncultured Thiopseudomonas sp. GTDB lineage: Bacteria > Pseudomonadota > Gammaproteobacteria > Pseudomonadales > Pseudomonadaceae > Denitrificimonas. Next base: position 13,292 of record CAYLOI010000007.1, read on the forward strand.
GATACAGCTCTTGAGTCAGCAGTTTGACCAGCATTTGGTTACCGCTGCCTTGAATAATTTTATAGTGGAAGTCGTAATCACCTTCTTGCAGGTAATAACCAACCCCTGCTTGGAAAGCTGCATCACGCTCATGGGTATCCAGCACCGCGCGCAGCTCATCAATCTCTGCCGCACTCATCCGTGCAGCAGCTAAGCGACAAGCCATGCTTTCCAGTGACTCTCGAATCTCATACAGCTCAATCAGCTCAGCATGGGACAAGGACACCACGCGCGCACCGATATGTGGAATACGCACTAGCAAGCGCTGGCCTTCTAAGCGATGAATCGCCTCGCGCAAAGGTCCGCGACTGATGCCATAGGTACGCGCCAACTCGGGCTCAGAGATCTTGCTGCCTGGGGCAATATCACCACAGACAATCGCCGCTTGGATACTGCGAAACACCTGTTCTGACAGGGTTGCCGTATCACCGCTGGCGCGTGCTACCTCTTCAATCATCTCTGGCACAGTGTCGACACCTTTAGTAAATCGATGCCTGAAAGCTACATTCGAGCCCCGCACATGTCAACAAAGCAAAGCGCATTGTCGACAATCTTCCGACCAAGGTCGAACAAACGAATAGATTCTTTTGATTATTATCAACCCACAGCATTGCAACATGCTCCAGCCTAAAAGCAGCGAAGCTAAGAAAAACAAGGCCAATTGAGGATTAAATGGTTATTTTCAGCATTGCCGATTAGAATACGCCGCCCACGGCTGTCATACTCTGTTGTATAAGGTTAATCTTTTATCATCCCTAAGGTTGAGTATCAGCAGTTATAGGGCACACTCAGATTTTTATATTTGCGAGCATTATGAAATTTAATATAGTTGCACTATTGATGTGCCTTGTGGCGCTACCTAGCATGACTACAGCAAACGAAAAAAACATCTATGGTTTAAACGAACATGTGTACATCGCCGATATTGATATGCACATGACCGCTAAGCTGGATACAGGTGCGAAAACCGCCTCGCTCAGCGCACGCGATATCGAGCATTTTAAACGTGACGGCAAAGCTTGGGTGCGCTTTTACTTAGCACTCGATGAAGCGCACGAGCGTGCTTTTGAATTACCGCTTGCTCGGATTAGTAAAATTAAGCGTCGTTCAGGCGATTATGACCCTGAAGAAGACAAGAGTTATACCCCGCGCCCCGTAGTAAAAATGGCGGTGTGTATGGGCAACACTTTAAAAACAATTGAAATCAACTTAACCGACCGCAGCACCTTCCAATACCCGTTTTTATTGGGTTCCACTGCGCTGAAAAAATTTGGCGCATTGGTTGACCCGAGCTTAAAATATTCTGTGGGTAAACCACAGTGCGACACCCAAAATACCACCACTGCCTTTGCTGAGTAATTATCATGCGCTCTTTGACACTGCATCTAAAAATACTAATCGCTCTGTGTGTCATCATCGGGGCCTCAGTTACGGCTTACCAAGTTTTTGTCTTGGGTATTCCTGTGTCAGCGGATGAAACAGACAATCTGTGGAACATTGATGCCAAGGTTGCATTTAGCGCCAATGGCAATGAGCCAGTTAAATTACAGATGTATGTACCGCCTCTCAATCAAGCCTACGTCAGCCTCAATGAAAGTTTTATCTCCAACAACTATGGTGTCAGCGTTAATTTAGTTGATGAGAACCGCCGCGTCACCTGGTCTGCACGACGTGCTAAAGGCAAACAAACCCTGTACTATCGCATGGTGATGACCAAGCGCTACAGCACAGCACAAGTCAAAGAAAAAGGTCCGATTTACCGTGAAACTCTCCCTGTTGAAGGGGCTGAAAAAATCGCTGCAGAAGCGCTGTTGGCACCCATTCGTCAGCACTCTGCCGATGTTGAAACCTTTATTAGCGAAGCCATTAAGCGCGTCAATAATACCAGCGATGACAACGTGCGCCTGCTACTCGGCGGTGACACCTCGAGTGAGCGCAAAGCTGACGTCATAGACTTACTGCTATCGATTGCCCATGTGCCGATGCAGCGCTTGCACACCATTCGCTTGCAAGCCGATATCACCCAAGAGCCAGAACTGTGGCTGCGTAGTTTTAATGGTGATAAGTGGCTGTACTTTAATCCACAATCCGGTGCGCAAGGCTTACCCAATGACCGTATGGTTTGGTGGCTAGGTGATCAGCCATTAATCAGCTTAGAGGGCGGCAGCAAGCCTGCTGTAACCTTCACCCTGAATAACAGCGAGATCAACGCGATTCGCTTAGCGCAACTGAGCAATGAAAACGCTGATGCCAGTTTCTTAGATTACTCCCTGTATGGTTTGCCCCTGCAAACCCAGCAGACTTACCAAATTATGATTATGATTCCACTTGGGGTTATGGTCATTCTGATTTTGCGTAACCTTGGCGGCCTGCAGACATTGGGTACCTTTACTCCAGTGCTGATTGCCCTGGCCTTTCGTGAAACCCAGCTGGGCTTTGGTATTGTCTTGTTTACTGTGATTACCACCCTAGGTTTATCCCTGCGCTCCTACCTTGAGCATCTGAAATTGCAAATGCTGCCTAGACTCTCGGTGGTATTGACCTTCGTTGTGGTATTAATTGCAGTGATCAGCTTATTCAGTCATAAATTAGGCCTTGAGCGCGGCTTATCCGTCGCTTTATTCCCAATGGTTATTTTGACCATGACCATTGAACGCCTGTCCATTACTTGGGAAGAGCGTGGGGGTAATCATGCCTTTAAGGTAGCGATCGGCACATTATTTGCGGCTGCTTTAGCGCATTACCTAATGAGTATTCCCGAACTCAACTACTTTATCTTTACCTTCCCAGCCGTACTGCTGATTATGGTGGGCTTTATGTTGGCGATGGGCCGTTACCGCGGCTACCGCTTAACAGAACTGTTTCGCTTCAAAGCCTTCTTAAAGGACTGATGCCATGCTTGGGTTTGGTTTAATTAAAACGTGGCGCGAGCTCAGCGCCAAAGGCATCATGGGCATCAATCGGCGTAATGCGGATTACGTGCTTAAATACAATAAACGCAGTTTGTACCCTGTGGTGGATGACAAAATCCTCACTAAAGAACGCGCCATTGCTGCCGGTATTAACGTGCCGGAAATGTACGGTATTATTTCTACCGAAAAAGAAATCGAAAAGCTCGAGCAAATCATCGGTGGGCGCACAGACTTTGTGATTAAGCCAGCAATGGGCGCGGGTGGTGACGGTATTCTTGTTATCGCTGATCGCTTTGAGGATCGCTATAAAACAGTTTCTGGCAAAATTATCAGCCACGAGGAAATCGAATATCAGATTTCCAGTATTTTAACCGGACTCTATTCCCTCGGTGGCTCACGCGACCGCGCACTGATTGAATACCGCGTCACTCCTGATCCTTTATTTAAAAGCATCAGCTATGAAGGCGTACCGGATATCCGTGTGATCGTGTTGATGGGCTATCCCATTATGGCGATGCTACGTTTACCCACGCGCCAATCCGGTGGTAAGGCTAACCTGCACCAAGGTGCGATTGGCGTGGGTGTTGACTTAGCCACCGGCCTTACCCTGCAAGGCACCTGGCTAAACAATAAGATTAATAAACACCCCGACACCAGCAATCATGTGGCCGGCGTACAGCTACCAGACTGGCATGGCTTTATGACACTTTCGGCCGGTTGTTATGAGCTGTGCGGCTTGGGTTACATTGGCGTGGACATGGTTCTCGATCAAGAAAAAGGACCACTAATTTTAGAGCTTAATGCCCGACCTGGTTTGAACATTCAGATTGCTAACAACGCCGGACTGACCTTACGTGCGCATGCCGTAGAAAACCATATTGCCGAATTAAAACGCCAAGGCCGTACTGAGTCAGTTGAAGAGCGTGTCCACTTTTCGCAGAGCTTATTTGCCAGCACCCCGTCTTAATCCCACTAAAAAGGCCTGACACGCTGAGCTTTAAAAAGCTTGGCGTCACCCATTGTCTATGCTTACTTGTCAGTTGTTTGCGCTTGATTATCACCCTGATCCGTCCTATCACTTTACAAAAGTGCAGGCGCACAGCGGTGCTGTTTTGCTCGATTCAGGCCAGCCCAGCAGTCAGCGGGGCCGTTTTGATATTCTCAGTGCGTGGCCTCTGAGCAGCATTACACCTGAGCCTAATGAACCTGTAGATGGTTTTCGCCAGCGCTGCCAAACACTGCTCAAACAATTGGCAGTCTGCCAAGCCCCAGAGACAAGCGAACTGCCGTTTACCGGCGGCTTATTGGGGTATTTAACCTATGAGTTCAACAGCCTAGCGCAGTGCACCGAAGTGGAAGGCTTGCCCAGCGCAACAGTGGGTCTGTATGACTGGGCCTTGATCAATGACCATCAACTGCAACGCTGCTGGCTGGTCTGCCATCCGAGCATGGACGAACCGCGGCAACAAGAGTTGGTACTGCTGTTTACTACAGCGCCTGCTTACGATTCTGTTGCCAGCAACAGACAAGCCTTTCAATTAACCCAGCCCTTTCAAGCACAGATTAGCGCTGAGCGTTATCACATCGATTTGCAACGCATTCACGACTACATTGGTGCAGGCGACTGCTATCAGGTCAATTACACACAGCGCTTTAGTAGTCTCTATCAGGGCGATGCTTGGCGCGCTTATCTCAGTTTACGTGAGCGCTGCCCAACCCCCTTTGCCAGCTTTATCCGAGTTAATCAGCGGCAAGCCATTGTCAGTTTATCGCCTGAGCGTTTTATTCAAGTACGCCAGCGTCAGGTCGAAAGCCGTCCGATTAAAGGCACCCGCGCCCGCGGAGCGACAGCGGCAGAAGATCAAGCGCTAGCCGATGCCTTGCTCAGCAGCGCAAAAGACCGTGCCGAAAACCTAATGATTGTCGATTTACTGCGCAATGATTTAGGTCGCTACTGCAGCACCGGCAGTATCCGTGTGCCTGAGTTGTTTAGCTTAGAAAGTTACCCCAACGTGCACCATATGGTCAGCAGTGTCACTGGCACTTTGGCTGATCAATATGACGCCCTTGATCTGCTGCTGGGCAGTTTCCCCGGTGGCTCCATTACCGGCGCACCAAAATTGCGTGCCATGCAAATCATCCAAGAGCTTGAAGCCAGCGTGCGCAGCATTTACTGCGGCAGTATTTTCTACGTGGATACGCGCGGCACAATGGACAGTTCCATTACCATCCGCACCTTGCTGGCCAATAATGGCGAGATCAGTTGCTGGGGCGGCGGTGCAATAGTCTATGACTCCAATAGTGCTGAGGAATATCAAGAGTCGATTCAAAAAGTCAAAGTGCTGATGGACACCCTAGAAAGCATATATTTGCCTGATTCGCCGGTGCGCTAGAACTGGGTATTGATGATATAGGCCGCACCCAGCGCACAAGCGATACAGAGACAGGCACCAAGTAGCGCTTGCCAGTACAAGCGTTTAGCGATGTCGTCCTCTCCGTAACTGGACAAAATAAACGGCTGACTCTCTTCAGGCTTACGCAAATAGTGCTGAACAGGAGCAGCGCTACGCATGCGATGTAAACGCTGCGCTTCAACCTTTGCACTGTCGCGCACACTTTGCCATTCCTGCTGATCAAGCTGGCCATTGCGGTCACGATCAAAACGACGCAGCAAACCCGTATAATCTTGTTTCCACTCGCGAATCAGCGCGCCTTGGCTGGCACTTAAATCAAAGGTGTCACGGCCACCACCTCGGCTGAAAAAATCACCAATCGCATACAGTGGCTCATGCACATGCAAGCGCTGTTCGCTATAACGGTAACGCTTCACACCGCTGAGCATGCTTTGCAAAAAGTTCTTGTGCAGCTGTTCCTTACGTGGATGGCGGGCACTGCCGTACCAAACACGTTTGGTCATGGGGATGACGTGCGCACCGACAGGGTCAATTAAGCAATCGCCGCTGCCATCGCTCAAACAGAGTAAGGCTGCACTACTGGATTTCTCTACTTGCTGCCAACGCTTGTTATCTTTACCGCTGCGGATTTGCTCATCAATACTGAATGACCACCAAACACAAGGCTCACCGCTCAACGGCGCACTGAGCTGCCCTGCTCCTTCTTGCAGCACGCCGTATAACTCAACGTAGCCTTGTGCCGCTGAGCGTATCTTGGAGGTTGGTGTATCCAGTAGGTAGCGTGCTTTTTTTAAGTTATTAATGCACCACCAACCACTGGCGAAACTGCCAACAGTGGCTATACCGAGCGTGATACTAAGGCCAACAATATCCACAGAGGCTTAACCAAACAAACTTTTAATGTCGACATCGGCTTTTTCAGCATCACTAAAGCGCAATAATTCAGCCGCAACAAAGTTAAAGTAACGTGCGATTAACACATCGGGAAATTGTTCGATGCGTACATTATTCAAATTCACCGCTTCGTTGTAGAGTTCACGGCGATCAGCAATGCCATTTTCTAAACCGCTGATGCGTTGCTGTAAAAACTGGAAGCTTTCGTTAGCTTTTAACTCTGGGTAATTTTCTGCTAGAGCAAAGAGCTTGCCTAAGCCTAAACGCAAACCGGTTTCAGCGGTGCCTAACGCGCCGATATCATGCTGCTCGCGGGCATTGGATACGGCGTTACGCGCACTGATAACCTCTTCTAAAGTTTGGCGTTCGTGCTGCATGTATTGTTTACAGGTTTCGACCAGCTTTGGCAGTTCGTCATGGCGCTGTTTCAGCAGGACGTCAATATTGGACCATGCTTTAGTCACGTTATGTTTTAAGCGCACCAAGGCGTTGTATAAACTCACGCCCCAAGCCAGCACTAAAATAGCGGCAATCAATAATCCCACTAAAAACAAACTCATCGGTCGCTCCCATACAGGTTATTTATAAACAGCAGTTTAATCGCTAGTACAGGCAGTTGCTATTGTTTATCGGTTGTAGGGTATTAAGTTGAGCCTTAGCACTGAGTGAGCAACACAGCTTATGTGTAGAGTTTTATCTGATACGCAAGTGTTCGATGCGCACTGTAGTTAAATACTTATTTATTGAACATGCGGAGTATGCCGTACTTCGGAATTGGTGTTTGTCCGTCGGTGAACCCATTCTGGGTTCAACTCCGGCGCTGCGCCATCCCTGGCTCGCTCATCACACCAACCCCGAAGTACTCGTTAATCAACGGCGTTGTTAGCACGATTGATATAGAGTCCATCTTTTTCTGAGGGTTTTATATCTATGTTTTGTGTTTGAGGTTCGGACTCAGAACTCTAGAGTTTGGCTTTGGCTTTATAGCTTTATGTTTTTAGAAGACAGGCAAACCCTGCCGATGGTCAATGAGTACCGTGCGGGTGACGTGGCAAGCGCGCCATGGATGGCGCAGCGCCCGAATCCACGCCAGGATGGCGTGTTGAGGGAAGAACGGCACTTGCACGGTACGGCATACTTCGATAATCCTGATGCTTTTGATTCTTATCTTACAGGTGATCTGATTAGCGGTGCATGCCGTACTCCGGAATTGGTGTTGGTCCGTCGATGAACCCATCCTGGGTTCAACTCCGGCGCTCGCCATCCCTGGCTCGCTCATCACACCAACCCCGAAGCACTCGTTGATCAGCGGAGTTGTTATCACGTCTTGCATAAGCTCAAGGCAAATAAAGCCCTAGTTTGTCTGCACAAACTCATGTTTTTTAACGTGTTCTTTAGTCAGCATCTAGCACGCATAACCAGTCATCAGTTGCGCCTGCAAAAAGAGACTTACACATATCTAGCAAAACATACACATGATCAACGCGTGCTGCGCTGGGTCTGTGGCAAGCGAAGCAGGATGCGTAGCGCCCGAATCGAGCCCCGGATGGGCTCGTTGAGGGAAGAACAGACTTAGCGCAGTGCGCAACACGCACAATGTTAACCAGCCAGCCATCTACAACGCTTGCGATCAAGCAACACAAAAAACACCAACCCCGCAAAAAGAGACTTACACATATCTAGCAAAACATACACATGATTAACGCGCACTGCGCTGGGTCTGTGGCAAGCGAAGCAGGATGCGCAGCGCCCGAATCGAGCCCCGGATGGGCTCGTTGAGGGAAGAACAGACTTAGCGCAGTGCGCAACACGCCACACTAAGCCAAGCAAGACCAAGCCTGATAGAATAGAGTGCATATTATTATGTGTTTATAGGAGTCCACCTTGAACAACAGCACCTTCCCGCAGGCCGAAACCGTCGAGCAACTTCGTCAGAATTTAGCCGCCGTACGCCAGCGCATTGATCAGGCCTGCGTGCAGGCCGGACGCGATCCTAAAGACGTCCGCCTCCTACCGGTCAGCAAAACCCACCCCGCTGAGTTTTTGCGTCTGGCTTACGCTGCAGGGTGCCGTATGCTGGGTGAAAACAAAATCCAAGAAGCTTACCAAAAATGGCAAGAGCTCGAAGATCTAACAGACCTCCAGTGGAGCATCATCGGCCATCTACAAACCAACAAAGCCAAGTACGTTGCGCGCTTTGCTACTGAGTTTCACGCGCTGCACAGCTTGCGTTTAGCCCAAGTCCTCGATCAGCGTTTAACACTCGAAGACCGCTATTTAGACGTGTTGGTGCAAGTGAATACCTCAGGCGAAGAAAGCAAATACGGGATTGCCCCAGACGATGCGCCTGAACTAATCAAGCAACTCGGACAATTCAGCCGTTTACGCGTGCGTGGCCTAATGACCTTGGCGATGAATTCAGAAGACAGCGAAGCGGTGCGTGGTTGTTTCATTCAATTGCGTGAATTGCGTGACAGCTTACAAGCCATCGCCCCCGAAGGTATGCAATTGAAGGAATTGTCCATGGGCATGTCAGGCGACTTTGAGCTGGCAATTGCTGAAGGCGCAACCATTGTGCGTATCGGCCAAGCCATCTTCGGTGCCCGCTCACAACCGGACAGTTATTACTGGCCGCAGTGACTCTAAGCCACAGAACCTAAACACAGCTACAACAAACAATCGCTAAGCCGCTCTAATCAACAACGGCTTAGCGAGGCTGTCTTAAGCAAGTGCTAAATATTGACCTACGTTGTCAGGGCGGGGAGGCAACATTATTCGGTGCCTTCTTAGCTTTTATCGCTGACCCGCGCGCGCTGATCTGCTAATCGAGCAATCCACCAGGCCACAATAATAATCGGCGGTAACGAAGCAATATTGAGCCAGGCCCAGCCCAGCTTATCTACACCCACCCCAGCCAATAAGCTACCCAGCGCTGCCGCAGAAAATACCATAAACTCATTGATGCCCTGCACTTTGCCCTGCTCCGCCGGCTCATAGGTAAAGGTCAGTAAATGCGTGGCACCAATAAAAGTAAAGTTCCAACCGATACCCAGCAGCAGCAAACCCAAAAAGTAATGCCAATAGCTATTACCCAGCACATTCACCAGCACGCACAGGGCCAGTACCGCACAACCCCAGAGAATCACCCGGCGTGAGCTGTAGCGACGAATCAAGCGGCCAGTGAAAAATGACGGCACATACATGCCCAAGACATGCCACTGAATCACCCAAGCAATATTGCTGAAGGGAAACTCATCATGCTGCATGGCAATCGGCGTGGCCGTCATTAATAGCACCATCACCGCATAGCCAATCGCCCCAGATGCCATCGCCGCTATTAAAAGAGGCTGCTGAAACAATTCACGGTATGTACGCGTGATCTGTTTTGTCGTCGTTTTCAATGGCACAGCCAAAGGCAAACTACTGATCAGCAGCAAGGCCAGCACATAGATGACAAACAGCCCATAAAATGCACCAACAAAAGCATTGCCGTCGTACCACTGGCGTGACCAAATCGCGAGGTTGGGCCCTAAAATAGCAGCTAACACACCACCGGCCATCACCATACTGATCGCCCGCGGGCGCTGCTCAACTGAGCAAACATCTAACGCGGCAAAACGGTATTGCTGGCCAGTACCAATAGCCATACCGATTAAAAAGGTACCGCTGGCAAAATGCATTAAGCTGTTGGCTTCTAAACCTTGCAAGGCCACCCAAGTGCCAAATAAGCCAATGCAGTTGCCTAGAATAAAACCGAATTTACGCCCCATCTTTTGCATCAGATGGGCTGCCGGCAAAGTCGCCATAATCAGGCCCAGAAACTGCAGCGCCACCGGCAAGGTGATCAACGCCGGATGACTGGCCAGCTGTTTGCCGATCAACGCCGAAACAGCCACCAATAAAATATTTCCAGTGGTCAGCAATGCCTGTGCAATCGCCAACCCCCATACACTAATCGGCACGCGGGCCTCCAGAATTTAAGTTATATGCGGCGGCATAGTATATGAAACGCGTATTTTTTGCTGAGCACTCACCTAAACGCAGTCCTTTTGATCAGGGCTGCTACCTGTTCGGCCCATAATGTGTAAGCAGCTGCGCTTGGGTGAAACCCATCAGCAGCAAGCATCTGCGGATCTACACCCAAATCAATCGGCATAAAAGTTAAGTCACTAGACTGCTCCGCCAGAACTGCAGTGAGTCGATTCAATCGCTGTGCACGACGACCTAAATAACCACTGAGCGGCCAAGGTAGCGCAGTGAAATGCTGCATGGGTGGAATGGCTGAAATAAAAACATGCTGCACCTTAAATTTTGTGCGCAGCGTTTCGCGCAGCGACTCTAGTTGGCTCAGCCAGAGTGCATCTGAGGTGCGTGCAGTGACATCATTAACCCCAATCGCCAGCACCGCACACTCATAGTCTTGTGCTGCTGCATCTTGCAGTTGTTTGAGCAGCTGCGCGCTGGTGATGCCAGTTTCTGCCAACAGCTGCCAAGTGAGCTGATACTGCCCACTCAGTTGCTTGGCTAACTGCCCAGCCAAGGCACTGTCTTGCATACTAACGCCAACACCTGCTGCTGATGAGTCACCTAATACCAGCACACGCAATCGTCGGCCCTGACCAAGATGACCATGCCGCTCGCCTGCAGCCTCAGGCAAACGTAAGATTCGCTTGCGCACAATGCGCCCCTGCAAGATTAAAATGGGCGCTAAAGCGATCAACAACAGTGTATCCAACATTATTTTTTCACCTGTGCCAAAGCGCTACGCAAGGCTGTCAGATCCAGCCCCTGCTTTGCATATTGCTGCTGCTCATAAGCATCGATAAAAGCAGCCACTGACCGCTGTTGCTGTTCAGGTAGCTGCGGAGCGATGCGCTGGTAAAAATCACGCAGGCCCTCACCAATCTCACGACTCCAGCCGCGTTTGCGCAGCACGCGCTGAAACTCATTTAAGAGCCGCTGCACAGGGTCAGCTTGGCGCTGCCAGGGTTTAAACATCCACAACACAATCAACGCAATAATCAATCCGGCGCTAAACACCAATAATAAACCTAAGGTCTGCCAATCCACCTGACCAAACCATTGTTTGAGCCAAGCCTGCTGACGATCACGTTGATAGCCAAGAATCTGTGTTTGCCAGCTGTGATTGATATTTTCCCAACCCAAGCGCAACTGATTGACCCAGCCAATGTGCTGGTAACGTAACGGCGAGAAAAAGTCCCCTTGAAACAACTCTGCCTCATCGGCGAGCGCCTCCTGCAAACCCCGCTCGATCCGCTCTGGGGCCACTTGAAAGGTTGGATCAACGCTGCGCCAGCCATAACCGCGCTGCCAATACTCAACCCACGCATGGGCATCAAACTGGCGCACTTGGACAAACTGTCCCGCCTGATTGGTTTCGCCACCCTGATAGCCGGCCACCACGCGTGACGGGATACCAGCAGCACGCAAGGTAAACACCATAGCGCCGGCATAATGGGCACAAAAGCCGCTTTGACTGCTAAATAAAAACTCATCGACACTGTCACTGCCCAGCACAGGTGGTTTAAGTGTGTAGTAATAGGGCTCTTGATTAAAGTGACGCAGCATCGCGCTGACCAGTGCATCGTCATCTGCATACTGCTGACGTAACGCGAGTGCCCACTCGCGACTTTGTGGATTAGTGCTGCGTGGCAACTGCAAGAATTCCTGCTGTTGCGCCGGGGTTAACTGCACTTGGCGTAAGGCTTGCGGCCATGAGCTGACTTGATATTGATAGGCACGATTAACCGGGGTGCTGCGCTGCAAGCGAAAATCACTCATCATGCGAATATCCGCCTGCTCACTGCTGCCCACATCAAGACTGAACAGCCATGGCTGGGTACTGGGCTGCATAATAATGCTGTAGTTGATCGCCTCACCTTGCGCTTGCCACTGCGGTGCCTGCATCTGCTCGCGCTGACTGACCGACCAACTGCGCCCATCAAAGTGCGGCAAGGTCAACGCACGCCAATACAGTTGTGACTGAGCTGGGATGTCACCCTCAAAACGCGCGCGAAAGGCTAAAGCGGAAGATTGGCCCAGCTCGGCCAAATCCCCCGGCGTCATACTGCTGGATAAACCTGTGCTGCCCTTATTATTAGCCTGCGGCAAACTCCATAAGGGTTCGAGGCGCGGAAACAGCACAAATAACAACAGCATCAAGGGTACTGCTTGCGCAAACAGGCGCAGCACATAGCTTAAAGTGGCTAAAGGCTGGGTAGCAAAGCTGCTCTGGTGCAAACCCAGTAAAGCTGCCAATAAGGCCAGCACGGGTAAAATACTGTACAGCGCAGCCAGTAAACTGTCGGCAAACAAGTAACTGGTCACCACACAAAAGAAACCTAAAAAGATCAGTACCAATGCATCACGGCGGCTGCGCACTTCCAGCAGCTTTAAAATAAAAGCGGTAATCAGTAGCGCCACCCCAGCATCCAAACCGACTAAACTGCCACGACTTAAATACACCGCAAAACCACTGCCCAGTAGCAAAGCAGCCTTGGTCCAGCTATTAGGGAATGCTAAGCGCATGCGAAACACTTGAATACGCCACGCCGCGCAAGTGAGCCACAGCCCCGCCAACCAAAACGGTACATGCAGCAAATGCGGAATAATCACCAGAGCTTGGGCTATCAGCAGCCAAGTCAGACTGATACGTGGCAATATTTGCCGTGTTTGCGTGCTGGCCTGTTTGGTACTCATGGCGCCGACACCCCATACAGGGCTAAAGCGCGCAAACAGCGCTGGCGATGCTCATGACCAAGGTCAGGCCCGAGCTGCTGCCCAGACAATAACAGGCTGTAAGGTTGCTCTGTTGCGCTAAATTTAAGTACCTGCGCACAGAGCACGGATAAACGGTATTCGACATCACCCACTAATCGATCAAAGTCCAGCAACTGCTGCTGGCCTTGCTGCTCGGTGAACTGTTTAACTAAGAGACCTTGGCCTTTTGACCAGGCTTTCCAATGAATGCGCCGCAAAGAGTCACCTTGTTGCCACGTCGCTAAGCCGTGAAAATCATCCACCCCAGCCAGCGTACTCAGCTGATCGCTGTCGTGCTCATCACCTTGTCCGGCAGTAGCCATAACAACATCATCGATAGGCTGCGGATAAACTAAAATATGTTGCGCTAAATCGATCTGACTCCAGGCTACAAATAAGCCCAGCGGAAAGCGTGTTTCAATACGCAAGCGTGGCCCAGGCTGCCAGCCTCGGCGCCGGCCGAGCAAACTCAACAGAGCAATTTGCTCACTGCCATGCGCCACATCCAGCACGGTCAATTGCTTACTGCTCCAGCCCACAGCAATGGCTTGGTAGTCATGTTTATCGCTGTGTAAACGTATTCGATAATCAGCATACTCACCGGCAAAACAGGGCGTAGTTCCGGCTGCTGCCACAGTTAAGCCGGCTAGATTACGCCAAGTATGAAACATCGTTAGCAGCCCTATCGAGGCCAGTAAAAATGTTAGCGCGTAAGCCAAACTGTTTTGATAGTTAATCGCCACCAACAGCATCAACACTAAGGCTGCTGCATAGGCTACACCAGTCAAGGTTGGCACAATAAAAATATGGCGCTGCTGCAAGCGAATACGCTGCAGTGGCGGTAAACGCCGCATCAACCATGCGGCAAACCACTGGCGTGGCATATTGAGTAATCGTGCTGGCATTACAAGGCTGGCACGTCTGTCAATAGGCTTTGTATAACAGAAGCGCTGCCCATGCCAGTCGGGCTGTTTTGCTCACGCAAGCGATGACCCACCACCACTGGCAAGACCATCTGCACATCTTCTGGAATCACATAATCACGCCCCGCTAAGAACGCCCAGCCTTTAGCTGCAGCCAGTAACGCTAGACTGCCGCGCGGTGACAAACCAAACGCTAGTTGCGCATGGGTGCGGGTTGCTTCGACTAAGCGCAAGATATAACTGACCAATGCCTCACTGGCACGCACGTCGTTCACCTGCTGTTGCGCAGCCAGTAAATCAGCGCGTTCAAGCAAAGGTTGCAAGGCACTGAGCAACTGCTTGCGATCACTGCCCATCAACAATTGCCGCTCAGCACTGGCACTCGGGTAGCCCAGTGAAAGGCGCATCATAAAACGGTCCAATTGCGACTCAGGCAAACTAAAAGTGCCACCTTGGCTGCTCGGATTTTGCGTAGCGATCACAAAGAAAGGATCAGGTAAAGGCCGCGTTTCACCTTCAATCGTCACCTGCCCTTCTTCCATGGCTTCGAGCAAGGCACTTTGGCTTTTCGGTGTCGCACGATTGATTTCATCAGCCAATAAAAGCTCAGCAAACACAGGCCCAGGATGAAAAACAAACTGCCCCGTCTCACGATCAAACACTGAAGTGCCGAGAATATCACCGGGCAATAAATCTGAAGTGAACTGAATGCGCTGATAGCTTAAGCCCAACACCTGCGCCAAAGCATGGCTTAAAGTAGTTTTGCCCATTCCGGGCAAATCTTCGATGAGTAAGTGGCCACGCGCGAGTAAACAGGCCATGGCTAAACGCACAGCCTGCTCTTTACCTAAGATAATGTGGTTAACTGCCTGAATGCAGGCTTCTAACTGACTGCGCATCGAATAAAACTCCATGTCGGTGATGCGCCTATGCTAGCCAGCAATTGCTTCGCACGCAAAGGCAATACCAAAAACCTGCGCAGCACTAGCCAGCGCACTGGAAGTTTTAGCGTCCAGCGCGTGATTCGCTGATATAAAAGCGCGCTTTTTGCGCTTTACTGGAGCAGCCTTGATAAGCCTCAAATTGCTGCTGAGTCTTTGCTGCAGTGATCAACGTTAGTGCTTTTGAATAACTCACGGTGCCGGCAAAACCTTCTGCTTTAGCAATATCTAACTCAGCCCAGGCCGCATCCAATTGCTGTGCACAATTGCTGCGGTAATTTGTTTTAGCCGCGCAACCGGCCAACATAACAACTGCCAACGGTAAAGCTAACCAATATAAGCGCATAGCATCTATCCTTTTATTGTTTGTAAATTAGGGTTGATCAACTTTTGGCGGCTCTACTTTCGGCTGATTACTGGCAATCCAATCACTGACCAAGCTATAAGCAACTGCCAGTAACGTTGGGCCTAAAAATAGCCCCATAAAACCGAAAGCAAAGAGTCCACCGAATACACCCATTAGAACAACCACCAGGGGTAAGTTCCCACCACGACTAATCAAGTAAGGTTTGAGGAAGTTATCGACACTACTAATCACCAAAAAGCCCCACAACAGCAGGAAAATTGCCATGCCGTATTCTTGCTGCCAAAACAGCCACGCCACTGCAGGCGCCCAGACTAAAGGCGGCCCCATCGGAATCAAACTTAACATAAAGGTCAGCGCGGCCAGCAATAAAGCGCCCGGCACGCCAGCCACTAAAAAACCAAACAAAGCGACAATGGCTTGTGCTACAGCGGTACCAATCACCCCGTTCACTACGCGACGCACGGTACCGGCCACCAAATCCAGATAGTAATCAGCGCGGTCTTTAATCAGACGCTGAATAGAATTTTTGGCAAACAGGGCTAAGCGTGGGCCATCGCGGTAAAAGAAAAATACTAAGACTAAACTCAAAGCCAGCTCAAGAATGCCTGCGCCAATACTGGCACTACGCGCCAATAGCCAATTACCCATTTGCCCCATATAGGGTTTAACCGTCAAAAACAGCGCCGCACCCTGCTGGTCAACGGTTTGCCATAGTTCCAGCAAGCGAGCGCCAACCATAGGCACATCAACCAACCATTCTGGCGCATCAGGCAAACCTGTCACCCGTAAATTTTTAATCAACTCAGTACCGGCACGAATGTAATCAGCAATATTAAAACCTAACCACACCAGTGGCCCGGCAACAATAATCACCCAACCACCAGTCAGTAATCCAGCCGCTAAACTGGCGTTACCTTTCAGCGCGCGGGTGAGCATTTGCATTAAGGGCCAGCTGGCAAACGCCAGGACTGCAGCCCAAAATAAAGCGGTCATAAACGGCGCCAGCACCCACAAACAAGCGCCCAACAGGCTCAGCAGTAAAATTTGTCCTAATAAACGATCATTACTGAACATGCTCGATATCCATTGAAAAAACCATTACTAAGGTAGGCGCTGCAGTACTAATCCTGGCTGCACATACTCATCTTCCAGCTCAACCCGCGTCGCTCTAAGCCCCTGCTCAACCATTGCCGCCTGCCAAGCTTGAGCATGTTCACCAGCCATACTGATACGCATGGTGATATTTTGATTTAAGGCTCGCACCAGTAACTTGACCCAAACCGGGTCTGGCTCACCAATCAGCCCAGCTAAGGACAGGCGACTATCGGTATTGAGTTGACGCTCCAGTGTGGTTGCTGTTGGTAACAGATCAGCCGGCAACTGCTCAGCCTGAAAACGCTCAAAATGTAAAAAATCACGACCATTGCCACGGGTAATCGCATACATCGCAACTAAGCTATCCTGCGCGTCTCCCGCTAGACGAAACAAGGCATAGGCTTGGCGGTCATCAGGTCCGTATAAGCGTGAATTGGCAAACACTTGATTGGCCCACAGACTACTAGAGCCGCACTCACGCGCAGCACACCAATACAACATCTGCGCATGCTCATCTTGCAATAACTGGCGACTGGCGTTAAACGCATCCAGTGCTGCATGGGTCTGTGCCAACTGCACAGTCAAGATATCAACTGAGCCACGTACCAACACTTCACCGCTGTAGCGCATTTTGCCACTGATACGGCGCACTGAGCCTTTCGGGTAAATTTTTTCTAGACTGTCTTGATGCTCTAGCGTAATCACCTTGGCATCGTGCAAGTGCTCAAGACCCAACAACGTTGAAAAGTCATTAGCTGACACTGCGCTGCCGAGTGCAGTCAGCAATGCGGCTATAACTGTTTTATACATCCAATTGTGCATTATTACTTTACCAACATAGTCTGTGCAGTTTGTATGGTGCCTGGGTTCGCATCAACGCAAACCGGCATATGTAAAGGTCCTCTGCGGCAAGTCGTGCAGCCGTCAGCGTTATCCAACCCTATCACGGTCGCCCATCGCCGCACTGCAGCCATTAGGATGAGCATCTAAATTCTTAGCTGTTGCTGCTGTAGAGCAAAGAATCCAGTTTGCCATTACTACACAGGTACCAGCTCTTTTAAAGAGCTAACGCCTATGCTGTCTAGTCACTGCAGCAACCCTATTGCCCTATGAGCCACAGTCTTAATCTGTCGACTACCGCTGTTGTGTAATCTTTAGCTCAGCACAAAAAAATCTTGCAAGCAGGCTGCCACAGCCTGTGCCCCCTGCTCATCATCCAGGTGCAGGTGGTGTCCACCCGGCAAGCGTTGCACATCTAAGTCTAAAGTGCTGAGAAACTTGATAAAATCTGGCTCTTTCGTCAAAACACCTTGCTCAGCTAAAATCAAACTCATTGGACACTGCACCGCATGCACAAAAGCTGCCGCATGCGCACGCGTCAAGCGCAGCGGTGAAGGCAGGGTTAAGCGCGAATCCGTGCTCCAGCTATAGCCGCCAGCAACTGGACTTAAGCCGCGCTGTGCAAGCAATTCACTGGCTAATTGACTGACCGGCATAAAGCCGCGCATGCGCACCTGTACCGCTTGCTCAACAGTTGGGTAAATGGTTTTCTTTTTCGCCGCCAAATCAATATGTGCCAGTAACGCTTGGCCAAGCTTTTTCGGTGCCTTATCGGCCTCACCGGTATCCGGCACTAAACCATCAATCAAAGCAACCCGCTCAATGCGCTCTGGCACCGCACCAGCAATGAGCACACTGATAATGCCGCCCAATGAATGCCCTAACAGTGAGAATTTTTCCCAGCCCAATTGTTGGGTGGCCATCAACGCATCTAAGGCATAATCCCATAACTGATAACCTGCGCCGGGCGCACGATGGCCTGAGTGACCATGTCCAGCCATATCAATGGCCACGATACGCAAACCTTGCAACTGAGGTGCCAGCAAGTCAAAGGTCATCGCATTGTCTAACCAACCATGCAGGGCCAAAACTGGCTGGCCATCGTCTGGGCCATAGACCCGCGCTGCCAGATCAATATGCGGCAACTGAATACGTATTTCTTGAGCACTAGCCAACACTCAAAACTCCTTAGTTATTTTAGCTATTGTTGTAATGGAGAGCCTGCCAAGTTAAGTCACGACATGCTGTAAAGAGCGCAACTGCATGCTACCTGCACCAACAAAATCACCCTCTAAACACGCCATGCTCGCGGTATTTAATGGCAAACCGTGCTGGCGATTGGCATCAATCAACCAACTGGCAAGCATCCCTAATAATGGCTGATGAGCAACAATTAAAAGATTTTCTACTGGGTAGCCATCAAGCTTACGGGCGACTTCGCGGGCATCATCTTCTGGCGTCAGCCAAGGCACTATTTCAATATCACCGTGACGCTGCAATGTGGCACATAGCAACTCAGCGGTTTGCCGAGCACGTATGTAAGGGCTGCACAACACTCGATCAAAGTGCACATCAGTTAAAAACTGCGCGGCCTGCACCACTTGCTCACGGCCTTGCTCAGTCAATTGCCTATCCGCATCATGGCGCTGATAAGGCTCTGCGGCACCATGCCTTAATAGCCAGAGTCTCATAATTTAGATTCATCCTTAACCTGCTGATCAGCCGGCCCTGTGGGCTGTTGCTCTGTACTTTGCGGATCAGCCTCTTGTGCAGCTTCTGCTTCTGCTTCTGCTTCTGCTTCTGCTTCTGCTTCTGCTTCTGCTTCTGCTTCTAATAGATTTGATGTTTCTACCACTTCAGACGCATTAGATAGCTCTGCTGCTAGATCAGCATCAGCAACTTCAAGTTCAGTCTCAGTCTCAGTCTCAGTCTCAGTCTCAGTCTCAACTCCAGGCTCTGGCTCGGCAACGCTTGTAGCAACTGCACTTGCCGGTTGTTCTGCGGCTTTTGTACTTTTAGCTACATGTGCCGCCTCTCCCTCAGCTGCCCGCGCTTGTGGCCAATCAGCCACAGGCCACGGTTTAGCATCGGTATTAAACACGGCAAAACGACCGATTTGCGCAAGATACTGACTCAAACTGTCGCCAAAACTCATAAAATGGGCACTGGGTGCACCATAAAACAATCGATATAGCAGTTGGGCCACCACTAGAAGACCCAGTAATGGCACAGCAACGTGCCAGACCAATAGAAATAACAGCATCCACAGTACGCGTAGAATAATTGATTCACGCTGGATGACTTTTTCTGGTGTTGTCATTCGGTAAACCCTCGTTTAGAAGCCATCAATAGAAATAAAATCAACATCAGTTTTTGGCTCACCGCTCATCAGCCCAGCAATAATCTGCTCTAAAGTACGACCTTCAAATAAAATTGCATGCAATCCTGCCACTAACGGCATGTACACATCCATCTCTTGCGACTTAGCTTTGAGTACTTTTAAGGTATTGACCCCTTCTGCTACTTCGCCTAAACGCTCAACCGCTTGCTCAAGGCTCAAACCTTCACCCAGCGCAAAGCCTACCTGATAATTTCGGCTTTTCGGTGATGTGCAGGTCACAATCAAATCGCCCACGCCCGCTAATCCTAAAAAAGTCATGGGATTGGCACCGAGTTTGACCGCAAAACGGGTCATTTCTGCCAGCGCACGAGTGATCAACATGCTCTTGGTGTTTTCGCCCATGCCCATCGCTGCAGCCATCCCGGCAATAATGGCGTAGACATTTTTCAGCGCGCCGCCTAACTCAACGCCAAAACGGTCACGACTGGCATACACGCGAAAAGTTGGCCCATGCAGCACCGCTTGTACTTCTGTGCAAAGCGCTTCATCTTCACTGGCCACCACACTTGCGGTCAGCGCATGCGCAGCGACTTCTTTAGCCAAGTTAGGCCCAGACAACACCCCCACGCGTGCCTGTGGTGCAATATCTTCTAGAATCTGACTCATCAGCATAAAGCTGTTGGCTTCAATACCCTTGGTGGTACTGACCAGCATTTTCCCACTGAGCACATCAGCATAGGGTGTTAATACGCTGCGCAACGCGGTGGAAGGTAATGCTACAAAAATCAAATCGCACTCAGCTAGCGCAGCGGCTAAATCAGTCACCGCGACAACGCCCTCATGCACCGCCACGCCTTTTAAGTAACGCGGATTAAGCCTGTTATCATTAATCGCCTGCGCCTGCTGCGCATCGCGCATCCACAAACGCACAGACTGCTGGTTACTGGCCAGTAAATTGGCCACGGCAGTACCAAAACTGCCCCCACCTAACACAGCGATCGGTTTTCTTATTAGCATGTTTTTCATCTCTTCTGCCATAGGGTGGCGATTGCGCCATTATACGGTGCTGTTCAAGCATAACCAGTGTTTAGCATTTTCAGTTAAACTATCGCTGCTTTTATTTCTTAAATTATGAGGCAAGCCCTTGCAGCTCAAGCATTCCAAGCGTTCGTACTGGCTAACAAACGTATTGTTGCCACTGGCCCTGAGCCTTGGCTTGCCCCACTTCGCCTATGCTGGCGATTTATTTATCAATGACCAAGCAGTACCCGAAGTGCTCACAGCCACGCACTTGTACCAGCCACCTGCTGCGGTGCCGGGCAGCATTAGTACGATTGATCGCGAACTGATTGTCGCCAGCGGCGCACGCAATATCACCGATGTATTACGCCTTGTGCCCGGCATGCTGGTAACCCCTGACAGCGGTAATCTAACCACGGTCAATTACCATGGCACCAGTCCTGGGCAAGCACGGCGTTTACAGGTATTAATTGATGGACGCTCGGTGTACCGTGCCGGTTTTGCCAAGGTCGACTGGTCGAATTTACCCGTGGCCATTGAAGATATTCAGCGCATTGAAGTATTTCGCGGCCCTAATACGGTCAGCTACGGGGCCAACGCCTTACTGGGTGTGATCAATATCATTACGGTGCCGGCTAAAGATGCGCACGGCACAGTACTTAAAACCACCTTAGGTGAAAACGGTATTCGTGACTGGTACGCGCGCCAAGCTTGGCACACTGATCGCTCCGACATGCGCTTATCCCTATCAGGGCTTGCTGATAATGGTTTTGACAAGCGTGAAGACGGCTCAAACTTTCGTGACGGTCGCCGCCTCAGTCGCTTTAATTTGCGCGCCAACCATCAACTCGACGAGCGCAACGCGCTTGATTGGCAATTGGCCTTTAAAGAAGGCAGCAGTCAGATCAATAACAACTATCGCTCGGTTTTTGCAGGAAGAATAAACCCTAGCCCTAGCGAGCAAGATGATAATTCTGATGAGAAAGCCACTGATTATGCTGCCAGCCTGCGCTGGACACATACTATCAACGCCAAACACAGTATTTCTGTGCAAGGCAATGCGCAGCAATGGCAGCGCCTGCGTGAATGGCGCGCGTGTGATGCGCAAGTGAGTTTCAGACCAGAACTCAATACATTATGGTCTTCTCTCTCAGCTACTCAGTTGAAAGAGCTATCCAAGGATAATAAAGACCGAGACTACTCAATTTTTAGCACTGAACAAAAAAAACTATTCGCAGAACTTGGGCTTCTTGCTAGCACCCTGCCCCACAGCTGCGGCCTAATTACCGAAAACAGCCGCGAATCACGCTTTGATTTAGAGCTGCAAGACACCTACAGCGTCTCCGACAGTCTGCGTCTGATCAGCGGTTTAAGTTACCGCTACGACCAAGCCCGCTCACAAACGTTTTTAAACGGCCGCCAGCGCAAAGACATTATTCGCGCGTTCAGTCAGTTCGA
Source organism: uncultured Thiopseudomonas sp. (assembly GCA_964385265.1). Classification (GTDB taxonomy): domain Bacteria; phylum Pseudomonadota; class Gammaproteobacteria; order Pseudomonadales; family Pseudomonadaceae; genus Denitrificimonas. The sequence continues at coordinate 35,316 of CAYLOI010000007.1, forward strand.
GTGGTATGCCAGCGAGCACTGGTTACTGCAAGGTGGCGGTATGTTTGAGCACGACAGCAGCAATGGTGATTCCTTTTCACCACGCTTAGCAGTCAACTATTTATTTACACCTGCGCACGGCTTAAGGGCTGTTTACAGTGAGGCGGTACGCTCCCCTGACATGTTTGAAAACCATGCCGATTGGCGCTACCGCGTGCATGATTTGCGCCCAGAGGTCAGCCTCGGTAGCACAGCTGACTTTTTTATTAGTGCGCAAGGCAGTGGCAAGCTCAAACAAGAAAAAATCAAGGCCTATGAACTGGGTTATAACGGCCACTTCGCCGCACAGCGCCTATCAATCGACATCAAACTATTTGAAGAAAAAATCAGCCGTATGATCAGCCACAGGCCGCGCTTAGAATCTTTTAACCTGAATAACAATGATCATATAAAATTCTATGGCAGCGAGCTTGAGGCCAATTGGCAAGCCACGCCGAAGGATCGCCTGCGCCTGAGTTATGCCTACATTAAAGAGCGCGCCAGTAACACGCTGGACCAGAATGTAACACCGCCACACAGCGGCTCCTTCACTTGGCTGCATGACTGGCAAAATGACTGGAGCAGCAGCCTGATGTACTTTGCTGCCGAGCAACTGAATCAAAACGACTTACAACTGGCAACTTTACGCTTGGCTAAACAGTTTGACTGGGGCGATAAACGTCTGATTGTGGCTGCTAACCTGCAAAAAACCCTAAACAACCAGCCCATCGGCCGCACCAACAATAAAGACAACAGCCACGATAAGATTTACGCAACCGTGCAGTTGGAATTCTAGGGCAGTTATGCGAGCTTACCTGTGGCGCTTAGTTTGCATGCTCTGCGTGCTGTTGTGCAGCAGCGCACCCCTGCAGGCGCAGATTATTTTAAGTGCAGAATTGGACAGCCCTAACGTACGTCATTTTGCGGACGAACTTGCCCAAACTTTGCCGCTGCAAAGTGTTACCTATATGCCACTCTCAGAGCTGCAAGCCCTGAGTGAGATCCCTGTGGGCACGCGTCTTATTTTACTGGGCCCGGCGTTACTGGACTGGCGTTTACAACTCACGCATAGCGCGCCCGCCACACTTATTATGCAGGTGAGTCGTGTGCAAGCCTACCAGCGCTTGGCTAACCAGCAGCCACAACAGCTCACATTTCTCTGGAGCGATCCACCAGTCGAACGGCAAATTGCTTTATTGAAAACCATCTTGGCCGGGCGCAAAAATATTGGCGTGCTGTATGGCAATCACAGCTCATTTCTACTAAAAGAAATCAAACAGGCCGTGCAAACACAAGACCTGACCTTGCATACCTATTATTGGCCTGACAGTTATGATGCGCGTAGCCTCGCACGCTTACTCAACAAAACCGATGTTTTACTTGGCATCGATGATGCAAATATCTATAACCCATCGAGCATAAAAAGCATTTTATTAAGTAGTTACGCACGCAAACAAGCCCTGATCGGCCCCACTGCTGCGTTTATCAAAGCTGGCAGTTTAGCGTCCACCTATAGCGATAAAGATGACTGGCTGCGCAGCTTACAAAAGCTACTCACAACTCCAAGCGAAAGCTGGCCGCACAGCTTTTACCCTAAAGACTTTAAGGTCATGCTCAATCAACAAGTGGCACGCTCACTGGGGATTGAAACGCATCAAACTAACGATTTAGCAGAGCAACTTAAACAGCCCAGGATTGCCCCATGAAGAGATTACTGGGCGGTAGTATTCATCGTCACACGCTATTTGTCAGCCTACTGCCTGCAGTACTGATTGCCTTTTTACTGACTGGTTATTTCACTTTGGCACGCTTGCAAAGCTTACAAGAAGAACTGGCCAATGCTGGCCAACTGATTGCCAGCCAGCTTGCGCCTGCGGCAGAATTCAGTGTTATTTCTGGCAACATGCAGGTGCTGGATCCGATGCTGAAGGGCCTATTAAAGCACCCACATATCGCTTTTATTGAAATTTATGACAATCAAGATCAACGCCTTACCCGTGTAGAAAAAGCTCAGGTACAAAGCAACGCTGACCTGACCTTCGAGGCACAGATCACACGACAAAACATAGCACTCGATCCTTTGTTTTTATCCTCAATAGTGCTTGCACCAACACCCACTCAAGAAGAAACAATCGGCCATGTTCTGATTGGTATGACCGATAGTGCCCTTAAAAAGCAGCAGCTCGACATTTTGCTTCGCGCATTATGGCTGATTTTATTGACCTTATTTTTAATTTGGGCGCTGGCATATTTTTTAGCGCGCAGCCTATCTATTCCCATCCAAGCCATGCGTAAAAAACTACAAAGCCTTGATGATGGCCGATACGATACGCCAGCCTTGACTGAGGTCGATAGCGGTGAGCTTGGCGAGCTGAGCAACCACATCAATATGCTCAGTCAAACCTTGCAACAGGCACAACAGAGTCAGCATAAATACACCACACAACTGCAACATGCGCAGCACGAAGCTGAACGGGCCAATCAGGCCAAATCAGATTTTCTGGCGATGATGAGCCACGAACTGCGCACACCCATGAACGGCGTACTCGGCATGTTGCAGTTGCTCGAGCAAACGCAACTGAGCAAAGAGCAAACCGAATACACCCAGATTGCCCATACTTCAAGTTTGCAGATGCTTGAGGTGATCAATAATATTTTAGATTTTTCACGTCTTGAGCACGATGCACTGCAGCTTGAGTGCATCCCCTTTGCCCTAGATGGGTTGTTTAACTCTCTGCACAATGCCTTCAAATACAGCTCTGAAGAAAAAGGTATTGAACTGCTGTTTAACTTACCCGCTGAGTTGGGTTGTTTAAAAGTCGAGGGCGACCCGACTCGCCTGCGACAAATTTTAGTCAACCTGCTGGCCAACGCATTAAAATTCACTGCACAAGGCAGCGTGACACTGTGCGCGGACTGGCATTTACTCGGCCCCGAGCAATTAATGTTAAGGTGTGAAATCACTGACTCAGGCATAGGTATCGACGCAGAGCAGTTAGCCACTGTGTTTGATGCCTTTCACCAAGCCGATCAGAGTATTTCACGGCGCTACGGTGGCACAGGTCTCGGTTTATCCATTGCGCATACCTTGGCCCAGCAAATGGGCGGTGACTTGACCGTGACCAGCAAAGCCCAGCAGGGATCAACATTTACTCTAGAGGTCCCTTTGCATCATCTATAAGTATTGCGTTGCAACCTGCAGTGCATCACAGGTGCTTAGCAGATACTTTTTACTGGGCTCGCGCATTTACCATCAGACACAGTGTGACTTGTATGGGAAATATGTGGTCTAACCAATCAATTGCACCTAAGCAAATAACTCTAATAGTGGCTGAGCGCAGTCGACCGGTTAAACAAAAGGCTTAAGTTGAATAGAGTTTTTTTGTTAAGCGTTATTAAATGTGTTAAAAACACGCTAATACGTTGAATGTCACCATTAGCAAGATGGAAATCCATCACCCATGCAGTACACGATTAGGCACGTTGAGGAGCCCGCATGACCAAACAAAACGCCTTCACCTACGAAGAACTGCTCAAGTGCAGTCGAGGAGAGCTCTTCGGTCCAGGTAATGCGCAATTGCCCGCACCGAATATGCTTATGATGGATCGCATTGTGCACATCTGTGATACAGGCGGAAAATACGGTAAAGGACAAATCACTGCTGAATTGGATATTACTCCTGACTTATGGTTTTTTGCCTGCCACTTTGAAGGTGATCCTGTGATGCCAGGCTGTCTAGGCCTAGATGCTATGTGGCAGCTCGTGGGTTTTTATCTCGGCTGGCAAGGCAATCCCGGACGCGGACGAGCACTGGGTTCAGGCAATGTCAAATTCTCTGGACAAGTGTTACCAACAGCAAAAAAAGTCACGTATCAAATTGATATTAAACGCACCATTAACCGCTCTTTAATTTTAGCAATTGCTGATGGAAGTGTGAGCGTTGATGGCCGCGAAATTTATACAGCCGAAGGCTTGCGTGTCGGCTTATTCACTTCTACAGACTCTTTCTAAAGGATGACCAGTATGCGTCGCGCTGTAATCACTGGAATGGGCATTGTTTCTTGCCTAGGTAACGACAAAGAAACCGTATCTGCCAATTTACGCGCAGGTAATAGCGGTATTCGTTTTAACCCGTCTTACGCTGAAATGGGCTTACGCAGCCAGGTTTCAGGTACTGTTGATATTGATCTCGAAGCGCTAATCGACCGCAAAGTGTTTCGCTTTATGGGCCAAGCAGCTGCATTTACCTATTTGGCCATGCAGCAGGCCATTGAAGACAGTGGCCTCAGCCCTGAGGACGTCTCTAACCCGCGTACAGGTTTAATTGCTGGTTCAGGTGGTGCATCCACCCTAAACCAAATGGAAGCCATTGATACCCTGCGCGAGAAAGGCGTCAAGCGTATTGGCCCATACCGCGTCACCCGTACCATGGGTAGTACTGTATCGGCGTGCCTAGCTACACCATTCCAAATTAAAGGTGTCAACTATTCAGTGTCCTCTGCATGTGCGACCAGCGCACACTGCATTGGCCAAGCGCTTGAGCAGATCCAGCTGGGCAAGCAAGATATTGTTTTTGCCGGTGGCGGTGAAGAAGAGCACTGGAGCCAAAGCTGCCTATTTGATGCGATGGGCGCGCTGTCCACACAGTACAACGACAGCCCAGAAAAAGCCTCGCGTGCTTACGATAGCAAGCGTGATGGTTTTGTGATTGCTGGCGGTGGCGGCATGGTCGTGGTCGAAGAACTCGAACATGCGCTTAAACGTGGTGCAAAAATCTATGCTGAAATCGTCGGCTACGGCGCAACATCTGACGGTTACGACATGGTCGCACCGAGCGGTGAAGGCGCAGTTCGCTGCATGCAGCAAGCCTTAGCCACTGTTGACACGCCCATCGACTACCTCAACACCCACGGCACATCAACACCTGTTGGTGACGTTGCTGAAATTCGCGCTGTGCGTGAAGTGTTTGCCGACAAGGCACCCTCTATCAGCTCAACTAAAAGCTTGTCAGGTCACTCGCTGGGCGCCGCTGGCGTGCAAGAAACCATCTACTCGCTGCTGATGATGGAAGGCAACTTTATTGCTGGCTCAGTCAATATTGATGAGCTTGACGAAGAAGCTAAAGGTTTACCCATCGTTGAGAAAACCCAAGAAAATGTCACGCTAAACACGGTAATGAGTAACAGCTTTGGCTTCGGCGGCACTAATGCCACCTTAGTACTGAAGCGCTATACCAAGTAATTTAGCTAAGTACCTATAAAAACGGCCACTGCAATTTAATTGCGTGGCCGTTTTTATTGACTACAGGTTAAGCCCTCACAACATCTCAGCTATCTCAATCAATACGTACTAAAGTACGCCCAGTCTGCTGACTGGCCAACATGGTCGCAATGGCATTGGGTACATCTTTTAAGCTGATCTCTTTGACTAGCTTTTCCAGATCCATCTTCCATTGCAGTGACAGCTTGTCCCACATTGATGCTTTATTAACCAAAGGCAACTCGACCGAATCGACACCGAGCAAGTTCACTCCGCGCAAAATAAATGGCAAGACACTGGCTTTAAAATCAACGCCTGCGGTCAGCCCACAACACACAGCACTGCTGCCATATTGCAAGGCTTTAACCGCATTAAACAAAATATCACCACCAACAGTATCAACCACCGCCGCCCACTGCGGTTTAAGCAGAGCTTTATCGATTCCTGCACTAAGTTCGGCACGGCTGATGACGGTGTGCGCGCCGAGTTGGCGCAGAAAATCAGCTTGCTCGGCTTTACCTGTCGCTGCCGTGACCTCAAAGCCCAACTGTTTGAGCAAGACCACAGCCACTGAGCCCACCCCACCGGTCGCGCCGGTTACCAGTACAGGTCCAGCCTCAGCAGTTAAACCTGCGCACAGCAGCTTATCAACACACAAAGCAGCGGTTAAGCCGGCAGTGCCTAAGATCATTGACTCTCGCAGTGACAATCCAGCCGGGCGCTTAATCACCCATGCCGCAGGCACACGAATATACTGGGCTAAACCACCAAAGGTATTCATGCCCAAGTCGTAACCGGTGACAATCACCTCATCGCCGACAACAAACTCAGGATTGCTGGAATGCTCAACCACACCGGCCGCATCAATGCCTGGCGTATGTGGAAACTGGCGGGTGACGCCACGGTTACCGTTGGCTGACAGTGCATCCTTATAATTGAGCGATGAGTAACGCACTCTGATCAGCACCTCACCCGCAGGTAAATCATCCAGCGAACGTTCAATCACTTTTTGTTGAAAATACGGCGTCTCGGTGACCCATAATGCTTGATATGTACTCATAATCTATCCTCAGCGTTTACTTGTGCACTAGATGTATTAGCCAATAAAGCGGCGTTGCAGACGCTCCCAACCTTTATCAGCAATGTGCTCTGCAGCAGCACCAGCAGTCAAACCAACGCGTTCCTGCAGGCTTTTCTTTTGCACAAACTGTAACGCATACACATCAGCCTCTGCAGCACAGGCTGACAAATACTCATCACTGGTTTGCAACTGATCAACCAACTGCTGCTGTTGCGCATCCGTACCTAACCATACTTCACCGGTAGCGACTGCATTGATATCAAGCTGCGGGCGATATTGCACAACAAAGCGCTTAAACAGGTCGTGGGTGGTTTGTAAGTCTTCTAAAAACTTCTCACGACCCTGCTCTGTATTTTCACCGAGCATAGTCAAGGTCCGCTTGTGCTCGCCTGCCGTTAAAATTTCAACGTCAATATTGTTTTTCTTTAACAGCCGATGAATATTTGGCAACTGCGCAACCACACCAATAGAGCCGAGCACTGCAAAAGGCGCACTGAGAATTTTATCGCCAATGCAGGCCATCATATAGCCGCCGCTGGCTGCCACTTTATCCACGCAGACTGTCAGCGGAATTTTCGCATCGCGAATACGCACCAACTGCGAAGCCGCTAGACCATAGCTGTGCACCATGCCGCCGCCACTTTCCAAGCGCAGCACCACTTCATCACTGGGTTTGGCCACTGTCAGAAGTGCGCTAATTTCATGGCGCAGGCTGTCTACCGCTGAAGCTTTGATATCGCCATCAAAATCTAGAACATAAATACGCTTTTTTTCAGTTGTGCTTTTCTTTTCTTGCTGCTGCTTGGCTTTATTGGTTTTTTTAAGTGCTTTAAGCTGCGCTTTATTCAACACATTATGCTCAATGGTATCTTTTAAATCTGAGTAAAATTCGTTCAAACTACTAACAGTTAACTCACCACTGCGTGCGCGGCCACGTGAGCGCATTGCTGTTGCCAGTGACAAAATAACAACAACCACCACTAAAACTGTGACGGCTCGCGCCAAAAACCCAGCATATTCAAGTAAAAAATCCACTGTAAACTCCTTAAACGATAATAGTTTCTATCTTACCTGAGCCAGCCCCTCGCTTGATACCGATTAGCTATACGCTAAGTATCTGCACTGTGATTAAATGCCCGTCTAGCACGATGTCCGTTATCCATTTCGGCATAATAAACACATTTGGCGCAGCTTACTCAGCACGCTAATACACTGAGTGGCCTGCAGCAGTGCATATTTCAAACAATCGTATGAAATTCATTTGACAGCTTAGCTCGTTCGCAATAACCTCAGCCTCTGACATATTTACAGGTGTTTATTGAGTTGGGTAGCATTTATTTAATTCGACATGGCCAGGCATCTTTTGGTGCGGATGACTACGATGTCCTTTCACCACTGGGTGTGCAGCAAGCTCAGATCTTGGGCGATCATTTAATCGCAACAGGTGTGACGCTGAACGCCTGCATCAGTGGAGATATGCTACGCCAAAAAGATACTGCACTAGCCGCATTAGCGCGATTTTCTGCAGCCAACCTTGCTACGCCGACGTTAGACATTGATAGCGCTTTTAATGAAATTGATGTCGATAGCATTATTCGTCTGCTTGTGCCCAAAATGCTTGATCAAGAACCCAACGCCATCGATAGTTTGCGCAATCCTTTACAAGACAAAGCAGAGTTTCAACGCTTATTTTCTATGATTATGCAACGCTGGGCAGCTGGCACTGATGACATTCCCGAGCACTTAAGCTGGGCAAGATTTACCCAAACTGTAGATGCAGGTTTGCAGCGCGTGCTGAACAATGCCGCAGCGGATGACCACATCGGTATTTTCACCTCCGGTGGCACCATTACCGCTTGCTTGCACCTGCTGGCCGGTATACCGGCCAGCAACGCCTTTGAGCTTAACTGGCAAATCGTTAACACATCACTGAGTCGTTTAAAGTTTCGCAACGATTCAGTGGTACTCACTTCTTTTAACAGTCATGCTCACCTTGATCTGTTAAAGAACAAAAAACTCATCACTTACCGTTGAGTTTTCAATATCACGCGGCAACAACCGCACAAAAACCTTAAAAAGGATCGATTATGTCTTCTACCGCTGAGATTATTAAAACTCTAACTGCTAAATTTAACGCTGACGCAGCTGCTGGCTTAGATTTAGTATTCCAATTCAACATCGAAGATGCTGAAAACTACTATGTCGTTGTTAAAGATGGCGCCTGCGATGTACAAGCCGGTGACAACGACGATGCTAACGTGACCTTGATCATGGATAGCGAAACCTTTAAAGGCATTGCAACTGGCGAAACTGACGGCATGCAAGCGTTTATGGGTGGCAAACTACGCACTGAAGGCGACATGATGTTAGCAATGAAACTGAGCGAATTATTCCCAGTCTAAATTGCAGTACTGTGTCGTAACAAAAAGCCGGATTAATCCGGCTTTTTTAATCGCAGCAAGTTTAGGAGAGAGCGGATGCTGTGCAGTAAGGCTGTGTTTATCTATGATGACGCTGATAATCCGCGGGTGCAGGCTGTTATTGATTTTGCTAAGAGCAATGATATTGAACTGGAACAGATGCCGCTCAGCGCCTTTCTAGCGCACCCAGGCCAGCCTCTCGATTTTGCTCAGCATGTGATTGCATTATGCTCCGATGCGGACTTTGCCAAACGTATTGAACTGGCTCAAACCATGCATTTCAGCTTGGGTATTATTCCCATTGATGACCGGCAAATACGACTACGCGAATGGTTTATGTTAAGTGGCAAACTCGACGAGCACATTGAACTGGCTTTCTCTGAACCCAACAAAGCCATTGATATACTGCACTGCAACAATGAAGTGGTGCTCGGCTCAATTATGCTCGGTCAAACCCCGTTTCTAGATCAAACAAGCCGTGTTTACCGCCAGCGTGCGGAGTCAAAAGCCCGCCGTCTATTTTATTTCATCGCGGTACTCTGGAGTAGCCTGCGCAATTTATTCGCTATCCAGCCTATTGCTATCAGCTTATCGATTGGCGAGGAGTACAACACGAAAACTGCAATCACAGGCTTAGTCGCAATCGAAAATAACGTCCACAATGCTGCTGCGCGCTTAATTAATACGCGCATTTGCGTGCAAGACAGTAAAGTATCCACCTTGCTAATTGCCCCTAAATCAGTCAGCCAATACCTCAGCTTTTTAATCAAAGCCTTGTTTACTTCTGACCAACGCGTCAGCCGCTTACCCGAATCCATGAGTTATGTGCGCAGCAGCTATTTGCGTTTAGATAGCACACAACCCCTGACCTACTATGTGGACAGCGCTAAACGTGAAACCAAGAGTATTGAGCTGCAGATCCATCCAGAAGCTGTGCAAGTCAATTTACCCGACGCCTACCACGACAGCCAAAGTGAGCGGCGCGGCGGCAAAGACACCCTCAAACTCGAAAACCTGCCGCAAGGCGAGCAACGTTTGGCTATGATCCAGCAGCGTTTACCCTTCTTCACCCACGCGCTCGAAGAGGACTTTAAAGAGCTGTTTATGCAACTGCGCGAGAATGCGCAGACCCACAGCAGCTTTATCTCCTTGATGATGCTCAGCAGTTTGGTCGCCAGTTTAGGCTTGTTCTTATCCAGCCCTGCGGTGATTATTGGTGCCATGGTGCTTGCACCCTTGATGCTGCCTATTGTGTCGTTATCCATGGCATTGCTGCGTAACGATCAAACACTGCTAAAGCAGTCTTTAACCACCATTGCCATCGGCGTCTGTCTAGCCATGGGCATGGCGGCAATGCTGGCTTTGATTATTCCTATCACTCGAGTCACCCCAGAAATGACTGCGCGCTTGCACCCCAACCTACTCGACTTGGGTGTAGCGATCTTTTCTGGCATGGCCGGCGCTTATGCACATGCGCGCGAAAGCATTATGAAAAGCATGCCAGGTGTGGCTATTGCTGTGGCCTTAGTGCCACCGCTGTGTGTTGCAGGGATTGGGATTGGCTGGTGGGACTGGCAAGTGATCAGTGGTGCGACGCTGCTTTTTTTGACCAACTTGGTGGGTATTGCACTCGCCGCCGCTCTGACTTTTTTAGCGCTGGGTTATGCACCGATCGTAAAAGCCCGCCGCGGCCTGACCCTTTCTTTATTGTTGATGCTGACCATTGCTGTGCCGCTGACGTGGTCATTTCAAAGTATGTACAGCACTTGGCAAGTTGAGCAACAGGTCGATGCACTGTCTTTGGATATTAACGAAAAAAGTCTGCACTTAAGCGTATTGCAGGTGCAAATACAAAGTGCTGATACCTATATACGCTTAGAAGTCAGCTCAAGCTCGGAAATCGCCCACGCTGATCTCATCATGTTAAAAGAACAACTTGAGCAGCGACTTGGTAGCCCTATTCGTTTGGATATCACTCCGCGTATCAGTCTTTGACAGCCTCCCCGCACTAGGTGCGGGGAGTTTCGTGCTTTTGCTAAGCTACAGCCAACTATTCACTGCGCAGTAACCCGCTGCTGACGCGTCCAATATTAGAAACTCATCAGCCTAATCGTTGTTTGTTTTACCAATAGCCTGCAGCACATACTCTGGCAGTGCAAACGCTGCTTGGTGGATATAAGGATTGTAATAGCGCGTGCTAATTGCGCTGCTCGCAAAACGCTGACGCAAAGTATCTAAACTGGTCTGACGTGTCTGCTGATTTTTAGCAGCCCAAGCAAAGGTCATGCTGCCGCCGATGTAGGTCGGTACTGCTGCGTGATAAAAATGCCAGTCAGCAAACAAGTCTTGGATATTTTTAGCAGTGGTTTTGACTTCATCAATCTGCAGAAACGGCGTGCCGTTTTGTGCAACAAAAACACCATCATCGCTCAGGCAGCGGTGACAGGCGTGATAAAAATCTTCCGAGAATAGGACTTCAGCTGGACCGGTTGGATCCGGGCAGTCACTAATAATCACATCAAAATTTTCAGTGCAGTTGGCAATAAAACGCATGCCGTCATCAATCACAAGATTAACGCGCGGGTCCTCATAGGCACCGTTGGAATGCTTGGGCAAATACTCTTTGCACATGTCCACTACAGACTGATCAATTTCCACCATGGTGATGCGTTCAACATCGGCATGGCGACAGACTTCACGCAACATACCGCCATCGCCACCACCAATAATCAGCACATTACGTGCAGCACCGTGAGCTAAAATAGGTACGTGGGTGAGCATTTCATGATAAATAAACTCATCCGCTTCAGTGGTTTGAATGGCACCATCCAGGGCCATCACTCGGCCCATTTTGGTGTTTTCAAAAATAACCAAATGCTGATGCTCAGTGCGCACCTCATGCAGCATTTTATCAATCTTAAAAAACTGCCCGTAATGCTCGTGTAGCGTTTCGCGGTAATCAGTCATGCCGTCCCTCAAAATGTATGATAAATCTGCGACGATTATACGGTAGTCAGCACAAAGTTCGTGAGATCGATGTAGTAAAAGCCTAGCTACAGAGTACGAGCAGCGCCCCGAGCGTACATTTATGTTTTTAATAAACTGGCAACTCAATATTTTTAAACAATTCTTCAATTTCATCTTTACTGCGCGCCTGAATCACTTTGGCTTGTACTTCACGATCCAAATGCGGGGCAAAACGCTCAATAAAATCACTCATAAAACCGCGCAAGAAAGTGCCGCGACGAAAGCCAATTTTAGTCACGCTTGACTCAAACAAATGACTGGCATCTAACGCCACTAAGTCTTGATCTTGCAATTCATCCACCGCCATACCCGCAACAATACCCACACCTAAACCTAAGCGTACATAGGTTTTAATCACGTCCGCATCGGCCGCAGTAAAGATTACCTTGGGCTCTAGATCAACCTGACTGAAGGCTTCATCCAGTTTTGAGCGGCCGGTAAAACCAAACACATAGGTGACAATCGGAAACTCAGATAAGGCTTGCAGCGTCAGCTTGGGTGCTGTTGTTAGTGGGTGGCCTTTAGGCACAACCACACAACGGTTCCAGCGGTAGCACGGCATCATAATCAGATCGCCGAACTGCTCCATTCCTTCAGTGGCAATAGCAAAATCCACGGTGCCATCTGCTGCCATTTCGGCAATTTGTGTTGGTGTGCCTTGGTGCATATGCAAAGCAACATCTGGGTATTCCTGCATAAAACCACTGATCACTTTAGGCAAAGCATAACGTGCCTGAGTGTGCGTGGTGGCGATCGACAAAGTGCCCACCCGCTCATTGGAGAACTCTTGGCCTACTTGCTTAATGTTTTCACATTTGCGCAGTATTTCACCTGACATTTTGATAATGCGCTCACCGGCAGCTGTGACTCGGGTTAAGTGCTTACCGCTGCGGGCAAAAATTTCGACGCCCAACTCATCTTCAAGTAAACGTATTTGTTTGCTTATGCCTGGCTGCGATGTATAAAGGGCTTGTGCCGTGGCTGACACGTTAAGTCCATTTCGTGAAACTTCCCAGATATAGCGCAATTGTTGTAATTTCATAAATACCTCGGCAGCCAGTGCACTTAAGGAAACGCTGAATAAATCAAAATCGCCATTGCGAACGAAGTGAAGCAATCTGATTAACTTTATGTATCAATACATTAGAGATTGCCGCGTCGCTTCGCTCCTCGCAATGACGCAATTAATCAGCGCCTCCTTAAGTCTTAAAATAATGTGCTACTTATAACTTCAACGCTAAAATTATTCCAGTGTTATAACCGTTTATTTATTCAAGCAGCTTTGCCCCTGCTGCATCTGACGACTGAATTGATATGTCTGTAGAGTTTTTAAGCCATTTACAACAGCATTGGCCCTTTCCGACGGAACTGCCAAACTGCACGCTGGTGTCCGCCTGTTTTAATCAAACAGCACTCACAGCAGAGCTCATCGCTGAATGCTCAATTGATCTGCCCAAAGCCACCAATAAGCGCCAAGCTGAGTTTTTAGCCGCACGTTTGTGCGCGCGCAAGGCCTTGTCTATCCAAACCGGCACTGCCAGTCTGCCCACGCAGCAAGCAGACAGCCGCATTCCACTTTGGCCCGCGCAGAGTTGCGGTTCGATGTCACACAGCCACAGCCTTGCAGCAGCACTGGTTGGCGACAGTCACGCTTGGCAAGGCTTTGGCCTAGACATAGAAAAGCCTCTTAAACTTATGCGTGCACAACGCTTAGCGCAAAGCATTTTGACTGTGGACGAACACAACAGGTTCGCAGACTTAGATAGCACTGAGCAGGCTCTATATTTAACACTGGTTTTTTCATTTAAGGAGAGTTTGTTTAAAGCGCTTAATCCGCTGACGGGCAGCTACTTTGGCTTTCAGGATGCACAGGTAGTGGCTCTGAGTACTGCTACTAGCGGTCATGCGCGCTTGCGCTTAGCTAAAGATCTAGCAGCCGATTGGCCGGCAGGCACTGAACTAGAGGGGCAGTTTTCACAATTGCATGGCAGTGTTCTCACCTTGGTAAGTATTGCCGCCTCAGCGTAGTAGGCCTCCAGTTTATACAAGAGCAGCCCACCCCAGCGCCAAATACAGGTGTTGCCTATGCGCTGAACTCGCTCTTGAAGCGGCTCATAGCAGTGGTAAAACTGGTAGGCAGCGCACTACTTACAGGCTCATTGCGCAGCTCACGAACAGGGTCGCTGGCATGGCCAGCTCATACAAGAACAGCACGCCAGCCGTAGAGCGCGGCCCTATGCGAGCGGGGCGTTGCCTGCGACCGCCTCACTGCAACTGGCTGTGTATTTTTATGACGCGCAGTTACCTGCGCAGCCAAGGGTTAAACGATTGTTGCTGCTACGCCTGACTGAGCATGCGCGCTAAAATGATCTTCACTTTAGACATGCCTGCATTAAGTGCTGCATCAATTTGCGTCATGGTAATCACCCCCTGTGTTTTTCCCGCTGCAGGATTAACGACCAAGGCTAAGCATGCATATCGCAGACCCAGCTCACGTGCCAGAACAGTTTCAGGCATACCCGTCATTCCCACCACATCACAACCATCACGCTCCATACGCATAATTTCCGCAGCCGTTTCTAAGCGCGGCCCTTGCGTACAACCATAGACACCGTGGTTGTTACAGCTGTAACCACTGGCCGCAACTGCAGCAATTAAGCGTCGGCGCAGTTCAGCATCATAAGGGTAGCTAAAATCAACATGAGTTACATGATCCAGCTCACCGGCATAGAGTGTGTGCTGACGGCCTGAGGTGTAATCAATAATTTGATCAGGAATACAGAAACAACCAGTTTTCAAGTTCTCGGTAATGCCGCCGACCGCATTGATGGCTAAAATCGAATTTGCACCCGCTTGGCGCAGAGCCCACAAATTAGCACGGTAATTCACTTCATGTGGCGGTATACGGTGCGGGTGGCCATGGCGCGCTAAAAACAAAACTTCACGTCCTGCATAGGAGCCGCGCAAAATATCAGCAGAAGGCGCGCCATAAGGGGTTTCAATAAACATCGCATCGCGAATAGTCAGACCTTCGAGTTGGGTTAATCCCGTTCCGCCAATAATCGCGTATTTATTCATTGACCACCTCTTATCCATTGTTTGTAAGCCCTTTTAGTATGTCTCGCGCCGACTGCCAGCGCGGGTGCTGTTGAAAATCATGCTGGGCGACATGACGTCCATACATTACAGATAAATTTGTACAGGGTCTCACCTGCTCTGTTTGTAATGCGCTTAATGCCTTCTGCGCAGCAGCACGGTCATTGCATAATAACCCAACATTGCAACCAGCACTAAGCGCAGCCAGCACACGTTGTGCCGCATCGCCAGCGACATGCGCACCGGCCATCGATAAATCATCACTAAACAACACGCCCTTATACTTTAGCTGCTTGCGTAAAATATCTTGCAGCCAAACTTTAGAAAACCCAGCCGGTAGCGCATCCACCTGCGAATAAATAACGTGCGCGGGCATCAATCCAGCCAGAGCGTGCTGTAAATGCTGAAAAGGCTGCAAATCTGCAGCCTGAATCTGCGCCAAGCTGCGCTCATCCACAGGAATGGCAACATGCGAATCTGCAGTCACCCAACCATGCCCGGGAAAATGCTTGCCTACCGCCGGCATCCCAGCCGCCTGCATACCCTGTAAAAAAGCACCCGCCAGTGTATTAACCGTCGCAACATCAGGGCCAAAAGAGCGCAAACCAATCACTGCGCTGCGGCCATAATCCAAATCTAAAACAGGGGCAAAACTAAAATCGATGCCCATCGCCAGCACTTCCCAAGCCATCAGCCAGCCACACTCACGCGCAACATGCTCAGGATTATCTGCTGCGCGTAATGTACCCATTGCTGGCAAGGTAACAAAGCCTTGACGCAAGCGCTGCACACGCCCGCCCTCTTGATCAACAGCAATCAACAGATCAGAGCGCACTGCACGAATAGCACGGCACAGCTCACGCACTTGGCGTGGATGCTCGATATTTCGGGCAAATAAAATCACCCCACAGACTTGCGGTTGGCGTAATAACTGGCGGTCCTCAGCGGTTAAATAGGTGCCGCCAATATCCAGCATTAATGAGCCTTGCATGAGGTTTCCTTTGTCTGTGCCTGCAGGATCTGCGTCTCTGATGCGTGTTCGCTGATTTGCACGGGGCAGCCATCAACCAGCTGAGTATAGAGTTCGATAATGTCGTGATTGGCCATGCGGATACAGCCATGTGAGTGTGGCTGCCCGAGCAACGACTCTTCAGACGTGCCATGAATATAAATATAACGTCTAAAAGTATCGCTTAGACCTAAGCGATTGCGTCCTAACTCACAGCCACTGAGCCACAGAATACGGCTTAAAATCCAATCACGTTGTGGGTAGGCTTGATCCAGCGCTGGCGACCACAGCTCGCCGGTCCAACGCCGCCCACGCAGGACGGCCATGGCCGGTAAATCAGTACCAATTTTTGCTCTAATATAATGCAAGCCACGTGGTGTACAGCCTGAGCTGTTCTGCTCACCAGGGCCATTTAATGCGGTTGATATTGGATAGGTTGCCTGCCACTGCTGCTTAGAAAACGCATACAGGCGCTGTTCTGCAATCGACACATGCAGATAATCGATCATTGCTTCACCACACTCAGCTAAGGTTTCAAGGACTCTTTTTTAATCGCAGGCTGCATACCGACCGTATCGATAACACTCTCTGCACGCAAACCCGCCGCTAAAAATGGGACCATTAAGCGCAACACTTGTTCAGTGTTCATATGCACCTTGTATTCAGTCTCAGCAATAGCGCGCAAGGCTTTAATACCTGACATGCTGAACGCCGCAGCGCCAATCATAAAGTGCACACGCCAAAACAGTTCAATGGGCTGAACTTCAGGAGCAGCCTTATGTAGCAGCAACATATAACGATGAAATACCTTACCGTACATATCATTGAGATAACGGCGCAAGTGCCCTTGACTTTGACTGAAGGCAAGGCCGAGCAGACGCATAAATATCGATAAATCATTACCACTACGCGGCTTGACCGCGAGGGTTTGTTGCACCAGTACATCCAGCAGCAACTCAACCGTCCAAGCCGGCTGATCAACAGCTGAGCGTCGATCTAGCTCCTCGTCTAAGCTGGCGCACAATGGCCCCAGAAACCTTGAAAAAACGGCTTGGATCAGCGATTTCTTAGAGCCAAAATGATAGTTCACCGCTGCCAAGTTAACTTGCGCTTTACTGGTAATCAGGCGCAGCGAGGTTTCTGCAAAGCCTTTTTCAGCAAAGAGTATCTCTGCAACATCTAAAATTCGCTCTACTGTATCTGACTGAGCCATGCTATTTCACTCTAGATAAATATTTCAAACATACGTTTGAAAAGCGTTTACTGTCAAGGTGCTTGAGTCAACAAAGAGAGCGACGCATAACGCTTAGTGCCGTATTTAGCTAAGTGTTATTGCGATACCCACTAAGCGCAACTACTCTCCTGCCGATGCCCAGTCAATAAAGCCTAACTGCCAAGTGGCCAAAATCAATAAGCCAAAGACAATACGATACCAAGCAAAGACAGCATAACTATTATTCGCAATAAACTTCAGCAACGCACGCACCGCCAGCATCGCAAAAATAAAGGAGGTGACAAAGCCCAGGGCAAATACCGGTAAATCATCGCCGCTAGCGAACAGCTCACGATGTTTATACATAGAGTACACCGCAGCACCGACCATGGTAGGCATGGCTAAAAAGAATGAAAACTCAGTCGCGGCCTTGCGTGACAAACCAAAAAACAAACCACCAATAATAGTCGAGGCTGAACGCGAGGTGCCTGGCACCAAGGCTAAACATTGCGCACAACCAATCTTCAATGCCTGTTTCCAGTTCATATCATCTACAGTTTCGGCGGCAATGGTATGTGTGCGTTTCTCCGCCCATAACATCACCACACCCCCCACCACCAGAGCAGTTGCTACGGTGATTGGGTTAAACAACCACTGCTCGATCAAGTCGGCAAAACTTAACCCCAAAACCACCGCAGGGAAAAAAGCCACCAGTAAGTTTGCGGTAAAACGCTGCGCACCCGCTTCGCTTGGCAAGCCAAGCACAACGCTAACGATTTTGCGTCGATATTCCCACATCACCGCCAAAATTGCCGCCAGCTGAATAATAATGTTAAACGCTTTGGCACGCTGCCCGGTAAAGTTAATGGCATCAGCAACAATAATCTGGTGCCCCGTGCTAGAAACCGGTAGAAACTCAGTTAAGCCCTCTACCACACCTAAAATAATTGCCTGTACCGCGAGCCAAATATCCATAAGATCCTATTAAACTTTATCCTAGTAACAAAGCAGCGCATCTTACCTATATGCAGCCTTCTTTTCACTGAAAATCGTGGTTTATGAAGAGCTTAGCGATATTTAAAGCACTTAGTCGCATAGCCAACTAGAAGCAACACGCTTACTGTAGCAAAGTTAAAAACCTAAGCATTGCTTTGCCAAGCGCTCAGCTAATAATAAAATCAGCGTCTTTGATCAGCACACTGAAAATATTAAATATTTGCCCAATGCGTCCGATACAGCATTCAAGCACACAACATACCGATAACAATCGCAGCCTAAACTGTGATTATGTTTTCTCTGGAGCTCCAGCATGCAGTTTCTTCGTCAAATATCCATCAGCAAACGTCTTTGGCTTATTTTTCTGATAGCTGTCGGTATGTTTTTTGTTTTTGGTGCTTTAGCGCTGAAACAATCCTACGATTTGATGCATTCAGCTAAAGCAGTGAAAACACAGCATATTGTTGAGAGCACTTTAGGCACACTGGAGTACTTTAGTGGTCTGGAAAAAAGCGGCGAGTTAACCACAGAGCAAGCACAAGAACACGCGCAAAAAGCATTGAGTAAACTGCGTTATGGTCGCAATGACTATGTTTGGATCAATGATTTAGCACCCAATATGATTATGCACCCCATGTCTCCCGCGCTCGACGGTAAAGACCTGTCAGGCTACAAAGATCCCGATGGCAAACAAATTTTCAATGAATTTGTGCGCATTGCCAAACAGCAAGGCTCGGGCTTTTTCAGCTATCGCTGGCCGATGCCAGGCGCTAGTGCTCCGGTTGACAAAATTTCTTACGTACAGATTTTTAAACCATGGAACTGGGTCGTAGGTTCTGGCGTTTACTTAGATGATATTTACGCCGAGTTCCGTTCGGTTGCAATTAAAGCCGGCCTGATTAGCCTTGTTGTTATTGTATTTATTGCATTACTCATCATTAGCATCATGCGTAGCATCGTTGTACCGTTAGAAAACGTGGTCGCCGCTATGCACAACATTGCCAGCGGTGATGGCGATCTGACCCAAGAGTTAAACACGAATGGTAAAGATGAAATAGCTGAACTGAGTCAGAACTACAATACCTTCGCTTTGAAGCTGCGCACCACCATCAGTCATTTATTAACCAGCGCCACAACCTTGAAACAGTCAGCTGAAGCGCTTGGTCAGCAAGCCTCAGAAGCGCTCGATATCAATGAAAACCAATCACAACAAACCGAGCAAATCGCCACCGCGATCAACGAAGTCACCTATGCAGTACAAGACGTGGCTAAGCATGCTGAACAAGCCGCCTCTGAAGTCTCGCAAGCCACCGAGCAAGCTAGCGCTGGTCAAGCCAATATTGATAACAGCTTGCGCCAAACCGACTTGCTCTCAGCCACGATTGCACAAGCCGTTGAGGTGATGCAGAAACTGGCTGAAGAAAGCAGTCAAGTGGGTCGTGTACTGGATGTGATTCGCTCAATTGCTGAGCAAACCAACTTGCTCGCACTCAACGCTGCGATTGAAGCCGCGCGCGCAGGTGAACAAGGTCGTGGTTTTGCGGTTGTGGCTGACGAGGTGCGCTTACTCGCCCAACGCACACAACAGTCCACCGACGAAGTGCAAACCATGATTGAAAGCTTGCAGAATAATTCACAAGCAGCAGTTAATGTGATCAATGAAAGCAGCAGCACAGCACAGGCCACCGTTGAGCAAGTACAGCAAGCGCATGAAAGCTTAACTAGCATCAGCAATGCGCTGCATACAATTAACGACCTCAATGCCTCTATTGCCAGCGCCACACTCGAACAATCGCATGTTGCCGAAGAGATCAACCAAAACGTTACTCGTGTGGCTGGCTTATCCCAATCAAGCAACGACTCGGCTCACCAGTTGAGCCAGTCCAGCGAGCAACTCAATCAATTGGCTTTGGAGCTTAATCAACAACTGGGACAGTTCAAAGTCTAACTGTATTACACTGTCTTTAATCCGCCCCTCTGCAGCACCTGCTCAGGGGCTGTTTTACTCACACTGCACAACATAACAGCACTGTATTTTACCCCAGAGCACTATGCCTAACCTTATTCAAGAGCGCGTCGAAGCCTGTTTTAAAATCGCAGAGAGTCACTTTAACTGCTCACTGAAACGACCAGAAATCAGCTTCAAACTACGCGGCCAAAAAGCCGGGGTAGCGCACATTTGCGACAATCGTTTGCGTTTTAATCCGTTGTTGTACCAAGAGAACCCTGAGCATTTTTTATTGCACACGGTAGCGCATGAAGTGGCGCACCTAGTGGCTTATCGAGTGTACGGCAAGAGGATTCGCGCGCACGGTAAAGAGTGGCAAGCTGTGATGGAAAAGGTGTATGGCTTACCTGCCACTCGCTGTCATAACTATGCGGTCAAACGCAAACCGACAACACACTATTTGTACAGCTGCCAATGCAGCACACGCGAGCCTTTTGCCCTCAGTGCACAGCGCCATGCGCGCAGCAATAAAGGCATGCGCTATATCTGTAAAACATGCCGTGCACAACTGCTTTACATTGATCAAACCGTTGAGCGCTAACCATTAAGCGCGGTAATACTAGTCTACTTATTGAGCGGAAAAACAATTCTAAATTGCGCACCACCGAGAACCGAGTCTTCGACAAACAGCTGTCCGCTATAGCTGTCGATAATGTCTTTAACCACTGCTGTACCGATACCTTGCCCTGGGTATTGCGTATCTAAACGCTCACCGCGTTGTAAAATACGCTCACGCTGATGCTTAGGTACACCAGGGCCATCATCTTCAACGATAAGCTCGCAGCCAGTCGCAGTTAGACGCGCGCTAATACGAACCTCACTGAGGCATAAGCGGTAGGCATTTTCTAGTACATTACCCAGTAACTCCAACAACGCATCTTGCTCCACAGGCACCCGCAGCTCTTCAGCAAAGACTTGGGTTACAACCACACGCTTGTCTCGATACACTTTATCTAGAGCGCCCAACAAGCTTTCCAACAAGGGTTTAAGCCTAACCTGATAGCGCAACAGGCCGCTTTTACGCAAACTGGCACGCTGCAACTGATAACTAATCTGCTGACTCATGCGATTGACCTGCCCCTGCAGGGTGTGGACTTGTTCGCTATTGTCAGGGTTGACCGCCAAGACTTCACCAACACCCTGTAAAACTGCCAGCGGGGTTTTTAAACTATGCGCAAGATCATCTAAGGAGTGGCGATAACGCTCACTTTGCTGGCGCTCACTTTCTAACAGGCGGTTTAACGAACGGGTTAAACGCAGTAATTCGCGCGGATGCTCGTCACTCAATGCTGCTCGTTTACCGGTCTCAACTTCATCGAGCTCAGCACTGAGTCCGCGCAAACTTCGCACACCCCAGCCTAATCCTAGCCATAAAAAGCCCAATAGCAGCAACAAGGCGAAACCCAGCCAGACGTACAACTGTTGGCGTAAACTGGCATACATATTCTTATAATCACTGACCGGCTGCATGGTAACAATACTAAAATCAGCACTTTGTCCGCGCAGCAAATCAACTTCAACGTCATAGATAAAAAACTCACGCCCATCACTATCAGTGCTGCGTAAAAACTCATGTCCCTTACCATCGTATTTTGGTTGGTAGTCAAGCGTGATTGTTTTTGAGCGACTTGAGCGCCAGAGTAAATTACCTTTGTTATCGAAAATCATGCCTGTTTGGCGCGCCGGCAGGATATCAAATTCCTCATCCGGGAGTTTTTCTGGCATCTGCAGTTGGCCTTTAGTGATACGCGCGGCCGAGATTAAGGCACTGGCATCAGCGGCTAAACGCTGCTCAATAGAGCCTTCCAGTGCAACAGTAAAAACCTGCTGCAGGGCTGGAAACAAAGCCAACATAAATAACGACACTGTCACTGCAGCGCCCAGCATTAGGCGCGTGCGCAGCGAGGACACTTTATTGTTTTTGCGGGTCAGCATACTAAGATCAAGCTCGATTATCGGCACATATGGGTAAACAAATAACCCTGCCCACGCACTGTTTCAATGGGTTTAAAGCCAGAGTCACCTTCAAGTTTACGCCTTAAGCGGCCGACCAACACCTCAATAACATTCGGATCACGGTCTTCATCATCAGGGTAAAGCTGCTCGATGAGACGATCTTTAGATACCACCTGCTGATGGTGGCGCATTAAGTATTCAAGAATCCTGTATTCATAGGCGGTTAGCGCCAGACTTTGATTATGCAATGTGGCCTGCTTGCTGTTGAGATCCAACAGTAATGGGCCAGCACCTATGGTGGACTGCACAAAGCCCGATGAGCGGCGCAATAAGGCATTTAAGCGTGCTTCAAGCTCTTCAAATTGAAAGGGTTTAACCACATAGTCATCGGCGCCTGCAGCTAAGCCCTCAACTTTATTTTGCCAATTACCACGGGCAGTTAACACCAAGATAGGAAACACTTTACCTTGATTGCGCAGTTCGCGAATTAAGTCCAGACCGTTCATGCCCGGTAGACCAAGATCAATAATAGCTAGATCATGATTGTATTCGCTGACTTTATAAAGTGCTTCTTCTGCATCCGCCACTGCGTCGACCACATGGCCCTGCTCACCTAAGCGTGTGTACAAATGGTGGCGTAGCAATGCTTCATCTTCAACGACTAACAGCTTCATGCAGGGATCCCAAAATAGATTAGTTATGACCTAGAACACTATGAAAGAACGCGATTATTCTTCATTTAGGAAAATTATTGCCACTATAGTGCCTAAACAGGTCTGAACATCAGCTGAACCGACAGATTAGCAACTTAAACAACTACTCATCTCGACGTAAATCGACCGGAATCTCAGGATCTTTAAGCATTGAAGGTTTTTTAGCTTTGCCTGCATGATACTGGCGCAATTGATAGACGTAGGCTAATACTTGAGCAACAGCAAGGTATAATCCAGCAGGAATTTCTTGATCAACCTCAGTTGAGTAATACACAGCCCGAGCTAAGGCAGGCGATTCCAACAGAATTATTTTATGTTCATTGGCGATTTCACGAATCTTTAACGCGGTATGATCACCACCTTTGGCCAATAAAATAGGTGCTTGTCCATTTTCGGCATCATATTTTAGCGCTACTGCAAAGTGCGTTGGGTTGGTAATAATCACATCAGCTTCGGGTACCGCACTCATCATGCGCCGTTCAGCCATCTCGCGTTGCAGCTGGCGAATGCGACCTTTAACCTCTGGCTTACCTTCGCTATCTTTATATTCGTCACGCACTTCTTGCTTGGTCATTTTCAACTTTTGTTTGCTATCCCAAATCTGAAAAGGAATATCCACAGCAGCAATAATAATTAAGCTGCAGGCCAACCAAAAAGCACTCCAGCCCACCACTTGCATACTGTGCAAAATAGCCATCTCCAGTGGCTCTGCTGAAATCTGAATCAACTCATTGCGTGCTCGCGCCAAAACAAACAAAGCAACAGTTAATACAATAGAAAACTTGCCCAGCGCCTTCAGCAACTCAACGATCGACTTCATCGAAAACATGCGCTTGAGGCCAGATAGCGGGTTCATGCGGCTAAATTTTGGTGCTAAAGCCTCCATTGAGAACAGCCATCCGCCCAACGCCACAGGCCCGACGATCGCGGCGATTAGCAATACGAAAAACAAGGGGATTAGTGCATCACCTGCCATCTGTGCGGACTGCAAAAGGCTGATCGCCATATAGCGCTCATCGAGCAAGAGTTCGCGCGGTAAAGAAAAGTTCTTATACATCACCTGCATAATTCTTTCCCCCAGCGCCCCACCAAAGGTTAACAATCCACCTGTACCGGCCATCACCACGGCTAGGGTATTGAGCTCTCGTGAGCGGGCAATCTCGCCCTTTTTGCGTGAGTCTTGTTTGCGTTTCTCGGTAGCCTCTTCACTTTTCTCAGCACCGCTCTCACTTTCAGCCATAACCGCTCTCCGTTATTGCGCTTGCGCGAGGCTGCGCAACATAAACAAAGCATCACTGGCAATGCGCTGGTATTGCGCCAAGATATCCGAAGTCGAGATCCAAAAAATGATCAAGCCCATCACCAAAGTCAAAGGAAAACCAATCGTAAAAATATTCAATTGCGGTGCTGCTCGGGTCATCACGCCAAAAGCAATGTTAATCACTAACAAGGCACTGACTGCTGGTAATGCCAGTAACAAAGCCGCACCAATCACCCAACTCAAGCGCCCTGCCAAAATGGCAAAGTTGCCGATCTCTAAAGTTTGGCCAACTGGCAAGGTTACAAAACTTTCTGCTAGCACTTCAAACACCACCAAATGGCCGTTCATTGCTAAAAACAACAATGTCACCAGCATCAATAAAAACTGCCCTAATACCGGCACAGATACTCCGGTTGCTGGATCCATCATCGAGGCAAAGCCCAGTCCCATTTGCATGGATACCATTTGCCCAGCAAAAACAAAAATATGGAAAAACAATTGCAGAGAAAAGCCCAGCATTGCACCAATAATGATTTGCTCGGCAATCAGTAGGATACTTCTTAGGCTCAAAGCATCGACCTGCGGCATCTCAGGTAAGACCGGCACCAAGGCCAAGGTTATTGCCAATGAAAAATATAAACGTACCCGCTGCGGCACCAACTGGGTACCAATAATCGGCATAACCATCAACAGTGCAGCAATGCGAAACAGCGGCAACAGAAAACTGCTAATCCAACCAGCAATCTGTGCGCTGTCGAGCTCTAACATGATCTATCCAACTCAACCAATCACATTGGGAATGCTATGAATCAGTCGCGTGGTGAACGCCATCCACTGGCTGAACAACCATGGCCCCAATATAGTTAGGGTCAAAAAACTAACCATCAAGCGCGGTAAAAAACTTAAGGTTTGCTCGTTAATCTGGGTAGCGGCCTGAAACATCGCCACCAACAAACCCACCAGCAAACTGGGGATAATAATAGCTGCGACAACCAAAGCCGTACTGGATAGTGCTTCGCGAAAGATATCTACTGCAACTTCAGGTGCCATAACCTTCTCCTAGAGCGTGCCAAAACTACTGGCTAAAGTGCCGATAATCAGTGCCCAACCATCCACCAACACAAATAACATGATTTTGAATGGCAAAGAAATAATCAAGGGTGACAACATCATCATCCCCATTGCCATCAAGATACTGGCGACAACCAGATCAATGATCAAAAACGGAATAAAAATCATAAAGCCGATCTGAAATGCAGTTTTCAGCTCTGAGGTAACAAACGCCGGGATCAAAATAACTAATGGCGTCTCCTCTGCAGATTCAATATCAGTGCGCTTAGCCAGTCGTATAAACAACTCCAAATCTGACTCACGGGTTTGCGCCAGCATAAAGCCACGAATGGGGTCTTCGGCAACAGTCAGTGCTTGCTGCACGCTGAGTTCTTCATTCAAGTAGGGCTGTAATGCTTCTTGATTAATCCGATCAAAAACTGGCGCCATAATAAACAGCGTCAAGAAAATAGTCAGGCCCACTAAAATCTGATTGGACGGCGTTTGTTGCAAGCCCAGCGCTTGTCTCAGGATAGAAAAAACAATAATAATTCGAGTAAAACAGGTCATTAACATGACAAACGCTGGGATAAAACCCAGCGCTGTCATAATCAGTAGAATCTGTAAACTAACCGAGTATTCCTGCTGGCCAGCTGCATCAGTGGTGAGCTTGATTGCAGAGACCAATAAAGGATCATCCGCCGCAAATACCCCTGAGCTACAAAACAGCAGCCCTGTCGCCAGCAACAAACGTACAAGCAAAGCAGTCATTGCGCATCCTTTGCAGAGCTTTTTAAAACGTTCGCCAAGCGCTGAGCGAAGGCGGAGGATACCCTCTGCTGCGGCGAACTAACTGCCACTGGCTCTTGCAAGACATGCAAAGGCACGATAGTACCCGGTGTTAAACCCAGTAATATTTGCTCTGTGCCGACCTGTACCAACAACAACCGGTCACGTGGTCCCAATGCTTGAGTCGCCAACAGAGAAATAACCTGCTGCGAGCCTTTAACAGGCAAGCTGTGCTGAATACGGCGCACCACCCAAGCGAGCAAAAATATCAAGCCGATGACCAACAACAAGCCAACCGCTAATTGCAGTAATTGCCCACTAACCTGGCCTGACTCAAGCATGCCACTATTGCTGGGCACGACTGTAGCGACTTTGGCCTCACTGCTTTTTGTTGCAGTCAGGACATCGTCTGCCCAAGCAGTGCAAGAGGCAAACATCAGCATAATAAAAAGGCGCATAGTTCTACCGTAGTTTTTTAATACGCTCGCTTGGACTGATCACATCAGTCAAACGAATACCAAATTTTTCATTGACCACCACGACTTCACCGTGCGCAATCAAGGTGCCGTTGACCAGCACATCCAATGGCTCGCCAGCCAGTCGATCTAACTCAACCACCGACCCCTGATTGAGTTGCAGCAAGTTGCGGATACTGATATCGGCACTGCCCACTTCCATGGAAATGCTGACGGGGATATCTAAAATAACATCCAGGTTAGGACCACCTATGGTTGTCAAACTATCATCCGTGTTGTGTTGATCAGGAAACTCTTGCATGGGTGCTTTGGCTGGCCCACTGCTTTGCGCAAGCATGGCGTCAATATCATCTTGATCAGTGTTTGTGCCGGCCTCGGATAAAGCCGCTGCCCACTCATCAGCAAGCGCTTGATCTTCACTGGAGACTTGCTCGTTTTCGTCAGTCATATTCTTTTCTCAACTACCAAGTAAAGCTAAAAAATCAGCGAGTTTTTCGTATTGGGCTAACCACTTGCAACGCTAAGTTGCCGTGACTGGCTCCCAGTTTAACTTTAAAAGTCGGCACGCCATTGGCACGTAGCAACATGGTGTCCGGCATTTCTACAGGAATCACATCACCGGCCTTCATATTCAGAATATCGCGCAACTTCAATTGTCGACGTACCACAGTAGAGCGCAAAGGCACCTTTACATCTAACACATCTTCGCGAATGGCCTTGCTCCAGCGTTCATCCTGATCATCCACATCGGATTGAAAGCCAGCATCGAGCATTTCACGAATAGGTTCGATCATTGAATACGGGAAAGTGATGTGCAAGTCGCCGCCGCCACCATCCAACTCAATATGAAAGGTCGAGATCACCACAACCTCACTTGGGCTGACAATATTGGCCAAGGCTGGGTTAACCTCTGAGTTCATGTATTCGAAATCAACATCCAAAATAGCATGCCAAGCTTCTTTCAAATCAACAAAAGCCTGCTCTAAAACCATGCGCACCACACGCAACTCAGTTGGGGTGAACTCACGCCCTTCAATTTTGGCATGGCGGCCATCGCCACCAAAAAAGTTATCCACTAATTTAAACACTAAGCGCGAATCTAGAATAAACAAGGCGGTGCCACGCAAAGGCTTCATTCGCACCAAGTTCAAGCTGGTGGGTACATACAAAGAATGCACATACTCACCAAACTTCATCACCTGTACACCGCCAACAGATACATCGGCCGAGCGGCGCAGCAAGTTAAACATGCTGATACGCGTGTAGCGAGCAAAGCGCTCATTAATCATTTCTAGCGTTGGCATACGCCCACGCACAATACGATCTTGGCTGGTTAAGTCATATTGCTTAATGGAGCCGGGTACAACTTCGTCTTCAGTGTCCACAAGGCCATCATCAACGCCATGCAGCAGCGCATCAATTTCATCTTGCGAAAGTAAATCTTGTACGGCCATTTTAAGTTGTTCCTATCAAGGTTTTACTGCATGACAACATTGGTAAATAGCACCTGTTCAATCACGGGCTTACCGACTTCAATCAGCGCTAACTCTTGTATCGCAATGGTCGCTTTCTGTTTAAGCAGTTCAATGCCTAGCGAGGTGTTGAGCTCTTCAAAATTCTGGCTGGAAAACAACATCACTAATTGATTGCGCAATGTTGGCATATGTACTTTTAACGCATTCAGGTCAGCTTGGTTGCGCGCCATTAAGGCGACACTGACTTGTAAATAGCGCGGTTTGCCGTCGCTTTTAAAATTCACCACAAAAGCCGGCGCTAGGTCTTCGTAAATCGCTTGTTGCTTCGCTGTGCTCTCTACTACGGGCGGCGCTTCAACTGCGCTGCGCCCGAGGAAAAACCAGGTTCCAGCAACAGAAACGATAATTGCAACAATTAAAGCAACTGCTGCCAAGACAATAACTTTCATCTTGTTTTTTTTAGGTATTTGCGTTGCTTGCTCGAGCATTTCAGGTTCTATTGCCATCTGCCAATCACCACTTAAAAATCATGCCCAGTAGTTTACCAGTCTAATTAATCTGTGCAGGACTGATTATGCATAATAATCAACTAAGCCAAGACGCCCATCATGCTGTTCGCGTAACGGTGTGACCTGCTGCTGCCTTTCTTCACCGCCATCTGTGCCCGTATTAGCGCCATTGCGTCCCTGCGCCAACTCTCGAGCTTGAGCATCGGCTTGCTGCTGCGACTGATCCGAAACGTTGACATCCACATCAGCCATACCCTGCTGAGCCAGCAACTCACGCAAGCGGTGCATTTGTGCTTCTAACGAATCACGTACCCCAGCGTTGGCACTGGTGAAGGTGACCTGAGTGTGTTCCTGACTCATATCAATCTTGATATCCAAGCGACCAAGCTCAGCGGGGTCCAGTTTTATCTCTGCTGATTTCAAGTTCTGCGAAGACATCCACATCACTTTATCAGTGACATCTTGAGTCCAACCCGGTTGCTGCATAGCAACCGCAGCGCCTGGCACTGCTCGGGTTTGCTGAGCGGCCAACAATGACTCTGGGCGCGGCTGCATATCCGCACGAATAGTTTCAGTTGGCGTAACAGCTTTAGTATTTAACAAAGTATCAGGTGCAGCCTTAGCCGTTTCGAGCAGCGCAGCACCAGCGCTCTTATCAGTTGTCCCTTTTTCAACCAGCACTTCCCCAGTTTTTCCTGATGCACTGGACAACAAGGCCGCTTTCTCAGGCGAAGCAGAGGTATCAATTTTATCTGGTTTTATCTGCAAGTTAAGCTCATCGTTTTCTGCTAATTCAGCACCCGAATCCGTCAATTCAGTCGATGCTTGCAAACTAACTTTTGCCTGTCCTGTGAGCACGCTCGAATCCAACTCGACATCCTCAAAAGTAGCATCAGCGGTCGGTTCTATCGGCAGAAATGTCATCGCCATCAACAACAAAGGATCAAGCAACTCTTCTTCAGCGTTTTCCACATGTTGAGTTGCCTCTGGCGGCAAAACATTGCCACTTGGCTCAACTGCGCTGCCTTCACTGGTGGCTGCATGCGCTGTATCAGTAGTGTTTTCTCGCGACTCGGCGCCTTTAGCTTTAGCCTCAGCCGGCTGTTTTACCGGCCCTGACGGCTTATCCTTTACCGAGGGCGTCGTATTTTTTGCTGAGGTATGCCGCGCTGCTTGCTGCTGTTTTTCTTGCTGAACAGCAGCATTACGCTGCTTAGTCTGTTGCGCTTGCTGTTGATTGGCCTTGTTGGAGCGCTGCTGCTCATACACTGCTGAAAAACTTTGCCCTGCTGCGCTGCTGCGTTGATTTGCAGCATTATCCGGCGCACTCGATTGCGTGCGCGGCACTTGCGTAGCCGGTCGCAATAAGAAATCCGTGGTTGCCATAGTCTTGCTCCTACCTTAAACCAATACTGGCTTTATCAAAGCAAAATTCAAGCCAACAACACAACTACGATATTATTAGATGTTTTTCACCTTATTGGAGCCGTACACAGACTGCGACTGTCAGTAAATTGACCTTTATAGGCTCATGACATCCAAATAACGCGACTGCGCTTCTTTATCAATGGCCAAACTAGCGAAATCAAATAGTTGCCGATCAGCCAGTTGCGATGGTGCCACGTTCTGCAAAGAGCGGAACATGATATCCAAACGTCCAGGCGTTTTTTGCTCCCACTCTTGCAACATGCCTTTCACCACTTGGCGCTGAAGGTTTTCTTGCGAACCACAGAGATTACAGGGAATAATTGGAAAATTTTGCCATTGCGCATACTCCGCAATATCACTTTCTTTGCAATAGGCCAAAGGCCGAATCACCACATTGCGGCCATCATCCGATAACAGCTTAGGCGGCATGGCTTTCAGGGTGCCACCAAAAAACATATTCAAGAAAAATGTTTCTAAAATATCATCACGGTGATGGCCCAGCGCCATTTTGCTTGCGCCAATCTCATCGGCATAGGTATATAAGGTGCCGCGACGCAAGCGTGAGCACAGTGAGCAGGTGGTTTTACCTTCGGGGATTTTTTCTTTAACTACCGAATAGGTGTCTTTTTCAATAATGTGGTATTCAACCCCCACTGCCTCTAAATAAGCCGGCAACACATGCTCAGGAAAGCCAGGTTGTTTCTGATCCATATTGACCGCGACTAAAGAGAAGCGAACGGGGGCAACCTTTTGCAGGTGCAACAACACATCCAGCATGGCGTAGCTGTCTTTACCGCCCGACAAGCACACCATAACTTTATCACCCTCTTCGATCATATTAAAATCAGTCACGGCTGCACCGGCTAGGCGGTATAAACGCTTCTGTAATTTTTTCTGATTGACTGACTCATTGCTCATGACACTGTCCACAACAGGTAAAACAGGCATTTTACCTGTTGTGTTCAACAAACCCTAGTGCTTGCGTGCCTCTTATTGAGCGACATCCGCCAGCATTTGCGTGCCGGTTGCGCACTCCTTTAAAACAACCACGTTTGCACTGGCATCAGCAGCCGGCTGCCAAGATAAAACGCCGCTATCGCTTTTCGTATGCCAGCTGTAATTGCGGCCTTGGTCTATCGACTCATAGCGTGCGCCTGACGCGCTGACAGCAATACTCATAGGGATTTGCTGTCCATCCACCTGCAGCACAGCGTAAGCACCGCCGCTGGCGGTATTTAAATAGGTGACCGGTAAGGATACGCCACGCTCGCACTGGTACAGCACTTGTTGCAATTGATCACCGCTATCAGCCACAGCCCAACTGCTGCTTAAACAAGCGGATACAAGAAGTAAGTTTTTGATTGAATTACGCATTTTAAAAATCCTATTCGGTCTATTGAATTGCCTGATCTGGCCGCTCAGCATAGACTGGCAAAGCCACTGTTTGTTTCAGCCTAAGTAATAAATAGAGAACATAGCCTTTTGCATAGCTTTAAAATCAATGAGTTAACTAACACATTACAACAACTACTCGAAGAAAAACCCGCAGGCTTAAGCGAGTACGAACTGCTTAAGACACTTAAAAACCAGCAGCAGCCGTTATTTGTCAGTGCTAATTTAAGTGATGCATTAAGTTTATTTCGCAGCCACTTTGTACTTTTTCACGCGTTGTATCTGCTACGCGATAGCTTACGCTCAGATGGGCTGCTGCAGCTCAATATCAGCCCGCTGCTGATTTGTCTGCAGCCCGCCCCAAAACAAAATAACAACCAGCAGCAGATGCTCAATCTGAACGATCCATTACGCGCCTATTATTTGGATCTAGACAACCTAAGCGCAACCGATCGTGCTGCGGTAGAGCAGCTACTTAATAGCGGCCTAAGCTGCCTGCAGCCATCACAGCAGGTCAGCGATGCCTTAGCCGAACTGGGCCTTGAGCAGCCGCTGCACAGCCTGAGCAGCAAAGACTTACGCAAGCATTACCGGCAACTGGTCAGCCGCCACCATCCCGACCGTGGCGGTTGTACCGAGCGCTTACAGCGGATTAATCACGCCATGGACATTGTGCGTACCCAGCAGCTGGGCTGAGGTTTTAAGTCCCCTGCGCGTCAACTCATCGGCAAACGGCGCTAGGCTGATAAGTACTCTAGGGTTTGCAACAGCATCTTAACTTTTGGCATAGCACAACCAGCAGCCTGTGCAGCCTCAAGCGGCGCATGGTAAATAGCTTGCAGCTCCAGCGGCCGCTGCAGAGTGAAATCATGGTGCATACTCGGCAAGTACGCTGACATCTCATCGGTGTATTGCAACATCGTCTGCACTAATTTATCCGCTAACGGATAGCCACAGGCCGCTGCAGCAGCCATCACTTCATTCATCAAATCAACAATAAGTTCGCGGCTGTGCGGCTCCTTCATCAGTTGCTCGGTATTGCTATTGAGCAGTACAGATAAACCATTGTAAGGAATATTCCACACCAGCTTTTGCCAGCGTGCTTGCTCTAGATGCAGCATGGCTTTGGAATCCAAACCTGCCTGCTGAAATAATGCAGCGCCTTGCTGAGCTAGCACATAGCCTTGTTCTGCAGAAGCTGGGCCGCTGTGATAGCCCAGATTCACTCCACCTTGCGCTTGATGCTCTACCACGCCCGGCGCGCTGCGGTGCACACAGATAAAGCACAAACCACCGAGCAAATGCAGCTGATCGTCTAATAAGGGACGCAGTTGCTCCTCAACTGCGAAGCCATTTTGTAGCAACACAACCTTTGCCCCAGGCGCAGCTACCTGATTGATAAGAGGCGCAAGCTCGGTATTGCTAGTGGTTTTAGCACCAACCAATAACCAGTCGCACTTAGGCATCTGCGCTGCATCATTCCAAGCATTCACTTTGGGTAAGTGCAATTGGCCATGCAAAGCACTATTCACATGCAAACCATTGCTGTTGACTGCGTCATACTCACTGCGCAATAAAAAATGCACTTCAAAGCCTGCGCGCGCCAGCATTAAGCCATAAAAACCACCAATCGCACCGGTGCCGATAACACCAATGCGTGGCTGTTGTTGCTCTGTCATATCCACTCTCTTATTGTTTAACTCAGCGCTCGCCGTATGCATGCAACAGCGATTAGCTCTTTATTATTTAAGGGTTTACTACCAAGGTTTCGCTACTGAGAACACGCTTAGCCTGCAAATAGGCTTTGTTCCAATATTTAGAATCAACACTGTCTAGGCGTACGGTGCCACCCGAAGAAGGCGCATGCACAAAGCGGCCATCACCGACATAGATTCCCGCATGACTGACACGTCCATGCCCTGCGGTACTGAAAAAAACAATATCGCCACTGCGTAAATCATTACGCGCCACACGCTGGCCCTGCATCTGCATCATTTGCGCAGTAGTACGCGGCAGACGAATACCTGCCACATCGTTATACACAAAACCAATCAAGCCGCTGCAATCAAACCCTGACGATGGCGTATTACCGCCCCAAACATAGGGTGTACCAACCAAGCCAATGGCTCGAAATAGCACATCATCAGCAGCAGGGTTAAAAAACGCTGGGGCTGAAGATTGCGCTGGCGTAACAGGCTGGTTAACAGGCGCATTCGATGAACAGGCAGCTAACAACAAAACACTGGCTAAACCCAGTAAACGAATACTCACATGCATGCGCTAGATTCCCTTAATACACTCGTAATAGGCTCTATAAGAAAGCAAATTTTAGTATTTTGCAAAACTTTCCAGCTGCATCGCCTTTAAGCGACTGTAGCTGCGGCGAAAAGCAAAGGCTAAGTAACCTTCAGTATAGAGCGCCTGCAATGCAACATCAGCTTCAATATACACAGGCACACCGCGGTCATAACACTCATCAATCAGCGCAATAAAGCGACGTACGCTGTCATCCGCTGGCGCCAGCATCGGCAATTGCCGATCGCCGGCCTCGACTTGCAGCACCGCATCTTCGGTGCCGCGGGCAATCTTCGCTGCTTGCTGCTCACCACCCAATACAGGTACAGCACTGAGCAGCAACAACTCAAAGCGGTCACAGAGGACTATAAAGTCGCTGGCAGCAAAAGGCTGATCACAGAGCGCAGCAAAATCACACCACAAGACATTATCACTGTAAGCCTGAGTTGCCAGTGTGCGCCCAGCTAAAGACAGCTCACCCTGCTGAACCGCTTGTCCAGCACTCAGTTGCGCAAAGAGTTCGGGCATAACGCTAGTCTGTTCAGACTCTTTAACCCAATAACGCTCAATCGTTGCACCACTCTGTAAACGGTGATCCTGCTCACCATCAACACTGACCAATTGCATCTGCTGCTCAATCGCGGCAATGGCAGGCAAAAACTGCTCGCGATTATGGCCGCCACTGTACAACTCAGACGGTGCTTGATTGGAGGTGGCGACAATAATTAAACCGCGGGCAAACAGTGCTTGAAACAACCCGCCCAGAATCATCGCATCAGCAATATCACTGACAAACAGCTCATCAAAACACAGCACTTGAATCTCATCGCTAAGCTCAGCAGCAACCGCAGTCAAAGGATCAGCCGTACCCATTAAACGAAATAAGCGCTGATGCACATCTCGAATAAAGTGGTGAAAATGCTGACGCCGCGCGGGGACAGTCAAATTGCGATAAAACTGATCCATCAACCAGGTTTTACCGCGCCCGACACGCCCATATAAATACACACCTTGCACAACAGCTGAGCCCTGCTGCAGCGCTTGGTAGCACGCCTCTAGAGCCTCAACCGCATGGCGCTGCGCCGGATCATCCATAAAACCCTCAGCAACTGCTTGCGCATATACCTGCAGCGGTGTTTGTTTATTATCTGTCATACCCCTCGCCCTGCCTGCCAAGCCAATACCACAACCCCTGCGATAATGCTAAACACCGCAAACACTTGCCACGTGTTTAACATTTCGCGCAAAAATAACCAGCCAATAGCTTTTCTATGCAGCTTTAGGCAGCGTGCCGCCAGCACTTCACTGACAGGCAGCCATGTTCGCAGATAGCACAGGGCTAGCGCAAACTGAGCATGCTTGTTGATCTAACAACAGGCGCCAGCATTGTTAGTGTTGAAGCGCTTTAACGTCGACTAAAGCGCTTGCGATATTCTGTAGGGGTCACGCCAGTTCTGTTGCGAAATAAACGCCGAAACGAACTGGCATCTTCATAACCCACCTGCGACATCACCAGGTCCACACTGAGCTCGGTTTCTTCCAAGAGTTTCTGTGCGGCTTCAATGCGCAGTGACTGCAGATACGCATTGGGCGGGCTGTCTAAAGCGGTATTAAAACGTCTGATCAGCGTGCGCTTGGAGACATTAAAACGTTGCGCCAACTCATCTAAAGTAAAATGTTGCGCATAATGCGTTTGCAGCCACTCTTGCACCTGCTTGACCAACTCGTCTTTGTGCGGCTTGGCTAAACGCATCAGGGAATACGACAACTGACTGTCACGCCGATAATCAATGACAAAGGCTTTAGCGGTTTGCAGGGCTACGTCAAAACCGACAAAACGTTCAATCATGTGCAGGCCTAAATCAAACCAGGCCAAACCACCGCCGGCACAATAAATATGCTCATCGCGAGTAATCAGGTGCTCTGCAGTTAACTTCACCGCTGGATAACGCTCGGCAAACTGCTGTTTAAAGCCCCAATGGGTCGTCGCACAGCGGCCATTGAGAATGCCTGCTTCGGCCAAGAGAAAATTGCCGGTGCAATTGCCGGCAATGGTCCAGCCCTGCTGATTGGCATACTGCAATAAGGCTAAGAGTTGTGGATTTTGCGTCAGCACCTCATCGATTGGCCCACCAATGGTCGGCACAATGATCGCATCCACCTGCTGTATGTCGGCGTAACTCAGCTGCGCAGCGATTTGAATACCATTGATGCAGCGAATCGGCTGACCATCAGAGCTGGCGATGCGCACATTAAAGTGCCGACCCACTTTCTCGCCCTGCACCCGATTCCAAGTCACCCCAGCCAAAGCAAACAAATCCATTACGCCAGTAATGGCCGAAGCCAGCGCTGAATCAAAACCAAGTACCACGATATTCAACATGCTTTGTCACTTTTAGCTCTAAGAGTGGCCATATTGACAATTATCTTTGCTCACAACAAGGTTGATACTCGTGAGCAAGCCCATTTTCTTGTGTCATTGGAGTTCAAGGTGTCGAAACTTATCAATAATAAAGACTTAGAGTTTCTCCTCTATAACGTATTTAACGCTGAGCAACTGACCCAGTTACCGCGCTTTGCTGAGCATGACCGCACCACCTTTGACGGCATCTTAAACACCGCAGAGCGTATCGCGGTTGACTATTTTGCTCCGCATAATGCTAAAGCCGATGCCAACGAGCCACAGTTTGATGGCAAAAGTGTCACCACAATTCCTGAAGTAAAAGACGCTTGGCGGCACTTTTCCGAATCAGGTTTGCTCTGTGCCAAGCATGACTATGCCGATGGAGGTATGCAGTTACCGTCGTTGCTGCACATGGCCGCCAACACATTCTTTATGTCGGCCAACCCATCAACTGCGGGCTATCCATTTTTAACCAGCGCCGCGGCCAATGTGATTCATGCTTTTGGCAGTGATGAACAAAAAGCCATGTTTATTCCATCGCTGTTTAGCGGTCGTTTTTCGGGAACCATGGCTTTAACCGAACCGGATGTGGGCTCGTCCTTGGGCGATCTGAACACTAAAGCCGTACCCGCCGCTGATGGCAGCTATCGGATCAAGGGCCAGAAAATGTACATCTCCGGTGGTGATCAAGACATCACCGAGAACATCGTGCACTTGGTTTTGGCGCGCATTGAAGGCGCAGAGAAAGGCGTTAAAGGTATCTCACTGTTTATCGTGCCCAAAGTGATGACCAACCCAGACGGCTCGTTAGCCGAACGCAACGATGTGCAACTGGTGGGTTTGCTGCATAAGATGGGCTACCGCGGCACCACCTCGACCGTGCTCAATTTTGGTGAGCACGATAACTGCGTCGGTTACCTGCTGGGTGAAGCGGGTAAAGGCTTGATGTATATGTTCAAGATGATGAACGAAGCACGCATTGGCGTGGGTTTAGGCGCGGCAATGATCGGTTATCGCGGATATTTAGAATCACTCGATTACGCCCGCAATCGCCCGCAAGGCCGCCCTGCCAGCGAGAAAAGCCCAGACAGCAAGCCAATTAACATCATCGAACACTCGGATGTAAAGCGCATGTTGTTAGCGCAAAAAGCTTACGTGGAAGGCTCGCTGGCTCTGTGCTTATTGGCTGCACGTTTGGTGGATGAGCAAGAAGCCGGTAAGGATGCCGATGCCGGTATTTTGCTCGATTTACTCACGCCGATGGTCAAGTCTTTCCCATCCTTTTATGGTCCGCGCGCCAATGATCTGGCCATTCAAGTGCTCGGCGGTGCCGGTTATACCCGTGAATATCCGGTAGAACAGTGCTACCGCGACAACCGGTTAAATCCAATTCATGAAGGTACTCATGGCATTCAATCTCTGGATTTATTAGGCCGTAAACTCTGGCAGCACAACGGCAAAGGCTTAAAACTGTTAATGGCGCGCATGCACAGCACCCTCGCCTCTGCGGCACAGAAACCACAACTGGGCGAACTGGTCAGTGAGTTCGAGCACTACTTAACCCAAGTGCAAACCACCACGTTGAAGCTCGGTGGTGCCATGCAAACAGGCCAAATCGAGGAAGCGCTGGCCAACTCTGCGCTGTTCTTAGACATGCTGGGTAAAACTGTGGTCGGCTGGTTGTGGCTGGAGATGGCCGATAAAGCCTTGACCACCTTTGCCGGTTCCAGCAACGCTGAAGACACAGACTTTGTTGCCGGTAAGTTACAAGCGGCGCAGTATTTTATTCGTTGGGAAATGCCAGAAATAGAACTGCAAGCACGTTTACTGCAGCGTTTTGATCGCAGCTGCTTAGATATGCAAAGCGCTTGGTTCTAGGTTATGTTCAACGGGACGCGCTGAATATCCTGGATAACAAACTGGACCATTATTCAGCGCGCTCTTAGTAAACCCTGAATGATTAGGAGCAGCCATGAGCAGCGAAAACAAAGTGTTGGTTGAGGCCAGTGAGCATATTCTGACGATCACCTTCAACCGCCCAGAAAAACTCAATGCACTGGATCCTGAAAGTTTCCACCTGTTGGCGCAGGCACTGTATCGACTGCAACATGACAGCGAACTGCGCGTTGGTGTTATCCAAGCCAACGGCAAGCACTTTACCGCAGGTTTAGAGTTGGATAAGTGGGCACCGATCTTTGCCACAGGCCAAGCTCCCGAACTGCCGCAAGGTGAAATCGATCCTTATGGCATTGCTGGCGAAACCTTAAGCAAACCTTTAATCATGGCTGCGCAGGGTCTGTGCTACACCTCAGGCCTTGAGTTGCTCCTCAATACTGAGATCCGTTTGGCCACCGCTGCAACACGTTTCGCGCAATTGGAAGTGCAGCGCGGTATTTACCCTTGTGGCGGTGGCACCGTGCGTTTACCTGCAGAGATTGGCTGGGCGCGGGCGCAACGTTACTTGCTTACCGGTGATGAGTTTAGCGGCCAACAGGCCTATGACTGGGGCATGATTACCGAGCTGTGCGAGCCTGAACATCTCCACCAGCGCGCCCGCGAGCTGGCGTGTAAAGTCGCGGCAGCGGCACCACTGGGCGTACAGGCCGCACTGACATCCGCAAAGCTTGCGCGTTTGCATGGCGATAGCGCCGCATTATCCGAGGTGTTTGATGATTTGGCCAAGGTCATGGCCAGCGAGGACGCCGCTGAAGGTGTGCGCTCCTTTTTGGAACGCCGCACTGCGGTGTTTACAGGGCGCTAAGGCGTTACTTTTTTACTGCGTGCTTATGCAGCGCCAGCTATGGCTGCGTAAAGACGCCGCAAGTATCTCCCTGCAGGCTCCACACGGCCATCCATGGCGGTGTGGGCTTTACTTCGCTACACCTGACCCTGGCTGTTAAGTTTCGAGTGTGTTGAAATCATTTACTCATGAGTGCGATGCATGCCGTACTCCGGGATAGGTGTTTGTCCGTCGATGAACCCATCCAGGGTTCAACTCCGGCGCTGCGCCATCCATGGCTCCGCTCATCACACCAACCCCGAAGTACTCGTTGATCAGCGCAGTTGTTTGCATGTCTTCTCTAGGCGCAAAGCGAATAAAGCCGTGGTTTTTATGCTCTATTCATACGCCATGCATAGAGCAATACGTCATACGCACAACGTCTGCTATTTAACCGTTCAAGCAAAATATGCATTTATTCTACTGCCCATAGCCCTGCTGCCTAGGCTATAAAAAGAGACTTACACATATCCAACCGAGCATATCGCTAGCCAACGCCTACTGCCCTAGGCCTGTGGCAAGCGCAGCCACGGTTCGCGCAACAATTGGACCTTTGACCTGATTTAGGTGATCCAATAAATCCAAGTTCAACAATGGTGGTGATCACTATCTGCTAAAAACAAATTCATGCATCCCTTCACTCGCCACTCTGAGTTTAGCGACAGACTGTGATTAAGGTATTTACCCAAAGCTTTAACATCGTCTCGATACTTTTTACTATAAAAACCACTATTTTTAATAACATAACGGATTTATTAAAGACCTTGATATAACTAAAAACCATAACTCGAAAGCAGCAAACATTTTATTGCAATGTGAAGCAGCTCACAGTATTTACTAATAGTACATGTTAGTGGATAATCAAAAAATAAATTATTACTTAAAGACTTAATATCTCGTCCTTTAACTGCAACACACATTTCGCCCAATGACTTACTTTCTAATCAGTCTCTAACGCTAGCCAATTCCAATTGGCACCTAACCCTCTCAAGGACCATACACTCATGCCCCCAAACTCCAAGTTTGACATTGTCCCATGGAATCCTAGCTTTGAGACTGGTATAGCGATTATTGACCAACAGCATCAGCAACTGGTCGGCCTTATTAATGACCTTGCCCATGAATATGTATACACCAGTGAGGCTAATGAGATAGAGCGAGTTTTAGAGGCTTTGATTGATTATGCCGACTATCACTTTGAAACTGAAGAAGCAATATGGGCTGAAATACTGGCTGGCGACGCTTGGTACGAGGGACATTTAAACACCCACAACGGGTTTATTGATAAAGCTCGAGCAATGCAGGCCAAACTGCAAACAGGTGATAGGCGCGCACTGATTGATGAGCTTTTGTCATTTCTCACTGGCTGGTTAGCTCATCATATCCTATATGAAGACAAACGCTTTTCATTGGTTTTTTTACAACTGCAAGAAGGCTCGGATTTAGACAGCGCAAAAAAATCAGCCCAAGAAACCATGACCGGACAGACCTCTGGACTGATTCAGAGTGTGCTATCTATGTACAAAGAGCTATCTTCTCGCACGCTGGCGTTGGAGCGAGAAGCTTATTCTCGTCAAGTTGCAGAGCAGGCCTTATTAGATCAGGAGCAACACTGGACCTCAGTACTTGGCGCCAGCAGCGATAGTCTTTGGGATTGGGATTTGAGCACGCTAAGCGATCGACCAATAGCTGCCGATCTTTTCTCTCAAACCGGTTTCACTATTCACCCTGACGATTGGCCAAACCTGCGCCAAGATCTCATTAGCCACATATTAGGTCAGAGTGAAGTATTCCAGAACATACACCGCGTTATAGATCAAGTCGGCAACGAGCGCTGGATGCAATCGCGTGGCAAAATCATTGAACAGGATGCCGCTGGTCAGCCTGTGCGCATGGTCGGCACACAAACTGACATCACCGAGCGTAAGACTGCCGAACTGACCCTGCAACGTGAACGCGACACCCGCGCCCTTATCAGCGAATTTGCTGCTGATTTTATGGCATCTTCAACAGAAGATTTTGATGCGGCAATTAACCGAGCGTTACAGCGCAGCGGCGCATACATGCAAGCTGACCGAACCTATGTATTTCTACTCAGTGCTGACGGCCAACGAATGAGCAATACGCATGAATGGTGCGCGCCAGGCATTGCGCCAGAGATCAAAAACTTACAACACATGCCATCCAGTGCAGTGCCATGGTGGTGGAGCCAGTTTCGTGATGTAGGCTATGTTCTGGTTAATCGTATCAATGATATGCCCGCTGAGGCGCTCAACGAGTATCATATTTTAGAGTCACAAGGCATCCGCTCAGTTTGCGTCTATCCTTTATATGCAGGCAAAGTTCTGATCGGTTTTATGGGCAGTGACGCAGTACAGACAGAGCGCCATTGGGACGCTGATGTAATTGAGTTCCTAAGCCTGATGAGCGACTTACTCGGTATTGCGCTGGAGCATCGCAAGCTGCACCAGAATCGCACTTTGGCGATCAGCCAACTGGAACGCGCCGAGCAATTAGCGCATATGGGGCACTGGCGTATCGATCATGCCTCACAGTCATTAGAATGGTCGCAAGAAATATTTCGTATTTTTGAGTGTGATCCTAAGAGTTTCACCCCCAACGCAGAATCCCTTATCGAGTTGATCCATCCTGAAGACCGCGCATCAGCGCTTCAAACGTATCATAATGCAAAATCAGCATTGAGTGATTTATACCTAGAACACCGCATCGTGCTCAGTGACGATAAAGTCAAACACCTAGAAATCAGAGGTCGATTTGACTCTACAGCGCAAGGTTATCCAGCTATAGCTGAAGGAACAGTACAAGACGTCACTGAAAAAGTGCAGCATCGAAACTCCTTACAACGTCTAGCTTTTCAGGACTCACTCACAGGCTTACCTAATCGCAGATCAATAGAAGAAACCCTACGCCGTGAAATGTGGTACTGCGAGCACAATAGCTGCCGTCTAGTACTAGCCCTATTAGATTTAGACAATTTCCGCGATGTGAATGAACAATATGGCGCGGCTCTGGGCGATAACGTGCTTAAACTGCTAGCACAGCGCATAAGTCAACTACTCGGCGACACAGCTATTGTTGCGCGCATTGGTGGTGACGAGTTTGTCGTGTTATTTACCCGATTACAACCTGAACACAGCTACTTCCAGCAACTCAATCGACTGCTAGCTGTGGTTAATAAGCCGCTAAATATCGACGGAATTAATATTACATTGTCCACCAGTATTGGCGTGACTGAGTTCCCGCAACCTATTACTGTGGTTGCTGATCAATTGATGCGCCAAGCACAGCAAGCATTGTTTCAGGCGAAAATATTAGGCAAAGGCCACTTCCAGAAATACGACATTAGCCTAGAGCGAGACACCCGCGCACTGACAGATCAATTAGAAGAAATTCGCCACGCGCTTCATGCTGGCGAATTTGTGTTGCATTACCAACCAAAAGTTCATATGAAGAGCGGCATTGTGTTCGGCGCAGAAGCATTGCTGCGCTGGCAAAAACCCAGCGGTGAACTGATGCCCCCCAGTGATTTCTTACCAGCTTTGCATAACCACCCTCTGGAAATCGAACTAGGCGACTGGGTGATCCGTACCGCTCTAGAGCAAATGCGCTCATGGAAACACATCGGGCTTGATCTGCAGGTCAGCGTCAATATCAGCAGCCTGCAACTCTTTGATGAAGCTTTTGTTGAGAAACTCAATACTGCTCTGATCGACTACGCCGATATTGAACCCGCCGCTCTGCAGCTGGAGGTGCTCGAAAGTAGCATGATCTATGACCTTGAGGCTGTATCTGAAGTGATGCAGCGCTCTAGTCAGCTGGGCGTAAGCTGGGCACTTGACGATTTTGGCACAGGGTTTTCTTCATTGACCTATCTCAAACATTTGCCAGCCTCGGTATTAAAAATCGACCAGAGCTTTGTCAATGAAATGCTGGAAAGCCCCGACGATTTATCGATCATCTCTGGGGTGATCGGTATGGCCAATGCTTTTGGTATGCAAGTCATTGCTGAAGGTGTTGAAACTGTAGAGCAAGGTAATTTATTACTAAGACTGGGCTGTGAGCAAGGCCAAGGCTATGGCATCGCTCGTCCGATGCCAGCCGACCAGCTACCGAACTGGATCACCCAGTGGCAAGCAGAGCCTTCGTGGCTTAAACAGCAGCCGATAAATATACAAAACCTACCTCTGCTCTATGCCGAAGCTGGACACCGTAGGTGGGTCACGCAAGTCGAGCAATGGCTGCGCAACGAGAGTGAAAGTATTCCTCCTGTAGACCATCACCTATGCAAAGCAGGGATCTGGATCGACTGCGAAGCACAAAGTCGCTTAGGACTCTCCTCACAATTTGATCACATCGTTTGCCTACATCGTGATTTGCACTTCCTTGGGAAAAGCGCAATTTCTATGCATGCAAAAGGTGAGCAAGAGTCAGCACTGTTGGTATTGCTAGAAATCAAGCAGAAGCGTGATATTTTTTTAGCTGAACTACGAAAACTAGCTGACCGCGCAGAAAGTGATAGCGTAACGCAAACAGCAGCATCCTTAGATGTAGATACGAACCTACCCTACAAGTTGAGAGACAAGCAGGAAGCTCTAGCCAGTGCTGCTGCGTTATGTACTGACAAGTGTCAATAGCTAAAAACGCTGCGGGCTGAAAATAAGCATTTGCGCAATTGCAAGCACAGCGCGCGGTATTTACCTTGGAGCGCCGCGCTACCGTGTTTAAGGCTTAACCCTGCGAATGAGGCGCCTTACGTTTGCAGTAAGCGCTCGACCCAGTTTTCTCAGCGAGCCAAAATACATGGGCATAAATGTCCACCCTACGATTTTTCTGCCTCCTTAGGCTCGACTGGAATACGGAAAATCACCACATACAGCAGCGGCACCACCACTAAAGTCAAGACCGTAGCAAAGGCCAGACCAAACATAATCACCACCGCCATACTCTTAAAGAACGGATCCCAGAGCAATGGTGCTACTCCTAAAATAGTGGTTAAAGCGCCGAGAAAAACTGGACGTGCACGGCTGACGGCCGCATCAACCACGGCAATCAGGCCTGGCTTACCTTCACGTATTTCCACATCGGCTTGGTCGACCAAGACAATCGAGTTTTTCACCAGCATCCCAACCAGACTCAAGCAACCTAAGATCGCCATAAACTCAAATGGCACTTGGAAGATCACTAAGCCTACCGTCACTCCGATAATAGCCAGCGGTGCCGTCAACCAAATCACCAAGGGCTGGCGTAGTGCGTTAAACATCAGCACCACTGCTAACACCATCGCGCTAAAACCATAGGGTGCTGAAATCGCCAAACCTTCGTTGGATTCGTTCGAGTCCTTATATTCACCATGCCACTCTAAGCTGTAGCCCGGCGGCAGCTCAATCGCCTCAATTTTAGGTTTGAGACGATTAAATAAGGGATCAGACTGCTCACCCGGCAAGGGATCGGCCTGCGCCTTAATGGTCGGAAATCGGTCGACACGGCGTAAAATAGCATCTGACCACTCAACCTCAACCCCACTCACCAACTGACTCATCGGCAAGTATTTGTCCGCAGTCGGGCTGTAGACCTGAACGTTTTCTATATCCTGCGCCAGCGAGCGTTCACTGTAAGGTGCACGAACGATAATTGGAATTAACTTGTCTTGCTCGCGATACACCCCCACCCGCTCACCGGTAAAGGTGCGGTTAAGCGCTTGACTGATCTGGGTAATATCAACCCCAGCTCGGCGTGCCGCCACTTCATTAACCACAGGACGCAGCACCGGCGTTTTATCGCGCCAGTCATCCTGGATGGCAATGGCGCCAGGATCCTCAGCCAT
This sequence comes from uncultured Thiopseudomonas sp., assembly GCA_964385265.1. Taxonomy (GTDB): domain Bacteria; phylum Pseudomonadota; class Gammaproteobacteria; order Pseudomonadales; family Pseudomonadaceae; genus Denitrificimonas. The sequence continues at coordinate 79,816 of CAYLOI010000007.1, forward strand.
AATGGCTTTGGCTTGCTCAGCTAATTGACGCAACACCTCAGGTTCTGAGCCTTTAAACGCCACCTCAATTTTCTTACCGCCGCCGCGGCCCAGCATAAATTTCCAAACCTTGATTTCAGCCAGCGGATGACGCTCAGTCAGCTCATCTTGCAACTCATCAACCAACGCAGCAATGCCTGGCGCATCATCTACATCAATTAACAGCTGACCATAACTGCTGTTGGGATCTTCAGGGCTGTAAGTCAGCATAAAGCGCAAACCGCCCTGCCCAACAAAACGCGTGATATGGGTTACGCTGTCTTTTTCATGCACATACGCAGCCATTTTTTCCAGCTCTTTCGCTGTTTCACGTATATCTGAGCCTTGCGGCAAATACATGTCGACCACAAACTGTGGGCGTGCTGAATCAGGCATAAAGCCGGGTTTGACCCAGTTAAAACCATAAATCGCACTGGCTAACAAACTGAGCATCAGCACACCTGTGAACAGTCGTTTGCGCAGCGCCACATTTAATAAGCGGCGATAGCGATACAAAATACCCGCTTGCTTTTCTTCGGCGCCTTCTGGGATGACTTTGACTTTCAACATGGTCACGCACAGCAGCGGCGTTAAAGTCACCGCAAATAACCAACTGAACAGCATCGAATACATGATCACCCAAAACAGTGAGCCTGCGTATTCACCCATATCAGTGGGCGACAAACCAATCGCACTAAAGGCCAAAATACCGACCACAGTACCGCCTAACAAAGGAAACTGGGTGCCCTTGACCACCGCAATCGCAGCACTTTCAGCGGCCTCGCCTTTTTGCATGCGCACTAAAATGCCGTCAGTCACCACAATGGCGTTATCCACCAGCATACCGAGGGCGATAATTAGCGCACCCAGCGATACGCGCTGCATGGCGATATCATCCATATACATGGCGATTAAGGTACCAGCCACCGTCAGCAATAAAACACTGCCGACAATCACGCCACTGCGCCAGCCCATAAACAAAATCAGTACCAGCACCACGATGGCAACAGCTGCGGCTAAGTTAGCCACAAAACCATTCACAGCTTCACGTACTGAGTCAGACTGATAAGACACAATCTGCAGGTCAATGCCAATCGGACGCTGTGATTCCAACTCTTGTAAACGCGCGCGCACCGCATCACCGACATCCACCACATTACCGCCAGCCACCTGCGAAATGCCTAAGCCAATCGCCGGCTGGCCGTCATAATTCATCAGCGCGCGCGGCGGCTCAATGGTGGAGCGAGTGATCTTGGCAATATCTTTTAAGAAAATAACTTGCTCGCCACTGGCCGAACCTAAAGCAATATGGCCTAAGGCTTCAACTGAATCGATTTGCCCTTGCGGACTAAATTGTACCCGTTGCGGCCCAATCAATAAGTTCCCCGAATCAGTAATCACATTTTGCTGACGCAGCGACTTATAAATCTCTTCTTGGGCAATACCCAGTTGCGCTGCTTTAGCTGAAGCAATCTCAATAAATATCGCTTCGTCGGGTGCGCCGAGCGTTGCCACACGTGCTACGCCCGGTACTTGCAATAAATCACGCTCGAGACTATCAAGGTAATCTTTGATTTCTTTTAAGCTATAGCCTTCGCCAGTCACAGCAAAAAACAAAGCATACACATCACCGAAGTCATCATTGACAATCGATGGGCCAGCGCCTGGCGGCAGCTTATGCTGGGCATCATTGACTTTACGTCTGAGCTTGTCCCAGATTTGCTCCAGCTCAACTTTACTGGGGGCAAACTCCAATTCAATCTCGACTTTAACCAGCGAGTTGCCCATGCGTGAAACCGAGGTCACCTCTTTGATTTCCTGCAGTTGCTGCACAGCCTCTTCAATCACCTCGGTGACTTCTTCCGCTACTTGTGCCGGTAAAGCACCCGGATACAAGGTGGTGATCGCCGCTTGGCGAATGACAAATTCTGGGTCTTCAAAACGACCCAGCTTTTCATAACTGATATAGCCACCCAGCAGCAGCAAAACCGTTAGCATCCAAGCGATGGTACGTTTAGCGAGTGTATATTCGGCAAAATTCACTGTAGATACGTCCTATATTTATGATCAGCCCTCTGTTAGAGGTCGCGAACCAGCATCCCTTCGCGCAACTGACTGACACCGGCGACAACAATCTGCTCACCACCGACTAAACCTCGGGTCACCACCACATCAGCATCAAGCACTTCGCCCAACTCCACCTTCTGCAAAGTCACCCGCGAGGTTTCAGGGTTCACCTGCCAAACACCGGTGACATTATCAGCGCTGGAGTAAATCGCTTGCAGCGGTACCTTAACCAAGCCAGCATTGGGTTCTGCAAATGCCTGCGATGGCACAACATCCACCGACATGCCCGGTAATACTTTCAATTCATAACCAGGCTCAAGCGCCAGCACCACCTCATAGCTTTGCGTTTGCTTGTCACTGTCGGAGGAGAAGGTCTTCAAAGTCACCGGCAAACGCAGATCAGGCTGATCAGCAAAGACAGCATAACCAGCCACCTGCTTGGGTGTATTGCGCACGATGCGCTCAGGCACGTTAATTACGATTTCAAGGTTGTTCAGGTCTTGTAGGCTGATAATGGGTTCTTTATCTTCGACATTGCTGAAGTTTTCCACATAACGTTTGGTCACCACACCGCTAAAAGGCGCGACCAAGCGGGTGTCATCAAAGTCTTTTTTAGCTAAAGCATAGTCCGCCTGCGCCACATCCATTGCAGTACGTTGTTTATCCACTTCAGCCTTGGCCACCGCTTGACTGCGCTGCCACAGTTGCTCAACACGCCTGTAATCAGTTTGTGCTTTATTGTATTTAGCTAAAGATGAGCGCATTTGAATGCGGTAATTGGCATCATCAAGGCGTGCGACCAACTCGCCTTTCTCGATCAGCAGGCCCTCTTCAGCCGGCAGCTCAATCACTTGCCCAGACACATTAAAGGTCAAATCCGCACGCAACGCTGCGCGCACACGCCCAGGAAAACGTAAACTTGAGGTTTGATCTGAGGTATCCACAATGATCATCGGCACAGGGCGCGAGACTTCTACTTGCTCATCAAGCGCCTCGCTTTCTTCGCAGCCACTTAATGCCGCCAGTAGCATGGCACTTACTAACCAGCCAATACGCTTTATCAACCTTTGTACTCCTGACTAAGACACTCATCATTGTCTGCACCTGCAGCAACGATTTTAAAAACAGCTGCTCAGTTTCACTGAAGTAGCAGCACTAAGCAACGCACTCTATACCCAGAATGGGTATCATCGGTACGAGCTGTATTTAATGAGCATGGGTTATGCCACTGAACTACGAAAACATCACCTCAAATTTTGGCCATATCTTCCCGGCTCATGTAGAAGCCCTGTGTGAGCTACTGATTGTGTTACGTCAGCAGTTTTTTGGTGATCTGGACTTAATGCTAATTTTAGCCATCATCAGTTCGCGTGCGTTACCTGCGCGTAAAACTAACAATATGACTTACAATGAGTTTATAAGCGCTAACAAGAAAGAGCGTGCCGACCAGCCAATTAATGTTCTATCCATTGCTCAGTGCAGCGGCATTCCTCGAGAAACTGTGCGCCGTAAAGTCAATAAGCTGGAAGAATTAGGCTTTATTGAGCGCGACCCCAGCGGCATGCTCAAAGTAACAGCTAAAGCGACCCACCACTTAGCGCCTGCCACTGAAGCCAGCTTGCACTATTTGATTGCTCTAAGCGCGAGTAGCACTGCCGCAGAGCGCCAGCAAGACTCTGATTAACGACAGATTTCACATCACGTAAAACACTGCAGCACTGCACCAACAAGCAGCTAACCTGCTTACTCGATCAGCCAGTAAAGTCCGGTGACACCTAGTACTTAGGCACGGCCTAATAAAACAAACAGCGGGTAGCTGCGACCATTTTTGTGTTTAATGCTAAAAATTTCGCGATAACTTAAATCTTTAAAGCCAGCCGCTGCCGCCAACTCTAACAACTGCTGCGGATCAAAGCCCAAGTGCACAACACCTTTGGCAGTATTATCGCCATGAAAGCTGCCATCTTCGCTGTACAGATCAATCAATGCCAATTGCCCATCCGCGTCCAAACATTGCTGCATACAGCTCAATAGCCCAGCAATATCAGCGACATGATGCAATGCCATACTGCTTATTACACCTGCATAGCGCTCACTTAAACCACTAAAAATGTCTTGCTCAAGCGTAGTGATATTCGGCACATTTTTGTCGGTCAGCTTAGCCAACATCGCAGCCGAGGTATCCAGCGCTGTGACCTGCCCCACATGCTGCGCCAAGGGCACACTGAGTGCGCCGGTGCCTGCACCAAAGTCCAGCCAGTGCTGATTTTTATTCAAGGCTAGCAGCGGAAAAACCTTAGCGCTCAACTCGGTCAACTGCTTAGAAATGGGGCTGTGTTCAAATCTTTGCGCCGCTTGGGCAAAATGCGCCTCGGCTAACGCTTGTGAGCTATCTGTCATAGCAAGGTCTCCCTACAAAAAGATGTTATACAAAACAATAGTATTTATATGATCGCATACTCCATCAAGCAAATCCGCTTGCAGCATCCTTACAGCAGTTAAGTCCCTGCCATCACTCAAGCCTGCATCCTATATTTTTTGCTCTACAGCCCCGACTGCGCGACACTGAAGTTCAAGCACATAAGCTATTCATTCTTTGAGGCTGAGCAGAGGGCAAGAGTATGAGCAATCAAAGTAACAGCACAGATTCACCCTGTGATATCGAAAGCGGCTGCACGGGGGTCGAGCAACTGATTCACCCCAAAGACCAAGATCTCGGCGGTTTCAGCGCACGTCGCAGCTTACCGAGTCGAGGCGCGCGGCGAATTGGCCCTTGGGTTTTCTTCGACCACATGGGGCCAGCTGACTTTCCCGCAGGTGAAGGCGTTAACGTACTGCCGCATCCGCATATCAATATGGCCACTGTCACCTATTTACTTGAGGGTGAAATGCTCCATCAAGATTCTGTGGGCAGCGTGCAAAGCATTCGCCCTGGCGATTTAAACCTGATGGTGGCGGGCTCTGGCATCGTCCATTCGGAGCACCAATCTGCCGAAGTCAAACGCCAACCGCACTCCATTCATGGCTTTCAGTTGTGGCTGGCATTACCCGCAGACGATGAAGAAACTAAGCCTGCCTTTTATCACTACAACAGCGCGCAGATCCCTTCGCTTGAGGTTGATGGTGTCAGCGTCCGCGTCTTGATGGGCACAGCCTATGGCGTCACCTCGCCAGTAAAAACCTTTAGCTCAACCTTATACATTGAGGCCAAGCTTAAGGCTGGACAGCCCTTAACCTTGCCCCACGCAGCCATGCGCGGACTGTACGTGGTGACAGGCGCAATCAAGATCAAAGACTTAAGCATCACTCAGCACCGACTCGCAATATTAAGTGACGATCAACAGATCATTATCCGCGCAGAACATGACAGCCAAGTGGTGTTAATCGGCGGTGATGACATTGGCCATCGCTACATGGACTGGAACTTTGTCTCCAGCCGTATCGAGCGGGTCAAGCAGGCGCGCCAGCAATGGATTGAGCAGCAGTTTGCTAAAATCCCCGGCGATGACCAAGACCATATCCCCTACCCAACTATGCAGCGCTAGGCCGCCTATTCACTGCTGATCTACTCCGCTCTATATGACGCAGCATTTATAATTAAGTGTTTTATAAGTGCTGCGCAGTACTGATAGACCCCACCTGACAATCTATAAATTAAATCTAAACAAATAAATTTAGCCCGTTTAGAGGTAGGTACGCGTTATAATGTTAACGCTGAGAGCAAAATTAAGGTTCAGCGCATCGGTAGCACAACCGTTGATCTAAAGGACAAATACAGTCCCTATGCTGAGTTAGATTTCATGTGGGACAAGGGCTACAACAATATGCCTCTGACCGCTGGCGTGTACTACAACAAAACTAACTATCAGCTAAAAGACAAGCGTTACGTTGACAACACTAAGCTGAAAAATGATGAGTTTGGAATTAAGGTTGGTTTAGCATTCTAAATCAGTTAAGACTAACTTTATAAAAAAACGATCTAGATTGCTACTAATGTAAAGATAGGTTAAAAGGCCTGAGATTTAGTCTCGGGCTTTTTTTATTAAATCATTTATTACCTTGCGATATATTTGAAATCTAAAACAATCTATTCGACCAGTATTTTTAGTGCAAGGTATGGCACAAGATTCAAAATCAAGATAGCTATTTTATAATGTCCTAAAAAGTTAAAATACAGCATATTAAGTGTCGCAGGATCTACAGCAATTAATTTACCGTGCAATGCTTTTATCTGCGCGTTAAATATTACCAATATAAAGGTTGAAAATAACAACAAACCTATATTCAGAACTGCACACCAGCCTAAAAAACGTATCACAGTTTCGATATCAAACATCGCTCACCCCCTAGCCTAGCTTTAACCGTTAACACCTCAGCGGACTGTATCGCCAATCCAATCAACAAACCCATCAGGCACAATCAGCTCATGCTGGGCACGGGTGCAAGCGGTATACAAACTGGAAAACAAACGAGCACGACTGTCCTTGTTGTCATGCGCAACAGGTTTCTGCAGCAAGCCCTGAGATAAGTAAACGCTGGCAAATTCCATATTTTTTGTATCGGCCACGCGCGCCAGAATAATTTTCCCGCCACCTTTACGCACATAACGACGCACAGCCTCTTGAAAGTCTGTCTGTGAATAGCCTTTTTGCAGCATGCGCTCAATAGCTTGAAAAGACGGATTATCTGCCATGGCTTCACTGAGCTTCTCCCAACTCGCATAGCGAAAGATCAAACCATGGCGTGGTCGCTCAGCGTTGTTGTATAAGCCAATGCAGTCTTGAGCAAAGGTCATAAAATCCTTAAAGGTTGATTCAGCCAAAGCAAAGGATGCCCCCGCATGCGTGAGCCGCTGAAACCAAGCAAATAATTCAAACTCATCGGCAACAATAATCGTCGTAGCGCGCTCAGGAATTTGCCAACCACTGTAGTGCTGTAAGTGCGTGCAGTGATCTGCGCGCCCAGTAAACACTTGTTTAGTCGCGCCAGGATGGGCTTGAATCAGCGGGTTAATTACATTTTCTAGTTGTTTACCCAAGCGTACCGACTGCGCAATATAGCGTTGGCGAATTTGCCGATCACGTACCGGTGCCATGCCGTTAAGATTTTGTAATTCATCACTGAGGGTAATTACCGCTTGCGGGCTGCGATCGAGAATCTGCAGCATGGGCGTGGGTATATCATGCCCTTCATCAACGATAATGTGGCTGTATTGGTCATCCAGTACACCATCAATTAAAGACAACAATTTGATTCGATGGTAGCCACGAATGGGCAATCTAATATGCGCGTCAGTGGGTCGGTTTAACTCACTCCAATACTGTTTAACGATCTCCAACAGCACTATTTTATCCAGCGCTAGCAAATTGCTGGCAATAGCCGCAGGCAGATGCACAACATCAATCTCCTGCGCGCTGCTATTACAAAAGCTGGCGACTGTTCTCACACAGATATGCGCCACCTGCTCGGGCGATAAGTAGCTGATGGCAGGCATATCAAAGGTCTGCGCTATGTCTGCAGAAGAGACTTGAAAGGTCTGCTGTAAACGACTTTTATCTTTAAGGCGCCAGCCGGTGGAGAGCCAATTGCTGTCTAACACCTGCCCGGCCGCCTGGCCAAAAGTCATCCCAGTAAAATGCGCACCAGCTTTAGCTTGCAGTGCTTGTAGCTGGCCAAAGGTATTGGCTAACAGCAAGGTGCGCTTGGGCTCTAATAGCTGGGTAAAACGGCTAATCAGATGCGTTTTACCAGAGCCAGCATAGCCTTGTAGGTTAAAGGATTCATCAGAGGCGGCTAAAAACTCGCGTAACGCTCTATTTTGCGGATCAGTCACCGACAGCTCAGTCTCATAGGCATCAAAATACACCGTCTGCAGCGGCTTAACCTCGGCTTGGTACTCGGCACTGAAGGTAAACAGCCACTCGCCCTCACTGTCTAAATAACGCGTTTGATCTGCGGGATGCTCATCATCGAGCAAACTCACTTTAATCTTTGCCAGCTGCGCTAGCCCAGTGGCAAACTGCTCTGCACAAAAGCGTTCACGCACAAGGTTTTGAAAGGCCTGCGCCACACTCTGATTGGCTTGATTACCCGCGCTGATGATTTGCGCAAACTGGCGCTCCATCGACGCCAGTGCCGCCTGCTGCTCTGCCAGTTTCTGCGCATTTTGAATAAATAACACAGCAGCCAACTGCGCCACAGTGGCCCTGTCAAAAAACTCAGGCAAGCCACCCTCAGACAAACTCTGCGCGACTGTGCGGTATAGAGGTAAAAAAATCATAGCGCTCCTGCTTATGCTGAGTCTTGTATGGATGTACACACGCCAAGCTTAGTCTACAGCCTGAACACTGCGCGCAAATAGATTCAACCCTAGGCTGTATCATATAGACCTGCATTTTAGCAGAGATAACTTAAGCACCCGCCTTACCTACAGAGACTGAGCGGCGTGCAGACAAAACCTGCACGCCCGCCAGTTATTGCTTGTTTACTGCCGCGTCAGCCCTGCAGCGCTTATTTTCAGCAAACGCAATAGAGGGTCAGCTAACCCGCTCAATAATCAGCGCGATGCCCTGACCGCCGCCGATACATAAAGTGATCAGGGCATAACGGCCACCGCTGCGCTCCAATTCATACAGGGCTTTCACGGTTAAAATACTACCTGTAGCGCCGACTGGGTGGCCCATCGCCACAGCGCCACCGTTAGGGTTCACTCGCTCACTGGGAAAGCCGAGCTCTTGCGCCACAGCCATGGCTTGTGCAGCAAAGGCTTCATTGGACTCAATCACATTCATATCAGCAATGCTCAGGCCGGCCTGCTGCAAGGCTTTAGTCACCGCACCCACAGGGCCCATGCCCATAAAGTTAGGATCCACACCACAAAAGCCATTGGCGACCAAACGCGCACGCACTTTAAGGCCTTGCTGAGCGGCTGTGTCAGCATCCGCTAACAATAAGGATGCGGCACCGTCGTTAATACCCGAGGCATTGCCTGCGGTGACCAAGCCATCCTTTTTAAAGGCAGGCTTAAGCTTAGCCAGATCCGCCAAGCTGATTTGCGCGCGCACATGCTCATCCGTGGCAAACAGTACTTCTTCACGACCTTTTTTAACCAGCAGCGGTACGATTTGCTCAACAAAGCGGCCACTTTCAATAGCTGCTGCAGCTTTTTGGTGGCTGGCTAAAGCAAATTCATCCAATTGCTCACGGGTAAAGCCGTATTTCGCCGCAATGTTCTCCGCAGTCACACCCATATGCCCAGTACCAAAGGGATCGCTGAGAATACCCAAGGTCAAATCTTGCGCAGTTGCATGGCCCATGCGCAGGCCTGAACGTACTTTAGGTAAAATATACGCGCCCTGACTCATGGACTCAGCACCACCGACTAAAGCCAGCTTGCTGTCACCTGTTTCTATCATTTGCGCCGCAGAGATAATTGCTTGCAGCCCTGAGCCACACAAACGATTCACATTAAATGCCGCAGAGCTTGCAGCTAAACCGGCATTGATGCCGATATGTCGAGCCAGATAGGCATCTTGTGGGCCGGTGGTAATAATATGTCCATACACCGCATGAGCGATCTGCTGAGCATCGACACCACTGCGCCTAATCACTTCTTGCGCTGTAGCTGTGCCCATATCGGCAGGGCTTAAAGTCGACAAACTGCCGCCAAAGCCACCAATCGCAGTTCGCACACCCTCAACAATCACCGTCGAATTAAACTTCATTTTTTTATCCTTATTGTTTATTTGCCCAACATGGAGCGGGCGATCACTTCTTTCATAATTTCCGATGTGCCGGCATAAATGGTTTGTACCCGTGCATCGACATAAAAGCGTGAAATCGGGTATTCCATGGTATAGCCGTAACCACCAAACAGCTGCAGGCACTCATCAATGGTTTTGCACTGCATTTCTGTCAACTGCAGTTTTATAATTGCTGCATCTGTGCTGGTCATGCGCTTTTCTCGGTACAGGGTGACGCAATGATTAAAATAAGCGCGGCCCATGTCAATTTGTGCGCGTACTTCAGCCAGCTTAAAGCGGGTGTTTTGAAAACTGGCGATGGTCTGCCCAAAAGCGCTGCGCTGTTTGACATAGTCAAGCGTGAGCGCTAGAGCGCCTTCCATAGCGCCGAGCGCTTGCGCACCAACACCTAGTCGTTCACGCGGCAACTCTTGCATCAAATACGCAAAGCCTGCGCCTTCTTCACCCAACAAGGCATTGGCTGGCAGCAGCATATCTTGAAAAAACAGCTCAGCGGTATCGCTGGCATGCTGACCGATTTTGCGAATAGGCTTCCCGCGCGAGAAGCCAGGCAGATGGCTGTCGACTAAAAATAACGACACCCCTTTAGCACCTGCGTTTGGATCTGTTTTAGCGCAGACGATCACCATATCGGCGATCATGCCGTTAGTAATAAAAATCTTCGAGCCGTTAAGTTGCCAGCCCTCAGCGACTTTGATTGCTCGGGTTTTAATATTGGCTAAGTCGCTGCCAGCACCAGGCTCGGTCATAGCAATAGCGCTCATCACCGCACCGCTGGCCATACGCGGCAGCCACTGTTGTTTCTGCTCTTCACTGGCCAGGTGTTCAAGGTAGGGAATGACAATATTGGCATGAATATTATAAGCGCTGGCTAAACCACCAAAGCCTCGACGGGAGATTTCCTCCAGCACCAGCTGGGTAATGCCAAAGTCTGCAGCAGTGCCGCCGTACGCCTCGCCCAGATCAATCGCCAACATGCCGGCTTGGCCAAGTTTGCACCAAAACTCGCGCGGCACTTGCCCTGCGGCTTCCCAGTCATCGTAATGCGGATCAGCCTCTTGCTCTAAAAAACGGCAGATCATGTCATAGAACAATTCTGTATTGTCATCCTGCTCAATCATTACTCAAGCTCCTCGCGCAATAGACTTTTAAGCGTTTTTATTGTTTTTTCAGCCTAAGTGCCGCTAAAAACATGCATTTAAGCTGTTTTAGTCCAAGCAAATGCTCTGCTGCATGCTCAAGCAATTGATCGACACTGACTGCTACATTCTCTTTAGCAGCAGCCTGCGCAACTTTATCTTGGCTAAAATCCAGCGACTGTGTCTACACTCTGTATAAGTAACTCTATTTTTTGCTAATCATCAACCACTATGGACAACAAGCTTGCGCTAGCCGCTATCAGCCTGTGCGTTTTATCGGTATAACGGAGCAACAGACAGCCAGTCGAGCCCTACAACTGACGGGTCCATGATCGTTTTGAAATCTTAAAAGAAGGCACTGATGTCATACCTAAAGCAGATCACTTACATTTTTCTTATCGCAATTTTCGGAGCGAGTAACCTTATGGCAAGCGAAGAAGCTGAGTACAGCGTGCTGCTCAGCGAAGAAGATTTTGAGGTGCGTGCCTACCAGCCACATATCCTTGCTGAAATCATCGTCGAAGGTCAGTTTGCTGGTGCTGGCAATAAAGCATTTGGCCGCTTATTCAAATACATTAGCGGCAACAACACCTCGCGCCAGAGTATCGAAATGACCAGCCCTGTTGCACAAGAAGCGCAAAGCGAAAAGATCAAAATGACTTCGCCGGTTGCTCAGCAGCAGAGCGATGATAAATGGGCGATAAGTTTTATGATGCCAGCAGCCTCTTCAATGGACACCCTGCCTCAACCCAAAGACCCCAGCATCATGTTACGCCAAGTCCCAGCCCGCCACATGGCAGCGCTGCGTTACTCAGGCACTTGGAGTGAAAAAAGCTATGCGCGGCATAAAGACAGCCTAGATGCTTGGATCCAAACACAAGGCTTTAAAGTCACCGGCGCAGCAGTCTGGGCACGCTATGATCCGCCGTTTAAACCGTGGTTTTTGCGCCGCAATGAAATACTAATCCCGATTGCACTGCCGCAAGCACATCAGTAAGGGTCGCTGCCATCTATAATTCGCAGCAGCAGATTTATTGGCTAGGCGGGTAACGCTGTAAAATATTGCAGCAAAAAAATACGACTGGTGTATAGTAATCGCACAGTATCTGTATAACATTTACTCTCTTCAGACTTAGCAGGAATTTAAAACATGATCAGTTATGTCACTTTAGGCGTCAGCAATCTGGCTGCGGCAAAAACATTTTATAACGAACTATTGGCCGACTTAGGCGCTAAAATTCTGCTCGATAATAGCCGCATCTGCTTTATTGGCAAAAGCATGGCAGCACCTATGCTTGCGGTGTGCATCCCCTTCAACCAAGAGCCTGCTTCAACAGGCAATGGCACTATGGTGGCGTTTGCACCGGGTAGCAAAGAAGGCGTGGATGCGCTGTACAACAAAGCTATCGCCCTAGGCGCAAGCTGTGATGGCGCGCCGGGCGAGCGTATTGCCAATGTTTTCTACGGTGCCTATGTCAAAGACAGCGACGGCAATAAGCTGTGTTTTAACCATTTTATTTAAGAGCTAGCACGCATGCAATTACACAGCGATTTCAGCCAACGCGTTGTGATCCATCCTGATCAGTATCAGTTTGTCGACTCACCCTTAGCTGGGGTGAGCCGTATGATGCTCGAACGCGCCGGTGCTGAAGTTGCGCGTGCGACCAGTATTGTGCGCTATGCCGCGGGGAGCGGTTATAGCGCACATACCCATGATGGCGGCGAAGAAATCTTAGTTTTAGAGGGAATATTTTCTGACCAATATGGGGACTATCCAGCCGGCACCTATTTGCGCAACCCACCAGGTACCTCACATCAGCCTTTTTCGACTGATGGCTGCACGCTGTTGGTCAAGCTTTGGCAATTTGCTGAAGACGACACAACCCAACTGGTCTTAAATACTCAGCAAGCACAGTGGCATCCAGGCTTAGTCGAGGGCTTATCTGTATTGCCGTTGCATGAGCACAACGGCGTCAACACGGCACTGGTGCGCTGGACAGCCAACACCGTATTTAATCGGCATGTTCACCCTGGTGGCGAAGAGATTTTGGTCCTCGAAGGCTTGTTTTGTGATGAGTATGGACAATACCCCACTGGCAGCTGGCTACGTAATCCGCGCTACAGCAGCCATGCGCCTTTCACTCTAGACGAGGGTGCATTGATTTACGTAAAAGTGGGCCATATGGATGCCGGCTTAATGGGCGATCGCTTTATCAAGCAAGCAACTGAGGCTAACTCGTTATGAGCCGGTTTGATCCAGCCAACCTATCGCGCATTATCGAAATGGCTTGGGAAGACCGCACCCCCTTTGAGGCCATCCAAAACCTGTACGGTTTAAATGAAAGTGCCCTGATTGCTTTAATGCGCCGCGAGCTGAAAGCCTCATCCTTTCGCCTTTGGCGTGCCAGAGTCAGCGGCCGCAAAAGCAAACACTTGAAGCTGCGTCACCCTGATATCAGCCGTGGTTACTGCGCCACTCAGTATAAAATGCGCTAGCGACTCTCGACTCGGGCTTTTAACTCAAACTCACTATTTATACTTGTAGAACCACACAGAAAACCAGATACTGTACGCCTATACAGCTATTTTGTTTCTATGAGGTTTTTATGCCTGTTTCACTGATAGGTAGTAGCTGCAGTGCAGCGCAGATCAAAGACAATCCGTTAAGCATTCCGCTCTTTGTAGACAGCGTATCGGCAGGCTTTCCATCCCCGGCTCAGGACTATATTGAGCAAACCTTAGATCTCAACACCTTATGCATCAAGCACCCTGCCGCCACATTTTTTGTACGCGTGGCCGGTGATTCCATGCTGGAGGCAAGCATTCACCCCAAAGATATCCTGGTAGTCGACCGTTCACTGCAGGCTGAACACGGCGATATTGTAATTGCCAGCATTTATGGTGAGCTGACAGTTAAAGAACTAGAGCTTAAGCCGCGTGTACGCTTACTACCGCGCAACAGGCTGTATCAGCCGATTGAAGTTGCTGAAGGTTGTGACTTAGACATTTTCGGGGTGGTGACCCATGTTATTCGCGGCATGCAGCGCAAATCTGCGGCAAAAGCATGAGTCGCACCTTTGCTTTAGTTGACTGCAATAATTTTTATGCCAGCTGCGAAAAGTTATTCCGTCCAGACCTTAAACACACCCCCATTGTTGTGCTCTCCAATAACGATGGCTGCGTGGTCGCACGCTCAAAAGAAGCAAAAGCCTTAGGCATTAAAATGGCGGTACCGCTGTTTCAGATCCAAGAACAAATCCAGCAGTACGGCATTCAAACCTTCTCATCCAACTATGCGTTGTATGCTGACCTGAGCAGTCGCGTGATGCGCACTCTGCAAGACTTAGCGCCACGGGTCGAGGTTTATTCAATTGATGAAGCCTTTTTAGATTTAAGCGGCATGGAATCACTGCTGCCACTGCAAGAGTTCGGCACACAGATCAAAAATACTATTGCGCAATGGATTGGTCTCAGCGTTTGCGTCGGTATTGCACCGACTAAAACCCTAGCTAAGCTGGCCAATCATGCAGCTAAAAAATACCCCGCCACCGCTGGTGTGGTCGACCTCACTGCGCGTGAAAGACAACAAAAACTACTGGCGCTCACACCCGTCAATGAAATTTGGGGCGTTGGCCGCAACAACAGTAAACGCTTAAACAAATTGGGTATTTATAACGCACTTGAGCTGGCCAACAGCTCAGCAAAAAATATCCGTCAGCAATTTTCAGTAGTGCTGGAAAGAACCGTGCTGGAACTCAATGGCGAGTCCTGTATCGAGCTGGAAGAGCTGACAGCCACTAAGCAGCAAATTATCTGTAGCCGCTCATTTGGTCATAGCATTACCAGCCTAGAACAGATGCGCGAGGCCGTCGCACACTACACTGCACGTGCAGCTGAAAAACTGAGAAATGAAAAACAACAGGCTAAAGTACTGACCCTTACCATTCATACCAGCCGCTTTAAAGCCGAACCTGACAACTACACAAACAGCACAACAGGCGCACTACTGATCCCCAGCAGCGACACACGCGAGCTTAACGTACTCGCCCAGCAGCTACTTAAGCGCATCTGGCGTGACGGCTATCGCTATAGCAAAGCTAGCGTCATGCTTTCTGACTTTCATAGCGATACTATCTACCAACCGAGCCTGTTTGATGATGCCTGCTCACGGCAACACAGCCGCCAGTTGATGAACGTACTGGACGCCATACAACGCAAGGGGTTGGGTAAAGTCTTTTTAGCCAGACAAGGGATAAACAACAGTTGGGCGATGAAACGCGAGCACTTGTCTCCCGCTTATACAACGCAGTGGGCCGACCTACCCTGGGTGAGATAAGCAACCAGCGCAACGTATTAAACACTGACTTAAAGTGACTGCACTCGTGTCTGCTGCCCACCTAAAAGTACATCACGCCAGCAAAATTGCGCAGCGGCCAAAAGCTAAAAAGCAAGGTACCACTACGCCAAACCCACCGCTAAAATCTCAAGCACTGGCAGGCATATTTAAACTCCAGCACTACTAAGCTGTATGTTATTGCGGCTATAGCGTTTAATACGCGTCTATCAGTGCGTCGCATCGGCATTAATCTTTCGACAAATAGGGCATTAACGCTAAAAACCACACTAGAATAGTACGCATTAAATACAACTTTTTGATTTTAGGTGAATGCATTGTACGACGAATTAACATTTGAGCATGAAGACGAGTTGATCGATGAACTGAGAGATCTGGGCTATGATTTTGATGACGACTCCCTGTCTGATTCCGACTTTAGAGACCTCAACTTTGATGGTGATAGGTTCGATGCACCGGATGTTATTTTAGATGTGCCCTATGTACCCACCGATGAAAAAATAGTGCATGCCATGCTCGATTTAGCAGAGGTCAGCAGCCAAGACGTGCTCTACGACCTGGGCTGTGGCGATGGTCGCATCGTTGTTGCCGCCGCCTTAGAGCGCAATACCCACGGTGTCGGGATTGATATAGACCCGATGCGCATCACCGAAGCCATTGAATACGCTGGGCACACTGGCGTTGAGCATATGGTGCATTTTTATGAAGGTGACTTGCTCGAAGTGGATTTTAGCCAAGCAACAGTCGTCACTCTGTACCTACTCGACTTAGTCAACGTACAACTCAGGCCGCGTCTGCTTGACGAACTGCGCCCCGGCACACGCATCGTCTCGCATGCATTTGATATGGGTGACTGGAAGCCCGATCGACGCGAAAACTGTGGCAGCATCAATATTTACAAATGGATCGTACCAGCAAAAGTTGCAGGCACTTGGGAATGGCAAACAACAACCGGTGAAACCTACCGGGTTGAACTCAAACAAAAGTATCAACAGTTGACAGGCAAAGCCTGGATTGATGGTAAACAGGCACAGCTAAAAAACGCCTTAATTCGTGGCGATTTACTTGAACTGGTGGTAAGCAAAAAAGTTAACACGCGCGCAATTGGCTTTATTATGCGTGCCCAAGGCAAGCAACTGATTGCCGTCGAAGGTGACTTACAGGCAACACCCGCGGTTAAAATATACCCTAATCCGTAAGCCTATCTACTGCAACCACAAGCCCTTGCACATATTTATCAGCTGGGCTTGTGCACACGTCCTCGCAACGCTCACCGCACCCTACTGCTTAACATGCGTTAAGCACTCTAACTGATACTGTATGCGGTATTTCTTGCACACAGTGCTGCCATTAAAGCAACTCTCATTACATGAAGTATTGACCCGCCGCACCGATACATCCCATTTCATTCTTGATTAATGTTAATTATCTCTTCGCATCGTTACAGTATGTAACAAACAATATGAGCAGCTCACTGCACCAAGCTCAATAAAATGATGGCACTTACACATTAAGTGCCGACCCTAATCATTAATACAGGCAAGTAGCTTGCCTGATGGAGTGCGGCTCATGAAAAAGTGGCCATTAGCTATAATAATCGCAGGTGTAGGGGGGCTGGCATTAGCGTTTAGTTTAGCGCAAGCATTGCCTAGCCTACGCACTACAAGCAGTGCGATAGAAGTCGATATTAACGATCCTGCGCTAATCAAAAAAGGCGAATATATTGCACGCACAGCTGACTGTGTTGCTTGTCACTCAGTACTCGGTGGCGAAGCCTATGCCGGTGGTCTACCCATGCTGACCCCGCTCGGCGCAATCTACTCAACCAATATCACCCCGGATAAAGAAACCGGTATTGGTAACTATACATTTGACGATTTCAATAACGCCACCAAGCATGGCGTACGCAAGGACAATAGCGCGCTCTATCCTGCGATGCCTTATCCGTCCTACCAAATCATGCCGGATGAAGATGTAGCAGCGATGTACGCCTTCTTTATGTCGGGCGTTAAACCCGTTCACCAACCCAACCGCGCAAGCGAAATGCCACCTGTTTTGAATTGGCGCTGGCCGCTGGCGTACTGGCAAGCCATATTTGCCCCTAAGCGTGAGTTTGTTGCCGAAACCGATGATGCCGTACTGGCGCGCGGTCAGTATTTGATCGAAGGCCCTGGACACTGCGGCTCTTGCCATACTGAACGCGGCATAGGCTTCCAAGAAATCGCATTGTCGAATGCTGACTCTGAAGAGTTTTTAAGTGGCGCAGTGATCGATGGCTGGCGCGCAAAAAGCCTACGCGGTGAGCATGATGGTCTCGCGATCTGGAGCACTGACGAGCTGGTTGATTTCTTTAAAACCGGCCGTACTGATATCACCGCAGCCTTTGGTGCCATGGCCGAAGTTGTTGAGCACAGCACCCAATATATGACTGACGACGATCTTTATGCCATGTCAGCCTATTTGAAAACGCTCAGCCCAAAACCTGGCGAGCCGGTTACAGTCGCAGCCAAACAAGACGTCACCACGCAGAAACTGATGGATGGCGTCTATGATTCACGCGGCTCAATTTTATACGCTGAATACTGCCAAGTCTGCCACCGTGCTGACGGCAAAGGTGTACCGCGTATTTTCCCAGCACTCGAAGGCAACAGTGCCGTCTACTCGCGCGATGCTGACTCTGTGTTACAGATCACCCTCAGCGGTGGTCGCATGCCGGAAACCCCGCATGATCGTATGGCGTTCACCATGCCTGAGTTTATTAACCTCAGTGATGCCGATGTGGCTGAAGTGGTTAACTATATCCGCAACAGCTGGACCAACCAAGGCAGCACCGTTGATGTCAATGATGTGGTACAAATGCGCCACTTCCTCAGCAAAAAACCCAAAACCGGAACAGACTTCGCGCCTGATCTGAGCGTTTCTGCAACAGAAGGAGCAAACCGTGAATAAATCACTACTCAACTTGCCTATCGTTGCCAGCACTGCGCCTCGTCGTTTGACCATGACTCTGCTTGCTGCAGCTGTTTGTGCCTTCGCTCTCAGTGGCTGTGACTCGCCTAAACCTATCGATCGCCAAGCCACTAAGTTTGACTTGGTGACCACGGACGATGCCAACGAAGATATTGGTACTTATATTCTTCCGCAAGACACATCCATCCTGAAAGAACCTAACGCTGATCAGATTTTCTATGGCAAGCGCCTGCTCAACGAAACCAAACGTCTGATGCCAGAGCACGTCGGTGCGCAGATGAACTGTAATAGCTGCCACATCTCGCAAGGTAAAATCCCCCTTGGCGACCCCTATATCAACAGCTTCAATACCTATCCACGGGTGATGCCACGTTCAGGCAAAGAGGTTGACTTAGTCGGCCGTATCAACG
Organism: uncultured Thiopseudomonas sp.; assembly: GCA_964385265.1. Classification (GTDB taxonomy): domain Bacteria; phylum Pseudomonadota; class Gammaproteobacteria; order Pseudomonadales; family Pseudomonadaceae; genus Denitrificimonas. The sequence continues at coordinate 98,537 of CAYLOI010000007.1, forward strand.
GTTGCTTCCAGCGCTCAATGAATGGTAAGCCAGTTGATCGCGAGTCAGAAGAAATGAAGGCCATGGTGGCCTACATGGAGTGGCTGTCGCAGAACGTGCCAAAAGAGCAGAAAGTTAATATCGAAAACGCCGGCTCGATTGATACCTCCTTAGTGGCTGACACTGCACGGGGTGAGAAAATCTACTACGCCCAGTGCGCTACCTGCCATGGCGATAATGGTGAAGGCATAAAAGACAGCCGTGGCGATATCGTCTTCCCACCACTGTGGGGTGATGAGTCCTTTAACATTGGTGCCGGCATGGCGCGTACTTACAAAGCTGCGGCTTTTGTTAAGTACAATATGCCGATGGGCATTCAGACCAAAGGCCTTTGGGGCCATGGTAACGTGCTCAGCGATCAAGATGCGGTTGATGTGGCAGAGTTCTTTGCCCATAAACCTCGTCCTGACTTCGCCGGCAAGGTAAATGACTGGCCAACCGGTAAAAAGCCTAAAGACGCTCGCTACTAAGCGTCACCTGGGATGACTTAAACGTCATAACGCAAAAAGCCTCAAGCGCAGCAAGCGCCTTGAGGCTTTTTTGTATCGCTCAGCTGCTTAGCAATCGCTGCTAAAGCGACTACCCAGCAGTTAAACGCTAGGCTCTAGGCTCTAGGCTCTAGGCTCTAGGCTCTAGGCTCTAAAGTTTTTGACCAATCATCGGTATCAATAAAACCTAAAATATTATGCTCAGTTGTACTTTCTACATTTAAAAAAATCGCGGCACCGTATTCATAGTCAACTTCTGCGTAGGCTAAGCTTTCATTCACTTCATCCATGCAACTGCTATGGGTGACAAGTACCAAGTTGCGCCCTGGGGTTTTCTTCGCCAACGCATCCTGTACAAAACTCTTTTTGCACTGATATAAAAAATCCTCACTGGCGGTCGGCTCAGAAAATAATAATGTGCTGGTTTGACTGGTGCGGGTTAAGGGGCTGCTGTAGACATCAGTTGCACTGAGTCCTAACTCAGCAAACTGCGCACGCATTTGTAACCCTGTGGCGCTGGAACGTTGAGTAATGCCGCTAGGCTCATCTTCCATACAGGCTACGTCCACGCGACTGCAACGTTCCAAGTGGCGCACAAACACTATTAAATCACCATCCTGCCACTCAGCCAGCATATTGCTGGTTAAAGCAAAGGGGCTTTTGGACAGATCCACGGGCGTTGGCCCAGCAAACAACTGGCTTGCGCTAAAAGTTAAAACCGCAATCGCCAGTGCGCCGCCTATAAGCTTTGCTTGACCCGTTTTCAGATAGTGACTGATAGGCTTAATAACTGACATTAACGATGTACTCTAAAATAAAAGATCAATACTTGGACACGTACAATGCAGTTCCGTTCAATAAAATAAAAAACAAAGGGCTTTTTGCATAAGCAGTCTGACTGAGACATTTTCTTAACCCATCAACGCACACTGCACTTTAGCCCCTCACTGCCTTTATTAGACTCAAGCGAAGTAAGTGATGAGGTGTCATCATCCTGTCATTTTTCTAGGTTGTAATACACCTGACATATTTCCAAACGAACAATAGGATTAGCTCATGACCAATAAAACTGTACTCATCGTGGATGATGAAGCCCCGATCCGAGAGATGATTGCAGTGGCCTTACACATGGCAGGCTATCGGTGCTTAGAAGCGCACAATGCACAGATCGCACATGCCTTAATCGTCGATCATCAGCCGGATATTGTTCTGCTCGACTGGATGATGCCGCAAGTCAGCGGAATTGAGCTTGCGCGTCGTTTAAAACGTGAGCCGATGACTGCGAAAATCCCGATTATTATGCTCACGGCTCGCAGTGAAGAAGATAATAAAATACAGGGGCTTGAAGCCGGCGCCGATGACTACATCACCAAGCCCTTTTCCCCACGCGAACTGATTGCACGTTTAAAAGCCGTGCTGCGCCGTACCGCAACTGCCGGTATTGACGAGTCAATAGAGGTTGAAGGTTTGCGCTTAGACCCCAGCAGCCAGCGTGTCAGTTCAAATGGCAGCCCACTCGAGATTGGCCCAACTGAGTTTCGCTTGCTGCAGTTTTTTATGTCCAACCCCGAGCGTGCCTATAGCCGCAGTCAATTACTCGATCAGGTCTGGGGTGGCAATGTCTATGTTGAAGAACGCACGGTTGATGTACATATTCGCCGCTTGCGCCTTACTTTAGGGGCAAAGCACCGGCATTTGGTGCAAACTGTGCGGGGTACCGGTTACCGCTTCTCAACCAAGGTGTAAACAGTTGATGGTTTATTATTCATGAAGCGCTTATTACGCAAAGAGTTACTGCGCCTCATTGTTTTTACTGTGCTCGGCGCGCTGCTTGGCTCTTTCTGGAATCAGTCTGCACTGGGCGCAGCCGCTGTTTTAGCGCTGCTACTTGGCCAACACCTCTGGCAATTACAACGCTTAGCACGCTGGCTGCAACAGCCCAATGACGTGCCACCTGAAGCAAACACACTGTGGGGCGAAGTATTTGATGGCATTTACCATTATCAACGCCGTCAAAAAGCCGATCAACAACAGCTCTCACAACTGCTCGAGCGCATTCAAGACTCCAGCCAAGCACTGCGCGATGGCGTGGTGATGATTGATCACAACGGTGATTTAGAGTGGTGGAATCATGCCGCGGAAAAAATGCTGGGCTTATCTGCTGCCAGCGATCGCGGCCAGCCGATTACCTACCTGCTGCGCCACCCGCAATTTGTTGACTACTACGAAAGTCAGCAGTACCTCGAACCGCTGGTCTTGCCTTCACATATCACTGAAGAGCACCTGCTTGAGTATCAAATCACCCTGTTCGGTAAAAACGAGCGCCTGCTGCTGGTGCGTGACTGCACAAAAATGCAACGTTTAGAGCGTATGCGCCAAGACTTTGTGGCCAATGTTTCGCACGAGCTGCGCACGCCTTTGACTGTGCTATCAGGCTACTTAGAAACCTTCAGTGATCATGCCGAACAATTACCCAGCCACTGGCAGCGCGGCTTAACTTTAATGAGCGAGCAATCTGCGCGTATGGAGCACTTGGTAAGCGAGCTGCTCACCCTCTCGCGTTTAGAAACCAGTGAATTTAAAGTTGAAGCGGCGCCAATCAACGTCGCTGAGCTATTAGCCGCTATTCGTCTGGATGCACTGGCGTTATCAGAACACCATCAGATTATTTTAGATACCGACGAGCAACTGTATGTACGCGGCTGCATCAATGAGTTGCGCAGCGCCTTTTCTAACCTGGTGTTTAACGCAGTGAAATACACGCCGCACGGCAGTACGGTTGAATTGCATTGGTATCACGATCAAGACGGCGCTTATCTTCAGGTAAAAGATAATGGCCCAGGGATTGATAGCCAACACCTCAAGTTTCTCACGCAGCGCTTTTACCGTGTGGATGATAGCCGCTCCAGCCAAACCGGCGGCACCGGATTGGGCTTAGCCATCGTTAAACATGTGATGCTACGCCACCATGGCCGTTTGCATATCAGCAGCAGTGCAGAGCAAGGCAGTTGCTTTACCTGCTATTTTCCGCTCTCGCAAATCTTGCAACGCAATGCAGCATAAGCCGCTTGTTGGACTAGGCGGCTTATACGTAACCCTATGGATCTAAGGGACATTATATTAGGTTGGTAGTCAGACAAATCCATGCGTCATGACGATGACGCTTGATGAGGATGACGCTTGGATAGTTTTTAAATTTGTCATTGCCCATCGCCAACACGAATAATGCTTAGAGTTCAAAACCCTCAACAAGCTCTTAGTCAGCAGGCTGGACAGTTTGTCTACGCTGCGCAATGGCCGCTTCGATCTGCTCTATTTCGGCATAGCGCACGTCATGGCCTTCAACCAAATAAATCACATACTCTGCTAGATTACTGGCGTGGTCACCCACCCGCTCCAAGGAACGCAACACCCACATAATGTTCATCACTTGTGAAATAGCGCGCGGGTCTTCCATCATAAAGGTGATCAGCGCACGCGTGGCTGAGCGGTACTCTAAATCAACATTTTCATCTTCGCGCAACACCGCCAATGCCTGTGTGCTATCAAAGCGGGCAAAGGCATTCAAGGCATCTTGCACCATCTGCCGCACATGGTTGCCAAGGTGGCGCACTTCAATATAACCACGTGGTGAAGCGCCCTCTTCTGCCAGTTTTAACGTGGCGCGTGCGACTTTACTGGCCTCATCACCAATACGCTCCAAATCTGCAGTGGCACGAATCACCGCCAACACCAAGCGTAAATCTGAGGCCGCCGGCTGACGGCGCGCTAGGATTTGTGTGCAATATTCATCAATTTCTAATTGCAGTAAATTAACCTGATGGTCTTTGGCGCGCACTTGTGTGGCTAAGGCGGTATCACCATCGAGTAACGACTGCACCGCATCTTTGACTTGCTGCTCAACCATGCCGCCCATTTCCAACAGCTGACTACGGATTTCTTCGAGCTCATCATTAAACTTCTGCGAAATATGCGTGCTATGGCTTTCTTGATTAATCTTCATATCACCTGTCCACTTATGGATAAATAATTGTATGCAACACTCATGTACGCTGTTCTGTACGAGCGGGCCGTGCCCGCGATTGCATTCTTGCAAACAGCGCATTTGTTAAAGTTACCATGCAGGCTGAGCACGCTCGGTCGCGGGCGTGGACCGCTCATACAAGAGCACATCTGCAACACCCCTCTGTACCAGCGGGTCATACCCGCGACTGCAACTTTAATGCACAAACACTACAGCTACGCCCAAGCACTCCAGCCAGAGCGCGCCCACTAAGATAATGCCTAGCCATAACGCCCCGTAATGTAGTCTTCGGTTTGCTTGCTGGCAGGATTGGTGAACAGCGTATCGGTGCTATCAAACTCCAGCAGTTGGCCCAAATACA
>CAYLOI010000008.1:0-89316 GCA_964385265.1 uncultured Thiopseudomonas sp.
ACACAAAACCCTAGATCAGAAATGATCTGGGGTTTTTTTATGCTTGGAAGAAATATTTGCGTTAATTATAACAGCGCGCCATTAACAACAGCGCGTAACTCTTGACGGATAGGGTAGGAGGATGAGGGAATCAGCTGGGTCATAAAGATCATCACCAAATCCTCGATTGGATCGATAAAAAAGTTGGTACTGGCTAAGCCTCCCCAGCCATATTCGCCAACTGATCCATTGGTTTGAGATTTGGTAACGCCAGTCTTGACTGAAAAGCCTAAGCCAAAGCCACTTCCAGCGTATGGTGTTTCGCTAAATGCTCCAACGGAGAGCCCCGGTAAATCTTGATTACCAGGTAAGTGGTTGCTGCGCATGAATTCCAGTGTTTTTCTACCAATAATCCGTTGACCCTGAAATTCCCCACCCTGAGACAGCGCTTGGGCAAAATTGAAATAATCGTCAATAGTGGAGACAAGTCCGCCACCGCCTGACAGAAACGCCGCCTCACGCCGGAAAGGAGAGCTTTCAGGGTCGTCTTGCAGTTCGAACTGATCGCTTAGTTGATATTGATAACAGGCAGCGAAACGTTCAAGCTGATCATCACGGACATGAAAACCAGTATCAAGCATGTTCAAGGGTTTAAAAATGTGCTCATGCAGATATTCATCAAAAGGCTGTCCCGATAAGAGCTGCACTAGATAGCCCAGCACATCAGTACTCACCGAATAATTCCAAGCTGTACCGGGTGAAAACTCTAAGGGCAGTTCTGCCAGTTGCTTGACCAGCATTTCCAAGGTTAAACCCTGACTGCCATCAAGCCCCAATTCTCGGTAAGCCGCATCCACATTAGTCCGCTGCATAAAACCATAGGTCAGTCCTGACATATGCGTGAGCAGGTCACGGATAGTCATAACGCTGTTTGCCGGTGTGGTTAAAAAATGAGGATAAACGCCACTTTTATACACTTGCATATTTTTCCAGCTTGGAATGTAGCGATGCACCGGATCATCCAACAAAAATCGCCCCTGCTCATACAACTGCATCATGGCAATTGATGTAATGGGTTTAGTCATAGAGTAGATGCGGAAAATAGTATCTCGACACATTGGTTTATTGCGCTCTACATCCATCAGCCCCTGAGCTTTTATATAGGCAATTTCCCCACGGCGTGCTACTAGGGTTAGGGTTCCAGGTAATTTGCCTGGCTGGATATAGCTGCGCTCAATATGGTTTTCAATATTGCGAAGGCGGTCTAATGATAGACCTGCACGCTGGCTGTGGTGGGTCATAGAGCATGCCCTTAGTCAGATGAATGATTCAGTAGTCACTGCAGATGCACTGGATAATACCTGCAATTATGCAAATGAATAAGAGCAACCCATAATGCAGAGTTTGTTCTGTAAATAATTTAGCTTATGCCTAGGGCAAAGGCTAACCATACTTGCCCAATTGAGTAGGTTTGATCACCATTGCTGTTAACCCGCAACAGCTATTGTGGCGCGCAAGCAAAAACGGCCAGTTTAAGTGCTGGCCGTTATATTTTTTAGCTTTTAAAACCATCTGGGTTGTTTTGCTGCCAGCGCCAAGTATCACGCATCATATCCTCTAAACCGTGCTGTGCTTGCCAGCCGAGTTCTTGCGCTGCCTTTTTAGGGTTAGCCCAGCATTCAGCAATATCTCCGCTACGGCGGGGCACAACCACATAGGGAACGCTGACGCCGGCAGCCTGCTCAAAGGCGGCGAGCATTTGCAGGACGCTATAGCCTTGTCCTGTGCCTAAGTTCCAAATATGTACACCCTGTGAATTGGCAATTGTTGTTAAAGCTTTTAGGTGGCCTGCAGCCAAATCAACGACATGAATATAGTCGCGCACGCCAGTACCATCGGGTGTTGGATAATCGTTACCGTATACCGAGAGTTGTTGTAATTTACCCACGGCAACCTGACTGATATAGGGCAGCAGGTTATTTGGAATGCCGTTAGGGTCTTCACCGATTAAACCGCTGGCATGTGCGCCCACTGGATTAAAGTAGCGCAGTAAGGCAATGCTCCAACGAGACTCAGAGATACTCAGATCAGTTAGGATCTGCTCTATCATCAGTTTTGAGCGCCCGTAAGGATTGGTTGGAATACCTGTTGGGCAGTCTTCGCTGATCGGCATCTGTTCCGGCTCGCCGTATACAGTGGCTGATGAGCTAAAGACCAGATTAAATACCTCTGCCGCCGCCATTGCTTGAAACAAAACAAGGCTGCCACTGACGTTATTGTCATAATAGGCCAGTGGCTGTTGTACGCTTTCTCCTACCGCTTTTAAACCAGCGAAATGCAGCACTGCTTGGATTGAGTGCTGAGCAAAAATCGAGTCAAGCAATTGACGATCACGAATATCGCCTTCAAAAAATGTAACTGCTTTGCTACAAATACGCTCAACACGGCGCAATGACTCTAAGGAGCTGTTGGCTAAATTGTCTAGAACAATTACCTCATAGCCTGCCTCAAGCAGGGCCAAGGTTGTATGTGAGCCAATATAGCCAGCGCCGCCAGTGACGAGTATAGAGTGCTTCATGCTTTTCTAAATATCCTTAAATCAATGCGCTGTTTGTTGATCGTGCGTAGGTTTGCTGGGCGGCGTGGTGCGCTTTCTACGCCATTGCAATGCGCTGACCATCAAGAGCAGCAGTAAGCCCGGAATCCACATAATTTCTTTGCGCATTCGATCAGTTGGCGCACGTACTTTTAAGATTTCTTGATCGAACTGCAGGCCTAAATCGGCAGCCTGACTGGCAAAGGCAACGTTGTCGACCAGAGTTTTACCGTCTTCTTCAAGCAGTTCTAGCCCTAACGCTTCGAGACGCTCTGCACCACTGCTACCAGCAGGTACGGGCAGCAAGATAACAAACTCTTTGGGATCGCCAACGCCATCTTGACCGAGTAGACGCAAACGCAATTTGCTACCTTCATCGACTTGCCCTAGCACCTGAACCAGCTGGCTCGGTGGAGCATCTTGGTAGGGGTCATGGGCGATATCCATCCAGAAACCGGGGCGGAATAGAGTAAAAGCAACCAGTAATAACAGTATGTTTTCATACCAGCGACTACGGGTGATAAACCAACCTTGGGTGCCGGCAGCAAAAATTAACATGGCTACAGTGGCCACAATAAAGATCAAAATACCGTGCATCACGCTGATGTTAATCAAGAGCAAATCGGTATTAAAGATAAATAAGAAGGGCAAAGCAGCAGTACGTAGGCTGTAATAAAATGCTTGTACCCCGGTTTTGATCGGGTCTCCTTTGGAAACGGCTGCCGCTGCAAATGAAGCCAAGCCCACTGGAGGCGTGACGTCAGCCATGATGCCAAAATAAAAGACAAACAGGTGTACGGCGATCAACGGCACAATTAGGCCATTTTGTTGACCCAGAGTAATCACCACAGGGGCTAATAAGCTGGAAACTACGATGTAGTTAGCGGTGGTGGGTAGACCCATGCCCAGAATCAAACTGAATACCGCAGTAAACATTAACATCAACAGCAGATTGCCCATTGAGAGCAATTCCACCAGATCAGCCAGAACTAAACCAACGCCCGTTTGCGATACCGCACCAACAATCACCCCAGCTGCAGCGGTTGCAATACCAATCCCAATCATATTGCGTGCACCAGTAATCATGCCCTCGCGCAGATCCACGACGCCATCGATCCAGCCGCCATGGTCATGACTGCGGTCAGTACGCATCCAGGTCAGAATAGGACGTTGCGTGAGCAAGATAAAAACCAGCATCACACTGCCCCAGAATGCTGAAAGCCCAGGTGACAAACGTTCAATCATTAAGCACCAGACCAATACCACGACCGGCAAGATAAAGTGTAAGCCTGATAACAAAACAGCGCGGGTGTTGGGTAACTCCTCGAGGGGCTTATCTGGGTCATCAAAGGCTAATGGTGGATTGCTTGCAGCAATTTTTAGTAAGCCTAAGTATGCCGCAGCTAACAAAATACCGATGCCCAGCAGTGCATGCTCACCAAGCGCCGGTTTAAGCCAGCCTAAGCCGTAATAGACTAGCAGAGAAATTCCTGAAATCAGTGCCGTACCAAAAGCCAAACCAGTTAAACGGCGTATCCAAGGCTTAGGTTGGTGGTTGCCAATGGGCTGCATGCCTAATTTAAGAGCTTCTAAATGGACGATATAGAGTAGGGCAATATAGGAAATGGCTGCCGGTAAGAAGGCATGCTTAATAATCTCTACATAAGGAATACCCACGTACTCCACCATCAAGAATGCCGCAGCGCCCATGACCGGCGGCATAATCTGCCCGTTTACTGAAGAAGCCACTTCAACAGCGCCGGCTTTTTCTGCGGAAAAGCCCACTTTTTTCATCATCGGAATGGTGAAAGTACCAGTGGTGACTACGTTGGCAATCGATGAGCCTGAAATCATTCCGGTCAAGCCCGAAGCAACCACTGCCGCTTTAGCAGGGCCGCCACGCATATGACCCAGTAAACTAAATGCCAACTGAATAAAGTAGTTACCGGCACCGGCGCGTTCTAATAAGGCACCGAATAAAACAAACAAAAACACAAAGCTGGTGGAGACACCGAGGGCAATACCGAATACACCTTCGGTGGTGATCCACTGGTGGTTCGCGAGGGCAGTAAAACTTACGCCACGGTGCGCGAGCATTTGCGGCATATAAGGACCGGCGACACTGTAAGTTAAAAACAGCAGAGCAATAATCGCCAGCGGTGGGCCTAAAGTACGGCGGGTGGCTTCCAGCAGCATTGGAATACCGATACAGGCGGTCACCAAATCAGCGGTGGTTAAACTACCAGGGCGCAAAGCCAGATCCTGATAGAAAATAAATAAGTAAGCAGCACTGGCAGCGGCAATCAAGCCTAGCGCAATATCCACTAAGGGCACACGATTACGGGGTGATCGCTTAAAAGCAGGGTAAGCTAAAAAAGCCAACAATAAAGCAAAAGTTAAGTGAATCGAGCGTGTTTCAGTGTCATTAAATACCCCTATGCGCAAAATGAATGGTAGCGGTGAGGCAATCCAAAGTTGAAACAGAGACCAGAGCAAAGCAATGCCGGCGATAACCTGCGCCATAATGCCATCAGGTAAACGTGCGCCTGAATCTTGGCAAATAAGTTCTTCGACGGAAAGGTGTTTATCAGACATGGCTGCGAACCTGCTTAGAATCTTTAAAAAAACCAATACGTCAGTACTGCAACAGATTGAGTACTGACGTATTGAGTTAGTGTTACTGTCTAGCGGTCAGCTATTACATCCAGCCACGCTCTTTGTAGTAGCGTACAGCACCTTCATGCAGCGGCGCTGATAAACCGACTTCAATCATTTCCTCGGCTTTTAAATCTTTAAAGGCTGGGTGTAAACGCTTGAAGCGATCAAGGTTATCAAACACTGATTTAACCATTTGATAAACTAAATCTGCGCTGATTTTGCTACTCGTTGACAGCACTGCCTTACCACCGATGGACGGCGTTGGCAGATCGTTACCCGTGTAGATGCCACCTGGAATCTCTGCTTTTGTGTAGTAGCTCTTCTCTGCTAATAACGCATCAATTTCAGGCCCCGTTACTGGTACTAAAACTGCATCCACAGTGGTTGTGGCTTCTTGAATAGCGCCGTTGGGATGACCAACAAAGTAGGTCATAGCATCAATGTTATTATCATTGAGCGCGCTGGCTTGCTCAGCCGGCTTCAGCTCGGAAGCTAAAGAGAAGGTTTTACGATCCCAGCCTTTTTTCTCCATGATTTCTTCAAGGGTGTCGCGCTGACCGGAACCTGGGTTACCGATATTGACGCGCTTACCTTTTAAATCATCGAAATTAGCAATATGCGAATCACGGCGAGCAAGCACAGTGAACACTTCACTCTGTAATGAGAAGAGTGCGCGCATATCCTCCATCGGGCCTTCGGCTTCAAAAGGTGCTAGACCTTTCATGGCTTTATATTGGTGATCGGATTGCATGACACCGAAGTTGAACTCGCCACTGCGAATACCGTTTACGTTGGCCACGCCGCCGCCACTGGCTGGTGCGTTACAACGTATGCCGCTGGTTTTGCTGTCACGGTTTACAAAACGGCAGATGGATTGTCCTGCCACGTAATACACACCGGTTTGTCCGCCGGTACCAATGGTGATGTATTTCTCTTCAGCCTGTGCCATACCGCTCAAGGTCATACCTGCGAGGGTCATGGACAAAGCCCATGCGAGAGTTTTGCCTTTGCTCATGGGGAGTTCTCCTATAATTATTGTAAACATGGCAATCGATATTGTATGTCGAAAGCAATGCTGTAAGTTGCCGAGTACTTTATACGCAGCAACATATTTGCACTCTAATAGCTTTTAGCGCTAAAGACTATTCATTCAAAGTTTTACAAAAGACTTTCGAATTACGTTGAAAATTATACAGTGATGCTTTTGTGCTCGGTATTTGCTCAAGTGTGCAGGCTTGAAATCCGCGCTCTTGAAACCAATGCGCAGTGCGCGTGGTTAGGACAAATAATGATTTTAATTGTAATGCCCGTGCGCGCTGCTCTATGCGCTGCAATAACACATCACCATGGCCACCGTGACGATAATCAGGGTGCACGGCTAAACAGGCTAATTCGCCGGTTGCTTGCTCCGCAAATGAGTACAGGGCTGCGCATGCAATGATTAAACCGTCGCGCTCAACAATGCTAAATTGGTTGATTTCACGTTCCAGTAGATCACGTGAACGGCGCACTAAAATACCTTGTTCTTCCAGTGGACGGATTAATTCTAGTAATCCGCCGACGTCTTCAATTTGTGCTTCGCGTACTTGCTCAAACTGACCTTGATCGACCAAGGTGCCGCACCCATCGCGGGTGAACATTTCCGAGAGCAGTGCGCCGTCCAGCGGGTAACTTATAATATGACAACGGGTTACACCGCTACGACAGGCGCTGATGGCAGCTTGCAGCAGTTCAGTTTGTTCAATCTGTTTATTGTCTTTAAAGCGTTGTAAATGCTGTTCAGCTTGCTGCGCCGGTAGCTCACGGATTAATTGCCCGCTGGCGTCAAGCAGGCCCTGCTCAGCACTAAACAACAGTAACTTATCCGCTTGTAATTCGATTGCTGCTCGGGTGGCGATATCTTCACTGGCTAAGTTAAAGGTTTCTCCGGTCGGCGAGTAACCCATAGGTGGCAACAGAACAATGCTGCGGTCATCCAATAAGCGCTTAATACCTTTACTATCGATGCGCCGCACTTCACCGGTGTGTTGATAGTCGACACCATCAATCACACCAAGCGGGCGCGCGGTAACAAAATTACCGCCAGCCACGCGTAAACGTGCACCGTGCATTGGTGAGGCGGCCATGTCCATTGATAGGCGTGCCTCTATGGTTGCCCGTAGTTGACCCACCGCATCGAGCACACAGCTTAATGTTGGCGCATCGGTGATACGCAAGTCTTGATGGTAATGTGAGGCTAAACCAAGGGTGGTTAAGCGCGCTTCAATTTGTGGGCGCGAGCCAAACACCAAGACCAGGCGTACACCCAAACTGTGCAGCAGCACTAGGTCGTGAACAATATTGCCAAAATTGGCATGCACGATACTTTCGCCCGGCAGCATGACGACAAAAGTGCGGTCACGGTGAGCGTTGATATACGGCAATGAGTGGCGTAGCGAGTTAACGTAATCGTGCATGAGTGCGTCCAATCATGGCGACAGCTAAAGAGTTATCAGTATCTACCGTGGCTGGCTGTCACTGAGTAGAAACAGTGCGGTTTTTCAGGCAATACATCATTGCGTAGCACCTGAAAAACCGATGGTTAGTATTATAGAAAGATTAATTTCAAAATACTAAAGAACAAAATAGCGAGGAATGCACCAGCCGGCAAGGTGATGGCCCAAGACATAAAGATTGAGCCAATAACGCGCAAGTTTAACGCACCGATACCACGAGCTAAGCCAATCCCTAGTACCGCACCCACCAAGGTGTGTGTGGTCGATACTGGCAAACCGATGGCTGAGGCGCCGACGACTGTTGAGGCGGTCGCCAGTTCAGCAGCAAAACCACGACTTGGGGTCAGTTCGGTGATACCACGGCCCACGGTAGCAATGATTTTATAACCGTAAGTGGCCAAGCCAATTACAATACCGATTGCACCCAGCAGTAGCACCCACGCGGGAACGGCTGATTTCGCTGTCAGTTCGCCGACACCATGATTTTGAATCACACCAGCAATGGCTGCCAGTGGACCTACAGCGTTTGCCACATCATTAGCACCATGGGCAAAGGCCATGGCGCAGGCGGTGAAAATCATTAAGGTTGCAAAGACTTTTTCAACGCTAGCAAAGTACGTACCGCGGTTGGCATCGGGTGCTATTTTGACGCGACGCAGCAGATAAATGCCGAGCAGCATGACTAAAACACCCACGCCCACAGCAAGTACCATGCTTTGTTCGCTACTGAGGTTTAGGCCTACGTGTTTAAGGCCCTTAGACAGGGTCATTAATGCAACCATAAAGCCGGTCAGGAACATGTAAAAAGGTACATAGCGCTTAGCATTATCAAAAGGGCTGTCCGTATTAATAATCAGCTTTTGCACACTGACGAATAAACCAAATGCTAAAACACCCGATAAGAATGGTGTCACGACCCAGCTGGCCATGATCGGTAGAATCGCGCTCCAATGCACTGCATCAAATGACACACCAAAGGCAGCAAATCCAACCACAGCACCAATGATGGTGTGTGTTGTGGATACTGGCCAACCTTTATTGGTGGCAATCAACAGCCACGTTCCAGATGCGAGCAGAGCTGACATCATTCCTAATACCAGTAAGTCGGCTGTCATAACATCGATATCGACAATGCCGTTTTTAATGGTTTCGGTGACCTCACCACCAGCTAAATAAGCACCGCAAAATTCAAAAACCATTGCTATAATAATGGCTTGTTTGATGGTCAGTGCACCTGACCCAACAGACGTACCCATGGCGTTGGCAACGTCATTCGCACCGACGCCCCAAGCCATAAAGAAACCAAAAAGACAGGCTAAAACTAAAAGTATAAAGCCGTAGTCAGTTAAAAGAGCCATAAAAAATCCGCTTGTTCCAGGTGGGGCGCGTTAACGTCAGCGCGCTAGCAGTTGTTCCAATCGGTTACCGATGCGCTCAGCGCGGTCAGCGACATCACCGATCCATTCGATGATGGTGTACAGAAACATGACATCAACAGGCGGCATCTCTTTCTCTAATTTAAAGAGAGTGCGACGCACTTCAATTTGCATCCGGTCGGTGTCGTGCTCAATATCTTCGAGCACTTCGATCATGGCCGTAACACGATTAACTTCGCGGTTACCAAAACCTGTTTCAAGGATTTCATCCAACTCATTCATCGCAGTGAGGGCTTGTTCACTGGCATCAACAACGCGCTGCACAAAGGCAAGAATCATGGGTTGTAATGGCTGCGGTATAGTCATTTGCCGGCCAAGCATGAGGCCCGCAATGTCTTTTGCGCGATTGGCGACTTTGTCCTGTACACTGAGCAATTCGAGTAAGTCAGAACGCGGTACCGGCAAAAATAGACTTTTAGGAAGGTGAATACGCACATTGCGCTTGAGTTTATCGGCTTCTTTTTCCAGCCGAGACATCTCTTGTTGGACAAGCTCAACGCGTGACCAGTCTTCGGCAATGACGGCTTGGAAAAAAGGAATTAAATTGGAAGCACATTCATGTGCTTTGGCAATATGTTGCTGCATCGGCCCAATGGGCGAACGACCAAACAAACTTACAAACGGGTTTATCGACATAGAGAGCTGCGCTCGATTAGCAATGACAACCTAGATTATACGGTGCTGTCATAGGGTTCGACCAGCATAGCGATAGACTAGCAACAATTTGAAATGAGAATACCATGGCTAAAGAAACCGAAATAAAGCTCCGCATCAGCCCTGCAAGCCTTGCTACGCTGCCTCAACACCCAGTTTTAGCAGCACGTTGTGTTGGCCCTTGGCAGACCCGAGAGTTGCTTAATCGGTATTACGATACAGCCGATTTTGCCTTAGCGAATGCTCAGGTTGCTCTACGTATTCGTCGTGATGGCGAGCAATTGATCCAAACCTTAAAAAGTAAAGGCAGCAGCGTGGCTGGATTGTCTGAGCGCAATGAGTGGGATTGGACGTTAAAATCTAACCGTTTGGTGCTCAGCCATTTAGATGACAGTTGCTGGCCGGCCAGTTTGGCTAAGTTGGATAAAAAACAGCTAAAAGCGGTCTTCAGTACTGATTTTAAACGTCAGTTTGCTGAATTACGCTGGCAGCGTGATGGCGTTGAAACTGTGGTTGAAGTGGCTTTGGACCAAGGTTTAGTGATGGCTGACACACAACAGGAAGCTATCTGCGAAGTTGAGTTGGAATTACGTGCAGGCGATCCCGCTGCATTGCTTGAGTTGGCCTTAGAGTTGGCAGCAGATGTGGCGCTGATGCCCTGTGATATCAGCAAGGCTGAGCGTGGTTATCGCTTGTTTGATGCCAATAGCTACAGCGTTGCCGCGCTTGCAGCAGAATTAAGCGCTGAGATGCCGTTGGATGATGCCTTTGCTGCGATTGCCTGGCAGTTACTGGGTAATAGCCAGCGTTTAGCCGAGCAATACCGCTTTAATGGCCATTGGAAATTACTTGAGCAGTGGCTGCAGCAGCTGGTCAGTTTGCGCGCATTGTTGGCCAGTCTTGGCCAAGCGGTGCCGCGCCCAAGCAGTAATACGTTGCGTACCCAGTTAGATGCGCTGATTGATGATTGGCGTGTGCGTATTTTGGCTGGGGCTGATGACCAAGCTGTGCGCGAAGCTGCACCCTTGGCATTTGCCAATGAGCTTGAAGAGACTCGCTGGGGATTGTTCTCGTTAGAGATGGCGGTCTGGTTACAAAAGCAAACTTGGCAGCTTAAGCGTAACGCACGCGGTACGCGCCAAGGTGCTGCAGCGTTACAAAACTGGTTATTGCAGTTCTTAAAAGACGAAGCGCAGGCACTGCAGGTGCACCGTTATATGCGTCAACCTGAAGACCTTGCTGAACAAGCACCGCGTCTTGAGCGCTTGTTAGTCTGGCTGCAAGCTGCACGTCATATCACAGACTTAGTTGATAGCGATCGTTTATTTGGTAGCTTACGTGAGTTGCATGCCATGCTTTTACAACCTTTAGATGCTGAGGCTTTAGTGCTGCGCCGCGAACATTTAGGTTCTGTGCTTAGCCTTAATGCTTGGAAGCAATTGTTGCGTTAAGCTTTAGCCAGTCACTCTGCATGGCGTGGGTCAACCAGTCATGCAGAGTATGATCTTAAGGTTTAAATAGGAATAACCTATGTCATCCTCTGCCGCTGCCACGCCGGATCGTTTACTGGATTTAAATGAAGTACTGGCTGAGCTGGTGAAACAAGGTCGCATTGATCAGGATGGCGCAGAACGTTGCTTGCTGGCGCGACGTGGTGATGCAGCGACTGTGCACCTACACCCGCTGGAGTATATAGCCACGCAACAGTTGGCAGACCTTAGCCAAGTAGGGCGTAAGCTTGATCTGGAAACGCTGACAGTATGGCTTGCTGAATGGGCGCAGCAGCCTTATTTGCGTATTGATCCACTCAAAATTGATGTGGCGGCTATCACCCCTTTGATGTCCTATGCCTTTGCTCAGCGCCATAAAATTCTTGCTGTCGCAGCAGATAGCGCAAGTGTCACCATTGCCAGCGCCCAGCCTTTTATGCGTGAGTGGGAGGCCAACTTAGCCCATGTGTTACGTCGGCCAATTAAGCGCGTGGTGGCTAACCCTGCGGATATTCAGCGCTTTACTACAGAGTTCTATCGCTTAGCACGCTCTGTTTCTGGCGCGACTGCCGGTGAGCAATTTATCAGTGGCGTGGGTAACTTTGAGCAGCTGCTCAATCTAGGGGCCAGCGATCAAGAGCCTGATGCCAATGACGCGCATATCGTCAATATTGTTGATTGGCTGTTTCAGTATGCTTTTCAGCAGCGCGCCAGTGATATTCATATTGAGCCACGCCGTGATCAAGGCTCGGTGCGCTTTCGCATTGATGGGGTACTGCATACCGTTTATCAGTTCCCCGCCCAAGTGACTATGGCCGTGGTCAGCCGCTTAAAATCTTTAGGACGGATGAACGTTGCTGAAAAGCGTAAGCCGCAAGACGGTCGGGTAAAAACTAAAACACCCGATGGCAATGAAGTGGAATTACGCCTAGCCACCATGCCCACCGCCTTTGGTGAAAAGATGGTGATGCGTATTTTTGATCCTGAAGTATTATTAAAAAGCTTTGATCAGCTGGGGTTTTCCAGTGATGACATGCAGCGTTGGCGCAGTATGACCAGTCAACCCAACGGTATTATTTTAGTCACGGGGCCGACCGGTTCGGGCAAAACCACCACGCTCTACACCACGCTAAAACAGTTGGCCACTGAAGAGGTGAATGTCTGCACTATTGAAGATCCGATTGAGATGATTGAGCCCTCGTTTAATCAGATGCAAGTGCAGCACAATATTGACTTAACCTTTGCCAGTGGTATTCGTGCCTTGATGCGCCAAGATCCCGATATCATCATGATCGGCGAAATTCGCGACCTTGAAACCGCAGAAATGGCGATTCAAGCCGCGCTCACCGGGCACTTGGTGCTTTCAACTCTGCATACCAATGATGCGCCCAGTGCCATTACCCGTTTACTGGAATTAGGCGTTCCCTACTATTTGCTCAAAGCCACGCTATTAGGCGTGATGGCGCAACGCTTAGTGCGCACGCTGTGCCCGCACTGTAAAGCACCGGTAGAGATTGATCCGGTTGATTGGGCCGCATTAACTCAGCCCTGGAGCGCGCCAGTGCCTAAAGGTGCACAGCAAGCTGTGGGCTGCTTAGAGTGCCGCGACACGGGTTATCATGGCCGTGCTGGAGTGTATGAAATCATGCTGCTTAATGATGAAATCAAACCCTTGATTATGGCTGATACTGATTTAGTGCGCCTTAAAAACCACGCCTACCGTGCAGGTATGCGCAGCTTGCGTTTATCGGGTGCGCAAAAGATTTCTGCTGGGCAAACCAGCATTGAAGAAATTTTGCGGGTGACGCCGCAAAGCCAACAAAAATAGCACACGATTTTTTAATCGAAACCTATACTCACTGCTTGATTGGATTGCTGATACGGAGTTTTTATGGATATTGGATTGGTTTTACTGTTATTTGTGGCGCTGATTGCTGTCGTCATCTTTATGGGCTTTAAAGTGGTGCCGCAAGGCTATGAGTGGACGGTTGAACGCTTTGGCCGTTATACCAATACGTTAAAGCCCGGTTTAAATATTATTGTGCCGCTGATGGATACCGTCGGGCGCAAAATCAGCGTGATGGAGCGGGTCTTAGATATTCCAGCGCAAGAAGCGATTAGCGCCGATAACGCCATTGTACGCATTGATGCGGTGTGCTTTTTTCAGGTGGTTAATACTGCCCAAGCCGCTTATGAAGTTAGCGAGCTGGAATACGCCATTCTCAATTTGGTGGTGACCAATATTCGTACAGTATTGGGCTCAATGGAGCTCGATCAGATGCTCAGCCAACGCGACAGTATTAATGAGCGCTTGCTGCATACGGTGGATCAAGCCACAGCACCTTGGGGTGTTAAAGTCACCCGTATTGAAATTAAAGACATCACCCCGCCAGCGGACTTAGTTGCAGCTATGGCCAGCCAAATGAAGGCTGAGCGCTTAAAACGCGCCTCTATTTTAGAAGCTGAAGGCCGTCGTCAAGCGGAAATTTTAGAGGCTGAAGGTGAGAAACAATCACAAATTCTAAAAGCCGAAGGTAAGCGCGAAGCCGCGTTTCTTGAAGCAGAGGCGCGTGAGCGTGCGGCACAGGCAGAGGCTGCAGCCACGCGTGTGGTATCTGAAGCGATCAGCAGTGGCAGCGTGCACGCGGTTAACTATTTTGTTGCACAAAAATATATTGAAGCCTTAGGCAATATCGCTTCGGCGGATAACAGCAAGGTGATTATGATGCCGCTCGAAGCCAGTCAGTTAATTGGCTCGATTGGTGGTATCAGTGAAATTGTGAAGGCGTCCTTTGACGGTAAAAAGCATGGGTGAGTACTTGCAAACATTAGCCATTTGGGACTGGCTGGCCTTTGCCGCGCTATTGCTGATTGTTGAAGTGTTTGGCACCGCGGGCTATTTTTTGTGGTTTGGTACAGCGGCAGCGATGGTTGGCTTGTTGTTGCTCGCTTTTCCTGAGTTGTCTTGGGTTTGGCAGTTTATCGCTTTTGCGCTGTTGTCCTTGGCTGTTGCGCTGATTTGGTGGCGCCGTTTACGTCGACAGCCAACAACGGGGTCAGGCTTAAATCAGCGTGGCAGTGAGCTCTTGGGTGGTGAATACCTATTGCAAGAAGCGATCAGTGGCGGGCGCGGCAAAATTAAAGCGGGTGATAGTTACTGGCTGGTTAGTGGCCCAGATTTGGCCAAAGGCCAGCGGGTTAAAGTTATAGGTCAACAAGGCACAGTGTTACAGGTTGAGCTTTGCCGTACACATGAGTAACTTGAGGCTTGAGCTGGCGTAGGCCAATACGGCACACTTTTATTATCGAGTGAGTTATGTGTTTAGTTGTCTTTGCCTGGCGGCCACAGAGTCGTCAGCCTTTATTATTGCTGGCTAATCGAGACGAAGTGCATGCACGACCCAGTGCCGCATTGGCGCAGTGGTCTGATCAGCCCAGTATTTATGCCGGGCGTGATTTAGAAGCAGGTGGCACTTGGCTGGGAATTGCTGAGCAAGGGCGTTTTGCGACTTTAACCAATATTCGTGATGTGTCACTGCCGCTGGGCGAGCATTCGCGTGGTGCTTTGGTCAGTGACTATCTGGCTTCAGAGCAAACACCACAAGCCTATTTGCAAGGGGTTGCTAGCCAAGCGAACCGATACAGTGGTTTTAATTTGCTGGTCGGTGATCAACAGTCAATCTGGTACTTAAATTCCATTACGCGGCGGCCTGTCCGCTTAACTGCTGGTGTGTATGCCTTGTGTAATGGCAGTTTAGATACACCATGGCCTAAGCTAGTGCGTATACGCAGTTTATTTCATCAGCATTTAGAGGCTGACGATGAGGTTTTGTTTAAGCTAATGCGCGATGAGCAGCGCGCAGAGGATGATCAGTTGCCCGATACTGGGGTTGGCTTAGCCATGGAGCGCATGCTCTCCAGTATTTTTATTCGTGGTGATGCGTATGGCACCCGTGCGATCAGTTTGCTGCGCTATTTTGACGATGGCTCAAGTACACTGGTTGAGCGCAGCTATGGTGCGAATGGGGTTTTTGCTGGGCAAACTCAAGTTGAATTGGCTACTGAGTTAGCTGCTGTACGCCGGACTCTTAATAATAAGCGCTAGTAAAGGGTGCGCTAAGAGTTGTACTTTTTTTGTGATTAAACGAGCGCTTATGCGCATGTGTATTAATTTTAAAATCCAGCGGTGAGGTTCCACCTCCATTTGATTCATAGCCGTGCAGGGCTGTGACCTATAACCCAGCACTGCTACGCGTATTGACGCGCACCGCCTTAAGCAATTTTTAAAGGGCTTTGACTATGATGAAATGTGATCCTGTAACAGGCGTCTGCCTGCTCCCCGAACAAGATGGCCCAGTCGATTGCGCTGAGCCAACTGTGCGTCAGGGCTGGGCTGTGCATTATGTTGGTGATCCAATGTGCTCTTGGTGTTGGGGTATCTCACCCACGGTCAGTGCAGTAGAGGCATTCTGTGCTGCACAAGGTATCGAGTTCTCGATCACTATGGGCGGCCTGCGTGCCGGCGGTGGTGACCCTTGGAGCGAAACATTTAAGAGCTTTTTGCGCAACGAGTGGCGTCACATCGGCCAAACCACCGGCCAGCCCTTTGGCTTTACCCTGCTCGACGCAGAGTATTTTAATTATGACACTGAGCCGGCCTGCCGCGCTGTGGCGACGGCCAAGCTACTGCAAGCTCGGCACCAGTTTCCTGCAGCGAACCTGTTGAAATTCTTTACTGCCATCCAGCATAAATTTTATGTGGAAGGGCAAGACACCACACAGGTTGATTTTTACGCCAGTATTTGCGCAAGCTTAGCACTGGATTTTGCTGAGTTTCGCACCCTGTTTGCTTCGCCAGAAGCACAACAGGCGGTGCAGCACGAGTTTGTACGCTGTCGGCAGTTGGGCGTGCGCTCATTTCCAACGCTGCTGCTGGAGCACAATGGCGATATACAGCCGCTGGCTGCAGGCTTTGTTACGAAAGAAGAGGCGCTAGCTAGACTGCAGCAAGCAATCAATGCTTAAGCACGAATCGTGCTAAGCCTGAATAAGGCAGCTGTGATTATTGCCGCGTAGGCATTATTTTTAATACATAAGGAGCTAATGTATGAGTTATATACTTCAGGTGGATTTTCCCTATAGTGGCCCTTGGGGCCAGCCAATGGTGGAAGCAATGGGGGGTCTAGCCCGTTCGATTGCTGAAGAGCCGGGCCTGCTCTGGAAAATATGGACAGAAAATGAGGCGACTGGTGAAGCGGGTGGTATCTATTTATTCGAGGATATTCCAAGCGCCGAAGCCTACCTCGCTATGCACACCGCACGTCTCAAAGGCTTCGGTATTCCTTATGTTAATGGCAAAATATTTGCCGTAAACGAGGCGCTAAGCAAGATAGATCGTGGTCCGGTTTAAACCTGCGAAATCGAGCTGTGGCTAAATCCACAGCTCTGAAAACGAGTGGATCACTGATCCACTCAGCGAGCGTAAATAATCTGGCGTGCTGCTGTGTTGAATCTATGCAAACAAAGCAATTACGCCCACGTGTGGCGCATCAGGTTTGTATGCTGGAAGCAGGGTTGAGTACTTTGCTTAAGCCAAGATTGCTCAAGGCAAGATTGAGCGTGCTGTGAATTACCTCTGGGCTGTCCATCACAGAGACTTCTTTGAGCAAGTCTTGTGCATGCGCTAAAGTCATTTTGCGCAGCAACCATTTAACTTTGGGCAGGTGAGTGGAGTTCATCGATAAGCTGTCAAAACCCATGGCCAGAAGCAGCACTGCAGCCACAGGATCACCGGCCATTTCCCCGCAAATGCTGACTGGTTTGCCTTCAGCATGGGCGGCGCTAACCACGTCTTGCAGAGCCATCAGCACTGCTGGGTGCAGATAGTCATACAGCGCCGCAACTCGCGCGTTATTGCGATCGACTGCCAGTAAATACTGGGTGAGATCGTTGGAGCCAACTGAGAGAAAATCAGCCATACGCGCCAGTTCTCGAGCTTGATAGACTGCTGAGGGCACTTCAATCATCACACCAATTTTTGGCATCTGCACGTCAAGGCCTTCGCTAGTCAGCTCGCCCCACGCACGGTGAATTAAATGTTGGGCATCATCGAGCTCATGTACGCCGGAAATCATCGGCAATAAAATCTGCAGATTATTTAAACCAGCACTGGCTTTAATCATCGCGCGCACTTGTACCAAGAATATTTCCGGATGATCCAGAGTGATACGAATGCCGCGCCAACCTAAATAGGGGTTACTTTCTTTAATCGGGAAATAACTTAGCGGTTTATCGCCACCGACATCTAGGGTGCGCATGGTCACTGGTAGTGGGTGAAAAGCTTGCAGTTGCTCACGGTACATCTGCACTTGTTCGTTTTCGCTAGGGAAGCGCGAGGTGCCCATAAAAGCCACCTCAGAGCGGTACAGGCCAACCCCTTCAGCGCCACGTTGTTGCGCGCGTTTAACATCAGCGAGCAAGCCTGTGTTGACCCATAATGGCAGTTGATGGCCGTCTAAGGTGATACAAGGCAGGCTGCGTAAACTGTCTAAGTCTCGGTTGATCAGGCGTTCTTCTTTCACCACTTGCGCATATTGCTGGCGCAATAAAGTGCTGGGGTTGGTAAAGACATCGCCATGATAGCCATCGAGAATCAACTCAATGCCATCAAGACGCGTGTAAGGTAAATCAACCGCGGCCACCACGGTTGGAATACCCATGGCGCGGGCTAATATCGCTACATGCGAGTTGCGTGAACCCAACACTGAGACCAAGCCCACCAGCTTTTCTGGCGGCACTTCGCCGAGCATCGCCGGTGACAGCTCTTCACTGACTAAAATAGTGTTATCAGGGTAGATCAAGGTTTGTTGCTGGGCTTGCTGCAAATACGACAATAAACGGCGGCCAAGGTCTTTAACATCAGAAGCACGTTCGCGCAGGTAATCATCATCCATGTGCTCAAAACGCTGCACATGCTCGCTGACTACTTGGCGTAATGCCCCTTGCGCCCACTGTCCGCTGCGAATCACGGCAATCACATCACCGGCTAACGCCGTGTGTTCCAGCATCATTAAGTAGACATCAAACAGTGCACGCTCTTGTGGGCGCAACTGATTCGAGAGGCGTGCAGATAAACTACGAATATCGGCACGTACCGACTCTAAAGCTAAAGCAAACAGCTCCAGTTGCTCTGCAATATTGCTGATGGTTTTATCAGGGACCACATCTAGATCAGCAATCGGCAACACCACCACGGCAGTACCTAAGGCAGCGCCAGGAGCACCGGGCACGCCAATAAAACGCGCTTCTTGGATACCTTTACCTTGCTTACCCAAACCGCGAATTGAGCCTGTCGCTTCGGCGTGAGCAATAACCCCAGAAAGCTGTGCGCTCATGGTAACTAGAAAGGCTTCATCGCCCTCATCAAATTGGCGGCGCTCTTTTTGCTGCACCACCAACACGCCCATCACTTGGCGATGGTGAATAATGGGTGTACCTAAAAAAGAAGCATAACGCTCTTCACCGGTTTCCGGAAAATATAAAAAACGCGGGTGACTGGTGGCATCTTCCAGCGATAGGGTTTCGGCACGGCTGCCCACCAAACCGACTAGGCCCTCTTTTGAGGCCATGCTGACTTTACCGACTGCACGCTGATTTAAGCCTTCAGTGGCCATTAATACATAGCGGTCGCTGTCGACTTCATACAAATACACCGAGCACACATGGCTGTTCATCGCCACGCGGACTTGTTTAACGATAATCGCCAGCGCCGCTGGTAAATCCTTAGCGGCATTTACTTCTTGGGATATCGTACGCAGCATGTTTAACATGCTGCTATCAGTGCGAGTCGAGTCTGACAACGTAGGGTTAATCTCGAGTAGGAATTTGGTAAGCCAGCTCTTTTAAAGCTCGCCGGTATACATCGCGTTTAAAGGCCACCACTTGGCCTAAAGGATACCAATAACTGACCCAGCGCCAACCATCAAATTCAGGTTTATCGCTAAGGTCCATACGCACTTGGTCATCACTGCTGCGCAAATGCAGCAAAAACCACTTTTGTTTCTGCCCAATACACAGCGGTTGGCTGTGGGTGCGTACTAAGCGCTGCGGCAAACGGTAGCGTAACCAGCCACGTGTGCAAGCCAGTATATTCACATCCTGTTGCTGTAGGCCGATTTCTTCGTACAGCTCACGGTACAAGGCTTCTTCCGCGCTTTCATGCGGGTTAATACCGCCTTGTGGGAACTGCCATGCATCTTGCTTGACGCGTCGTGCCCATAACACTTGTCCGTGATCGTTGGTTAGGATGATACCGACGTTCGGACGAAAACCATCTGAATCAATCATGTCTACACCCAGTACTAAAAGTCTTACAACCATTGTTCCACAAAGCGTGACAGGGCGGCAACGCGCTTTAGTGCCTGAATGGGCAGACGCAGATAAAATCGTTATGCTGAGCACTCTTTTATCATTGATTAAGGTATCTGCCGTGCGATTGGCTATTTTTGACTTGGATAACACCTTATTAGCCGGTGATAGTGATCACCAATGGGGCGAGTATTTGTGTGCGCGCGGTTTGGTCGATGTCGATGCCTATCGGCGCACTAACGATCAGTTTTATGCCGATTATTTAGCCGGGCAGTTGGATGTCTTGGCTTATCAGAACTTCTGCCAAGAAATCTTAGGGCGCACCGATAAAGCAGTGTTGGATGAATGGCATGCGGACTTTATGCGCGATTGCATTGAGCCGATTATTTTGGCCAAAGGAGAAGCGTTATTGGCCAAGCACCGTGCTGCTGGTGATGTCTTAATGATTATTACCGCAACTAACCGCTTTATTACCGGACCTATTGCTCAGCGTTTAGGCGTTGAACATTTGATTGCCACTGAGTGCGGTATGCAAGATGGCCAATACACAGGCGAGCTGGTTGATGTGCCAAGCTTTCAGGGCGGTAAAATAACCCGTTTAAATGCATGGTTGGCTGAGCATCAAGCGACATTAGCAGGCAGCTACTTCTATAGTGACTCGCATAATGATTTGCCACTGTTAGAGCACGTGCCTCATCCGGTTGCGGTTGATCCTGATGACCGCTTGCGCGAGTTGGCGCTGCAACGTGGCTGGCCGGTGATGAGTCTGCGCGATTAAACCTGTGTGGCTGTGCTCGACCCTAATTAATCTACAATAGTGTATTATTTATATATACATTAAATGGAGAGTCAGTCTATGACACGTCTACAACGTATAATCAGTGCTGCGGCATTGTCCCTTGCGGTATTTTCTGTGCAGGCGGTTGAGTTAGCGATCAGTGCTGAAGATGCCTATGCAAAAACTCAGCAAACCGAGCAACCAGTTTTGTTGGTGGATGTGCGCGATCCGGTAGAAATTATGTTTGTTGGCTTTGCTGATGCGGTGGATGTGAATATTCCATTCTTATTGGCCGATCGCACGCAGTGGAATGCTGAGCGTAATATTTTTCCAATGAATCGCAATCCAGAATTTGTTGAGCAAATTAAAGCTGAGCTGGCTAAGCGCGGCTTAGATGAAAACACTGAAGTGATCACCATGTGCCGTTCCGGTAGTGAGCGTGGCGAGCCTAGCGCTAAAGTGTTGCGTGATGCCGGTTTAGTTAATGCACGCTTTGTCGTGCATGGCTTTCAAGGTGATGCATTAAGCGAAGGCCCACAAGCGGGTATGCGTTTGCAAAATGGTTGGCAGAACTCAGGTTTACCTTGGGGCCGTAGCCTAAATGGCGATAAAATTTATCGTTTAGATCGCTAGGCTTGGTTGCACTGTGGTGACGCTTGCAGTATGTTAAATGCACTGTATGGAGATTGTTATGTTGAATCGCACACTTAAACAGATGTTAGTGACTCAGCCATTGGCTGCGTTGCTTAACTGTGCGCGTTCAGTAAACAACTCTGTTGCATATTATTTTTATGGGTATTGGTTTAGCCAAAGGCGCGCCTGATACTCATCTAGGCGGGCCTCTTTTAACGGGTCGCCTACCACTGCTTTAGATAAACCCCGGTTGGCTTCCCACCCGGGGTTTTTTGTTTTTAGATTTTCAGTTTTACAACATTTAGAGGACAACACCATGGCAATGTATGCAGTTTATCCAGAGCGTTTCGATGACTTGAGCTGGCGCTTTAGCAACCACAAGCTGGCGTTACCCCATTGTTTAAGACGACTGACTCGATAAACGTACAGCGCTACAAGCGCTGACGTAAGGACAACACATGAATTTTTTAAATACTGCTCTCGCATTAGATCACTCCGCTTGTGTCGCTTTTGAGCAGGCGCATATCAGTACATTACCTCGCTCTGGACGCACCACTCGAGTGCTGATCAGCCCACAAGAGTTGCGTCAGCAGTTGCCGTTAACTGCCGAGCTGGCAAGGCGCGTACAGCAACAACGCGAGCAGATCCGCACGATTTTAAGCGGTGCAGACTCGCGCCTATTAGTGGTGATCGGTCCGTGCTCGATTCACAATGTCGATGAAGCGGTTGAATATGCTCAGCGCTTAGCCGAGCTGTCAGAGCGCGTTTCTGAGCATATGTTGCTCGCCATGCGTATTTACATTGAAAAACCGCGCACCACGGTCGGTTGGAAAGGACTGTTGTATGATCCGCACTTAGATGGCAGTGCCGATATGGCGCAGGGTTTACAGTTGTCTCGGCAGTTGATGCTACGCATGTTAGAGCTGAATTTACCGGTGGCGACAGAGTTGTTACAGCCGTTAGCGGCCAGCTATTTTGATGACCTATTAAGCTGGGCGGCGATTGGTGCGCGCACCAGCGAATCGCAAATTCATCGTGAAATGGTCAGTGGTCTGTCGTTACCCGTCGGCTTTAAAAACGGTACGGATGGCAGTGTTGGTATTGCCCTTGATGCGATGCGTTCGGCGGCACATGGCCACCAGCATTTTGGTGTCGATGCGCAAGGGCGTGCGGCGTTAGTGGAAACCCAAGGCAACCCGGATACGCACTTAGTGTTACGCGGTGGGCATCAAGGGCCTAACTATGATGCGCAGAGTATTGCACAGGCTTGTGCAGCCATGCATAAAGTGGGTTTAGATGCTTCGTTAATGGTCGATTGCAGTCATGCTAATAGCGGTAAAAATCCACAATTACAACCGCAGGTTTTACAATCAGTCTTGGCGCAGCGTGCGGCAGGGCAGCACAGTTTGCGTGCAGTGATGCTGGAAAGTAACTTAATCGATGGTCAGCAAGCACTCTGTGACAACTTGCAATATGGCGTTTCGATTACCGATGGCTGCTTAGGCTGGGCCAGTACTGAGCAGATGCTGCTAGAGGCCGTCGCACAACTGCGCAGGTAATCCAATGTATAACTGCGCGCTACTGTGCTCGATGCAGTCAGCGCGCAGTCGGTTAGCGGCACATGAGTTGGCGCTGATTAAGTGGTTCTGACCAGCGGTAGCGATAAATATAGATAGGTGCTTGCAATTATAGATACGAATCATTAGCATTCGTAACAAATGTTTATTTGCTTGGATCTGTCTATGTATATCTGTTTATGCAAAGGTGTTACCGATCACAAGATCCGTCAAGTGGTCGAAGATGGCGCGCGTAGTTGGCGTGAAGTGCGTGAAGTCACAGGTTGCGGCACCCAGTGCGGTAAATGCGCCTGCACTGCTAAAAAAATTGCTCAGCATGCGATCAAAGACAGCTTGATCGTTTCTGCTAATGATTTGGCTTACGCCATTTAATCAGAAACTCTTCTCCCTCATCGCTATATAGCGAGCTGTATGAGTCTGCTATGCTCTGTGCATCATTCCTATTGATGAGGACGCAGACATGAAAGGCGACACTAAAGTAATTGAGCATCTCAACCGTATTCTCGGCAATGAGCTGGTAGCCATTAATCAGTATTTTTTACACTCTCGTATGTACAAAGACTGGGGCTTAAAGGCATTGGCAAAGTGGGAATATGACGAATCCATCGAAGAAATGCGTCATGCTGATACGCTCATTGAGCGTATTTTATTCCTCGAAGGTCTGCCTAATCTGCAAGATCTTGGCAGACTATCTATCGGTGAAAATACTCAAGAAATGCTCGCCAGTGACTTGGCTTTAGAGCATCTCGCGCGTACCGATTTAGTGGCAGCGATTGCTCACTGTGAAGCTGTGCAAGATTACGTCAGCCGTGATTTGTTGAGAAAAATTCTGGATGATGAAGAAGAGCACATTGATCAGTTAGAAACGGAATTGGGCTTGATTGAAAAAGTCGGCATTCAGAACTATTTACAAACGCAAATGGGTGAGCCTGAGTAAAGGCTTAAGATAAGTTTTGTGCTGTTGAAGAGCCGCATGCGTGCTTATATTTAAGCGGATGCAGAGTGGGCGTGTTGCTGGCTGAGGCTGGCTTGCAACGCTTCAACGGCCTGCGTGCGCGCATTGTCTTGCTGTGGCTTTCGGCCATTTAAGCTCGACCACGTCTGATAGGCGCGAGCTGTTTGTAATGGTTGGGCTAATTCGCCTTCACGCCATTGTTGCTCAAGCGGTGTCTCCATTTGGATCCGCGCTTGCGCCGCGTGACCGCGTAACTCTAAAGCACTGAGTAAACGCTGCTGGCGAATAGCGAGTAAGCGCAAGGTGCTATCACTGACGGTCAGCTCACGTTCACCGCGAAATTTACCTTTGAGGCGTTCGCCATAATTACGGAAGGTTTGGGTTAAACCACCAACTGCTGCACCAACCACTGTGGCCATACCTAAACTTAAACCGCCGGTAAGCAGATCAATGCCGACTCCGGTTGCCGCACCGGCAGCCATCCCGCCCCCCACTTTAATTCCCAGTTGTTTCATTGTCGCCGGATTAAATAAATCATCACCCCAACGACCTTTTTCTAGTGGCAGTGCGCTGGCTTGGGCGTCGTCTGAGCGAAAGGCATAGAGTTTTAATAAGGCTTCAACGCATTGCTGTTCACGCTGGCGTACATCGCGGTGTAAATCTTGGATAGCTTCTTCTAGCTGATCAGGGTGCACGCTGCGACGACACGCGCTGACATCAATCAGCAGTTCAGCAATTAAGCGGTAGCCGGCTTTACGCCGCAGTAATACTTGAGCCTGGTTGTGCTCGATAAGACGTTGTAGGCGGGGTCGTTGGCTGTCGAGCACTAAACTGAGGTTTTCATACAGGCGTTGCTCGCCATCTTCGGGTGGCGCTACCGTGTCGAAGCGCACCACTGCATGCAGACCTAAGCGCGCCAGTACTTCACGCCATGCCGGTTCGCGCTGTTCGGCAGTGTTGACGAAATTCAGTACCGGCAGCAAAGGTTTGCCGCACATGGCGAGGATGGCTAACTCATCGCGGTACTTGGCCAATACCGGCTCGCGCGCATCAATCACATAAAAACCGGCATCTGATTGCAGCAGTTGACGCAGCACTTTGGCTTCTTGTTCAAAGCGTTGCCGCGCTTCGCTGCTCTGGAGAAAGCGCTGCACCAGTTCTGGGCCATCTAGGCGTTCAGCGGTTTTTGGCAGCTGTTCGATGTATTCATACAGCGCCACTGCATCTTCAAAACCTGGTGTGTCGTACAGCTCAATTAGCGCTTCGCCATCCACCGATAAACGCGCACCTTCAACATGCTGGGTGGTGCTGGGTTTGTGTGAAATAGCGCCAAAGCCAACGTCGCGGGTCAGCGTACGTAAAAGCGAGGTTTTGCCGACATTAGTGTGACCCACCACTGCCAGTTTTAGTGGTGCAGATTGCTTACTCATCACCTTGCTCCAGCCATGCCCAAGGGGCTGAACGACTATGGGTTAATTTTAATCTATCCAGCTGTTCTTGCCAGTTACTTAGGCGCTCCTGCGCAGTCTCGGTTGCCAGTAGCCAGACCTGAGTTTGTCCAGCGCTGCGCGATAGCTCAGCAATTAAATGCAAGGTGCCGCGATCCGCTGAGCGCTGTGGATTGCAGGCAATCAGTAGGCGCGCGGGTGGGTTGGCGCTGAGTTGATCCAGAATCTTGCGCCGCTGCTCGCGTGTATCGATCACGCCAGCATTGAACACTTGCGCTGGTAATTCTGGCGGCCAGCTGATGCTGTCATCCAATTCAATGGCGACGATGACCGCCGCTTGCCCGGTTATCTGTGAGCCTGCTGCGCTGCTGTGCAGTTGCGCTGGCGCTGCATCAATCACCCCTAAACGCTCACTGCTGGGCTGCACTCGCTCGTGTACTGGCTGCCACACTGGGTCGTCAGGATTGAGCTGTAAACGTTTGATTCCATAGCGCCAGCGCCATTCACACAATAGGCTGCAGGCTAAACGCGGCAGGATGCCATAGATCAGCAGCATTCCTAGTAGCCAGCTGGCCCAAATATGCCGTGCTTGCTCATCTTGCAAAGCCTGCAGGCCGCTGTGTTGAATCAGGCTGCTGTCTGGTACGGCAAAACCAAGCCAAGCGGCCGGTGTGCCGAGGCTGCTGACTAAAGTGACAAAGGAGTCGCTGGCGACAATGGTGGATTCCCAGACAAAGCCATAACGGCGGGTGGCGAGTAAAGCAACCAAGGTCAATAAGGCGCTGGTTAAAGTGATTAACCACCAGCCGTGCAGTAAACGCCCCAAGCCCCAGCGCAATAAGTGATTGCGTTGCAGTAAGACCAGTAGCGCTGGCGCTAACTGCGCAGCTTTGGCATCGCGTGCCAGTTTGTTACTCAACCAGAGCCAGATTTGACTGAGTGGCGAGTTGGATTGTGCGGAAAAAACTAAACTGAACAGCCAAGCCAGCAAGCTCAATAGGTTTAAGCCAATCAAGCCGGCCAGAGCCCAAAAAATATTAATCGCCTGCGGTGCACCGCTGAGTGCGGTTTTAGCCAATAACACACCAGCAATCAGCGCACTGAGTAGCAACAACCAGAGCGCCAATCTGGCCCCTTGCAGCCAATGTTGCATGGCGCTGAGCAAGCCATCACGCTGTGCAAGAAATAGCCCGCGTACTTGCAAGCGCTGCGCCAACGAGCCCGGTGTGGTGCGCGCTTTACGGCAGGCCTCGCTGTCTTCGAGTAGGCCTGTTTGCTCCTCGCGCAAACGCACGGCTTCGCATAGCCAAAGTGTTTGTAAAGATGAGGATGAGTCAGTCACAAGCATTCCATTGGGTCACGGTGATAGCACTATTGTGCCTGATAATGGCGCCTGAACAACGCCAATCCAATGTAAATCCTTTAAGATACAGACATAATCTTAAATATTCTGAGGGTCGCGCCTAATGCAACATTCATTGCCTGTAAGTTTGATCGTCGCGGCGACGCGCAATCAAGTGATTGGCCTAGACAACCAAATGCCGTGGCATCTGCCGGCTGACTTGCGATATTTTAAACAACGTACCTTGGGTAAGCCGATCATTATGGGGCGCAAAACTTGGGAGTCGTTGGGGCGGCCTTTGCCCGGACGTTTAAATATTGTGATTACTCAGCAAGCCGGTACAGTATTTGCGGGTGCTGAAGTCTTTACTGATTTACAAGCGGCGATCCAGCGTGGCCAAGAGTGGGCCAGCGAGCAGGGAGTTGATGAGGTGATGGTGATTGGCGGCGGTCAGCTCTATCGGCAAGCCCTAGAGTTAGCGCAGCGGGTGTATTTAACCCGCATCGAACTTGAGCTTGAAGGTGATACGTTTTTCCCGGTACTGGATGCACAGCAATGGCAACAAAGCGAGGCACACGCACACCCAGCTCAAGAGCAAGAGCCGGGTTACACCTTTGAAGTGTGGCAGCGCAGACAGAGCTAAGCCTAAGGCGTTAGATTCAGCAAACGGCCTGATAACCTTGAGCATCCAACAGCTGTTGCAGTTGCTCAGGGTTGCTGGGCTGTAAACGGTAAAACCAGCTCTGGTAGGGGTGCGTGTTGACCCCTTCAGGGGCTTCAAGCAAGCCTTCATTCACTGCAATCACTGTACCGCTGATGGGTGCATGAATATCAGATGCCGCTTTAACTGATTCGACCACGCCCACTGCTTGACCGGCAGTCAGTGTGCTGTCCAATGCCGGCAGCTCTAAAAAAACCACGTCACCCAGCGCTTCTTGAGCGTGGTCGGTAATACCGACGGTGACGCTGCCATCAGTTTCAAGGCGTGCCCATTCGTGAGTACTGGCATAACGTAAATCGGCAGGGATTGTGCTCATAATATTCATGTCCTTAGCAGGTGCAATGTAATTTTTTATAGGTCTATACGCGTCTAATCTATCAATTTGATAGCAGCGCAATTCATGTTAAACATCACAACAATTAAACCAGAGGGAACCATTTATAGGCTATAGATTCTCCTCGCACAAGATTAAATAAGAATCTTGCCATGACGGACAAAACGCGGCTTAACCACACGTACGGGGAACCATTTGTGGCGGATCTCAACTTCAGCGCGATCACCGGTCTCCATAGGCACGCGTGCTAAGGCAATGGCCTTACCCAAGGTCGGAGAGAAACTACCGCTGGTGATTACACCGTTAGCGTGGTTATCAATGCGTACCGGCTGACCAGCACGTAACACGCCGCGTTCCTCAAGTACTAAGCCCACTAATTTTTCAGTAACGCCGTTATCCTGCTGAGTTTGCAAGGCCTGGCGACCAATAAAATTACGCGACTGCGGCTGCCAGCAGACGATATGCTGCATGTTGGCGGCCAGTGGTGAGACCTGCTCA
Organism: uncultured Thiopseudomonas sp.; assembly: GCA_964385265.1. Taxonomy (GTDB): domain Bacteria; phylum Pseudomonadota; class Gammaproteobacteria; order Pseudomonadales; family Pseudomonadaceae; genus Denitrificimonas. The sequence goes on from CAYLOI010000008.1 coordinate 27,962, forward strand.
TTGCTATCAAAGCCATATAAATTAAAGCCGGCTTCTAAGCGCAAAGTGTCACGCGCACCTATCCCAATTGGCGCAATACCTGCACCCACCAGCTCATTCATAAAGTCGACGGCTTGTGTGGCGGGCAGCATGATTTCTATGCCCACCTCACCGGTATAGCCTGTGCAGGAAATAAACCAATCGCCATCTGTTGCAGCAAAATGATGCTCTAAGGTTTGTACCAGCTGGCTGCGTGATGAACTTAAAATACCGCTGAGGCGCTCACGAGTGAGTGGGCCTTGAATTGAAAACAGGCATAAATCATTACGCCAGCTGACAGTGCAGGAAAAAGACTGAGCGTGTTCGTTCAGCCACGCTTGCACGCGCTCACGGGTTACTGCATTGCTGACTAAACGGTAGCCTGTCTCAGTGCGAAACACCATTACGTCATCAATTACACCGCCTTGCTGGTTGAGCAAGAGGCTGTGTTGCGCGCTACCCGGGGCCTCTAAAAGGGCGACATCATTGCACAGTACATACTGTAAAAATGCTTGGGCTTGGGCGCCTTGAATATCAAAAATACTCATATGGGAAATATCAAACAGGCCGCATTCTTTGCGTACATGGTGATGCTCTTCCACTTGTGAGCCGTAATGTAATGGCATATCCCAGCCATTAAAATCAATTATTTTTGCACCAAGGGCCAGGTGCATATCATACAGCGGGGTACGCAATCCCATGGGATCTCCTAACCGGCCAAACGCAATGTTTGTACCTGTGAGTAATTCTATCGGCGCATAGTGTAGCGATGTTACTCAAGTGCTGCACCGAAGATTGTAAGTGTAATCTGGATTAGCCGCGACTGTATTAGTGCCCTGGACGATAGGCGGAGCGGCGAATCAATAGAATAACGGGGAGCAAACCAACTGCTACTAAAGTTAAAGCAGGTAAGGACGCACGCGCCCATTCGCCCTCACTGGTCATTTCAAAAATACGTACTGCTAGTGTATCCCAGCCAAACGGGCGCATCAGCAAAGTTGCGGGCATTTCTTTGAGCACATCGACAAATACCAGCAGCGCTGCAGATAAACTGCCCGGGAGCAGTAAGGGTAAGTAGACGCGACGAAACAAGGCGACACCGCTGACCCCTAAGCTACGTGACGCCTCAGGTAATGAGGGCTTGATACGTGCTAAGGCACCTTCTAATGGACCATGGGCAACAGCCATAAAGCGAATCACATAGGTTAATAATAAGGCACTTAAACTGCCGAGTAAGATGGGTCGTCCTGAGCCACCCAACCATGTTGATACAGGAATTACTGCGTGCTGATCAAGGTAACTGAACGCCAGCATAATCGCCACAGCCAGTACTGAACCCGGCAAGGCATAGCCTAAATTGGCAAAACCGACCAAGGCATGCATGCGTTTGCTGGGGGTTAATCGTTTGGAGAAAGCCAATAATAAAGCCGCGGTTACCGTGAGCGCGGCCGCCATCAAGCCCAAATATAACGTGTGGGTAATCAGTGCGGTATAGCGCTCATCTAAATCAAAACGACCGCGTTGCCAAAACCATACAATCAATTGTAAAACAGGAATCACAAAGGCACAGAGAAACACTAAGCCACACCACGATGAGGCCAGCACAGCTTTCCAGCCGTGTAATGTATACAGGGCTTTGCCGCGCGGGCGTTCATTGCTGGGACGAATCGCCCCGCGCGCGCGCTGTTCAGAAAATAGCAGTACGGCGACAAATAGCAGCAATAAACTGGCCAGTTGAGTTGCGCTGGATAAGCTGAAAAAGCCGTACCAAGTTTTATAAATAGCTGTGGTAAAGGTATCAAAGTTGAATACGGAAACAGCGCCAAAGTCTGCCAAGGATTCCATCAGGGCCAAGGCTACGCCTGCGCCAATCGCCGGTCTGGCCACCGGTAAAGCCACGCGCCAAAAGGCTTGCCAAGGGGTTAAGCCTAGCACTCGGGCCGCTTCCATAAAGCCTTTGCCTTGGGCTAAAAACGCAGTGCGCGCGAGCAGGTAAACATAGGGATAAAATACCAAGATAAAAACAATAATCACGCCGCCGGTGGAGCGCACATTGGGCAGGCGCAGGCCGCTGCCCAGCCATTCGCGCAGTAATGTTTGCACAGGTCCAGCAAAGTCTAATAAGCCGACAAAAACAAAGGCCAGCACATAGGCCGGAATTGCAAAGGGTAGCATTAACGCCCAGTCCAGCCAGCGTCGTCCAGGGAACTCACAGAGGCTGGTGAGCCATGCCAGACTGACGCCGAGCAGGGTGACGCCAACGCCAACACCAGCGATCAGAATAGCGGTGTTGGAGAGCAGACGTAGCATCTGCGTTTCCCACAAGTGTCCCCAGATTTGCATGTCAATGGAGTGCCAACTGAGCAGCAAAACACTGATCGGTAAGCAGACCAGCGCAGCAAAAAATAAAGCAATGGGGTACCAGCGACGTTGAGCAGGGAGGGCCACAAAAAACCTCGTTTAATTCAGTCGAGCGATAAACAATAGCGCGCAGTATAACCGCCTGCTACGCGTTTGGCGCTTTTATGCTTATTTTGCTGGTGAGCTGATCAACGCGGTAAATTGTTGCGCTGTGAGTGGACTGCTGAGTAAGTAGCCTTGCGCATACTGGCATTGGTTGGCTTGAATTAATGCCAATTGATCTGCATTTTCAATGCCTTCGGCAATCACTTTAAGTTTTAAGCTGTGTCCTAGATTTATCACGGCCAGACTAAAGTCTTTCAATGAGGGCTCATGCTGTGTGTTGTTGATAAGACTTTTATCAACTTTGAGGATATCCAGCGGGAAACGTTTAAGGTAGCCCAGTGAGGCATGGCCGATACCGAAATTATCCAGCGCAATTTGCACACCGAGTTGACTCAGTTCGCGTAAATTAGCTAGAGATTGCGTGCAGTTGGTCTTCAGATGTTGCTCGGCAATTTCAATAATGAGATAGGTTGCCTCTAAACCGCTGGATTCTAAGGCCGCTTTAACCAAGGAAACCAGATGTACGCTGCGCAATTGTTTGTAAGACAGGTTGACTGAACAATGCAGTTGCGGCGTTAGGCTTTGCTGCCATTGGTGCACCGCCGCGCATGCGGTTTTTAATACCCAAGCACCCACGGCAAGAATTTCATCCGAGTCTTCGAGTAAATCTAAAAAGCTTTGTGGTGTGTAGCAGTTCCCGTCATGGTGCCAGCGTAGCAATGCTTCTACGGCATAAATGGCTGTTGAGTCGTGTTTTTGATCGTGCTGGATGTTGTAAATCGGCTGATACAGCAATTGGAAGGCGTTACTGGCAAGGCCTTTAGTGAGCGCGGTTTGCTTGGTGCGCAGCTCTTGCGCGGCATTTTGCATGTCCTTGGTGTAGTGCGCATATTGTGCTTTGCCAGCCATTTTCGCCTGATACAGGGCTAAGTCAGCCGCCTGTAATAATTCACTTGGCGGCGTGCCGTGCGGTAAAACAGTAATACCAATGCTGGCGCTGACGGACAAAAGATGACCATCAATGTGCACTGCGGCTGATAAACTGTCGAGCATACGTTGCGCTACATGCTCGGCATCATCTAGGCAAGCGAGGTCATCGAGCAAGACGACAAACTCATCCCCACCAAAACGACCTAAATGATCGCCTGGGCGCAAGCATTGCTGTAAACGCCGTGCGATTTCAACCAAGAGGCTGTCACCGGCTTTGTGCCCATAGTTATCGTTAACCTGTTTGAAATTATCCAAGTCAATAAATAATAAGGCGGTTTCACGGCTACCGGCCTGCTGGTTGCGTTGCATCGATTCATGCAGTACTTGATCCAGTTGGCGGCGATTGGCTAAACCGGTTAAAGGGTCATGGAAGGCAGCATAGGACATGCGCTGTTCATGTTCTTTGCGCTCACTGATATCGGCCTGAGAGCCTGATATACGCAACTGATCCTGTGCGTTTTTGCTGGCAAAACCGCGCAGTGATACCCAAATATAGTCTCCGTTTTTTTTGCGAATACGGTGCTCGCAATCTAAAAACTGGCTGTGTCCACTGAGGTGTTTGCCAATGGCTTTACGCACTGAGGGCAGGTCATCGGGATGGATGCGCTTCAGCCAGTTATTGCTGGTGTGCTTGCCGAACTCTGTGGCTGTGAGGTCAAGCATTTCCAACCAACGGTCGGATACATGTAAGCGATCGCTGTCGATGTCCCACTCCCAGATGCCATCATTAGCACCACGCATGGCACGAGTAAAACGTGCTTGGTTTTCCTCGAGGCGTTGATGATGAGCAGCGCTGTAGCTGTCGAGGGTTAAGGACATATCTAAAAACACAGCTTTGATTAAGCTAGAAAGTAATTGTGTTTGTTCAGGATCGCTACAAATTGCTTTGAGCATACTGTCTAAATACAGGCGGTATGCGCCTAAACGCCAGTGCAGTTTGAGGCCTAGGGTTTGATGGACTAAACCGTCGTGCACGCGACCTCTGATGTACTCCTCATTGTGCGGGTTATGCAGCAGCTGTTGGTAGTACTCAGTGTGTTTGGTTTCTATATATTCGGCGAGATAAGCGTGCTCAATTTGCTGTGCAGCCTCAGGCAAATCTGAGAAATACTGCTGCAGTTGCTTAGTAAAATGGAGTTGCTGTGGTTGCAGGCGATCAGCAGCGTGCGCTAGGCGGGCAGCATCATCGGCTTGCCAATCCATTAAACGCTCACGCTCACTGAAAGTTTGACTATTTAAATCAATACTGGCAATTAAAGCGCTTAATTGTTCCTCAGAAAACATAGGTAACCTTTTACCGCGAGCCGCTTAGGATAAGCTTAAGGTGTTTATGACCGCTGTGCGCTATGTGCTAGAGCACTGGCTGACGGTGGGGTGTGTTTATACCACTGGCTGGTGGCTATAGGCTAGCATTCTACTGGCGATTTATCGCCTGTTTCTACCCCGAGGCGGGATAAAATTATTTTGCAGCGCATATCAAGTACATGTATGCCTGATCTGGGCGGATGCTAACAGCAAACAAAGGCTGGAAACCCGCTATAACGATGGACTGCAGATGCTGCGTGCGCCATCGCTATAACGCGCTGTTGTTACAGTTAGAGGTTTTCTAGGCAGGCAGAAAACTGTTGCGCTAAGTTGCTCAGCAATTGTTCATAACCTTGTGCAGATACGGCCAGCTCTGTGCCCATTGGATCCAGCTCGGCTAAGCTGACTGGTAGTCCATCTGCTAGCGTATGGGCTAAACGCGGTTGCAGCGGCGGCTCACTAAACACACAGCTGGGACCGGCTTGCTGTAAGCGTTGACGCATTTGGTTGACATGCTTGGCGCCGGGCTGCAACTCACTGGAGACTGCAAAGACACCGGCATGCGCTAAACCGTAGGCTTGCTCAAAATAATTAAAGGCTTCATGGAAAACGAAGAAAGACTTATCCTGCAGCGGTTCTAACTGAGTTTTCAGCTGCTGATCCAAGGTATTTAAGCGTTGGCTAAAGGCCTGTAAATTTGCTGCATAACGACTGGCGTTGCTTGGGTCTAGTTCGCTCAAGTCGCTGCTGATACGTGCGGCAATGACCTTGGCATTATGCGGCAGTAACCACAGGTGGGCATCAACAGTGCCAGGTGAGTGGGCGTGATCATGCTCGACCAGGTGCTCAACGTGATGGTCGTGTTCATCGGCATGTGAGTGTGCTTCAGCGAAATATTGCAGGTGCAACTCGGGCAAACTTTGCACAGCCACGCTAAGCTGGCTACGTTGTTTAAGTAGGCGCGGTAAAAAGTTCTCTAGATCCGGACCAATCCAGTAAAATAAGTCGGCTTGATCTAAGCGTTTAGCATCCGAGGGGCGCAAGACAAAATAATGCGGTGAGGCGCCAGGAGGTAACAGCACGTGCGGCTTACCTTGGCCATCTTGTACCGCAGCAGCAATCAGCTGTAAGGGTTTAATGCTAGTTAAAATCTGCACCTGCGCTTGCGCGCTGATACCCCATAAAGATAAACAAGCAATCAGCAAGAAACGAAACACTGCGCTACACTCCATTAGTAAAGAGTTATATAATAACGTCTCTTTCACAAGGATGCTGCTGTTATGTTAAAAACATCCACATTGTGCCAATCCGATCATCATCATGAGTGCATCAGTCAGGCACTTGAGTCTGCTGAGGAACTCTGCGCACAACGCGGCGTGCGCTTAACACCATTGCGCAAACGTGTTCTTGAGTTGGTTTGGCACAGTCATAAGCCGCTTGGCGCCTACGATATTTTAGAGATGCTGAGTCGTGAAGATGGTCGTCGTGCGGCGCCACCGACGGTGTACCGTGGTTTAGATTTTTTATTAGAGAATGGTCTGATTCATCGACTGGCCTCGCTCAATGCATATATTGGTTGCAGTCATCCTGAAGTGGCGCATGAAGGTTATTTTATGATTTGTAAGCACTGTAATAATGCCTATGAGCTGGTTCAACATTCGGCGATTGATACAGCCATTGATGCACAAGCAAAACAAATGGGGTTTGTCGTGGAAACACAAATGGTTGAATTATTGGGTACCTGTGCTGCTTGTCGAGAGTGTGCATGAGTTCGTCAGTCTTACTGCGTGCCGAGCATGTGAATTTATCCTTATCTGAGCAGAACGTGCTGATCGACGTCAGTTTGGAGTTGGCTGCTGGTGAGATTGTGACCATTGTTGGTCCCAATGGCTCGGGTAAAACTTCTTTAGTGCGGGTGTTGTTGGGTTTGTTAACAGCAGATTCCGGCTGTGTCTGGCGTGCGCCGCAGCTGCGCATTGGCTATATGCCGCAAAAGCTTGAGGTGCATGCGACTTTACCGCTTTCAGTGGTACGTTTTTTACGTTTAGTGCCCGGTGTCAGTCACAACGATGTGATTGCTGCGCTGACAGAAGTGGGTGCAGTAAAAGTGTTAAACAGCCCCTTGCAACGTATTTCTGGGGGAGAGTTGCAGCGGGTGTTGCTGGCGCGGGCCTTGTTACGTAAGCCGCAGCTATTGGTGCTCGATGAGCCGGTGCAAGGGGTCGATGTTAATGGTCAGCTTGAGTTGTATAACTTGATTGGCCAATTGCGTGACCGTTATGGCTGTGGCGTGCTGATGATTTCCCATGATCTGCATTTAGTTATGCGCGGCACCGATCGGGTGATCTGCTTAAATCGACATATTTGCTGTTCTGGGCATCCCGAGCAAGTCAGTGGTGATCCAGCCTTTGTTGAGTTGTTTGGCTCGCGTGCGGCCAGTGATTTAGCGGTTTATCACCACGATCACGACCATAAGCATGATCTACACGGCTGCGTGTTAACCCCTAAAACTCACCAACATGGGCCCGATTGCACACATGCCTGATTTTCTTTTATATGCGTTATGCGCAGGCCTATTTCTAGCTGCGGTTGCCGGTCCGTTAGGCTCCTTTGTGGTCTGGCGACGTATGGCCTATTTTGGCGACACCTTGGCGCATTCCGCGTTATTTGGCGTGGCCTTGGGTTTACTCTTTGATATTAATTTAGCCTTGGCCGTGATTATTGGCTGCTTACTGCTGGCCTTTATTTTAGTGGCATTGCAGAGCCGCCAGCCTTTAGCCTCAGACACCATTTTAGGAATTTTAGCGCACAGTACTTTATCGCTAGGTCTGGTGACTCTCAGCTTTATGGACTCGGTGCGGGTTGATTTAATGGGCTATCTGTTTGGTGATTTACTGGCTGTCAGTGCCATGGATCTAGTCTGGATCGGTGCCGGCAGCGCTGTGGTTTTAGTTTGCATTATTGCTTTGTGGCGGCCTTTATTGGCGATCACAGTGCATGAAGAGTTGGCCGAAGTCGAAGGCTTGCCAGTGGCGAGGCTGCGTTTAGTGCTAATGGTGTTAATGGCGCTGGTGATTGCCGTGGCGATGAAAATCGTGGGCGTGCTGTTGATTACTTCGCTACTGATTATCCCCGCCGCTTCTGCGCAGCGCCATGCACGCAGCCCAGAGCAAATGGCGCTAGGCGCCAGTCTGCTGGGGATGTTAGCGGTCTGTGCTGGGTTGGCCATGTCCTGGCATTTGGATACACCGGCCGGACCTTCCATTGTGGTGTGTTCGGCGGGGCTGTTTTTACTCAGCTTTATTGTGCCGCAACGGCGTTAATTGCTAAGCACCCTTGAATCCTAGCACTGCTATACGGTCAGATAGCGACTCACACGACCTCTTACATTGGTTAAAAATAAGGAATGAGATGATGCGTAAAGCATTAGCAATGAGCCTAATCACAGCCCTTTCATTTGCGACAGTGGCCTGTGCCACAGGTACAGGACCCGTTCCAGATTTAAATAGCGTTGCAGATTATCCCGCAGCGCAAGAAGGTCAGTCGCGTCATGTGATCTGGCTGGCGCAACAGCAGAATGAAGAGCTGCTCAAGGTTGAGATTGTGCCCGGCAAGCAGATGCTCACTGACTGCAATACACGCAGCTTGATGGGTAGTTTTACTGCGCAAGACTTAGCCGGTTGGGGCTATACCTATTATCAGTTAGATAATGTTGAGGGCCCGATCAGTACGTTAATGGCGTGCCCGGATGACAGCAAAACTGAAGCCTTTGTGCCGATATATGGTGATAATTTTACTCTGCGTTACAACAGCAAATTACCGATCGTAGTCTATGCACCCAATGACGTTGAAGTACGCTACCGTGTATGGACAGGCAGTAAAACCCTGACACCAGCAGTGAAGCAATAATAGATACAGCCTAGGCTGTTGGCTGCCAGATAATTTAAGGCGTGTTCAGCGAGGGCCGTGTTGCCGCGTATCTTCTGCAACATTACAGAGCAGTGTAGACTGCTGGCTGTTTTGTTGGTTGGGGATATTTAATGTCACTATTTATCAGACGCAGTGTGCTGCTGTGCAGCGTACTGGTCATGTTAACTGCCTGTCAGACTATGACTGAGCAAGCCGCTGAACCGCAGATTGATGAGTTGGCGGTGGCTGAGTTGGTGTTTGCTAAGCATTTAAACGCCAATCAGTTGGATTTAGCTGGCCAGCAGTTGGCTGATTTGCGCGACAAATACCCTGAACAGCCGCGCATTGCTGATTTACAGCAGCGTTTAGCCAATGCTTGGTTGAGCACAGGTGAACAGGCGCTGCAAGAAGCTGATGTGGATACCGCCAGCGCTGCATTAATAGAAGCCAAACGCTTATTACCGCAGGCGCCGGCGTTAACTGCAGGGTTAGATGCTGCTTTGCTGGCGCTGCAAGTGCCACAGATGGAGGCTAGCGTCGCACCTGCGTTAGCGGTGAGTAAACCGCCTGTTGTGGGTAAACCATCTGTGCCAAAATCAGCTCCAGTCAAGTCTGAGCCGACAGCTAGGGCTGTACCGTTAGAACCTGAGCCTGAGCTGCAAATACCAGCCTCCGCGTCTACACCCCGTAAGGCTAAAGCGCGTATTATTGATGTCAACGCGGCGCACAGCATTGTGCTGCTACCCATGTTAGCAACTCGCAATAATCATCAGTTAGGACGCTTGTTGGATGCTGTGGCGGCTGATGTGGTGAAATTTCGTGCGACGGTAGCCATTGAAGTGGCTGATACTCGCGATTTTCATTGGGTTGCTGCGCTACTCTCAGCGCGGGTGAATAAGCTTGATAGCAGTTTTAAGCCGCGTCTCGTCGAAGTAATTCGTAGTGCTGGGCCGGCGCAGCTTGTGATTACACCAAACAAGATATAATAAATAGATCTATTTATAGAGTTTAAAATAACTTTTAACGCTAAGCGATATTGGGCACACTGCCCATAAGAATCGCCCTAACAAGGTTAAACCGTGATTGAATTCCACGATGTGCATAAAGCCTATGCCGTAAACGGGCAGAGTATTGTTGCGTTACAGCCCACTGTGTTGCAGGTACAGCCTGGCGAAATTTTTGGCCTGATTGGCCACTCCGGTGCCGGCAAAAGCACCCTATTGCGCTTGATCAACCGCCTAGAAGAGCCCAGTGGTGGACGCATTATCGTTGATGGTGTGGATGTCACTGCGTTAGATGCGCAAGGTTTACGCCGCTTTCGTCAGCGCGTTGGGATGATTTTTCAGCATTTTAATTTGCTCTCATCCAAAACAGTGGCCAACAATGTGGCGATGCCACTCAAACTGGCTGGTGAGCTCAGTGCTGCGCAGATTAAACAGCGTGTAATTGAGTTGCTGGCGCGTGTGGGGTTAAGCGAGCATGCCAATAAATACCCAGCCCAGTTGTCTGGCGGACAGAAGCAGCGGGTGGGCATTGCCCGTGCTTTGGCAACCGATCCAAAGATTCTTTTGTGTGATGAGGCAACCAGTGCGCTGGATCCAGAAACCACAGCACAAGTGCTGCAGTTGCTGGCGGAAATCAATCGTGAGCTGGGTTTAACCATTGTCTTGATTACCCATGAAATGGATGTGATTCGCCGTGTCTGCGACCGCGTCGGGGTGATGGATGGCGGGGTGATTGTTGAAAGCGGTTTAGTCAGTGAGGTGTTTTTACATCCCCAGCACCCAACCACTCAGCGTTTTGTGCAGGAGTCGGAGGGTGATTCAGGCCTTTCGCAAGAACAAGAGTTTCAATTGGTCAGCGGGCGTATTGTGCGCTTAACCTTTTTAGGCGAAACCACCTATGCACCTTTATTAGGTCAAGTGGCGCGTAATACAGGGGTTGACTACAGTATTTTAGCTGGGCGTATTGGACGCATTAAAGATCAAGCCTGTGGCCAGCTCACCTTGGCCTTAACTGGTGGCAAAGAGCAGTTAGCTGAACAACAATTGCGTGCCGCTGGTGTGCATGTGGAGGTCTTACGCCCATGAGTGAGTTACTGATTAATATTGATTGGTATGAAATTTGGCAGGCGAGTTTAGACACCTTATTGATGCTCGGCGGTTCGTTATTATTTACCGTGATTTTTGGTTTGCCAGTGGGGATTTTGCTGTTTTTAGTCGGTCCTCGGCAAATGTTTGAGCACCGTGGGCTGTATGCCATATTGTCCTTTGTGGTTAACGTGTTGCGTTCGTTGCCGTTTATTATTTTATTGATTGTGATGATTCCGATCACAGTGGTGATGACCGGCACCTCCTTAGGTGTGGCTGGCGCAATTCCACCCTTGGTCGTGGGCACTACACCGTTTTTCGCGCGCTTGGTGGAAACCGCATTGCGCGAGGTCGATCGTGGCATTATTGAGGCCACGCAAGCCATGGGTGCCAGTACCCGACAGATTATTTTTAATGCTCTGCTGCCTGAAGCGCGGCCGGGGATTATTGCCGCAACCACAGTGACCGCGATCACCTTAGTCTCCTATACCGCAATGGCCGGTGTGGTTGGTGCAGGGGGTTTAGGGGACTTGGCGATTCGTTTTGGTTATCAACGCTTTCAAACCGATGTCATGGTCGTCACAGTGGTATTGCTGCTGATCTTGGTACAGGTTTTACAAAGTGTCGGTGACCGTCTGGTACACCGCTTTTCAAGAAAGTAACAGCTATAAAGTAACAATAATAAACAGCCGTTGTACGGCATATGACCAATTGACTTGGAGTCTTTTATGAAAAAAACATTATTAGCTTTAGCCGCCCTCAGCGTTTTTGCTGTGCAAGCCGAGCCCTTAACAGTTGCCGCTACACCGGTACCGCATGCGGAAATTTTAGAGTTCATCAAGCCGGCTTTGGCTGAGCAGGGTGTGGAGCTGGACGTTAAAGTCTTTACTGACTATGTGCAGCCCAATGTGCAGGTTGCAGAAAAGCGTTTGGATGCTAACTTCTTCCAACACCAGCCCTACCTTGATGAGTTCAATAAAACCAAAGGCACCACTTTAGTCAGTGTGGCGGGTGTGCATATTGAACCCTTTGGCGCTTACTCCAGCAAAGTTAAGCAGCTGGATGAGCTGAAAAACGGCGCTAACGTGGTGATTCCAAATGACGCCACCAACGGTGGTCGTGCTTTATTGTTACTACAAACAGCGGGTGTGATTACCCTTAAAGCCGATGCAGGCATCACTGCTACACCTCGCGATATTGCTGACAACCCGAAAAAAATCAAAGTGCGTGAGCTTGAAGCCGCCACCTTGCCGCGTGTGCTTGATCAAGTCGACTTAGCCCTAATCAACACCAACTATGCTTTAGAAGCGGGTCTAAACCCCAGCGCTGATGCGTTAGTGATTGAGGGCGCTGATTCGCCATACGTGAACATTCTGGTGACACGCGAAGACAACAAAGACAGCGCCGCTGTACAAAAACTGGTTGAAGCGCTACACAGCGATGCAACTAAAGCATTTATTAATGAAAAATATAAAGGTGCTGTGATCCCCGTTTTTTAAGCACGACCTTTCGTTCCGTCAAGCGCGACCTTGGCTATTGCTGCAGGCGCTTGGCGGGATGAACTGTCTGATTTTTCCAGTGTTCGACGCATAGTTACTGCCTTGTTAGGCATGTTTTGTACTTGCAAATCAATAATATAGCGCAGCAGTTAGTGATATAGAGGCGATCTTTGTTCGCGTCCTCGGCGCTCCTTCTGCCCTACATTTTACCTACTTGTGAATACTTGATTGCTATCAAGTGGTTTTGTTACCAACTGTTTCTATGATGTGCGGGCATAACTCATTAGGAGGCGTCATGTCTGAAACTTTCACAAAAGGTATGGCGAGAAATATCTACTATGGGGGAAGTCTGTTCTTCGTCCTGGTTTTTCTTGCACTCACTTACCATACAGAAAGAACTATCCCAGAACGCACCAATAGCGATTTACTGACTGAGTCAGTGATTCGTGGAAAGCATGTCTGGGAAGAAAATAACTGCATTGGTTGTCACAGTTTGTTGGGTGAAGGTGCTTACTTTGCACCTGAACTGGGTAACGTATTTGTACGTCGTGGTGGTGAGGAAGGTTTCAAATTCTTCTTACCTGCGTGGATGCAAGCACAGCCCACCAATGTTCCTGGCCGTCGACAAATGCCGCAGTTCAATTTAACCGAAACGCAGTTGAATGATTTAACCGAGTTCTTCAAATGGACTTCGAAAATCGATACCAATAACTGGCCACCAAACAAGGAGGGTTGATATGTCTGCTACATTGTTTTCGAACATTTACGCATTGTCAGTCCACGTGGATGGCAGTCTAAGGGGAACTGATTATGTCGAATAATCCGTACATAAAATTCACCTCACAAAAGGTGGCCATGCCGTACTTGGTGTTTGCCCTGATTCTGTTTGTTGGGCAAATTCTGTTCGGTTTGATAATGGGGCTGCAATATATCGTCGGTGACTTCTTGTTCCCGCTGCTGCCATTCAATATTGCACGTATGGTGCATACTAACCTGCTGATTGTGTGGTTGTTGTTTGGCTTTATGGGTGCGGCGTATTACCTGATCCCTGAAGAAGCTGACCGTGAATTACACAGCCCAAAATTAGCGATGATTTTGTTCTGGGTGTTCGCAGTTGCTGGCGTACTGACCATCTTAGGCTACTTGTTTGTACCCTATGCTGGCTTGGCGCAAATGACCGGTAACAATCTGTTGCCAACCATGGGACGAGAATTCCTTGAGCAACCGCTGGTCACTAAGATCGGTATCGTTGTGGTCTGCCTAGGCTTCTTATACAACGTCGGTATGACGGTACTGAAAGGCCGCAAAACCGCGATTAACGTGGTGATGATGACCGGTTTAATCGGTTTGGCTCTGTTATTCCTGTTTGCCTTCTACAACCCTGAAAACCTCACCCGCGATAAGTTTTACTGGTGGTATGTGGTGCACTTGTGGGTAGAAGGTGTCTGGGAATTGATCATGGCAGCGATACTGGCTTACGTTCTGATCAAAATCACCGGTGTTGACCGTGAAGTGATTGAGAAGTGGCTGTATGTGATTGTCGCCATGGCGCTGATCTCCGGTATCTTAGGTACAGGTCACCACTACTTCTGGATTGGTGCGCCAACAGTATGGCTGTGGGTCGGTTCGATCTTCTCTACTTTGGAACCACTGCCTTTCTTTGCGATGGTGTTGTTCGCTTTCAATATGATCAACCGTCGCCGTCGTGAGCACCCAAACAAAGCCGCTTCACTATGGGCGATGGGTACTACTGTTACTGCGTTCTTAGGTGCCGGTGTCTGGGGTTTCTTGCATACCCTCGCGCCTGTTAACTACTACACGCACGGTACGCAATTGACTGCGGCGCATGGTCACTTAGCATTCTATGGCGCCTATGCCATGATTGTTATGACTTTGATTTCCTATGCGATGCCTAAGCTACGTGGCCTTGGTGAAGCAGCGGATAACAAAGCGCAAGTACTGGAAATGTGGGGCTTTTGGTTGATGACGATCAGCATGGTGTTTATCACACTGTTCTTATCAGCTGCTGGTGTTGTACAAATCTGGCTGCAACGTATTCCAGAAGATGGTGCTGCATTAGGCTTTATGGCGACACAAGATCAGTTGGTTCTTTTCTACTGGTTACGTTTAGTGGCTGGGGTGATCTTCTTGATTGGTTTGGTTGCTTACCTGTTGAGTTTCCGCCAGCGCGGACGTGCAGGCTTAGCGGTAGCTGGGCAAGCATAATTACGTAAACTACGTAGTGATGTAACGATCTTCGGCCCGGCTTGTACAGCGGGCCGAAGTTGTTTTAGCGCTAGCTGTTTGTGTGAATTGACAGCTGACGCAACAGTCAGTGAGGTTGGATATGGGTATTGGTGTTGAAGTTGAAGAGTGGGCTGGTGAAATTTGGCATCGGTTTATCACCCGTCGCGCTGACCCAGGCTTTCCAGAGGCGCGGGTTGAGCTGGAAGATATGCAGCGTTCACTGGCGGTATTGTTTCGTGCCTTAGGCGGTGCCGCAGGCGTGGCTGTAGAAGCCTCCAGTGCGCGCAAAATGGTATTGCGCCGCTCGCTTATCCAGCAAGTAGCCGGCAGCAGCCAGCAGCTTGCAGTGGCCTGGGCTGATGCAGAAAATTTACGCCTACCCGCCAGCTTGGCGGTCTACCCTGAACCTGAACTCAACCGCGATCTGTATCGTTGGCTGGCATTACTGGCTGCCACCTCAAATAAAATGCGTCACTGGGGACGGGATAATCAACGCTGGACCAAGAGTCTGCTGGAACAGTACCCAGCCATGCGTCCACGTTATCAGCGCTTACTGGACGCGCATTTAGCGTTACGCCCAAAGCCTGATTCATTAAAGAAAAATGAAGCTGCGTTAGAGCGTGCTTTACGTCAGGCTATGCAAGAGCCGGGCAGTGTGACTGACTTTCCCGTTACCGAACGTGCACCTTTCCCACTCCCCTTGTGGTTGTACCCAGCTGAACGTCTGGGTGATCCGCAAAGCAGTGAACTGGAAAATGAAGAGGATGAAGGTGATGTGGTGGGTGGTGCACAGGGCGAAGGCCGTGATGTGCGTAAACAGGCGACACGGGTTGAAGATAACTCGGGTAAGCAGGGCTTGCTTTTATTTCGCCTAGAAAATTTATTCAGTTGGTCAGAGCATATCGATGTTGACCGCTGTGGTGATGACAACGAAGACCTTGATGCGGCGCGAGTGGCCGATGATTTAGATGAAATTGCCTTATCGCGCAAACGTAAGCGCAAAGGCGGTGGATTAAAATTACACCTCGATTTACCACCGGCAGATATTGATGATATTCCGTTAGGCGAGGGGATTAAGCTGCCCGAGTGGGATTTCCGTAAAAATGCGCTACAAGAGGATTTTGTTAATGTGCAGATGATGCAGCCGCGTGATCAAGAGGCCGCACCTTTGCCGCTGCGCTTGAGTCAGCTGGCGCGCCGCATCCGCCGCCAATTTGAGAATTTACGCAGTGAGCCACGCTGGTTGCATCAACAGCCACAAGGCGACGAACTGGATTTACAGGCCTGCTTAGATTTTCATGTGGAGCGTCAACACGGGCAGATTGCTGAGCGCGGACTGTTTATGGAAAAACGCCAACAGCACCGCGACTTATCCTGTCTGTTGCTGGCGGATTTATCCATGTCGACCGACTCGCATATCAATGATGAGCGTCGAGTGATTGATGTGGTGGCCGACAGTATGTTGCTGTTTGGTGAAGCTCTATCAGCCGTGGGCGATGATTTTGCTCTGTATGGTTTTTCGTCTTTGCGCCGCCATCAAGTGCGTATGCAAGAGATTAAACGCTTTGATCAGCGTTATGAAGATACTGTGCGCGGCACCATTCAAGGGCTAAAGCCGGGCTATTACACGCGTATGGGCGCAGCGATTCGCCAAGCCAGTGCTTTACTGAAAGACCGACCACACAAGCGCCGTGTGCTCTTGCTGGTGACTGATGGTAAGCCCAATGACCTGGACCTCTATGAAGGCCGTTACGGGGTTGAAGATACGCGCCAAGCGGTGCTCGAAGCGCAGAAGATGGGCTTGATTCCTTTCTGTATCACCATTGACCGCGAAGCTGCCGACTATTTGCCGTACATGTTTGGTGCCAATGGCTATACTTTGATTCGTGAGCCAGAGCATTTACCCACGCGTTTGCCGCAGCTGTACCGTCAGTTGACCCAATAGAGAAACGGCAGGATTAAGACAAGAGGAAAACTGTATTTGTGAGTAAGGTTGCACCAGCGCATGCACATGCCAAACCACGTCATACGCCAGCCAGTCGGTATCTGTTCCCGCTGGCGGCGGCCTATGCCGTACTGCTGATGCCTTGGTCGACTTTGGCGCTACTGATGGGTGTGCCTGCTCCAGTTGGCTTGTACACAGTCTTTGGACATGCCCATGAGTTGTTGCTTGGTTACGCCATGCTGGTAGTGGCTGGTTATCTGCTAGGGCCGCTGGCAGGTCGCAAAGTTGTGTTATTAATCGTTGTTTGGTTGTTGGCTCGCATTGGTTTTTTATTCTTCCCCGGTAGTTTTTTTGCTGGCTGTGCGGCATTGGCTGTGGCGGGCTTAACTGCCAAATGGATTGTGCCGCGTTTTGTCGGCTCGGCAAAAAAATGGCGCAATAAAACCATAGCCCCTTTAGTGCTGCTGTTGTGTGCTTTATTGGTTTTTGCGGCGCAACCCAGTTGGCAGGGGCAAACTCTGTTACTGGAGTTATTACTGGCTTTGGCTTTGCTGATGTTCTTTATGGGTGGGCGCATCATTGCCCCAGCTGTAGCAGGGCATCTCTTGCGTCAGCAACGCAAATTGCAGGCGCGGGTCCAGCCTAATATTGAAGGTGCTGTGCTGATTCTGTTGTTTGTGGTTCTGCTGTTGTACCCCTTGCCGAGCCTGTTCAGTGAGCAGTTAGCAGGTGCGTTAGTGTTACTGAGCGGGCTATTAACTGCAGTACGCTTGCTGCGTTGGCAGCTTTGGCATTGCCGCTATCGTGCTGATTTATTATTGCTGGGTGCCGGCTATGCATGGCTGGCGCTGGGTCTATGTTTGCTCGGTTGTGCGCTGCTGTTTAAACCCGCACTGCTGAGTGCTGGTGTGCACGCCATTACTGTTGGGGCGCTGGGTACTCTGACTTTAACCGTGATGGCACGTGTCCATTTGATGCAACGTTTGCGTGATCCCAATGCTCGGCCACTCAGCCATGTGGCTGGCGTGCTGATCAATTGTGCGGCTGGCTTGCGGGTGATACCCGCATTACTGGGACAACAAAGCAGTGCTTGGTTGTTAGCCGCAGCACTGTTATGGACACTGAGTTTTTTGCTGTTGTTGCTGGTGTTTTGGCAAAGTCGCACAGCGCTGAACAAGCCCGCTTAACCGCCTGCTGGGTTACTGCGCGGTAACCAGACAATCATAATGGCACTGAAAATCACTAAGCCAATCACAAATAACTTGAAACGTAATAGGCGTTGCGCCTTATTACGTTCGGTATGTTGCGGCAGGTTCATCCCACAGCTTTCGCAAACAGTTTGCTCCGCTGGGTTGTCATGTTGGCAGTATAAACAGGTGGACATAGCACACTCTCCTTTCTACAAATCCTGTCATAGCTTGCACAGCAGAGAGCTTGATAACCATCAAGGATGTTGTTTATTCGTAATTTTCGAGACGTTCGCGATCAACAATACAGATCAGGCGACCATCCACGGTAATAATACCTTCGTCGCTGAGGTGGTGAATAATGCGCGAAAAAGTTTCTGGTTGAATCGATAAATGACCTGCGACTAAGCGCTTGGCCATGGGCAATTCAAAGCTGAGAATATTGCACTTACTGCATGAGCGTAACGCTTGCGCCAAAATATACCGAATCACTCGGTGGGTAGCGTTCTTTAAAGAAAGGATTTCAATCTCATTCAAGCGCTGATGCATGCGCACCGAGAGTGCCGCCAGTAACGCCATGGCTGTTTCAGTGTTTTCCCGCAGTAAACGGGTATAGGTCACATTGGACAACATCAACAACTGGGTGGGCAGCACGGTTTGTGCAGTGGCCACATAGGTGCCGGTATCCATAAACATCATTGCTTCAGCAAAAGTATTGCGATCGCCAATGACCTCAAAGACTTTTTCTTGGCCGTCAGGGGTTAGACGATAAATTTTTACGCTACCGGAGATAATAAAGCCGAAACTGTTGCAACTGTCACCTTGGCGAAAAACGTAAGCACCTTTTTCCAGGTTCAATAATTGGCTTTCTTCAATTAGCTGGGTTAACTGACTTTCGCTAAGAGCAGAGAACAGATGATGTTCGCGTAATATTTTTTGATATAAGGGATGCGGTTCCAATGTATGTTCCACCGGTATAGATGAGTGGACGGTTATAAACCGTATTAATTGGGCGCATCCTAGCACAAATTTGTAAACCTATCATTTGTCAAGATCTTGCTGCCAGTTACAAAAACAACCAACGGCTAAGGTATTTGCAGCTCTGACCGGGCGGTTATTGAGTAAGGCATCCAAAACCGGTTCAATAAAGCTGTTGCTAGAACTACAGACTGCGCCTTCACTGTAGGGGCCAAAGTAAGCCAGTTGCCCTGCTTGATCCCAGATCGCTACAGCAGGGCTGGCTGGGATCTGTTGTGAGCCAGGTAAATCGCTTAATTGGCGCATACCCCATAATGCTTTAGGTAGTTGCCCGCTGCTGCCAGACTTTTGCAAATGATAAAACTCGACCGCACCTGCATACTGCTCAAGCATTTCTACCAAGTGTTGCTGATTGCCGACATTGCAGGGGCAGGACGGGTCCCAGAAGTGGACAAAGCGAATCGCTCCAGCACCGGCCATGCTCTCGGGCAAACTTAGTTGTTGGCCACTAAATACCGCTGTGGTTTCACTAAATGGCCGAATAAAACGTGATTTATACCACCACAGGCCTGTTAGCATTGAGCCAAGCCAGAGTACCACGGCGATAGTAATCAGGGGTTTTTTCACAATAGTTCTGTTCATCAATACTGCATATGCAAGGTAGTATAGATTGCCATGAGTGGCTGAAAATCCATATGACACAGAATGTCGCACTACCAAAGGCTTAGAGGGGCGGATAAATGACAACATTTGATCCACAAAGATTGCGTCATTCTCTAGCTGAATTGGATGCGCATAGCATTGATCCAGAGCTGGCCAAGACGTGGCGGCATTTTTATCAGATTGATTTTGCCCAGCAGTACTCGGATATCGACTGCCGCTTGGGTGTGGTTGCAGTGGGTGGCTATCGGATTGCTATGCAAGTCTGGCGACCAGCGCAAGCGCTGGCCACACTGATAGTGTTGCATGGTTACTACGATCATATGGGTTTGTATGGGCACGTTTATGATTGGGCCTTAAAGCAAGGCTTTGCGGTGCTCTGTTGTGATTTACCTGGCCATGGTTTGTCCAGCGGTGCACGTGCCAGTATTAACAGCTTTCAAGAGTATCAGCAGATCTTGCAAGCGCTGCTGAGTAAGGCCGAGCAATTGCAATTGCCTAAACCTTGGCATCTGCTTGGGCAGAGTACTGGCGGCGCGATTGCTTTAGATTACGTATTAGCTCAGCAGTCTTTGACTGAATTTGGTCAGACGGTTTTGCTTGCTCCGTTGGTGCGCCCACGCGCTTGGCAACAATCAAAACTGCTCTATCAATTAGTCAAACCTTTTCGTAGCAGTGTGCCAAGGCGCTTTTCAGATAATTCAAATGACCCTGCCTTTATTGAGTTTGTGCGCAATGATCCATTGCAAGCGCAGGTTTTACCTACGGCCTGGGTGGGTGCCTTAGCGCAATGGATACCCTATATTGAACAGACTAAACCCAGTCCGCGTAGCCCTATTATCGTGCAAGGTGCTGCGGATCGGACTGTTGACTGGCAGTACAATATGAATGTTCTCAATGAGAAATTTGACCAGCCCAGAATCCTTTTGTTGCCAGAGGCTCGGCATCATTTAGCCAATGAACAGCAGGGCATTCGTGAGCAATATTTTAAATTTATTGGTGAACAGCTGAGTTAAACAACCTTGACTGCTGAGTTTATTGAGCAGCCCGCAAACTGGCCTGCAGTGTTTGTAAGGCGGCTTGGTAATAGGCTTGGCCTTCTGCGGACTGGGCAAAGTTAGCAAACTCCTCCAGTTCAGCATCGGATAAATCCTGATACACGTGCAGCAAGGTGTTATCAATATTGGCATCTATTTCGCTGAGCAAGCGCTGGCGCTGAGTTTCCAGCAAAGCATTGGTTTGCTCAGAGCCCATTAAGCCGGGCAGCATTTGGCTTAAGCTATCGGCGGCCACGCTGCCTAAAGCTAGCATGACTTCTGCGCCTGCTTGGCTGGCGGGTAGAGCGTTCGCCAGATGGCGAATCAGTAAGCGCCGTGTTGCATCGGCGTGAATGGCCGGTAAACCATCCGCATAACGCTGCAGCTGTTTGGGATGAGTGGCTGCGGTTTCTGCGCGACTGACCTGTTGGCCAATACTTGAGCTAAAAAAAGTTAAAGCTGGTGCTGGGTTATCTAGATGCTGGCGTAACGCTTTTTGTCCACGTGCTTGCATGGCCTCAGCGGCAAAGCGCTTATTGCTGTTAGTGACTAAGGCTTGGTAAATCGCACTGGGTAAGGTGTTTTGGTAGCGTTGTTGTGCATGTTCCAGCGCGCTAGAAAAATGCACTTGCTGTTGCGGCCAGCCACTTTTTTTATACAAGTCCAGATAGGCATCGGCAAACGTGCTTGGACTGCTAACGAGCACACAGAGTAATAATAAAAAACGCATAAAAAACCTCAGAGAAATAATCAAAACACAGCCTAAGTGCTGGTTAAGACAGCAGTTCACGGCTGATTGTTGCTTTGTTAAAAAAATAAATATGCAAGCACAAAAATTGGCATATTATGCAGCAAATGCGTGCCGATATGCTGGGACAGCCCTCAATAAGCAGCGTTCAAAATGAACATCATAAGCTCTTAATTTGGGTTAACCATGAACACATTACCCGTCGCCCCACTGTTTGCACGCATTGTTGATGATTTAGCCACACATGGCTGGTCGCAGCAGGCAATTTTTATCCCTACTGATCTAACCACACAATTGGCCGCAGAGTGTCAAAATCGCGCTCAGCAGGGTCAACTCGAGCCTGCTGCAGTGGGGCGCGGTACCAGTAAAACAGTCCATGATAAAATTCGCGGCGATC
The DNA here is from genome assembly GCA_964385265.1 of uncultured Thiopseudomonas sp. Classification (GTDB taxonomy): domain Bacteria; phylum Pseudomonadota; class Gammaproteobacteria; order Pseudomonadales; family Pseudomonadaceae; genus Denitrificimonas. Next base: position 49,438 of record CAYLOI010000008.1, read on the forward strand.
ATATCCAGTGGCTTGATGCCGGTCATGATGCAGCTGTAGACCGCTATCTAGCATTGATGGAGCAGTTGCGTAGCGCTATTAATCAAACTTTATTTTTAGGTTTAGACGATTTTGAAAGCCATTTTGCCCTGTATCCGCCGGGTGCTTTTTACAAAAAACATCTGGACCGTTTTCGTGATGATGATCGCCGGGTGATCACCTGTGTGGCGTACTTAAATGAGCACTGGTTGCCCGAGCAGGGTGGTGAGCTGCGCATGTATTTAAATGATCAGCGTATGCATGATGTGCTACCGCAAGCCAGTACTTTAATGGTGTTTATGTCGGCGCAATGGCCGCATGAAGTCTTGCCGGCCACCCGTGACCGCTTGTCGATCACCGGCTGGTTTTTGCGTCGCGCTTAGCAACCGATAAAAGTCTTTACGCATGGCGCCTACATCCTGGTGCTGTGCGCGCTAGTTCATAAGCAAAATGCTGTGTCAGGTTTTTGTGTTGCGGCGCAATTGCCTCTCTGCCTGCATGTCGGTTTTATTTGGGTGTTGGTTGATCTGCAGGTATTAAAAAAGGGAAGCCGCGGCCTCCCTTTTTATGACACGCTGTGCAGTGCTTAGTACAGAATACGGCAGCGCATGGTGCCTTCCACTTCTTGCAGCTTGCTTAAAGCCAGCTCAGAATGCTCTGCAGCAATATCAATCACCACATAACCAACAGTTTCATCAGTGCGTAAGAACTGACTGGATATGTTGATTTTATTGTCGGCAAAGACTTTGTTAATCGCGCCCAAAACACCTGGAATATTCTGGTGAATATGCAGGATACGGTGCTTACCAGGGTGCGAAGGCAGCGCCATTTCTGGGAAGTTAACCGAGGATACAGAAGTACCGTTATCACTGTACTTAACCAGTTTTTCAGCCACTTCCAGACCGATGTTGGCCTGTGCTTCTTGAGTTGAGCCGCCGATGTGCGGAGTCAAAATCACGTTATCAAAGCCACGTAATGGGCTTTCAAACTCTTCGCCGTTAGCACGAGGCTCCACTGGGAATACGTCAATGGCAGCGCCCAGCAGATGCTTGTCTTTGATCGCTTCAGCCAATGCTTCAATGACAACGACAGTACCGCGCGCCGCGTTCATCAAAATACTGCCTTTTTTCATGGTGCGAATTTCTTTCTCACCAATCATCCACTGCGTGGATGGCAACTCAGGTACGTGCAGTGAAACCACATCAGACACGGCTAACAACTCATCAAGTGTTGCCACTTGTGTTGCGTTGCCCAACGGTAACTTAGCCACTACGTCATAGTAGTAGACCTGCATACCCAGTGCTTCGGCCAATACCGACAGTTGCGTACCAATTGAACCGTAACCGATGATGCCGAGCTTTTTGCCACGGATTTCAAAGGAGTCAGTGGCGCTTTTCATCCAACCACCGCGGTGACAAGCAGCGTTACGCTGTGGGATGCCACGAATCAGCATAATGGCCTGTGCCAGTACTAGCTCAGCGACTGAGCGCGTGTTGGAGTAAGGCGCGTTAAACACTGCAATACCACGCTCACGAGCGGCATTGAGGTCAACTTGGTTGGTGCCGATACAGAAACAGCCGACAGCAATCAGTTTTTGTGCACACTCAAAAACGTCTTCAGTTAACTGGGTGCGCGAGCGAATGCCAACAAAGTGGGCATCGGCGATTTTTTCTTTTAATTCTGCTTCTGTCAGAGCACCGGTAATATACTCAATATTGGTATATCCAGCCGCATTCAGTGTATCAATTGCGTTCTGGTGAACACCTTCAAGAAGAAGAAAACGGATTTTGCTTTTATCAAGCGATGTCTTACTCATCTGCGTAGACCTGTTGTCCTAATGTGAATGGCAAGTTGACGGACAGTGAGAACTGACCGGAACGGCAAAAAATAAAGCCGGCCCGGGAATCGGCGTGAGGCGCGACTAGCGGGGTGCCCATGCTACCATAAGCAACAGAAAAAACAGCCAGCCTTATGACGTGAACAGTCTTCAGGCAGACCATGAACAGTGTGAGAGTTCCCAAAATGACCGATCTTGCCCTTATAGAAGAGCTAAAAACCCTGGTTGATGCCGGTAAAGTACTGACCGATGCGGATTCATTAGAGGCTTACGGTAAGGACTGGACCAAGCACTTTGCTCCAGCCCCCGTTGCTATTGTCTTTCCAAAAACCACCGAGCAAGTGCAAGCTATTGTGCGCTGGGCCAACCAGCATAAGGTGGCGTTAGTGCCATCTGGCGGGCGTACCGGCTTGTCGGCCGGCGCAGTAGCGGCCAATGGTGAAGTAGTGGTGTCCTTTGACAACATGAATCAAATTGTGGCGTTTAATCAAACTGACCGTACTGTGGTGTGCCAACCCGGCGTGGCCACCCAGCAATTACAAATGTTTGCTGAAGATAAGGGTTTGTACTACCCAGTGGACTTTGCCTCGGCCGGTTCCAGCCAAATTGGCGGCAATATCGGTACCAATGCCGGCGGTATTAAAGTGATTCGCTATGGCATGACCCGTAACTGGGTGGCCGGTATGAAAGTGGTCACCGGTAAAGGTGATCTGCTCGAACTGAATAAAGATTTAATCAAAAACGCCACCGGCTATGATTTACGTCAGTTGTTTATCGGCGCTGAAGGGACTTTAGGTTTTGTGGTTGAAGCAACCATGCGTCTGGATCGTGCGCCGAAAAATCTTACGGCTTTAGTGCTGGGTGCGCCGGATTTTGATTCGATCATGCCAGTGCTGCATGCTTTCCAGAACAGCCTAGATCTGACGGCCTTTGAGTTCTTTTCCGATAAAGCTTTGGCCAAAGTATTGGCGCGCGGTGATGTGCCTGCACCTTTTGAGACCGACTGCCCATTTTATGCCTTGATTGAGTTTGAAGCAGTCAGCGAGGAAGTCTCTGAGCAAGCCTTGGCTACCTTCGAGCATTGTGTCGAGCAAGGTTGGGTGCTGGATGGGGTCATGAGTCAAAGTGAGCAGCAGTTGGAAAATCTGTGGAAGCTGCGCGAATACATTTCCGAAACCATCGCCCATTGGACACCTTACAAAAACGATATTTCGGTGACTGTTGGTCAAGTGCCGGCGTTCTTGGCTGATATTGATCAGATTGTCGCGAAAAACTACCCAGATTTTGAAGTAGTGTGGTTTGGCCATATTGGTGACGGCAACTTGCACCTCAATATCCTTAAGCCGGATAACCTGACTAAAGATGAATTCTTTGCCCAGTGTGCCGTGGTCAACCAGTGGGTGTTTGAAACGGTGCAGAAGTACAATGGCTCCATCTCCGCAGAGCATGGCGTGGGCATGACCAAGCGTGACTATTTACATTACAGCCGTTCTGCCGAAGAGATTGCTTATATGCAGGCGATCAAAGCGGTGTTTGATCCCAATGGCATTATGAATCCGGGTAAAATTTTTCCTGTTTAATGGGCGTACCGACCTGCAGTTGCGTACTTCTAGAATGTAAGGATTTGTTATGAACTATCAACATCAATATATCGACGGCACGCGTATTCATTTTCCTGTGGGGAAAGTGGTGTGCGTGGGACGTAACTATGCGGCTCATGCTAAAGAGCTGAATAATCCAATACCGACTGAGCCTTTGTTGTTTATTAAGCCCAGCAGTTGCGTGGTGTCGTCGCAGGGTGGTTTTAATATCCCTCGCGAGCGTGGTGCGGTGCACTATGAAATTGAAATTGCCGTCTTGATCGGTAAGCCGCTATCACGTCAACCCAGCGAAGAAGAAACCTTAGACGCCATTTCAGGTTTCGCACCAGCGCTGGATTTAACCTTACGTGATGTGCAAGAGCGTCTTAAAGAAAAAAGCTGGCCCTGGGAAGTGGCGAAATCCTTTGATGGTGCCTGTGTCTTAGCACCCTTTATTTTGGGTTCGGCGATTAAAGATACGACTGATATTAATGTACGCCTGACCATTAATGGTGAGGTGCGCCAAGACAGCAACAGCCGTGACATGCTCTATCCGATCATCCCGCTGATTCAGCATATGGCTGGACAGTTTGCCTTGCAGCCCGGTGATGTGGTGCTGACTGGCACTCCAGCTGGGGTTGGTCCGCTACAAGAAGGCGATGAGCTGGTGATGGAGTTACCCGGTCATGCGGTTTTTAGCACCTGTGTGCTCAAGCGTAACTGACCGTGCCAGAACTTCCTGAAGTTGAAACCACCCGCCGTGGCATTGCTCCGCATTTAATCGGCCAGCGTGTACAGCGAGTGGTGGTGCGCAATCCGCGTTTGCGCTGGCCGATTCCTGAAGACTTGGATGTGCGCTTATCTGGGCAGCAAATTGTCAGTGTTGAGCGCCGTGCCAAGTATTTACTGATCAGCGCTGAAGTGGGCACTTTGATCAGCCATTTGGGCATGTCAGGCAGCTTGCGCATGGTCGAGCAAGGCACGCCTGTGGCCAAACATGATCATGTGGATATTGAGCTGGAATCAGGGATGATCTTGCGTTATACCGATCCGCGCCGCTTTGGTGCCATGCTCTGGAGCACTGAGCCGCCGCTGCAGCATAAGTTGCTGCAAAAGCTGGGGCCTGAGCCGCTGCTGGATGATTTTTCCATCAATCATCTGTATCAGCGCTCGCGCGGTCGGAACATGGCAGTTAAACCCTTTGTGATGGACAATGCTGTGGTGGTGGGCGTGGGTAATATTTATGCCAGCGAGGCGTTATTTGCTGCTGGGATTGATCCACGGCGTGAAGCAGGTAGCATTTCCAAGGCGCGTTATGCCAAGCTGACGCAAGAAATTAAGCGCATTTTAGCCGCTGCCATTGAGCAAGGCGGCACTACGCTGCGTGATTTTGTCGGTGGTGATGGTAAGCCGGGTTATTTCCAACAAACGTTGTTTGTTTATGGTCGTTCTGGTCAACCGTGCCTGTTCTGTGGCCGAGAGCTAAGCGAGATTAAGTTGGGTCAACGCGCCAGTGTGTATTGCGCTAAATGTCAGAGCTAAGCTAGAAAGCTGTTAAAAAGTCTTTTTTTGCTGGCGGATTGAAGTGGATCACGCTGACAAACGCTGAACTGCTGTATATAGTCAGCATAGTTCAATAAAATCTGCTGAAGGATCGCTGTTATGAATATGTTTCGAATCACTGCTGCAACCTTAGCCCTGAGCATGAGCGTCTTAACCATGCCGGCTTCTGCTGCAAATGTCAGCGGCAACCCTGAATATCGAGTGGATGCACCACCGGCTTATTCTATGGTCGCCGATGCAGTTATTGCTCGCCCTTTATTGATTGCGGCAACCGTGATTGGCGCTGGCGTATTTGTAGTGACACTACCTTTCACCCTGCTGGGTGGTGGTGTGGATCGTGCTGGTCAAGCGCTGGTTGTAGAGCCGGGTAAAGCAGCATTTGTGCGCTGCTTAGGTTGCACCAAATCGGGTTACAATAACGACGGCGAATGATTCTACGTTTAGGTTTTTTATAAAGGCCGCTCTCAAATAATGAGGCGGCCTTTTCTGCTGTGTAAAATACAGACAATACTCTGTCTAATGATGGTTGCTAAGCCGTATTCTGCCAGCCTTATGCACCACACTTTATGCACATTATAGATAGCTGCTTCACTTGCTAGGTCGCTATGCTTTATAAGCTGTGTACACTATAAAAATTCTTGATTAGTCGTCTGCGCTTGGGTGAGTGAATGGACAAGCTTAAGTCGTTTGTATTACCTGTATTGGCGCTGACTGTTTTAGCCAGCAGCTTTTGGTACAGCTCTGGTTGGTTACAGCTGTGTGCTGGTTTAGCCTTGTTCTTGTTTGGTATGCAGTGCCTTGAAGAAGGTTTAAAGCAGCTGGCAGGCGGTCGTTTAGAGCAACTATTAGAGCGCAGCACGGCCACCCCCTTTAAGGGTTTCTTGTTTGGTGTGGGCGGCACTATGGTGCTGCAATCCACCACGCTGATGTCATTACTGACCATCGCTTTTATCAGTACCGGGCTGATTCAGCTGGCCGGTGGTATTTCGATTTTATTAGGTATTAACTTAGGCACCAGTGGTGGGATTTGGCTGTTGGCGGCTGCCGGGCAAAATTTTAGTTTAAGTCCGCTGGCCCTGCCTTTATTGGTGTTTGGCGTGTTGGCTGGATTTAACGGTCCGAGCGGTAAAGCAGCTGGGCGAATAGTGCTGGGTATTGCCTTTATTTTTTTAGGCATTGATGAAATCAAAGGTGGCTTTAGCGCCTTTGGTAGCAGCATTGATATGACCGAGCAGATGGGCACTGGTTTACTTGGCCAGTTGGCCTTTGTCGCAATAGGTTTAGCATTAACCGCGGTGCTGCAATCGAGTCATGCCACCTTAATGTTGGTGCTGGCTGCGTTAGCCGGCGGGCAAATTGAATTGTGGCAGGGGATGGCCATTGCGATTGGCGGTAATGTTGGCAGCAGCGTGACCACTGCGATAGTGGGCTGGTTGGGCGGTAACCGTGGCGGCCAGCGCTTGGCGTTAGTGCATGCGTTGTTTAATATCTTAACCGGTGTCATCACCTTGCTTCTGCTCACTCCCTTGGCTTGGCTATCCCACTGGCTGATGAATGAGTTGGGTGCCGGCAGTAATGCTTTACTGCAGCTGGCGATGTTTCAGACTATTTTTAACCTGATTGGGGTTGCGCTATTTTGGCCTTGGCAACGCCAGTTGGAGGTTTGGTTATGTCGGTTTTTACCGGACCGTATCGAGCCCAATATTTTGATTGTTGAGGTTCAGGCCGGGCAGCGTGCGGTGGTTGAGCAGCGGGTATTGGCTGAAACACGCGCGCGTTATTTAAGTGATGCGGCATTGGCCACTGTGGATACCGCTTCGCGTGCGGTGGTGCAGGAACTGCAGCACTTGGGCCGTTTAAGTTTAGAGGTGATTTGCCACGCTTTGTATCAGCCAGTAACCCAGCTTTTGAGCGTGCAAGTGGATGAGCAGCGTTTAAATGCACGCCCCAATGATATTGAGTGCTTGGATGCAGAAGAGCTGTACCAGCGCCATATTAAGGGTGTGTATTCTGATTTGTTGGGTTTTATGAGTCGGCTGGATGCTGAGATGGATGAAGAACATCAAAAGTTTTGGATGACCTGTCAGGTGGTTGCCTTACAGTTGGTGGACGCGGTCAAAGATGCCAAGCACCTGCAGAAGAATATGGGCCGCTATTTAAGAGATGATCAGGCGCTGGTGCACAACCACTATTTAGATTTGCGTCGTCACGTGCTGTGGATCTTGCGCCAAATTCGAGAGATTGGTCGTTTAGATTTGCCGGATGATGTTTGGCGCAGTCGCTTAGATTGGGTCGATGGGCAGGCAGCTAAATTTGACCGCGATTTTCGCCACCGTATTTTTAGTGAAGTGCGCAGCCAACATCTGGATAACTTACAAGCCAGCTCATTGATGAATGATTTGGGCTATGCCAGCCGCATTACGCAAAGCCTGCGCAATGTTTTGCAGTTAGGCTTGGTTGGAGACAATGAACTGCTGCGTGAAGTCAGTCGACTCGGTGGTGGAGACGATGACGCACCGTTGATTGCGCTGTATTAAACACCTTTAATGGCTGAGGCTGACGCCTTGGCCGCGTGGATCACTGGCCGCTGCGCTGTGACCTGAGTCTTTATCCCACCAGAGCACTTGCTGATTGCCGTAATTGCGGGTCAGCTCTTGCAGAGTATGACCTTTTTTCTCTAGGCGTTGCTGCTGTTGTAACGTCAGTGTGCCGGGCTCAAAACCCAAGACATCGGGTAAATACTGGTGATGGATACGTGGGCTGGCAACCCATTGCGCTGGCGCTTTGCCGTCTAAGTATTCCAGCATGGCGATGACATTCATGCTGGGAATGCGACTGCCGCCGGGAGTACCAAATGCAGAAAAGTCGTACGGGCCTTCTACAAAGCTGGGGCTCATCGATGACAGCGGCCGTTTACCCGCCTGTATCTGGTTGGCCAGGCTGCCGGTCAGGCCGTAGGCATTACTGCCGGCTAAGTCTGCCGCGAAGTCGTCCATCTCATCGTTTAACAAGACACCGGTGCCCGGCACGGTAAAGGCCGCGCCAAACATCATATTCAACGATAGAGTTGCCGCCACAGCATTGCCCTGTTGATCGAGTACGGCAAAGTGGGTGGTGTGATCGCCTTCATGCAGCTCAGCGCCCGGCGCTAAGTTGCTGCTGGGTGTGGCGTGATCCACGCTGATGCTCGCGGTCATATCGACAATGTGCTGCCGGGCGAGCAGTGCTTGGGTGGGGTTATCGACAAAGTCTGGGTCGCCCAGCAGGCCGCGATCACGGTAGGCGCGGCGAAACACCTCGGCAATATAGTGTGCACGTTGTGCCGGCTCAGCTTGCTGCCAAGGCAGGCGCTGTAGCATCAGTAAACTTTGTGCAATAGCAATACCGCCAGCGGAAGGCGGTGGTGCGGTAATCAGTTGACGTTGTTCGGCTAATGGCACAATCAAGGGCGCACGCCATTGCACGCGGTATTGGGCTAAATCGTCCAATGACCAAATTCCACCTGCAGCTTGTACTGCATCGACTAACTTTTCAGCAACAGCGCCGCGATAAAAAGCTTTTTGCCCATGTTGTGCCAGCAGGCTAAGAGTGGTGGCCAGTTCTGGCTGGCGTAAAATCCAGCCTTGCTCTGGAATTGCTTGCTGATCGAGAAACAAACGTGCCGATTCAGCATCCTTTTGCAGCGCTGCTAAACGCCAGCCGGCGCGCTCTTGATAGACCGCATCAATGGCAAAGCCATCGCGCGCTAAAGCAATGGCTGGGGCCAGGTTGTCGGCTAAAGAAAGACGAGCATGGCGCTGCGTCAGCGCATCCAGTGCCGCCGGTATACCTGGAATCGCCGCTGCCAGCGCGCCGTCGAGGGATAGCTTAGGATCGATCTTGCCATCCACTCGATACAGGTCAGCATGGGCAGCTAAAGGCGCGCGCTCGCGTGCATCGAGAAAATGATAATCAGCGCTTGTGCCAGCGCGGCGCAGTAGATAAAAACCGCCACCACCTAAGCCTGAGCCGTACGGCTCTACCACTGCCAGAGCAGCGGTGACAGCAATAGCCGCATCAATGGCATTACCGCCCTGCTTAAGGACTGTAATACCAGCTGCGCTGGCTAAGGGGTGCGCACTGCTGACATAGGCATGCTCTGGCGCTTGCTCAGCAGTCGCGTTGACCGACCAGAGCAATACAATGTTGAGTGTAATTGCTGATAGCCAACGCATAGAGTTATTTAAGCCTGGCCTGTGATGATTTTATATTTTTCCATCAGCTCGTCTTTGCTTTCCACATTGTTAGGGTCTAATGGGATGCAATCAACGGGACACACTTGTACACATTGGGGTTCATCATAATGCCCCACACACTCGGTACACAGGTTAGGATCAATTTCGTAGATCTCTTCACCTTGGGAGATAGCGTTGTTGGGGCATTCGGGTTCACAGACATCACAGTTGATGCAGTCATCCGTAATGATTAGCGACATGGAGCAACTCCTATAAGAGCAGTAAGGGCACAATGCCTAATGAATACGTTAATTGTGCCGCAGTCTAAGGCAGTGCGCAGCATTAGCAAGACAAAGACTTGCTATAAATCATTTTTTGAAGCGTTCGGTTAAAGCATGGGAGACTGAAGGGTGGACAAAATCACTAATATCACCATCCAGAGCAGCAATTTCTCGTACCAGTGTGGAAGAGATAAATGAGTACTTCTCTGAGGGGGTTAAAAATAAGCTTTCTACATCAGGGGCCAATTTGCGGTTCATATTGGCCAGTTGGAACTCGTATTCAAAATCCGATACTGCACGTAAACCGCGCATCAGGATATTGGCATCCACTTCTTTTACAAAGTGCGCAAGCAGGTTGTTAAAGCCCCGCACCTCAACGTTAGGCAGGTGGGCAGTGACTTCTTTCGCCAAAGCAACGCGCTGATCTAAGCCAAACAGTGGGTTTTTCTTCGGGCTGGCAGCGACAGCAACAATCACATGATCAAAAATACGCGCAGCGCGCTCAATGAGATCGCTATGGCCACGGGTGATCGGGTCGAAGGTTCCCGGGTACAAAACACGGTTCATTGCGACGTCCTTTAGGGCGTTAAAAAGTTGTGCAATGGTAACGCAGCAACAGAGTCAGCGCAAAAAGGTTTAGTTCAGCGGGCGGGTTATTACACAAACTAGCGGTGTTTCAGCAAAAAAGCCCATGCAGGCTTAGGTTGTTAAGCGTTAGCACGGGCTTGCTTTATTAACTGTAAGGCTTAGAAACCAATAACTTTACGGTTGGGTTGTAATAAATTGGCACCCATTTCAACTGGGCTGGCAGGCTTAACGCCGTCACGCAGATCGCTGGTTTTGTGACCTGTATTGGGTAGGTAGAGTGCGCAGACAGATGCGGTCGCGCCTTTTTTCAGTGCAGCACCGAGCAGTTGTGCAGGTGTCACATCGTTAGGCTTGAGTAACTCACCGCCGGCATCTTTTAAAGCGATATCGCCTGCTGCGTCGCAGAGTAAAATATCAACCTGAGCACCTTGCTCTTGCATTTGGTTGGCTAAAACCATCGCCATACCTTGTGCCATGGTGCTGGCAGAGGTCAAAGAGACAGTAACATGCTGGGTATCAGCAGCGAGGCTGTAACTGCTAACAGACGCTAAAAGTAGTGCCAAGAATGTTTTTTTCATGGTGAGTCTCCAATGAGTGAGTATTTACTTAATATACATTAATATATAGCAAATGCACTCGCCCTATTGTCGCAGGCCATAAGTATCAGCCACTGACCAGTTAGCAGCGGCTGATATATGTTAGTTAGACTCTCGACGCATCAGGAAAAACAATCACATCGGTATAGTTTTCAGGTTCAATCAGTGCGCGGTGTAAGGCAATAATGGCCGCATCGTAATCACTTTCTTGCACCACAATCTGCATTTCCACCTGACGGATGGTTTGCTGCAGCGCTTGCACACTGATGCCTGCATCAGCCAAGGCAGTTGCGGTTTTTGCCAGAATGCCTTTGACTTTCATATTGGAGCCAATCGCTGAAACAATCGCCACGTTATGTACAGTCACTTCGGCGCTGGAGTAATACTCTTCAATCATGCGTGCGGCACGATTAATAATCTTGCGCGAACCGGCACAGTAATAGGTAATGCTGTTGGCATCGCGCGATTTGTTTACCACATACAGCTTGAGTTGCTTGATGATATTGGTGATTTCAGTGTCATAGTTCATATCGCCAAGCATTTCTTGGTCGAACACTTCAATACCGAACATATCTTTGCGACCGGCAATAATTTCTACCCGTGGCGTGACGCTGGCGTAGTCTTGAGTGATCAGGGTGCCGGTATGTTCAGGTTCAAAGGCGTTTTTAATCCGTAGCTCAACACCAGCACGGCGCAGCGTTTTACCAGCGCGCGGGTGAATGGCTTCCATACCTAAGTTGGACAGCTGGTCAGCGACATCGTAGTTGGTCATGCCGATGGTCACCACTTTATCCGCACCGACCAGATTTGGATCAGCGGTACTCAAGTGAAACTCTTTGTGAATAATGGCTTCTTTAGCACCGGTGGCTGCCGCGATCTGGGCAAAGGTGATTTCGGTATAGCCACGGTCAAAGGTGTTCATTAAGCCTTCGGTGCAGTGGGTATAACCGGGTGCAATCACCAGTTCTTTGCTGAAATCGATCCCTTTAAAATGGTGCTCAATCATTTCCACAAAAGGTAACGGTGTCGCTGCTTGCCAGCCAGTTAAATCAGCAAAACGGGCATTGATGCCCTTAAGTTTTAAGGCCAGTACAGTATTGAATGCGCTGTGTGCTTCACCCAAAGAGGCCAGCATTTCGCGCACTTTCATCAGGTGTTCGCTGAGTTGAAAATGGCCGAAGTGGCAGAGCTGATGCAAGCTGTGCATCACCTCGAAACAGTCATCAATGCGGCTCTTAATAAATTGATTGGCTTGTTCTAAAGCATGGGTGCTGTCAGCAAAAATTTCTTGGTTTTTTGCCAGCATCGCCGCACGTACTTTTTCTAAAGGCTCTTGCCATGCCTCTTCACCACTGGCCTCAGCAAAGCGCTGATAGACACCGGCCTCACCGGTTTTTTTGTGCTCGAGCAGTTGATTGGTCATGCCGCTGTAGGCTGACACCACAAAAATACGCTGATACAGGCCGTGCTTAGGGTGTTCTGTTAAGAAGATATTGTCTAAAAGGTCCTTGAAGCAGCTCATTGAAGTGCCGCCAATTTTCTCTACGGTATGCATGTGTGCGTCCGTTCTAAATAAGTTAATCGATGACGATGAGTCAGGCGCAGAATACGTAGCTCATTGTGTTGAGTGTCGCCACCAGGCGTGTAGGTGGCACGGACACTCGAAGTGTAATTAAGCAGCGCTGAAATAACTATAGCGCCGCTGGGGTTTTTCACGCTAAGAGTTGTATGCGGGGTTAAAGCGGGTAGACACCGTTCTCATCGTGCACTTCTTTACCATTAAGCGGTGGATTAAACACGCAAGCCATTTTCATGTCCTCGCTGCCGCCACGTAACAAGTGCTCATCGTGCTTATCTAAGATATATAGGGTGCCAGCTGTAATCGGATAAATTTTACCGTCGGCCAAGGTTTCAATTTCGCCGTTACCACTGATGCAGTACACCGACTCGAGGTGGTTTTGATACCAAATATGAGTTTCAGTGTTGGCATAAATAGTGGTGATATGAAACGAGAAGCCCATGTTGTCGTCTTTTAACAACATACGGGTACTTTCCCATGTTTCTGTGACCACACGACGGTCACTGTTTTCGGCATCTTTAAGGGTACGAACAATCATTACAAAACTCCTGTCACCACTGCACGCTGCTCAACAGGTGCAGTGGTCAATTAATATGTTTGCCTAAAGGTTTTATAGCGCGATGCGCTCGATGCTTAAGAGGCTTTAACTGCTGACTGGCTGGGTAATACCGCAGCAAAAGCATCATCAAGAATATCCATGGCTTGGTTAATTTGCTCATGGGTAATGGTCAGTGGGCATAAGCACTTCACCACTTGGCTGTGGTTACCACTGGTCTCAATGACTAAGCCATTGTCAAAGGCGTGCTGGCAGATCTCGGCCGCCACTTCGCCATTGGCGCAGCTGATACCAATCATCATGCCGCGACCTTTAACGAACAAATTGTGCTCGCTGTGACGGCGGGTGATTTTATGCATGCGCTTGGCAATCATCTCGCCTTTCTCACGCACGCTTTTCGCGAAGCTATCATCCTGCCAGAACTCTTCTAGTGCAGCAGCTGCAGTGACAAAGGCATGGTTGTTACCACGGAAGGTGCCGTTGTGCTCACCTGGTGTCCACTCATCAAGCTTTTCACGCAGCAAGACGATGGCAAAGGGTAGACCAAAACCACTGATCGATTTCGATAGCGTAATCATGTCTGGCTTGATACCCATCTCTTCAAAGCTGAAGAAAGTACCAGTACGGCCACAACCGGCTTGAATGTCATCGACAATCAGCAGCATGTCATGCTTGCGGCAGAGTTTTTCCAGCTTGCGTACCCAATCAGCAGAGGCAGCGTTAAGACCGCCTTCACCTTGCACGACTTCAACAATTACCGCAGCGGGTTTGTCGATACCACTGCTTGGGTCAGCCAGCATTTTATCCATCATGGCAATGGTGTTGACCTTATCGCCAAAATAGTTGGCGTAGGGCATACGGCTGACGTCAGACAAAGTCACGCCTGCGGCACCACGGTGGTGTTGATTACCGGTCACGGCTAATGCACCAATCGAGCAACCATGGAAACCGTTGGTAAAGCTGATCACGTTGTTGCGACCCGTGACTTTACGCGCCAATTTTAGGGCTGCTTCAACCGCGTTAGTACCGGTTGGGCCAGTAAACTGGACCAAGTAATCTTGCATTTTACGCGGGGTTAAAATCAGGCGATTGAAGGTTTCTAAAAAACGTTCTTTCGCTTCGGAATACATATCCAAACCATGCGCAAGGCCATCGTTCTCAATGTACTCAATTAAAGCTTTTTTCAGTACAGGGTGGTTATGACCGTAGTTGAGGGTACCGGCACCGGCTAAAAAGTCGATGTAGCGTGTCCCCTCAGTGGTCACCAATTCAGCACCCTGTGCTTGTTTAAACATCACAGGGAATGAGCGGCAATAACTACGTACACCTGATTCGTTTTGTTCGAAATTCTGTTCAAAGGCTTTCATGTTATTTCCTGTATAAATTATTGGTTGGAATCGAGGGGCAATGGCCCTGCTCGGTACAGCACTTCGTCCTCATGCAGACCAGCAAAATGCTGCTGGCGTGAGAACAGCGTTGAGGTGCTGTGAGAGATTCCTAATTGATTAAAGGCTTTTAAAAATAAAGCCTGAGAGGCGGTGTTGCTCGGTGAAATGGTGGTTTCTATAAACCGAACACCTTGTGCGGTGACCCTTTCAACAAGGGCTAAGAGCATGCGCAGCGCTAAACCTTGACCTCGCATACTGCTGTCTACAGCCACTTGCCACACGAAAAGGGTATCGGGGCGAGCTGGGGGGCGGTAGCCGGAAATGAAACCCACCAGGTTTCCATCGGCGTTTTGTGCCGCAATGGCAGTATCCGCAAAGTCAGTGCACTGAAGTAAGTTGCAGTACACCGAGTTGGTGTCTAGGGGCTGGCAGCGAGCGACCAGTTGATGCAAAGCGTGTCCATCGTCGCCAGTTGGCTGACGGAATGTGACAGTAGCAGAACTCAAAATAAATCCTTGTGGTTATTGGTTGAGCCCATTAAGAATAGGCAGCTTAAAAAATAATAACAACCGCGGATTTGCGCATAAACGGCTATATGGGCTGCTTAAATGGCTGTTTTTTGACCAGCAACAATTGCCGTTTCGGCAAGCTATAGCGCTGCGAAATGGCAATAGAGAAATTGCATTAAAAGCACCTGAAAAAATATTTTAATTATTTTTGATTTTTACGATAAAAGGTGTTTTTTGAACCTAAAATCAGGCTAAAAATATACTTAGCAGGCTAATTAATCATAAAAATTAGTGAAAAATGGTATTTTTTTACCACTTTGCGATTTTTCGATTACCAGCCTGGCACCCCTTGGCGAATGATTTTTGAGTAGTCAGAGCTCTGTCCGGCTTGTTTTGAACGCTCGGTAATGCGTCCAGCACGACGCAATTGGGCTAAATCAAAGCCATCGGTGAGGCCATCTTGCTCTTCGATATAGCTGGGCAGGTAGCCGGTCAAAAGTAAGCGCGCATCCAACGGTAAACCACCACTGATATGTTGCATCATGCCAAACACCAAAGTGGTGCAATTCGCTGTGACAGTATTGTAAAAACGCGGCTGTTCAAGCAGCTGATTGGCTTGCTCGATATAGGATAAAAATAGTTTTTTACGGATGTCGGCCGGCATATCAATGCGGTACAAAAAGGTATCTTCACCACGCACATTCGGACGAACGCCAATCGCATCGCGCTCGTCGGTGGCGAGAATGCTCAACTCATATTGTTTGAAAAATCCGGCAATTTCAGAAAATTCCTGACCTTTCTTTTTACGGATCTCCACCGAAAAAGTAACAAACTGGCGGTCATCAAAGCCGAACGAGACGAGAACGTGAGCAATAGCATCCATACCCCAATGTGAGGTCAGCATGTCCACGGACTTGAGTTTGCTTAAGTCATACACGCGGGTTTCCCAGCGCGGAGTGTACTCGGTTTCTGACTGCCAATCGAAGTTGCGCACATTAAACAGGGTGACCTGATCGCCTTCGATGCGGCCTGAGGTCATCTGTGCCACGTCTTCTTGCCATTGATGATTGTTGCTAGGGGTTAAGCTGTTCCACCACAGCAGCAGCGCTGCATGCACAGCCAGATAGATCAGTACCGCTTGCAGTCGTCTTCCGCGCCATAGACGCACAAGAGCAAACACCGACAGTGCGCCCCAGATCACTAGTCCACCAGCCAGCCAGGGCATCCTCAGCGGCAGTTGGTAATATAAAGCAAGACCACTCCAGCTTGCCGCAGCGAGCAATAGCAGCGAGAGCAGTAAGTTTAGGCTGACAGATAGGATTGAGCGTGCATTAGTCGACATAAGACATTCCATTGGTTTCTTGCAAATGCGTATGCAGAATGCGGCGAACCTCAACAATCGCTGCCGGCGTTTCTTGCACGCTATGCCATGAGCGAATGACTTTTTCTGATTGTGCGCCGGCTAAGTGTGAGCTGCTGTAAGGCACCACGCCGTCACTGGATAATTGCAAACTGAGCTCGGGTGTGTCGTTGCCGATAATTGAGTGATAAGGCACCTGCTTTGCTATCGGCATGTTCGCGGCGATGCGCACAAAAGGATCTTGGTTGCTGAGGTTGGAAATACTGTTGAGCGGTCGCGTCAGTGGTGCGGCACTGGCCGAACTGGGGTCCACTAATAACTGTGCAATTTCTGTCACACGACTGAGCACCGTGACCGGCAGCTTGACCACCCCAGCGGCCCAGCGTGAAAAGCGGTTTTCGGCAAAGGGTGTGCCACGATGCGGCGCTGCAATAAATACCGCACGGCTGACTTGTGGCATGGGCTTAAACCAAGCGTAGTTGCGTAATTTCTTGCGTGCCTGTGCTTTGCGCTCACCTTTAAGGCCATAGTTTTTTACAATCGGATCCCAGAATCGATCGCCTGAGTCAGAAACCAGTAAGCGGGCCAAGACGCCACCCATGCTGTGGCCAATCAGCACCACATCCTGTGAGGCGCGGCTCGTACCCTCCGGATCAAAGGCTTTAAGGGTTTGTTGAATGGCCTTGCGAATCGCATGCTGATTAAACGCCAAAGGCGCATTGGTCGGGTAATAGACTTGCCAGACCTGGAAGTTTTTACGCAAGGTTTCATCACCCAAAACCTCATTGGCGACGTTAATCCAGGCTTCTGGGCTGCTGGCCAAACCGTGCAGCATAATGATGATTCGGCGCTTAGGGTCATAAGGCTGCATTAAATAAACGCGCGGTTTTTCTAAGACTTCCCCGCGGCCAACTAAAGTCAGCAGTGACTGCTTTGCAAAACCTGAGCGTGCCAGCCATAAGCCGTAACCTGAAGTGAAGTTGGCCGCTAGCGGCACTTGGGTACCGGCTAAGCGCACGCTGTTGCGTTTGTAGGGGTCAAAACCCAGTAACTCAACATCTTGAGTGTTGAGCACTTCATCTAAAGTCTCGCCAGGAAAGCGCAGCACCGCGGTAATTGCAGGGAAGGGTGTTTCGCTGAAGACTTCTTCTCGGCTGCTTTTGTTAACCACACGCTTAGCGGTGACTGCAACCAGTTCTGCACCTACACCGTCGCGCCGGTATTGGTTGCGTAGACCTTTAAAGGTCAGGGATGAGGCGGGGATCAGTTGCTCAGGTATTTGCTGGCGCTCAGCTAAGCGCACTTCGTTGAGTTGACCGCTGATGTGCCATTGCTTTGAGGTCACGGAGAACTGCCCCTGCGCATCAATGCTCTCGAGTAAATGCTGATGATGGTGGTTAAAGGTGCGGGTGACAGTTTGCTGTACCGCGAAATTGTAGTAATCGCGGACTTGTGTTTGCCGGTCTTCCAGTGCGCGCTCGCTCGGTGAGCGTTGGGTTAAAAATAAATAGGCGTAAGCATGCCGCGCGCTTTCTAAGTAAGCATTAAGCACATCTTCAGAGAGGATGCCTTCATTGATTTTTTGATCCATGGCCAGCGCTTCTTGCAGCCAAAGCTCAGCCAGGGCTGACATGCGCTGCTCATCATCGATACCGATATTTTCCGCAACTTGATCGCGACAGAGTTGTGGTAGTGCGCGGCATTGTTTTTCGTTAATACCGGCCACTTGCAAGGCCACGCCTACCGCAGAACTCATTTCACCTGTGGTTAAAATATCACCACGACGTTGCGATATATAATCATTGGTGCTGACCGAAACGGTTTTTACTCCTGCACAGCCGCTCAACAAGAGAATACTGAGCAGGCCAATAATAGAGGTGATACGAAACGAATAAGAGTTGAACACGTTGTTGCCTATGAAAAGGGTCAAGCGGGAAATGTGTCGTGTGCAGGCTGTTAGGCTCTGCCAGAGGGCAGCTATTTTGAAGGTTATTCAGCGCTAAGGCTATGCTGGCGGCGGATATTTTTCACAACAGGGTAGGGTGCTCATCGGTGCGCTGGGTGCTAGAGCCTTTAGCTTGAATTTTGTGGTGAGGGGTTAGGCAGAAAAATAGATGCAAATATCGAGCGAAGGGCTAATTCTCATCGCTGATGATCCGTCTCGACGTGATGTGCTGAGACTTTGCCGCAGGCCGACATGAAAACTGTTTTACTGTTGCAGAAGTTAGCAGCACTCAAGTGCACCCTGTCGCCATAATCAAATTGCTGGCGCCAGGGTGCGCAGGACTTAACTGATAGCGCCAAAATTGATGTATTTGATTTCCATATATTCATCCAGTCCGTATTTAGAGCCTTCGCGACCTAGACCAGAGGCTTTAACGCCACCAAACGGCGCTACTTCATTAGAAATCAGCCCAGTATTGACGCCAACCATGCCGTATTCCAAACCTTCAGAGACACGGAAGCAACGGCCAATATCACGGCTATAAAAATACGCGGCCAAACCAAACTCAGTGTCATTGGCAAGCGCAATCACTTCTTTTTCATCGCTAAAACGCATTAGCGCTGCGACCGGGCCAAAGGTTTCTTCGCGTGCCAGTATCGCGTTATGCGGCACATCGGTTAGCACTGCAGGCTGCAAGAAGGTGCCTTGAGTGACCTTGCCACCACATTGCAGAGAAGCGCCGAGCTGCACGGCATCGGCAATGTGCGCTTGCGCTTTCTCCACCGCCGCTTGATCAATCAGCGGACCAATGTTGATGCCAGCAGTGCGCCCATCGCCCATCGATAATTGCTGTACCGCCGCGGTTAAACGCTCAGCAAATTCGGCATACACCGAGTCATGCACATAAAAGCGGTTGGCGCAGACGCAGGTTTGTCCGGCATTACGAAATTTGGCCACAATTGCGCCGCTGACAGCAGCTTCAATATCGGCATCGGCAAAAACAATAAAGGGCGCATTACCACCCAGTTCCAGTGAGACTTTTTTAATGTCTTGCGCGCACTGGCGCAGCAAGGTGCGGCCCACTTCAGTTGAACCGGTAAAGGATAATTTTCGCACCAAAGGGTTGCTGGTCAGTTCAGCACCAATCGCGCTGGCACTACCGGTAACCACCGATAATACGCCATCAGGGATGCCCGCCTGCTGGGCTAAAACCATCAGTGCCAGCGCACTAAACGGCGTTGCCGAAGCCGGTTTAATCACCATGGTGCAACCAGCTGCTAATGCCGCGCCGGCTTTACGGGTGATCATCGCTGCAGGAAAGTTCCACGGGGTAATCGCCGCACAAACACCAATGGGTTGTTTAATCACCATTAAGCGTGCGCTGCTGACCGGACTGGGCAAAGTATCGCCGTAAGCGCGTTTACCTTCTTCAGCGAACCATTCTAAAAATGACGCCGCATAGGCAATTTCGCCACGGGCTTCGGCTAAGGGCTTGCCTTGTTCGAGGGTCATTAATAAGGCTAGATCCTCTTGGTTTTCCAGCATTAACTCAAACCAACGACGCAAAATTTGCGCACGTTGTGCGGCGGTTTTTTCAGCCCAGGCCGGTAAAGCGCTATGCGCAGCCTCAATTGCACGCTGGGTTTCTGCTGCGCCCATCTTGGGTACTGAGCCGAGCAACTCTGCATTGGCCGGGTTATGTACGGCTAAGGTTTGCTCGCTATCAGCCGCGCACCATTGACCGGCAATAAAAGCCTGTTGGCGAAAGAGTGTGGGGTCGCTTAAATGCATAATGGGCTCCGTTAAACGGGATAAGAGATCAGCAGCCTGTTGTTGTGTTGGTGGCTGCTGCTTGGTGTTTTTATTAAGCTGCTGTCGAGAGGTAATTACAAGTGCTGCTTAGGTCGTTGTCTGTCTAGCAGTGTACACAGGCTTATCACCTGCACAACAGACTTGCACGCCACGCTCGACAAGACTGCTGTTGCGACTTAACGTAGAACTAAATCATTTCGTGCGACTCAGTAGTGTGTAAAAATCACTTAACCAGTGATGGGTTGCTAGGTTATTTCTGCGCAAGGGTCGTTTACCACAATGGCAGTACACAACAAACGCTGGCGTATTTTCAGTAAAGCCTTATTTGGGCTGGCGCTCTGTGTGTTGATGATTTTTGTTAGCTTAATCGGCTATGTGTACTACTACGCACAAGAGCGCGCGGTGCAACCAGCGCCGGCGACTATTGTGTTGGGTGCCGCGGCTTGGGGTAATAAGCCTTCGCCAGTATTCAAAGAACGCATTCGCCATGCTGTGCACCTCTATCACGGCCATACTACGCAAAAGCTGATTTTTACTGGCGGAGCGTTACGTGCAGATGTCCCCAGCGAAGGTGAAGTGGGAGCACGTTGGGCGATCAAGCTGGGCGTTGCGCCTGAAGATACGGCCTATGAAAGCACCTCGCGCGATACTTGGCATAACTTGAAAAATGCCAATCTCATCCTGCAGCAAGAGCAGATTGATTCGGTCATTTTAGTCAGTGATTATTTTCATCTAGCGCGCGCAGGCATTATGGCGCGAGATTTAAATCTACAGGTGCAACTGTCGCCCACACCCAGCTCTAAATTTAATAGCTTTTCAGCAACTGAAAAATTCAAACTGTATGCCAAAGAAAGCTATTTCATTCTTGGGCATTTGCTGCAGAAGTTATTTGATCCTGATTTTTATGCTGCTGAGTTAACCACTGCACAGCCTACAACGCTTAGCAATTAATCAAACTCTGTATGAGCAGGTTATTAAAGTAATAGGACTTTAATAAGATTGTGTTTTTACACTTGTAACGTAGATTAAGCAAACTCAGTTGCGGGCAGGTATCTGGCCGGCTCTTTCTGCAATTCACCACATTTCAAAAATGCTCTTTAAGTGTTTTCGCCTTTGGAGGGAGAGAGCCAGAGCTAAAATCATTACTTACAGCGGTATTCATATTTGTGTATAATGCGCGCCACGCACCCGTAGCTCAGCTGGATAGAGTGCACCCCTCCGAAGGCAGCACTCATTAGAAAGTTGGGCACACAGGGCAGTAATCAATAAGCAACAAAGTTTCATATACGCACCAGTAGCTCAGCTGGATAGAGTGTCGCCCTCCGAAGGCGAAGGCCGTGGGTTCGAATCCCGCCTGGTGCGCCATTTTTCGTTTAAAATCAATAGCTTAAGCCTTTCTCTCTTAGCCGCTCATTTTGCAGCTGAGCGCTGTTTTTCAACAATAATATTAATTTTGTGCCAGCTTCCGGATAGCACTCATGAGTACTGCCCTAGATCTTAAGAAATCAGTCGAAAAACCTCTGTGCCTTACCTGTGCCTTAATCGTGCCATAGTGTTTTTTTGCGTTTTCAAAATAGTCTGATTTTGATATCAGGTCTCGTTTGGGCACAAAGCGTTAATTTTGCTGATAAGTTTACAAGGAAGGCAACAAGATCCTGCTCGCATAGCCCAGAAATAGATGCGGATACGTCACCTGTCTTTTCGTCCAAAACGAAAACTTCTACCTGACAGGAGTTCTTTGAGTTGGTGGTTTACATCCTGCTAAATAAATTATTCACAACTAGGAAGATACCTACGTTTGTCGCGAGGCGATCTATCCTCTCTCAGTATGTACGCTGGATGAACTCACCATTGGTCATACCTCAACTTTAGTGACCGCTCAATGGTATGCTGCTGACCGTGCGCAAAAGCATATTCTACGGTCAGGATCGACATCCACCAGGAAATCGGCGTGGATATCAACTTCTGTGATCCACATAGCCCTTCGCAGCGCGGCACTAATGAAACCATTGAGGGTTTAAACAGGCAGTACTTAGCGAAGGTAGCAGTCATGTCGGTACATAGCTAAGAAGAACTGGGGGCTATAGTGTTTCGATTTCAAGTGTACAATCGAAGTCATGGGTGACGTAATGGGGAAGGCTATTGAAATGCAGCGTTATAGTTAGATTTGCATTTATTAGTCGTGTTGCACTCAACTCCTGCAGCAGCCCTCTCATATATATTAGATTCTACATCTACCAAGGGCTTAGTTTTTGTTTGTGTAGAAACATACATTTTATAAGAACCCCGACTCCTTGTTCAGCCAGCCCAGTTTTCCGAACACCCTCAAATGCGAAAAGCCGCTTAAGCGCAGCGTAAAACTCGACTTGAATTTGCCCGCTGCGCTCAATAGCTTCGATTAACTCTAACCACTGCGCTGTGTTGCGATATTGACGGCTCATACATCACCTCGTTTATTAAAACGGGTAAGCTATGGCATCAGAAAAGCGTTGGCTATGTGGGGTTGTTGCGCTTACCATGCAGTTGTCAGCTTTCAGTGGTGCACTGTTCATATTTTGTAATTATCAGCGTGTCAATGGCCATTAAAATTGACACGCTGTCATAATCGTTCTTTAGGCCAACAACGCCATCAACTCAATGCAAATATGTCGGAATGCGTTATTGTTGGGGCGCTTTAACAACCTGTCAGCCTGAAGGCGCAACCTACAACTGATAGGCGCTTGCAAGTTGATCAAAGACCATCGCAGGCATAAGTATTCGCCTTACGATAATCCATGCTTCTTAGGTGTTATTACATAACTTGTATATGTATTTAGCTATGTATCAGGCAGATAATTCAGCATAAGGTGCCGCTCAAGCTATACTAAGCTACCGAAAATTATGGCTGGAGATTATGAGATTATGATTGAGAATCGCATCACGTATCGCCATTTACAGTGTTTTATTGAAATCGTCAGGCAAAACAGCGTCACGCGCGCTGCAGATGTTTTAGCTTTAACCCAGCCTGCCGTGTCTAAAAAACTCAAAGAGCTGGAAGGTATGCTCGATGTGCGGCTGATGGAGCGCAGTAAAAAAGGCATTGAGTTGACGCAGTTTGGTGAGGTGTTTCTCAAGTATGCGGGAGCCAGTCTCTCTGCGCTGCGTGAAGGAACCGACAGTATTATTCAGGCACAGATGAAAGGCAGCATGCGCATCAGCGTTGGGGTGTTACCCACTGTCGCCGCCAATATGATGCCGCAGGCCGTACTCAAGTTTCGTCAGTCGGGCATGGATGTCACCCTCAATTTAATCTCAGGGCCGAATAGTTTATTACTGGGTCAATTGCGTGTGGGTGAGTTGGATTTAGTTGTTGGCCGCTTAGCTGAACCTAAGCTGATGACCGGCCTCTCCTTTCAACACTTGTATTCAGAAATCGTTACCTTTGTTGTTCGCCCTGGACATCCGCTGCTCATGCGCAAATCCTTTAACATTCAAGATATTCGCAACTACAATGTGATATTTCCCACCAAAGACTCCATTATTGCCACCTCGGCAGAGCGTTTTTTAATCTCGCAAGGCGTGGGTATGCTGTCAGATAAAATTGAAACGATTTCCGTATCCTTTGGTAAAGAATACATTCGTCAGTCGGATGCCATTTGGGTGATTTCACGTGGCGTCGTGGCGCGGGAAATAGAGGAAGGTGATCTGGTCGAGCTGCCCATTGATACTAAAGAAACACTGGGGCCTGTGGGCTTGACCACGCGTGCGGACACCATTGCGACGCCAACGGTACAGATGTTTATGAACTGTATTAGTAGCACCGCTGAATTATTGGAAAAAAAAATGGGCTGAGCATCAGCTCAACCCATTTCTTATGCAGTCACTGAGAACTGCAGCACTCAGTTATCAACCTTTAAACGTGTCTAGATCGATCCCTGATTTACCCGGTGCCAAGATATTATTCGGGTCTAAAGCGCGCTTAAGGGTGTGCTCCAAACGACGCTTAACTGGACCGTAACTGTCAGCAACACGATCCATAAAGCGCGTATTGACACGGTATACCGCGTAACCTTCTTTTTCGAACTCATCCAGCAGCTCGTTAAAGCAGGCATCCGCACGCTTAACTTCATCGGGGTCGGTACGGTCATACAGCACATCAATCACGTGGTGCATATCACGCCAGCCCACAATAAACTCGCCCACATAGTCTAGGCCGTGCTTATTAAGAATCTTTGTTGCCAGTTTCTTTTGCTTATCGCACTCACTGCCTTTGGCTTGGCTGACAGGCGCAAACCACATTGAACCACCGCCCCCACGCCAGTTGTACAGACCAAATTCGCGTAAGTTCGGGATCCCTGACATCAGCTTAGCACGGTAATTAAAAGGTTCTGTACCACCCACATCCTCTTCAGTAAGAATGCGACCTTTACCCAGTTGTTTAAGCGCTCCAGTAACAATATTCCAGTTTACTTCAACCTGCTCTTTGGTACCGTACAGGGCGCAATAGACGTTCCATGCTCCCAGCTTATGCTCTTGCTGAATTTGTTTCAGAATTGCCTCTGACGTTGCACCGGGCTCTGTGGTGTAATCAGAACGCCGTACACCTGCCGTTGAAGCCTCCCATAACACACCGGCGATCACCACCGAGTTCGGAATGATCTGCGCGAGACGTAGCGGACGAATAAATTCAACGATTTCAGAAATATCCGAGTCTTCATCAAACTGGATTTCAAAGGGTTTGATCACTGGTGGTTTTGGCATCAACCAAAAGCCCATTTTGGTGCAAATACCATAGTTGGCCTGAGTAAACATGCCGTCTAGTGTTGGACCATAGCCCCACTTAAACACCTGCCAAGCGCTATCACCTTCAACACCTCCCATACCCGTGCGGTAAACCTCACCGTTGGCCAGTACCAACTCCATCCCGCACTGCATTAAGAAGTGTTCACCGTACGGGGTGTAACCCACTCCACGGTCCATGGTATTACCTAAAGGGCCAGCAATTGCAGATGGTGCAGAAAATGACAGCATTAATGGAATATTGTTATCTTCTAAATAGTCATACAGCTGCTGATAGGTCACCCCAGGCTCAACCAAAGCTGTACCAAGATCAGCATCAACGTGCAGAATCTTATTCATTTTTTGCAGATCAAGAATAATCTGCCCACGGTGATGTGGTGCTGCAGAACCGTAGCCAAAGTTACGACCAGTGGATATGGTCCACACTGGAATCTTGTATTTATTACAGATCGCAACAACACCCTGCACTTGCTCAACGGTGGTGGCAGTGACTGCGGCTGAAGGTGCGTGTGCAGCATCTTCAACAGGCATCATAATTTTGTTGTAAGGCTTGAGCTGAGCTTCTTCGGTCAAGACATTGTCATTGCCCAATAAGCTGCGAAACTCGCTGATCGCCTTATCGAAGTCGGCTTGGGTAATGCCTTTTGGCAATACTTTATTATTTTGTGTAGTCATGAGTTAAGAATCCTTCAGGTTTCAATCGAAAACGAAACAAAGTGGCCGTCAACGGCAGCAGTCTGGGTCGGTGGCGTCGTGCGTAAATAGCGACGATTGGGCTCAGCTGAAGCCAGCGCAAAACCCAAAGAAGCGGCCCAATCACTGCCGGCGGACAAAGTCTGCTCAGTCATCGCCGCAGGACGGCTGCAGCTGTGTGCATGCTCAGCAAATTGCGTGATGCAATTGGCATGTTGCGTGGTCGCAGAAATACAGTGACGTGACGTGCCATTGAGCGTGGCGTGCTGCCCCATCCAATGCACTCGTGCACCAGTACTGCGCGCGATATCTAACAGCAACATTCCGCTGGCATCGTCCACTAAGCCTAAAATTCGCTCACCTTTAGAGTGCTGTAAACGCTGAGCAAATGAACTGATAAAGTCTATCTCATGCTCAGCCTGCAGCACTGTCAGCTGCCCCGCACTGGGGTTGGCTTTGACGCCAGCTATAAATGCTGTGTGCGCGTTTTTATCACTGACTAACAGCACAACAGGTTTGCGCGTCGTCGCAGAACTGACCTGCGCTGCTGCGGCTAAACCTGCTTGACTTAACGCCAGAGCAGCACCACCTAAAGCCATACCTTTTAATACAGAACGACGTTCAATACTCATAATTACTCCTTGCTTGCAGCAGGCAGTTCATGAATATATTGACTGACTTGCGCTAAGGCTTTGTCATCAACAAACGAAGCTGCGAATGCAGGCATAGCACGAAAGCCATTACGAACAATCGCAGTAATGTAAGCGGGTTTGAGGTTGCGGCCTGACAACACAGGTCCAATATCACCATCAGTTTCATGACATTGGCCACAGACTTTTGCATACACTTGTTCGCCATCTTTAAAACGGCTCTCACTGTTTGCGTAAGTCGCTGCACTGGCTAGTAGCACAGGCACAACCAAGCTTTTTAACACCAAGGACTTTATCTTCACAGACATAATGGAGTTTCCTTTATTTTTATTAGAGCAATTAAAATGGATACTGACGCGGCGTATGCTGCACAGTAATCCAATGATCACGGGTAAATTCCTGAATGGCCCACTCGCCATTAAAGCGCCCTAGACCCGAGCCTTTCTCACCACCAAAGGCAGCGTTTGGTGCATCGTTGACTGGCATATCATTGATATGCGTCATACCCGCTTGAACACCCTGTGCAAAACGTACACCACGCTCCAAGCTGGCAGTAAATATCGCACTGGATAAGCCATAATCACTTTGGTTAGCCAGCTCTAAAGCATGCTGCTCATCTCTGGCACTTTGAATACCGACTAAGGGGCCAAAAATTTCTTCGCGTGCAATATCCATATCCGCAGTCACGTTACCAAACACATGCGGCGGCAATACATTACCTTGCGGCTCACCACCCACTAAAACAGTGGCACCTTCTTGTTTCGCTGTTTCAATTTTGTGCAGCAGGCCCGCTAGTTGTTTAGGGTTAATCACTGGACCAACAACGGTATCGGCAAAGCTTGGATCGCCATATTTAAGGGCACTGACACGCTCAACATAACGACGCGTAAACTCTTCGAGCAGTGGTTGCTCAACAATGATGCGATTAATCGCCATGCAGATTTGACCTTGGTGTAAGAACTTACCCACCACTGCCGCATTAACTGCTTGCTCAACATCCGCATCAGCAAGTACCACGAACGGGCTATTACCGCCCAGCTCAAGCGCCACATGCTTCAAATGCTGACTACCACAAGCGATACGCCCAATATTGAGACCCACTTGGGTTGATCCCGTAAAGGAAATAAAACCAGGAATCGGATGCGCGACAAAAGCATCACCAATTTCCGCACCTGAACCCACCACTACACTCAAAACACCTGCCGGCAGACCCGCTTCAGCAAAAATATGCGCCAGCAATAAGCCACCGGTCACTGGAGTATCACTGGCAGGTTTAATCACTACCGCGTTACCCAAAGCTAAAGCCGGAGCCACTGAGCGCTGTGATAAGTGCAAAGGGAAGTTCCATGGGCTGATCACACCGACCACACCAATGGGCTTGCGATAGACACGGCTTTCTTTGCCTGGAATATCGTTGGGTAAAATGCAGCCTTGTACACGGCTTGGAAAACTAGCAGCTTCGAGCGTAATGCCGCGTGCAGCACCCCACTCAATTTGCGCTTTAATGCGCGTACTACCTGACTCTTTGATCAACCAGTCGATGATCTCTTCACGACGCTGATCGAAAATCTCCACGGCTTTTAGTAACACTGCAGCACGTGCAGCAGGACCCATAGCCGCCCAACCAACTTGCGCATCACGTGCAGCAACAAAAGCCTGCTCCATGTCGTCTTTAGTCGCTAAATTGAGTTTCAACAACTCTTCACCCGTATAAGGGTTTAATACTGGTAATTGAGTTTGCGAACTACCTGAGCGCCATTGCCCGGCAAGCGGCTGCAACTCAAGATTCTGATAGGGAGTGGTTGTCATAACACAGGGTCCTTTATTGAAATTCAGGTCTATCTTGCGCTCTCATTAAACGTTTTTGTATCGAGCGTAGATTGATTCACATACGGATATAGCTTGAGGCTAATTGCTAATAACAGTTATGAAAAATGAAACTTTCGACATTAGGTATATCAAAAGCGATATACACTTTTTTTAAACAAAAGAATAAACAGCATAGAAACTGCTACCAGCGGCACAAAAATACTCAACGCTCCTGGGCCTATTCTTCACTGACATACAGTGAGCCAGTCAATGCAAAAAATGTATCGGCATCGATAATAAGTAAAAAAATCACGTGCACACACACCTTTACGAGCTCAATCCACAGCACACATACGCCAGAAAACCTTAATTCATTCCTTTTTTGATATAGCAAATTGATAAAACATCATTTTACATATCAAATAATTTAAGCAAGATTGAGTCTAACTATTTTGCAGCAGGTGAAGGCAAACACTATGATTCAGACCATGACCGTTAACGGCGTCATGCTTCATTATCAATTAGAAGGCCCGCAACATTTACCATTAATGGTCTTCTCCAATTCTTTAGGCACGGACTTACGCGTTTGGGAGCCATTATTAGCATTTCTGGCACCCCACTATCGCTTTCTGCGTTACGACAAACGCGGTCACGGCTTATCAACATGCCCGCCTGCGCCTTACCAACTCAATGACCACATCAATGATCTGATTGGCTTACTTGATGCTCTTAACATCGAGCAAGCGACATTATGTGGCTTATCCGTCGGCGGCATGATTGTGCAAGGTGTTGCCGCGCAACGCCCTGAATTGGTCAGCAATTTAATTCTATGTGATACCGCACATAAGATTGGTCCAGCACAAGGCTGGGAAGATCGTATCAATACCGTACGTGAGCACGGCTTAGAGCATATTGCTGATGCTGTGATGGAGCGCTGGTTTGCTGCTGAATTTAGCGAGCAACGCCCCAATGACTTAATCGCATGGCGCAATATGATGGCACGGACACCACTGGAAGGTTATGTGGGCACCTGTGCGGCAATTCGCGACGCTGACTTAACTGACAGTACTGCTAAGCTCACTCAACCGACCTTATGTATAGTGGGTGATCAAGACGGTGCTACGCCACCTGCTTTGGTTGAAAGCACTGCAGCGCTTATCTCTAACAGCCAGTTTGTTGTGATTAAAGGCGCGGGACATTTACCCAGCGTTGAGCAACCTCAGCAACTGGCAGCGGCCATGCTAGCGTTTTTGCAGCCCCATACGTTGCAATCAAACCGTTTTGCTCAAGGTATGAAAACGCGCCGCTCAGTACTGGGTAATGCCCACGTTGACCGTGCTACTGCGAACAAAACTGAATTTGATGAGCCCTTCCAAACCTTTATTACTGAAGGTGCTTGGGGTTCAGTCTGGAGCCGCCCGGGCTTGAGTAAGCGTGACCGCAGCCTGCTGACCATTGCATTGATGGCCGCCCTGCATCATGAAGAAGAGCTGGCGATGCATATTCGTGCCACTCGCAATACCGGCGCAAGTAAGCAGGAAGTTCAAGAAACCCTACTGCATTTAGCGGTGTATGCCGGTGTTCCTTTCTCCAATGTTGCGTTTCGTATTGCTAAAGAAGTCTACAACGAACTCGAATCTCAAGAGGTGCAATCCTAATGTCTAAACTCACGCCAAGAGACTGGGACAGCCATGCTGCCTTTATCTCTCCCGAATACAAATCATCGACTTTGCGCGGTGTTTCACAAAGTCTGGTCAAAATCGATCCAGAGCTGGCTGAATTAACCGGCCCGGCTTTTGGCCAAGAAGTGCTTGGACCACTGGATCACGACTTAACCAAGAACGGTCAAGTCAATGGTGAGCCGATTGGCGAACGTATTATCGTCACCGGTACCGTATTTGATGAGTTTGGTCAGCCTGTACCTAACACTCTGATTGAAATCTGGCAGGCCAACGCAGCCGGTCGTTATGTGCACAAGCGTGATCAGCATGACGCACCGATCGACCCAAACTTTTTAGGTGCAGGCCGCTGCTTAACCGATGAGAACGGCAATTATAAGTTCTACACCATCAAACCTGGTGCCTACCCTTGGGGTAACCACCCGAACGCCTGGCGTCCTAACCACATTCACTTCTCATTACTAGGCCCGTGCATCAGCAGCCGTATCGTGACGCAAATGTATTTCCCTGGCGATCCATTGCTGCCATACGATCCTATTTACATCGCCACACCTGAACAAGCCCGCGAGCGTTTAGTCAGTGAGTTTTCATTGGATGTCACCGAAGACGGTTTTGCGCTGGGTTATATCTTTAACATCGTTGTTCGTGGCGTTAACGCTACCCCTGCGGAGGCTTAAAACATGACTTTCAAGCAAACTCCTTCACAAACAGTTGGCCCCTACTTCGCTTACGGCTTAACGGCGCAGCAGTACAGTTACGGCAATACGCAAATTGCCGACCATCAGTTAGTAAAAGGTGATATTGACGGCGAACGTATCCGCATCACTGGCAAAGTATTTGATGGTAACGGTGATGCCGTTGATGATGCGCTGATTGAAATCTGGCAAGCCAATGCCGCGGGCCGTTTTAATCACTCGCTAGATCAACGCAGTAACCGTGCGCTAGATACAGAGTTTCTCGGTTACGGGCGTTGTGGTACCGGTACGCGCAGCGATTTAAGTTTTAGCTTTGACACCATTAAGCCAGGCGCAGCACAAGCAGGTCATGCACCCTTTATCACTGTGGTAGTGATGATGCGTGGTTTATTAAGCCATGCTTTCACACGCATCTATTTCTCTGATGAAACCAGTGCCAACCCAACTGATCCTGTTCTGAGCAAGATCTGTGCATCACGCCAAAGCACGTTAATTGCACAGCGTAAAGAAACGGGTACTGGCCCTGAATATCACTTTGATATTCATATGCAAGGTCCTCAAGAAACCGTGTTCTTCGACGTATAAAGGATAGTCTAATGGCCAAGTTTGTATCTCTAAAAGATGCGGTTGCCGAGTACCTGCATGATGGTGATGTGGTGGCGATGGAAGGGTTTACTCACCTGATCCCTCACGCCGCTGGGCATGAAGTTATTCGCCAGCGAAAAAAGGACCTGACCTTGATTCGTATGACGCCTGACTTAGTCTACGATCAGCTGATTGGTAGCGGTTGCGCTAAAAAAGTGGTGTTTTCATGGGGTGGTAACCCAGGCGTGGGTTCATTGCGTCGCCTGCGTGACTCTTATGAAAACGGCTGGCCGCACAAAATTGAAATCGAAGAACACAGCCACGCAGCCATGGCTAGCGCCTATGAAGCCGGCGCAGCAGGTTTACCTTGCGCTATTTTCCGTGGCTACTTGGGCGCTGAATTAGCCGAAGTGAATCCCAACATCCGCTCTATTAAATGCCCGTTCACCAGCGAACATTTGGCCGCCGTGCCTGCGATTCGCCCAGATGTGACGATTATTCACGCACAAAAAGCCAACAAAAATGGTGATGTGTTAGTGGAAGGCATTATTGGTGTGCAAAAAGAAGCCGCCTTAGCCGCTAAGCGTGTGATTGTGACCGTAGAAGAAGTAGTAGATAACTTCGATGACGTGCACACCAATGCATGTATTTTGCCCGCATGGACCATCACTGCCATTGCAACGGTACCCGGTGGTTCGCACCCGTCCTACGCGCTGGGTTATTACCCGCGTGACAATGCGTTCTACAAAAACTGGGATGCGATTGCGGCTGACCGCGATGCCTTCACCGCTTGGATCAAAGCCAACGTACTTGAAGTCGGTCCAGAAGTGTTTGCACAAAAAGTTAAATGGTTGGAGAAATAACATGAGCTATACCCCAACTGAAATTATGACAGTGGTTGCTTCGCGCGCTGTACGTAATGATGACGTTTGCTTTGTTGGTATAGGCATGCCCTCTGCCGCATGTAATCTTGCACGCCTGACCCATGCTCCGGGTGTTACCTTGATTTATGAATCAGGCACGATCGGCACCAAACCTGATGCACTACCGCTGTCGATTGGTGATGGCGAGTTGTGCGAAACCGCAGTCACTACCGTATCAGTGCCAGAAATGTTCCGTTACTGGTTGCAAGGTGGGCGTATTTCTGTGGGCTTTTTGGGCGCAGCGCAACTGGATAAGTTTGGCAATATCAATACCACAGTGGTCGGTGATTATGATAACCCTAAGGTGCGCCTACCCGGCGGTGGCGGTGCTCCAGAGATCGCTACTTCGTGCGGCGAAATCTTCTTGGTGATGAAGCAATCTAAGCGTGGTTTTGTTGAGAAAGTCGACTTTATCACCTCTCTTGGCCATGGCAAAACCGGTAAAGAGCGTGAAGAACTAGGCATCAAAACCAAAGGCCCCAGCAAGCTAATTACCGACCTGTGCGTGATGGAAACTGATCCTGACACTAAAGAATTTATCGTGACCTCGATTCACCCAGGTGTGACTCGTGAGCAGATTCAAGATAATACCGGCTGGACTGTGACCTATGCACCAACAGTCACACAAACCAGTGTACCCACTGAACTTGAGCTATCGGTGCTACGTGATCTTAACGAGCGCACTGAGCGCACCCACGCAGGCGAATGAGGAATACTATGAGCAACGCTTATATTTGTGACTATGTTCGTACTCCGATTGGTCGTTACGCCGGTTCTTTGTCATCAGTGCGTGCGGATGATTTGGGCGCAGTCCCGCTCAAAGCTTTACTAGAACGCAACCCAGGTTTAGACCCAGCAGCAATTGATGATGTGATTTTCGGCTGCGCCAACCAAGCCGGTGAAGACAACCGTAACGTGGCACGCATGTCGCTCTTGCTGGCGGGCTACCCTGTTAGCGTGACCGGCACCACCATCAACCGCCTGTGTGGTTCGAGTATGGATGCGATTATCACGGCGGCGCGTGCGATTAAAGCAGGCGAAGCACAAGTGATTATTGCCGGTGGCACGGAAAGCATGAGTCGCGCCCCCTTTGTGATGCCCAAAGCTACAGCTGCCTTTACTCGCAGCAATGAGGTGTACGACACCACCATTGGCTGGCGTTTTGTAAACCCGCAAATGGCCGCGCTATATGGCGTAGAATCCATGCCAGAAACCGGTGAAAACGTTGCACTAGATTTTAATATCAGCCGTGCCGATCAAGATGCTTTTGCCTTACGCTCACAACTGCGTGCGCAGCAGGCTCAAGCGGCGGGCGTCTTTGCTGAAGAAATTGTTCCTGTGACTATTCCTCAGCGTCGCGGTGATGCTGTACTTGTCGATACCGATGAGCACCCACGAGCAGGATCAACCATCGAAGCGCTGACCAAGCTCAAAGCCTTGGACGGTAAAGGCTCAGTCACAGCCGGTAACGCATCAGGGGTGAATGACGGCTCGGCTGCGTTGATTATTGCTTCAGCAGAAGCAGTGAAAAAGTACGGCTTACGCCCTATCGCTAAGATTTTGGGTGGTGCCACTGCAGGTTTAGAACCGCGTATTATGGGCTTTGGTCCTGTGCCTGCCTGCAAAAAACTCTGTGCGCGTCTAGGTATGAGCATTGAGCAGTTTGATGTGATTGAGCTCAACGAAGCTTTTGCCTCACAAGCACTAGCCAGCCTGCGTGATTTAGGTCTAGCCGACGATGCAGAACACGTGAACCCCAATGGTGGTGCGATTGCTTTAGGTCACCCGCTGGGTGCATCCGGCGCACGCATTGCCGGTACTGCTGCACTGGAACTCAAGCGTCGTGGCAAGCGCTATGCTCTGGCCAGCATGTGCATTGGTGTTGGCCAAGGTATCGCTATTGCCTTGGAGGCCGTTGATTCAGTGGACTGATCATTCAGTACTGACAACGCATGACTGTTACCCTCACCTTTTACACCGTTATAGACTGAACACATCAGCTAGCACGGTGTAAAAGGTGTTGTTTTTTAAGCATAAATTTAATTTTAAGTGAACACGAGGCCGATATGTTGACGATTTCCCCCTTTGATTCAGCCCTGTACAGCACTCTCTTGTCTGATCAAGAGGCAGGCCACTATTTGGGGGATGACGCACATATTCGCGCCATGCTGCAGGTGGAAGCACAACTGGCACTTGCCCAAGCTGACTGCGGTTTGATTCCTCAAGATGCAGCTCAAGCCATTGCTCAGGTCGCAACACATATTCAAATATCAGCCACAGCCTTAGCGGCTGATACGGGTAGTGCAGGTGTACCTGTATCGGCCTTAGTCCAAGCTCTCAAACAGGCATTGCCTAAAGAGCATGCACGCTGGGTGCACTTTGGTGCTACCAGCCAAGATATTGTAGATACTGCCCTGATACTCAATTGCCGTGAATTACTTAAGCTGTATGAAGCACGCTTAAGCAAAGTCATTGGTCAATTAGTGCAGCTAGCCTGCGCACACCGTAATACTTTAACTGCGGGTCGCACTCGCACCCAGCAAGCAGTACCCATGTGTTTTGGCTTAAAAGTAGCCAACTGGCTGACACCTTTATTGCGCCAACAGCAACGCTTAGACGAATTAAAACCCCGTTTACTTAAACTGCAATTGGCCGGTGCTGTTGGCACCTTATCTACGATGCAAGATAAAGCGATTGCCATTACTGATGCTTTAGCGCGGCGTCTTGATTTAGCCGTCAGCCAAAATTGGCATACCCAGCGTGATAGCCTAGTGGAGCTGGCCAACTGGCTCGCTATGACAACGGGCATACTGGGTAAAGTAGGACAAGACTGGTTACTCCTTGGGCAAACCGAAGTCGGCGAAATAACCTTTACGAACGGTGGTGGTTCTTCCACTATGCCGCAAAAATGTAACCCCGTCAGTGCTGAGTTACTCGTCAGTTTAGCACGCCACAACGCGGGGCAGATCGGTCAGATGCACCATGCCATGCTGCATGAGCATGAGCGCAGCGGTAGCGCCTGGACACTTGAATGGCTGGTTTTACCAACGATGTTAATGGCTACCGCAGTCGCATTGCATCACAGCAGTGATGCTCTGGCGCACCTGCAAGTCAATAGCAAAAAAATGCAAGCGAATCTGGGTCTGTATAACGGAGTCATTTATGCTGAAGCAGCCACCTTTGCTTTAGCCAAAAGCATGTCACGTGATCAAGCCAGCACACTGGTTAAACAAGCCTGCTTACAAGCACTGAACTCAGAGCGCCATTTACTCGATATCATTCACGAAGACAGCGGGGTTGAGCTCAATGAAACACAACTGCAACATGACCTACTCACCGGTGGTGCAACACAAAGCTGGCTCGATCATATAATTGTGTCCGCACAACACTCGCTCACTGATCAATAACAGTTCAGTGAAAGCCACTGCCGGCTTATATACTCTAATTGATATATCAACACATACACCGTACTTTCTAATATATTCAGCTCTCAGCTGAACAAAGAGCCCGACATGCTAGCTATTGTTTCTATCACCACACCTATTTTTTTATTGATTGCGATCGGCTATGCAGCAGTACGTTGGCGTGTTTTACCTTATGAGGCGATTCCAGGCTTAGGCCGTTTTGTACTATATTTTGCGATGCCGGGCTTGATTTTACATACTCTCAGCTCGATGCAGTTTTCCGAAGTGCTTGATTTTAGTTTTATTATTGCCTATGGGTTAGGTTCATTGCTGATGCTGGGTTTGGGCTTACTCATCAGCCTCAAAGTGTTTAAAAACGAGCCCGTGCTTGCTGCACTTAAAGCGATGGGGGTGTCGATGTCTAACACACCTTATTTTGGCTTTCCGGTACTGTTACAAGTTGTTGGCGGCACCGCAGCACAAGCCTTCTCCATGGCTTTACTTGTTGAAACCATTCTGATTATTCCACTGTGCATGGCTTTATTAGAATTTGCCACATCACGTAGTACCGGTATGTCGCTGGGTCGTGTACTGATCAAATTGCATAAACGCATGCTCAGCAATCCACTGCTGATTGCTATTGTCGTCGGCATGCTGATTTCTGCTTTAGATATCACACTGCCCGACCCGATTAATATCACTTTAGAGATGCTGGGTCGCTCCTCGGCCACGGTAGCCCTCTTTGTGATTGGGGCATCTTTAGTGGATAGCCCGCTCAAAGGTAAACTCGGCGGTATAACACCCATGTTGATCGGTAAACTGATCGCGCACCCACTTATGGTGGTCTTTTTGATCTGGTTATTGCCACCCTTTGACCCCAAACTGCAACTGGCTGCAGTGTTGTTAGCCGCCATGCCTATGATGAGTATTTACCCTATTTTTGGCAGTCAATACGGCTATCGAAACTTCACGGCCAGCACCTTGATGCTGACAACAGTTTGCGCGTTTTTTACCATTTCAGGTATTTTGATGTTTATCCAACATTGAACTGCAACTGCAGACGCTAAAAAACCTATTTACATATCAAAATCAGTATAGATAAGTGCTGACTATTCATTATGACTCACAAGTCTCTTGCTCTATATTTATGACATAAGCTGATTCAAGCCTTGGCTTTTTGCACTTTGGTTATTAATTAGCAAGCAGTACATAGACTGATAATTATAAAAATATCGAGGAATACCTTATGAACTCAATAATAAAAACAACCATGAAGCCGCTAAAAAAAGGCCACCAGCAGCTGATGTATGGCGCAGCTCTTTTAGCCGCCAGTTCACTGATCAGCTCTGCAGCTTTTGCAGTCAATGGCCACTATGTACCTGGTATTGAAGGTATGGGCGGACCATCCGTACCACCGCCTGGCACTTACTACCGCGGTTATTTGGTGCATTACGATATTGATAAACTGACAACTGATAAAGGCAAGTCAGTCCCAGGCAGTAATAAAGGAAAAGTGACCGCACTGGCCAATCGTTTTATTCATATCACTGAGAAAAAGTTCCTCGGTGCAGACTATGGTTTTGAAGCCATTATTCCGGTGCAGCATACCTCCTTAGACTTTAAAGCAGCTGGAGTTGATAGCTCAAAGTCAGGTGTAGGTGATGTCTTTTTAGGGCCTGTTATTCTGGGCTGGCATGGCCCGCAATGGGATAGCGTTTTTGCTGCAGGCTTATGGTTTGATACAGGTAGCACTTCGCAGCCTGCATCACCCGGTTTAGGCTACAAAAGCTTAATGCTGACTTTAGGCGGTACTTACTATGTGGATACGGCTAAAAGCTGGTCGCTGTCTGCTTTATCACGCTATGAAATCAATGGTAATAAAAAAGGCCTCAACCAAGGGGATAGTTTTTTAGTTGAGTGGGCTGCAGGTAAGCGCTTAGATAACGGCATTGAGCTTGGTGTGATTGGTTATAACGGCTGGCAACTGGACAATAATCAAACACAAAGCAATGCGAAAATAGAAAAGCATGCAGTGGGTATTGAGAGCGGGTATTTCTGGGGCAACTTAGGCTTTGGTTTTAAAGCGGCCTATCTCGGTGAATATAAAACTAAAAACAGCACAGAAGGCGATCTATTTAGATTGCAGTTTACTAAAGCATTTTAACGATAGCGCACTGGGCAGAAGAGTAGATCACTGCCCAGTCCACTTCACATCCAACATCCAACATCCAGCATCCAGCATCCAGCATCTAATACTCAATGACTTACTTCTCGTATACCACCCAATTGGTCTATCCCTGCCTGCCTAAATGCATTGGGTGTGGAGCCGGTTAAACGCTTAAAAAAACGTGAAAAATACGCCTGCTCACTAAAGCCCAGGCGGTCTGAAATATTAGCTACAGTCATCACCGTATATAACAAACTACGTTTGGCCTCCAGTAATAAACGCTGATGAATAACTTGCAGCGCTGTTTGCTGGCACATTTCATGGCAAATGGCATTTAAACGCACTCCAGAAACGCCCAACAGGTGCGCATACTGTTGCACCGACCATTGTTCGTGGTAATGCATTTCCACTAAATTGGCAAAGCGCGAAAAATACATATGTCCCTTACTACGAAAATCAGCCGTGCTGCTTTGCTCAGTATTACGCCGCTGCAACCAGGTCAATAAAATCGTCACCCATGATTCCAGCGCTAGTTCGCGTGCAGGGTGCGCGCTGTTAAACTCTTGCGCTAAAGAGTCGAACAAATAGTCCAAAAACGGTCGATCACGCCCCACATCTAAATTGACTGCTACAGCATTCGATACTAAGGACTTATTGATTCTTTTCTCAAAGCTTGAAACCACTGGCGAAGCAATCGTAAGTACGCAACCGCGCACATCACTGGAAAACCGAAAACCATGCACACACAAAGGTGTGACCCACTGTAGCACTCCGTCACTGTAAGTGCTCACTTCCCCTTCAATATTGAGCTCTGCATGCCCTTGCTGTACATAAAACAACTGATATAAATCGCTGTGTCGATGCGGCTTAATCTCCCAGCCATGCAAACTACTGCGTGAAGCGATGGACTCATAATGCAATAAGTCGGGTGTGCGCCAATGCGATTTTTCACCATAAAGCTTAAAAATAGGTATTTCAGCCACGGGGATTATCCTCAACAACGTAAGCTTATGAAAAGTCCAATTATAACTCGCTTTAATCCATGTTTGTTCTCTTGAATCTAATGAAAGATACAAGGTAGTAAAAACATCATATGACAAAGATATGTCATGGAGAAAAACATGAAAACCAAAATTGCCATTGTGGGTGCAGGTCCTTCCGGACTTTTATTAGGCCAGCTTTTACACAAAGCAGGCATTGACAACATTATTATTGAGCGCCAAACACCTGAGTATATTCTTGGCCGTATCCGTGCCGGTGTCTTGGAGCAAGGCACCGCTGATTTACTGCGTGAAGCAGGTGTCAGCGAGCGCATGGAAAAAGAAGGTTTAATCCATGACGGATTTGAGCTGGCCATTGGTGGCCGCCTTGAACACATCGACTTAAAAGAGCTTACTGGTGGTAAGACCGTCGTTGTTTACGGACAAACCGAGGTCACCCGTGACTTGATGAATGCGCGCAAGGCTTGCGGCGCACAAACCATCTATCAAGCTGACAACGTCGCTATTCATGATATGAAAAGTGCTGCGCCCTATATTACCTATGAAAAAGATGGTGTTGAGAAGCGTATTGACTGTGATTATATAGCCGGCTGTGATGGCTATCATGGTGTTTCACGCAAATCCATTCCAGCTGATGTACTGACTGAATACGAACGCGTCTATCCTTTTGGTTGGCTAGGTGTGCTGGCCGATACGCCGCCTGTGCATGACGAGTTGATCTATGCACAGCACGAGCGTGGTTTTGCTTTGTGCAGTATGCGCTCGGCAACACGTACACGTTATTACGTGCAAGTACCTATAACTGAGAAAGTTGAAGACTGGTCTGATGAGCGTTTTTGGGATGAATTGCGTCAGCGTATCCCTGCTGAACAAGCAGCCAAGCTAGTGACCGGCCCTTCAATTGAAAAGAGCATCGCGCCACTGCGTAGTTTTGTCGTTGAGCCGATGCAATATGGCAACCTGTTTCTCTTAGGTGATGCTGCGCATATTGTGCCGCCTACAGGCGCTAAAGGCCTTAACCTAGCCGCCAGTGACGTGAATACGATGTATCGCATTCTGTGCAAGGTCTATCAAGAAGGTCGTACAGATTTGCTGGAGAAATACTCTGAAATTTGCTTGCGTCGTATTTGGAAAGCAGAGCGCTTCTCTTGGTGGCTAACCAGCATGATGCATGATTTCCCCGAAAATGATGCCTTCACCAAGCGAATGCAGCAAACCGAATTGGAATATTTTGTTAGCTCAATCGCTGGACGCACCACCATTGCGGAAAACTATGTTGGCTTACCATACGAAGCGGTGGAATAAGCACATTGTGACAAACCTAGATGCTTGACCTATAAAGCCAACCGACCGTAAATACTAACTAGCACAGTGATTGCGGTCGGTCTTCAACAATGATAAGGGGACATAC
The DNA here is from genome assembly GCA_964385265.1 of uncultured Thiopseudomonas sp. Classification (GTDB taxonomy): domain Bacteria; phylum Pseudomonadota; class Gammaproteobacteria; order Pseudomonadales; family Pseudomonadaceae; genus Denitrificimonas. The sequence goes on from CAYLOI010000008.1 coordinate 89,060, forward strand.
TATGGGTATTGGTGGAATTAGCACATGGCAATTAATTATCGTCGCACTTATTATATTAATGCTATTTGGTACTAAACGACTGCGCAGCATTGGTGGTGATCTTGGTGATTCTATTAAAGGATTTCGCAAGGCCATTAAAGATGACGAGAAAAAGCAAATATAGTGTAGATTTTTATAGCAGGTCTTCATGCAAAAAACTGATCTATAGTCATTTGTGGTGTATGAGGGGAAAAGAAGGTGGCGTATCCTGTTGATTG